>JAITMC010000013.1 GCA_031277615.1 Chryseobacterium sp. | reverse complement strand
GTGGATGCAAGAGGCTGTTATACAGGAAGCTTTGAAGCTATAGCTGAGGGAACGGGTTTCATGCCAAAACCTGATTTTATTATGCCTAAAGCAGAGCCGCAAGTGGCCACTGTAGTTTCTAATATCGACCCTTTGAATCAAGGTAGAATACAAGTGCAGTTTGACTGGCAACTTAATGATACTACCCACTTTATCCGAATGATGAGCCCTGATGCAGGTGGCACCGATGCAATAAGCCAGAACAGAGGATTTGTGGCTGTTCCAAAAATCGGAGACCAGGTGATGGTTAACTTTGAATATCACAACCCAGATTTTCCTTTTGCAATGGGTGGAATGTTTCACGGTGGTGTAGGATTGGGAGGTGGTATGGATAACCGTGTAAAATCTTTACAGACCAGAAGTGGGCACAGATTAGTATTTACAGAGGATGAAAGTATTTTACTGACCGATAAAAGTGGAAATGTCCTCCAATTTGATACACAGGGAAGTAACATAAACATTACAGCCCCCGAAACCATTACTATAAAATCGAAGAACCTGAAGTTTGATATTGAAGAAAATATCGAGACCACAGCAGGAAAGAACATGGACACCAATGTTGGCCAGAACATTAAGATTATTGCTAAACAAGAAATAAGCCAGGACAGTGGTAAGAAAACCATCATCAATGCTGGAACTAATACTGAAATATCCGCAAAAGCACACCTAGATCTTTACGGCAAAGAAAAATTCATAGGATATACAGATGGGCAGACAGAGTTCGGAGCAAAAGACAGAATGCATGTATATGGAGGAAATTCATTATTGACCGCTAAAGATAAGATTGAGTACAAAGCCCCTCAAATGAATAAGCTTCCTCAAAATGGTGAGTTTGAGTATACGAAAGAAAAGCAAATAGTAAGTGTTCAATGGATGGATGATATTATGGAGAAAAATATTCAAACAGCATTTTTTGGAGATAAAATCAGTCTTTTGGTTTACACAAGAAATTATGAAGAAGGGGAAAGTGTAGATGTTGAGGTGGAACATAAAATAGGTGATGAAATAAAAGAAATGACTTATTCTGGTATAATAAATAAAGACGGTTTTGCGGAATTAAAAGAAAAGGTTGAAATAAAGAAACAAGAAAAAGATGATTTTTCTGAAAAAAGTATAATTTAAAAGCTTAATAATGGAAGAAGGTAAATTAACTGTAACGAAGGTAAATGGGAATCCAAATTTCCGACATGTAACCGTAGAAGAAACATCATATGTAAGGTTATTATTTTATGGTGGAGCAAAGCTCAGCAGTCACAATAGTGCTTTCTATTTTGCTTCTTTAAATGTTCAAAAAGATTATAAAAATGATGGAGATATCAAACATATAAAAATAGAAACCGCAAAGCAAATAGTGGATACAATCAATAATCAAAAAGAAAGTTCAATACAGTCTATTGATTTTTTTAGTCATGGAGATATGTTAGGTTTGTATTTTATCAAAGGGTCGGATATAAATAAAAACATTACTCAGGAGGATGTAAAAAACAACAAATTAAATTCTTCATTATATCTTGGTTCTGCAACACGATTTGTAATGGGGTCTAATGTTGGGGAAGATAGTAGAACCATAAGTGAGATTGATTTTTCAAGATTTAGTAAAATTTGTAAAATTGAAATTCATGGTTGTTTAACTGCACGTGATATGTATGTAAAAGATAATATATGCGAAGAATTGTCAGAATTATTATATGATGAGGGCAAGACAGATTCTATTGTAATTGGACACACAGAGAAAGCAAATCCAAATATTAAAGGCTCGAGTACCAAAAATTCTGAACAGGATTATAGGCATGGAGAAAGATTGGTTTTTAATAATGGAAAAGTCATATTGACTACAAAAAAGACAGGTAGAATTACAGCTAGTGAAATCACCAATGCTTTAAAAAATAAATAAAATGGAGAATTATTTTATATTATTACAACTAATTTTAATTTTTTTGACTTGTTATATTTTAGGTTATATTTTTTGTTTTAGAATAAAGGAACAAAAAAAATGGAAATGGTTTTTGCTTTCATGGTTAATATGGTTATTCATTTTTATTAACATTCTATTTTTATGCAAAAGAGAAGAGCCTACTGACATAACAACCTTTAAAGGAGCATTCTTTGTTTCACTGTACCTATCATTATATATTCCTGTTCATCACATATTAGCTTTGATATCAATTTTTAAAATTCTACGGTATAATAAAAAAAATGCAAATAATTAGAATTGAAGATGGAAATTACGGTGTCTATCATGAGTCAACGGTTTAGAGATTAGAAACAGGGAAGTTTACCACCCAGATAAAGGGAATTATAACAGCTATAAACCTCAATAATATATTAATGAAAAAATTGTTACTCTTTTATCTTCATTAAAATAATCGTGGAAATTACCATTAACAAAAGGAAAGATTAATTAATGGTAAAGTCGATTTAGCAAATACTGATGAATTGAATAAGCTAGGAAGCCTAATAGATTATTTTCAGAAAAAAAAAGCAGAGTTTAAAACCTTGGAAGATTACTAATATGAAAAAGTTACTAATAAGTCTTATTGTTATAGTTGGATTACTAATTACAGGATTGTATGTATATAAGTATATATCTACAGAAAACATTAGTGATGAGGCTAATAATTCAAGTGTGAAAATTTTCAAGCATAAAAATTTAATCTTCAAGTATGGTAACAAAGGAGACTATCCACTTTTGCAAGTTTCAACGAATAATAAAGACTGGAGAACAATAAATTTAAGAGGTTTTATATTGGGTGCAGTCCCATTAGGGTCTAGATTTGATGATATTAATTCAAATGGTAATACTATTTGGTTGTATCATCTAAAATCATGTATTGAATGTGATTGCTCCAATCTTGTATATAGTATATATTACAGTCATGATAATGGAGATACTTGGGGAGCAATTTCTCCTAAGGAAACATGTACTTCAGTAAATTTCTATAATGATAAAGATGGAATAATGAGGTATGGGGAAGGGCAAGTTTTGTATACTGTTGATGGAGGAAAGACATGGCACAATAAAAAGACAAAATAAATTATGTAATTATCCTATTGATTATTTAAAACATTAGATAAATACTAACCATGAAAAAAATATTTTTAAGAATGCTATTACTTGTTTGTGCTGTTTTATTTATTGTAGGATTGTACTTCTATCCATTTGAAACCAATAAACAGTGTGGAGAGTTCTCATTATGCTGGGTTAAATTTGGTGTATATGAGTATGATTATGACTCAGAGGTGGGAAATGCTTATTTTGATAAAGATATTCAGTTTTATAGAAAGGTTGGAGGTTTCTGGGAGTATGTTGGATTGAAAGAAATAGATTGTCATAAAAAACAATAAAATAATGTCTCAGTATATAACAGATACCACCCAACTAAAATGTAATAAAGGAACTTCACCAACTCCACTCACAGTAACAAGTCAGTCTTTTATGAGTATTGATGGAAAGCTACAGGCCAGTGCTCCATTGGTGGCAAAATATCAGTTGTAAAGTCAGCTCAAAACTTTGTTGAAGAGTGAAAAACAGTCTGGTTTTTAGCTGAAAAAAGAATCTGTCATGTGTAATGATATGTGTAATAAATATCAGTAGTTTAAATAAAAAATAAAGCTTTGAAGTCGTTACGACTACGTAATATCTAAAATTTCCTTACAAATGAGGGAATTATTTTTGGGAATACCGGGATAGAGCATCCCGATGTAATCAGGACGGTCAAAGGTTCGAATCCTGCCGCCCCGACTTTTTTGGATCAAGCAAAGTTGGGCCTATTGAGACTGACCCTTTAAGAATTTCCCACATACGCTGATCTCACGGATGTTGTTGACATCTTATTCTCTCGCAGATCAGACAGATTACTGATGGCTAAATAAAAATCGAAGGTTTAAGAACTTTAGTGTACTTCTGTGCGGCATGAATGAGACTCAAGGATACTTACGTGTTCAATTTCTTTTGCGCCTGATGCTCGTTTAAGACTTATTTATCCAGGCTTGTAGGTTTACAATTTTATGACAGCCCATTCTTACCCATAAAAACATAAGGTTGTACCCCCCATCAAATTGTTATAATTTTGCATTTCTATTCTTATCTCAATGAAAAATTTAAATCTTATTATGGCAGGCTGTTTTCTGGCTTTGATTACCTCATGTCAGACAGCAGCTCCGGTTTCAAAGAATTCAGCACAGGAAAGCCCTTACCAGAACCTGGGGCGTAACGGAAAAATATATGCAGCATTTTACCAGCAAAGGGCAGCGGAATATGAAGCATTGTGCCTTCAGGCTTATAATATTGCAAAACTGCGTCTGGATGAAGCTTTAGCCCAAAAATCGGACAAGCCTTTAGCCATTGTTTCGGATATTGATGAGACTTTTCTGGATAATTCCTACTACGCTGTTGAACGCGCCAAACTGGGTAAAGATTACGACCAGAAAACATGGGAAGAATGGACAGCCAAAGGTATTGCCAAGCCGCTTACAGGTTCACAGGAATTCTATCAGTACGCAGCAAGCAAAGGGATTCAGGTATTTTATGTAACCAACCGTATGGAGCAGGAACGTGCAGGAACGCTGAAAAATCTAAAACAGTACAATTTTCCGCTTCAGAACGACACCAACCTTATTCTCCGGTCTAAAGAAAGCAGCAAGGAAAACCGCAGAAATGATATCGCCAAAAACTACACTATTGTTTTGTTATTAGGCGACAATCTTTCTGATTTCTCCGGGATATTTGATAAAAAATCAGAAGCAGAGCGATCTTCAGCGGTGAAAAATTCAGCCGAAGATTTTGGTAAAAAGTTCATCATTATTCCGAATGTAGGCTATGGAGACTGGGAGTCATCATTTTATCATTATCAGTACAATTACACCAATCAGCAGAAAGATTCAATGATGTATGATGCGGTAAAGGCGAATCCGTAAGTTTAAAAGAATGGAAGCTGGAGGATGGATGAGGGATGTTGTTTTTAGTTATCATGACACTTTTTCTCCTATACAACCGATCTATTCTTCCGCCTAACTTCAAATCTGAACAGATCGGAAATTTTTATCCGAACGAATGATATATTAAAAGCTCACTTTTGGGGTGAGCTTTTTTATTTTACACAGACCGGAAGACTTATTTTTTAATCAGCTGTTCCAGTTCTTTTTCATCGGATAATCCTGTAGAAGAGGAGATAATTTTAAGGTTCTGATCAACCAAAACGGTGTAAGGAATGGCCTGATTGAGCTTAAAACGGATTTGCAAAGCTTCGTTATCGGCAGCATTATCGTTTACGATTAACTGCTTCCAACTCATCTGCTCTTCCTTCAGTGCTTTTTGCCAGGATGTATGTTGGGTATCGGTAGATATGGAAATGAATTCAACTTCCTGCCCGTATAATGTGTACATTTTCTTCAGCATAGGAATTTCCTGTCTGCACGGTCCACACCAGCTGGCCCAGAAAATGATCAGATGTTTTTTGTATTTCTTATCTGCAATGTCTTTCTTCGTTCCCGAAGGATCTTTAAGCAAAGGAAGGGAAATCTTTTCTTCATTGAATCTTTTCCGGTTATAGGCCTGAAGTTTTTTATAGATTTCACTGTGGGTAGTTTCTCCTTTAAAGGATTTCAGAAAATCATCAACCTGCTGTGCTGAAAAACTATTTCTATTTTCATTAATTTTAATCAGCAGATGGTAGGAATCGGGATAACCGGCTATTTTTTCTTTTATCGTCTGAACAGTCTTTGGGTTTATTGTTTCAAACAAATCGGCATCTGTATTGAAGAGGGCTTCGGTTTGTTTTCCGGCTTTAATTTCGGGGCTGGTTACCAGTTTATATTTTTCAGAAAGCTGAATATTTTTCACTTCAAAATCTTTGATCTCACCATTGATAACAATCAAAGGATCATTCATGAAATATTGTGACAGCCAGGTTCCGTTTTTATATTTTGCATGGGTTGGAAAATTCAGGGCTCTTAAAACGCCTTTCTGATCTATATGGTCTATTCCTATATAAGCCGGAACAGATCCCGGTTTCCATTGATGGGTTATCGTAAAATTACCGTTTTTGGTCTTTGCACTATCGATTCTGTTTGAAGAATCATCCTGATAGATATACAGTGTTCCATCCGGTAAATTGGGGATATGGCCACGGATAACCGTCTGTTCTTTTTTCTCTGAACACGCTGTCATCAAAAAGCCCATCCATATCATGAGTAATAAGCTGAAATTTTTCATCATACTATGCGAAAACTATATCTTCTGTGTAATACATTATCTAATTGATTATTTCTCCTTTATTGTTATCTAGTTTTTCACGAAACTTATCAAGTTCCGCAATCTCCGGTTTTACCCAATCCGTGATTTCTTCTATGATCTTCAAAGGAAACTGAGACCGGTAGGAACGGGTTGGATTTCCAGGGAACTTTTTATCCGTAAGATTGGGATCATTTTCATATTTCCCTGTGGGTTCCACCTTATAGACCCTTTCAGGACCGTCACCTTTTGCCAGGGCAGCAGCAAGTCCAGCCCCATTAACCAAGGCTGTGAAATAGATATGATTCATTTTGAAACCGGCCTTATAATTGGAATTACCGCCTGGTGTAAGCAGGTCACCCGGTTTCAGTTCTGCTTTCGTTCCGTGGTAAAAAGGACCTTTATCTGAAATATTGTCGCTACAGGCAGCAGCCAACCCGGAATATTCTTCGGATTTTTCCGTATTTCCCAGATTTTCATAACATTGAGCCATCTTCAGATAAAGGGATGATAAGGCGCTATTAACCGTATTGTCATTTATTTTAAGGGCATTCCCAAGGGCTTTTTCCAGCCAGTCCAACTGCCCGGAAGCTGTTTTCTGATGCCGGGAAATGTAAAAGGCTGCGAGAAATCTTTCAAAATCATCTGTAGCTTCGTTCCAGGCCTGCATAAATAATTCTTCAGCTTTTTCAGAGTTGCCATTCTCTTCCATACCCATTCCCTGAAGGCATAGTTTAACAACATTGTTGAAGGGTGAAAATTCCATGTTCGGATTGTTGGGTTTATCAGGTTAATTGTTGATAAAGATACTTATTTTCATCCAACGTTAATCACCGATCTTTCGTATCTGATGATGACAATATCGAAATTTAAATAATACACAACTTAACTTTTCTTAAAATAGCTACAGCTTTTAAAAACAAAAAACCACCGCATTCAATACAGTGGCTTATTTTCTTTATTCTGAATTATTTCAGCTTATAGGAATTTCCGTTCCAGAGATAGGTTTTAGAAGACTGTGTTTTCTTTTCCCGGTCTTTGTCATCCAGTTCCATATTTCTTGTTTTAATGATAAAGGCATTGGGAATTCCACCCTGGTCATTCGGGAATATAAATTCTTCTGAATGATAGAATACTCCGGCATCACTTATACTCATCAATTTGGGAAGGAGGATGAGTTTTTTATCCTTCAAAAGAACATACTGATCATAGCTGGCGATACCACAGGCATCTCCCGAAGTTGAAGCTTTCAGCGTAAAGTCTACATTCTGCAGCTTGTGATTGCTTTCTATATTAAAAGTGGCAGACCTCAGCTCTTCTCCCCTTCCGGCATCAAAATAGACTTCATTAACCAGCGTATGCCCTTCCATTATTTTGATTCCAGCAATATTTTGCTTTTCAGTCTGATCATATTCATTTTTTCTGTCAATGGTTTTCGACAATCCGAACAGGAAATCATACCCGTTTTTATTACGGTAGCCCAGACAGAGATTCCCACCCCAGATGTATCCTTCAGAAGCAAGATCTCCTTTCCGGTAAGAAACTTTGTACCAATTGGCAGCCCGTTCCCCAAGTTTCAGAACAGCTTCTTCCTTCTTAAGGATCAGTACCTGCTGATTGGTTGACAATGAATCCAGTATCTGGGATTTTACATCCGGTTCTTTTCTTATTCTGGTCTGGTCCGTAAAAATTTTCTGGGTTTTGGCCTCCGGAAAATCAAAAACAGGATCGGCATAAACTGCTTCATCCGTTTGTGCTGAAAACCACTGAAGGATCAGTAAAAATAATCCTGTCAGCCAAGATCTCATCTTCATTTTTTATTATTTTTCCAGTAACAGACTCACCCATTCTTCACGCTGCAACTGCTTTTTCAGTTCCAGCCCGTTTTCTTTGCAGACTTCAAGGATATCATCTACATCGAAGAAACAGAGTCCGGAAAGAAGAAGTTTTCCTCCTTCATTCAGCACCGTAACATAAGCCGGAATATCAGAGATCAGAATATTTCTGTTGATATTGGCTAAAATAATGTCGTAATGTTCTTTTCCCAGATTTTCGGCCGTTCCCAGTTCAATATCCAGTTCCACTCCGTTTCTGGCAGCATTTTCTTTTGAATTTTCCACTGACCATTCATCAATATCGATGGCTTTGGTTTCTCCTGCTCCCTGCTGCTTGGCATAGATGGCAAGTACGGAAGTTCCACATCCCATATCCAGCACTTTTTTCCCGTTGAAATCAATATCCATCATCTGCTGGATCATCAGGTGGGTAGTTGGGTGATGCCCCGTTCCGAAAGACATTTTAGGCTGAATAATAATTTCGTGCATGCCCGGCACCGATTCATGGAATTCGGCTCTGATCAATACTTTATCATCGATATTGATGGGCGAAAAATTCTTTTCCCATTCCTCATTCCAGTTGATATTGGGCATTTCCTCATAAGAATAGCTGATCTGTACATTTTCATTCTCAAAGATCGGAAGGGCTTTCAGTTCTTCTTCTTTGAACAGATCAGTCTGAATATATCCTAAAATTCCATCAATCTCTTCCGTAAAACTGTCAAAACCTATTTCTATAAGCTCTGCCATTAAGATCTCATTCCATGGTTGAAGCGGAACGATCTTGAAATTGAATTCTAAATAATTTTGCATGTAAATAATTTGCTGCAAAAATACTAATGTTATTACGGTTAAAAAAATGGAAAGAACATTTTGTTGAATGACCTAAAACCCACTCCTGTTGAATATTCATGAAATAATCAACCGAATAATTATCAGTCAAACACAAAGAAAGCGGGCTGAAGCCCGCTTATATGCATTAAATAATTAAAAAATTACGGATTGGTAGAGAAAATGGAACCGTTGGCAATCAATGCTCTTCTGTTCATTTTCAGGATATCCCTTACCCATTCTGCAAAGTCTTCAGGCTGAAGTACTTTATCCGGGTTCCCGTCTGTAAGGCCTCCCTGAATGCTCATATCAGAAGCAATGGTACTTGGCGTTAAAGTAATAACACGGATATTCTGCTTTCTCCATTCGGCCATCATCGATTGTGACAATGAAACAACAGCTGCTTTTGAAGCGGCATACGCAGACATATTCGGGCCACCTTTCAATCCTGCTGTAGAAGCTACGTTGACGATATCTCCCTCACCTCTTTCTTTCAGGAACGGATGTGCAGCTTTTGCCGCATAATACACCCCGAATAAATTGGTTTTAATGACCTGTTCCCAGGTTTCAGAAGACATTTCTTCAAGACTTCCGAAATCCCCGATTCCTGCATTATTGATCAGAATATCAATTCCACCCAGCTTTTCTGCCAGGGTTTCAATTCCTGTCTTTACCTCAGCCTCGTTATCAATACTGAACACGGCATATTCTGCTTTTACGCCAAGATTTCTGATCTCTTCAACGGTATTTTTAAGGTTTTCTTCGTTTCTTCCGGTTACGGCAATATGTACGCCTTCATTGGCCAGTGCCAAAGCTACCGCTTTTCCCAGTCCTCTTCCTCCGCCGGTGATCACGGCATTTTTTCCGCTAATATTCATAATATTATTTTTTACTTTAAGCAAAGTTACGAAAGAACATTGTTACAGAGCCTGCACAGGATATATTTAATAGAATTTTAATAGCTGTTTATTGATTAGGAATACAATTCAAATCAAAAGATGGACAAAATCGGAGGCTATTTTAGAGCCTGTTTAAGTTTTATTTGTCGAACCTTAAATTTGGGATTAAAAAATTTCCCTCAGATTCCACAAATTTCACAGATGTTGGTGTGTATTTTCTCACGCAGATTTCACAGATGCCGCTGATGATACTGTATACTTATCCATATGCTTAAACGAATCAACAATATCATTCATAAAACTCTGCTTGGTAAAAAACATCATCAGTACATCATCTTTGTTCCTGAAGAATATGATTGAGGTAAAGATTTAAATGTTCTACAAAAAATAAATTTAATACAGGCTCTTAATCTATAGGTTGGCATGGGTAATTTTTTTATATGCAAAGGTTTCATTTTCCTGCTGCTTATTTTTAGGAAGAAAAGAAGGGAAGATTTTTATGGGTAAAGTTTAAAATCTGCTCAATCTGTAGAATCTGCGAGCATAAAAATTTAATCTGCAGCTATTGGTGTCATCAAAAAAACCGGCTTATTAAAAACCGGTTTTGGATTTGAAAGTATAGTAATAAAATGAAAAGCTTATGGAATGAGAACAGGATTCTGAACCTCGAATTCTTCGGAAGCCGTAAACTGGTTTCCGTACATATCTGAAGCCCTTACCTCAATTTTGTGTTTTCCTAAATTCAGCTTTTTAGGGAAACCGACAGTCCAGATATGTTTTGACATTTCCGGATTGGAAGGCCTTCTTCCCGGAAAGAGATTCTGGGTGCTGTCCCATTTAAAAACAGAAAGGGCAAAGTTCGGGTCTACTGTTTCATCATACTCCATTGCCTCCCAGTTTCCGTTGTCTATTCTGTATTCCACCTTATCTTTTTGGCTTCCCATAAAGAAGTTGGCCAGTACTTTGGCAGATGTTTTTGACGGATAAGGAATTACTTTAGGCACATATAATCTGATCTGATAGTCTTCAGGCTTTCCGGCTGTTTTATATCTAACCTTATACTGGTTATCGTTAAAGCTGATGAAAGAATATCCTTTTGAAGTTCCGTCTCTCATGGTAGAAGCCGGAAGCCCGGTTTCATCAGGTGTTCCAGAATACCAGTCTCCACAGGTTGTTCCTACATTATACTCATGAAGGTCTTTTGCCCCGTTCCAGCCTGCTTTCTTTCCATAGAAAATCTGCTGCTGGATATGGGTGTGTGCCGATAACAGTAATACGTTTTCAAAAGGCTGCAGGTAATTAAATAATTTCTGACGGTCTGCATTTCTGAAATTGTCTTCATTATGGTGCTCCAAAGGAATATGGAAAGAAACTACGATCAGTTTGTTCCTATCCACCAGTTTCAGGTCATTTTCAATGAATTTCAGCTGATCTTCGCGGAATCCGCCCCAGTATCCTTTACCATCTCTGGGATCAGGATAAAGAATATCATCCAGAATAATGAAATGTACATTTCCATAGTTGAATGAATAGTTGGCGGGTCCGAAATTCGATTCAAAGGTTTCGTCTGAAAGATGGTCTTCTTTAGCATCATAATTCATATCATGATTTCCCATTACGTTATACCACGGAAGCCCGATTTCTTTCATGATATCCGCATAAGGTTTCTGAAGGCTTAAATTATCCCCCACAAGATCCCCCAAACTGATTCCCAACGCCGCATTTTTCTTTGTATTTTTTACTTCGTTTACGATTCCTCTTCTGAAATAATCAAGCTCTTTTTCGGTATAAGGCTGCGGATCTCCGAATACCAGGATATCAAAGTTTTTACTTTCATTCTGCTGATAAAGCGGAAAGTTCAGCTCTTTGGGAAGTGCTCCCGTAGGGGCCGTTCCTTTGTATTTAAAGTCTGCCGGTGATCCGTTGGGTTTATGGTGATAGTAAAACTGCGGCAGGTTATTGCTGTTCAAAGCAGTCTGATATCCGGAAGGCTTGATCACAAAAATAGTCTGACCCTCCTGAACCGGCAGGCTGTATCTTCCGTTTTTATCTGTACGGACAACCTGTATTCCGTTGGATACGGAAACGCCTTCCACTCCTTTTTCTCGGTTTTCCTTTTTCTGGTTTTTATTGCTGTCTTCGTATACATAGCCGGAAACTGATGTCTGGGAAAATGCCATTGCTGACACCAGCAGCGAAGGCATTAAAAGTTTTATTCTGATATTCATAATACTATTTTTTTATTTGTTCCACCACATTTTCACATTGATGTTATCTCCACCCATGGATTGTACGGCTGCATTATAGTTTTCGGTATTCATCACTCTTGTTGTGGTAGGATACATGAATCGTACAGGCATTACTCCTCCGTTCAGCAATCCGCCGTTATTGGGAAGTACAGGGAGTTTGGTACGTCTGTATTCATACCATTGCTGATGGTCTACAAAGAATAGGGAAATATATTTCTGCATCATAATTCTCTGCAAAGAACCATTATAAGCGACTTTATCATTGCTGAAATAATCTGCGGGAACTGTTGCGCCCCACTGCTCAATAATAGATTTTACGCCCGTTTCATAGAATGTCTGCTGGTTTCCTGTAATAATTCCTCTGTTGGCAAGTTCTGCAAGGATGAACTGTACTTCGGAATAGGTCATGATCAGTACTTTTAACGGAGCTTTTGCGAGGTTCTGATTAAGGTTGGAAGGCTGGTAATCGAAAATACTTCCCAAAGCATATCCTGATGGTGCGCCTTTATATCCAAGATCGGCTCCGGAAACACTTTTAGCTTTGGTAAAGAACATGCTCATCCTGGGATCATTATTATCTTTCATAGCATTAACGAAAAATTCTCCGGCAGCCCTGTACGCTGTAAAGTCCTGTGGACGGGCAATAGGCGGCAGATAAGGCGATATTCCGGAAAGCGGAAGAACCGCACTGTCATTATTATTCTGGAAAACAGGAAATGTAGTCGGATCATTAACGATTTCCTGGATTCTTTCATGAACATTCACTTCTCCGTTTCTGCTCAGAATTCTTGTCAGAAGTCTTAATGAAAGTGAATTACAGAATTTTTTCCAGCCCATTATACCGGTCTGGCTGTTTGTATTGGCATTATAAAACAGGTCGGTTTCCGTTAAAGCTTTTGAAGGATCAAATAAGCTGTTGGCCGTTCTCAGATTATTGAGCAGCTGAACGTAAATATCTTTCTGTTTATCAAACTTTGGTTTTATAGCTCCATCTTCAAGATTGGCGGCTTCAGAGGAAGGAACATCTCCGAACGCATCCGTAAAATTGGCTGTGATCCATGCATTCAGTACCATGGAGATGGCCAGATAATTATTGTTCTGCTCTCTGGTGGCGTATTTTTTAAGGTCGTTCACCTGCTTCAGCCAGCGGTAAGACATATTCCAGTAGCCGTTTCCGCTTTTTTCATCCATATAATATCTGCTGTAGGTATTTCCTTCATTGGGAAAATCCAGTGCATTCTGCATGATATCAAAAGTAAAATCATCGGCTCTGTTATAACCGTAACTTCCCATTTCGTACTGGATAGGAGCCAGAAGGCTACCTACGGACGGGTCTTTTATTCTGCTGGTATCGGTATTGATTTCTTCCAGGGTTCTGTCGCACGAGTTAAGCGCAAAAACCGAAGCTGCGAATGCCAGATGTATGAATATTTTTTTCATTGTTTTAGATTTAGAATTTAACATTTAACTGAAAGCCAATAGTTCTTGCCGTAGGAAGCTGCCCCATCTCCACCCCGGGAGTAATGGTTGAATTATTGAGGGTTGCCACTTCGGGATCAAACAGCGGGAATTTGGTCCACATCCACAGGTTTTTTCCGAACACCGCCAGGGTAAGATCTTCCAGTCCGATCGATTTAATGGTTTCTCTCGGGAAAGAATAGGCAATTCTTGCATCTCTGAGCTTGATAAAATCGGTGCTGAAGCTGTTGGTTTCTACGTTGGCTCTTCTGTAGTAATCTCCGTAATAGGCAGAGATATTCACGGCTTTTGTATTCGGGCTGTAGGTTCCGTCTGCGTTCATTACAACGCCCTCACCTACAATCATCCCGGTTTCTCTTCCTGCCAGTGTGGAGGTAAGTTTACCCTGTTCCGACATTTTGTGATGGGACTGGGAATAGGCAATTCCTCCATACTGACCGTCAAATGAGAAGCTGATGGTAAAGTTTTTGATTCTGAAATCGTTCTGAAGTCCGGCTCTCCATTTCGGGAATGCGTTGCCCACTTTTTCGATGTCACCAGGTCTTCCCGGGAGGCCGTTATCTCCATAAATGACCTGTCCGTCCGGAGTTCTTAACAGTTTGAAACCGTACATATCGCCCAGTGAACCTCCTACTTCCATTTTATAGAATACCACGTCTCCTACACCGGAAATAATTCCGTCAAATCCTTCCGGAAGGCTCATCACCCGGTTTTCATTTGTAGACCAGTTTCCTCCTACTTTCCACGTGAAATTTTTGTTTTTTACAGGATAAATATCTGCGGAAACTTCGATTCCTCTGTTACGGATTTTCCCCGCGTTGATCACCCTCTTGGAATATCCGCTTTCGTAAGGAAGGGAAACAGGAATGATCTGGTCTTCACTCACGTTCTGGTAAGCGGTAAAATTAAGGTTGAACCGGCTTTTAAAGAAACTGAAATCCATTCCGGCTTCTATATTGGTATTTTTCTCCGGTCTTAAATTAGGGTTGTTAAAGGTAGTAGGCGCTACCACACTTCCTGTAATATTGCTCGCCGAATAGTAGTTATCCAGAAGATACGGATCACTGTCTATACCTACTTTGGCCCAGGAAGCTCTCAGTTTCCAGAAATTCAGGCTATTGCTTTTCAGATTAAAAATATCAGAAAGGATAAAGCTGGTACTTACCGAAGGATAAAAGAAGGACCTGTTCTGCTTGGGCAGCGTGGAACTCCAGTCGTTTCTTCCGGTAACATCTACAAAAATTTTATTATCGTAGCCTGCCGTAAACAATCCGTAAACACTGCTTACCTGCTTATCACTCGGAGCCGGATATTTAACCGGGATGGAAAGGGCGTTGGTAAGAAGGTATTCTCCTGCTGTTTTGAGTCCGATAGCCTGATAATCGGTCATCACATATTCATTATACCGGAGACTTCCTCCTGCTGAAGCTGAAAAGCTGAATTTGTTAACCTCTGCTTTATAGGAAACCAGGAAATCATTATTATACTCATGATTTTTGATATACTGTTCCCTGTAGAAACCATTCAGATAATTGGCAGAGCTCCACGGTCTTCTGGTGGTTCTTTTTTCATTCAGGATTTCCACTCCTGATCTCAGCATCAAACTGAAGTTTTTATTGAACTGATAATCTGCGGTAATGTTTCCGGTGATATTTTTCTTCCGTACCCCATTCAGCATTTCGTAAGCAATAAGGTAAGGGTTATCAATATAAGAACTGAAAGGATGTATCTGATCTACCTGCTCCTGTCCGTATTTCCAGATCGGCTTATACCATCCCAGGTCTACATTCGGGTTCTGGAAGATCATGAAATAAGAGATCGACTGGTTGTTGTATCCTGTGGCAGGAAGGTTATCACTTTTGGTGGTATTGTAAGCGAACTTGGTAGAAATTTTTAATTTTTGGGTAAGCTGGTGCGCAAAAGATAAAGCGAAATTGAACCGGTCAAAACCTGTATTAGGCATCATCCACTCATTATTCAGATAGGTAAGTGAGGTTCTGAAGCTGGTCTTATCATTGGAGCTTTCTACAGAAACACTGTTGGAGTAGGTAGATCCCGGTCTCCAGAAACCTTTGATATTATCTTTGTAAGCTTTCCATTCCTGTCTTTGCAAACTCTGTCCCTGTACCGTAGGATCATACTGGAAATAGGACTGCCCTGCGAATTTAGGCCCGAAAGCACTGCTGGTTCCTCCCGTACTTGGCCCATCTGCAGAAAGACCATAAGAGTAATAAAACTGTCCCGCAGCATTTTTGGCCAATGTTCCCTGACCGTATTCATACTGCCAGTCCGGCCACTTCAATACGGTATCAAAACTTGAGGAAGAGTTGAAGGTAACTCTGAGTTTTCCGTCTTTGGTTTTTCCGGATTTCGTGGTAATCATCAAAGCTCCGTTAGCTGCACGTGAACCATACAAAGCCGCAGCAGAAGCCCCTTTCAGAACGGTTACCGATTCAATATCATCAGGATTGATGCTGTTTAACCCGTTTCCTAAATCAATGGGAACGTCTCCCCCGGAACCTGCTCCATAAGCCGGAGTTCCGGAACCTGTGGTAGAATTTCCCAATGGAACACCATCTACTACAATCAGAGCATAGTTATGATCCATGATCATAGATTTTTCACCTCTTAATGTAATTCTGGAAGTTCCCAAAGGTCCTGCCCCTGCCGTCTGGATCTTAAGTCCTGCAACTTTTCCTTCCATAGACTGTGCCCAGTTGTTGTTCTGCGTTTCCTCAAAAACTGCTGAACCTACTTTTTCGGCAACATATCCTAAAGCCCTGTCGTGCCTCTTGATTCCCAAAGCGGTTACCACCACCTCATCAATGCCTTTAATCGTATCTTTTTTTACTTTCTGCTGAGCTGTAAGATTGACGCTGACTAATCCCAGCAGCGACAAAACCAACAGTTTCTGTGTCTCTTTACGCATATCCTTTTTGTTTGCGCAAAATTAAAACGACATTATGGCTATGATTTTAATACGGTTTTAACATTTATTAAATATTTATTGAACAAAATGTTAACTTATCCTTAATAACATTGAATATATTCCTAATAAACAGCCGTTTAACAAATTAAGTATTTTTAATGCCGTTTTATCTCAGCATTTGTATAACTTTATTGTCTTGCTCTGAGAAAATAAAAAAAACAACATCATTATCTCCTGAAATACAAATACTTAATATCATAAATTTCTCTCGCAGATTGAGCTGATTACGCAGATTTTTTTGGGTAGTGTTGATTGTGTTGTTATTTTAACAATAAAAGACGGTGATATTTTTATTGGGTTCCCACAGATCGCACAGATGACACAGATTTTTGGATGTTGCTTCTCATTTTGGGGTTTTAACGCTATGGACGCTATTGTTAATCATATTGCGAATATTTTATTCGCAAAGGTGTTTCACTCAGCAAAGTTCGCAGTTAATGCCAACCGATAAGGTTACTCTCAGCCGTTGCTGAACGGAGTGCCGTTGCGTTCAAAAAAATGATTTTCAAAAAATAAACACTTTGCGGACACTGCGTGAATAAAAGAATATCCAGTATTATTATTTCCCACGGATCGCACAGATGACACAGATTTTTGGGTGTTATTTTTTGTGAGGTTTTAGGCTTTATATTTTTGAGCGCAAAGGGATGATTCGTGAATAAAAAAGCCTGCTTCCTTAGGGATGCAGGCTGTTAACGGTAATATTCCGTAGAATTTATTTATTTTTAAGCTGATCAGGAATATTGGTGGTGACAAAACTTATCCCTTGCTTTTTCAGTTCTTCATACACGGCGGGATCATTTACGGTCCAGGAGTTGGTAATCAGTCCCAATGCTTTAGCTTCAGAAATCCATGAAGGGTTTTTCTGGAAAACGCTGTAATGGTAATCCATTCCGTCAAGACCTTCCTTTTGGATCTGCTCAGGAGACAGTTCTCCGTTCAGATACTGTACTTTGAATTTAGGTTCCAGCTTTTTGATCTCTTTACAGATATTCAGACTGAAAGAAATGTATTCACTCTGGTTTTCCAGCTTCATATCTTTGATCATCTTCAGGGTTTTCTGAGTGATCTCATTTTCAATTTCCGGCGTTTTGTCCGGCTTTATTTCAACGATCAGTTTCAGGGAAGGATCTTTTTTACCCTGCTTCAGATAATCTTTTAAGGTGGGAAACTTTTCTCCGTTTGACAGCTTCAGTTTCTCAAGCTCTTTGAATGTTGTTTCGGAGATCTCCATTTTTCCGTGGTGCTCGTCATGGTTTACCACCAATACTCCGTCTTTCGTCATCCTTACATCAAATTCGGATCCGTATATCTTTAATTTCTGGGCGTTTTCCAGGGATTTGATAGAATTTTCCGTTGTCGCAGGCTGCGATTGGAAATAGCCTCTGTGTGCGATGATCTGGGTTTGTGCCTTCATGAGAACTGTACTTAAAACTGCTAACCCTAAGATAAAATTTTTCATAATATAATCTGATAATTAATTAAAAAGTCTGATAAACTTTTGATAAAGATACTGTTTAATTGTTAAAAACTGTATTTCGCACCGATCTGAATCTGGTATGGATTCCCGGAAAGCGGAGCCAGTCCGTTGGCATTTTTGACGTATTCAAACTGTCTTGTCGTCTGGTTAAATGACTTTATCCTGTATAAAGCTACATTTCCGTATGACTTGTTTACTCCCCGTTCCTTGTTCAACAGATTAGCCACATTGAAGATGTCTACAGAAAGTTCAAATGCCCCTATTTTATCAAATTTTATTTTCTTGGCTACACGCACGTCCCAAACTCCGTAGAATGCATTTTTCCCGGCATTACGTTCGGCGATTTTATTGTTGTAATCGCTGATATAGTCTTTCAGGGCCTGTCCTACCGCAGGATCGTCAAGAAGTGGCTTGGTAAGATCCGGGAAGATATAGGCAAGATCATTGGAATCTACGAAATCTCCGTTCACGTTTCCTCCTGCCGTTAATGAGAAACGGGTTCCGCCTATTCCCGAATACCTTATTCCAAGGGTAAATCCGGCAATCGTTGGCGAGTTACCGTAAAGCACGATCTTGTTTCTGAACTGGTTATCAGAATAGCTCATTCTCAGGTCTCTCGGGTCACTCTGAACCAAAGTGGACAGAGTTGCGGAATTCGCTACATTTCCGTTATATGAGGTGTTATCTTTGATATCTGACCAGGTATAACTCGCTGTGATTTCTCCGTCTTTCCAATATCTGTAGCTGGTATCCACCACAAAGGAGAACTGGTTCACCTTACCATCGCTGACAAGCTCCAATACTCTTCCGAAATTATTATTGATTCTGCCTTTTTTCCAGTCTGTTCTTCCCAGTTCATCAATACCTGAGGCCGGAACAAATACTCCTCTTCCCCCTTCATTGGCAAGGGTAAACTCCGGACTGGCCTTCATATTTCTGTCATAATAGAAGTAATTGTTTCTTCCCAAAGCCATATATCCGGCAATTCCTGCCCTGAATCGTTCATTGAAGAAATGAGTATAGGAAATATTCGCTTTATAAACGATCGGGATTCTGGCATCTTTTCCGGTGTAATTGATCGTCGGAATCTGATATTCGGCAAGAGAAGGCACGGTACCATAGTCTCTTCTGTAGCTGTAAAAATCAGGAACAAGACCTACTGCCATAGGATCTACATCCACCGTTGCCAGGTGCTTCCCATCAAAAACCAGGTTATTGATCACCATATAATTGTTGATATCCGAAGAGAAAATTCCCGCACCGAATTTTAAGAAGTCTTTGTTCTGTTCGCTGATGTTCCATTCAAACTGGAATCTTGGCTGGATCACGAAGGATTTGATCTTATTATCTGTACGGATTCCCATTTCATCAAATAACTTCTGATTGAATTCAGCTTTCGGATAGCCTCCGTAATCAAGCCTTAAACCAGCCATTAAGTCCAAGCCTTCGGCAATTTTAGTCTGAAACTGTCCATATAAACCAACATTCCAGATATTGGATCTTACGGAAGGATCGTCCATCAAAGGAACTTCCCTGTAGAATCTGTAAGGTCTGAAGTTTTCAAAGTTATAAAGATTGGAGGGGTATTTCTTATCATCTTCCTTAAAGTGGAATCTTCCGTTTACCTCACTTCCGTATACCGATTTGGCGGTGGTAAACATCAGGTCCGCTCCAAAAGTATATTTTACCTTATCGGTATTGTAATAAAGGTTGTCTACCAACTGGAATACGTTATTTTTAAAGCTTTCCTGGGCAAAACGGTGACCACCGATCTGGATATTGGTAGCCCCTACTCCCGGAGAAACAATATTTTCAACAATAGCTCTTGGTACAGGTCTTCCCAGCTGACTGTTCTGGTAACTGTCCTGATAGGTATAAAGATACTGCGCTTTAAGCTCGTTGGTCAGGTTAGGTTTAAGGTTTGATCTCAGGGTCAGTAGTAAGCTGTTATCAAGGTTTTTATCGTTTCCGTAAGATTCAAAGAAATTGATATTGGTGTTGTCTCCTAAACCGTTTTTATTCAGATCGTAGGTAAAATTGTTTCT
This sequence comes from Chryseobacterium sp., assembly GCA_031277615.1. GTDB lineage: Bacteria > Bacteroidota > Bacteroidia > Flavobacteriales > Weeksellaceae > Chryseobacterium. Next base: position 218,064 of record JAITMC010000013.1, on the reverse strand, counting down.
CAGGGTCAGTAAATGTTTGGGACTGATCTGCCAGTCAAGACGTAAAAAGCCGGCATCTGAATTTCTCACTTTATCGAAGGTTCCGAATTGGGGTGAATTTCCTACTCCATAGTTGGTTCTTGCAATATTCAGAAACTGATTCAGAGTTTCTGTGGTGGTATTCAGTCTTTTTTCATCATCTTTCGATTTGATATCAGCAATAGCCAGGGGTCTGGAATCCAACTGGTGATCCCACGCTACAAAGAAGTGAAGTTTATTTTTAATGATCGGGCCGCCTAATGAGAACCCGAACTGTGAGGTGGAGAAATCATTATCTCTTTTATTTCCCCTGATGTCGTAAGGGCTGGAAAGCCAGTTGGTCCTTAAATATTCCCAGGCACTCCCTGAAAATTTATTGGTTCCCGATTTGGTAACGGCACTTACAGTTCCTCCCCCGCTTCTTCCCAACGTAACATCGTATTGGTTGGTGGTAATTTTGAATTCACGTACGGCTTCTATGGAAATAGAGAACGGCGCGCCGCTTCTGCTGGTGGTAGATCCTGCTGAGGTTGGATTTTTAGCGGTCATCCCATCAATCGTAAAGTTGGTGGAAGATCCAAGCTGGCCGGAAAGATTACCTCCTTTTCCGCTCAGGGGAGATAATTCTGTAAGATTGGTAAAGTTTCTGCCGTTCACCGGAAGCATACTGATGTTTTTGGCTGAAATAGCTGTGGCTGCTCCCAGGTTTCCGATCTTATTTTTCAGGTTTCCGGTTACAATCACCTCATCCAGGACTTTTTCTCCGGTTCCTATGTTCACATTCACCGTCACCTGATCTCCGAAGTTAACGTTATAGCCTTCTTTTTTCTCATCATTAACTATCACCGTGTAAGGTCCGCCCAAAGGAATTTCTTTAAAAATATACTCTCCTTTTGAGTTGGTCTCGGTTTCCGTCCTGAACCCTGTGGACTCGTTCACGATCGTTACTTTCACTTTTTCCTGAGCCATCTGTCCCAGTCCGGTTACTTTTCCCACAATAGAAGCCTGCGTAGTCTGTGCATAAGCCAGTGTTCCAAACCCTAAAAACAATAATCCTAATACAATCTTTACTTTTCTCATCTTTACAAATTAGATGTGCAAAGGTATTTTGACTTTCAGAACCCTCTGTTTACGGGAGTTTTAACAAATTTTCAATTAAATCATAACACGATGTTAAATTAATTTAAACAAGTGTTTTAATTTATTGTCAGCCAATATTTTAACGGATATTACATCTTTTTAATTTCATCATATTATTTTATTGCTGTATTTTTTAAATGCATTAGTTTAGTTATTTTTGCTCAAAAGATAGAAAAGCAATGTCTGAAAATATACAGCAACGAATAGAACAGCTCCGGAAAGAGCTCCACCAGCATAACGAAAATTATTATCTTCTGGATACGCCTACAATTTCTGATTATGACTTTGATATGCTCCTGCAGGAGCTTCAGGATCTGGAGGCCAAACATCCGGAATTCTATGATGAAAACTCCCCGACCGTACGTGTGGGAGGTGGAATTACCAAGGTTTTCCCAACCATTCAGCATAAATTCAGAATGTATTCTCTGGATAATTCTTATGACTTTGATGATCTTGAAGACTGGGAAAAAAGAATTATCAAAACCATCAATGATCCGGTTGAGTTTGTTGCAGAACTGAAGTATGACGGGGCTTCGATCTCGATTTTATATGAAAACGGGAAACTGGTACAGGCTGTCACTCGTGGAGACGGCTTCCAGGGCGACGAGATTACCCCGAATGTCCGGACCATTTCTGATATTCCTTTAACTTTAAAAGGTGATTTTCCTGATCATTTTTTCATGAGAGGTGAAATTTATTTAACGAGAAAAAACTTCGATAAGATCAATAAACTCCGTGAAGAGGAAGGTTTGGATCCTTTTATGAATCCGAGAAACACCGCCAGCGGAAGTTTAAAAATGCAGGACAGCGGAGAAGTAAGAAAACGTGGACTTTCATCGGTATTATATCAGTTTATTTCTGAAGAGGTTCCTGCGGAAACGCATTGGGAATTGCTTCAGAAAGCACAAAGCTGGGGTTTTAAAACCTCACAGCAAGCCAAATTGTGCAGAACCCTGGATGAAGTAAAAGAATTCATCTCCTTCTGGGATACGGAACGCCACAATCTCCCTTTTGAAATTGACGGCATTGTGCTGAAGGTAAACTCTCTTCAGCAGCAGCGCCAATTGGGTTATACGGCTAAATCTCCCCGATGGGCTATGGCTTATAAATTCAAGGCTGAAAAAGTGGAAACGGAACTGCAAAGTGTCTCTTACCAGGTAGGAAGAACGGGAGCAATTACTCCTGTTGCCAATTTAAAACCTGTTTTACTGGCCGGAACGATTGTGAAAAGAGCGTCTCTTCACAATGAGGATATCATCAAAAAGCTCGATCTGCATGAACACGATTATGTGTATGTGGAAAAGGGCGGTGAGATCATCCCGAAGATCGTAGGCGTAAATACGGAAAAAAGAACGGAAGAGAGCCGCGAAATTGAATACATCAAACACTGTCCGGAATGTGGAACAGAACTGGTAAAAGTAGAGGATCAGGCGATCCATTTCTGTCCGAATGAGCTTCACTGTCCGCCTCAGGTAGTCGGAAGAATGATCCATTATGTATCCAGAAAAGCTCTGAATATCGAAAACCTCGGCAGCGAAACGATTGAGCAGCTGTACCGTGAAAAACTGATTGAAAATCCTGCTGATTTCTATGTTCTCACCAAAGAACAGCTTCTGCCACTGGAAAGAATGGCCGAAAAATCTGCCCAGAATATTATTTCAGGAATTGAAAAATCTAAAGAAATTCCGTTTGAAAAAGTGCTGTACGGAATCGGTATTAAGCATGTAGGTGAAACGGTTGCCAAAAAGCTGGTGAAAAATTTCCCTACGATAGAAGAATTGAAAAATGCATCTGTGGAAGAGCTTTGTCAGGTGGAAGATATCGGAACCAAGATTGCCGTAAGCATTGAAGAGTTTTTCAAAAATTCTGAAAACATCCTGATGATCGAACGTTTAAAATCTTATGGCGTACAGCTTGAAAAGGGAGAAAGTACGAGCGAGGTTTTATCAAATGTTCTGGAAGGAAAAACATTCCTTTTCACCGGAAAGCTGTCTCTTTTCACCAGAGAACAGGCCGAGGAAATGGTAGAAAAGCATGGCGGAAAGAATATTTCTGCGGTTTCCAAAAACCTTAATTATCTTGTGGTAGGTGAAAAAGCAGGAAGCAAGCTGAAAAAAGCGCAGGATATCGGAACGATTACGATTTATGACGAGCAACAGTTTTTGGATCTGATCGAAAAGCAATAATGATATAAACAGTTATCAATACATGATTAAGATAAAGGCTGCAAAGTTGATTCGCAGCCTTTTCTGTTTTTCGGAATATTCATTTATTTAAAAATAAGCAGTGTGTAGGGTTCTTTTGCTTTTTTCGGCTGAACGATCCTGATCTGCTTTTTGTTTTTATAATAGTCTGTATAGCTTTCTCCGGTCATGATCTTTCCTTTTTCCGCCGGTTGATATCCTGCGCCCAGCACTGCTTTCAGGTAAGCATCATAGTCTTTTTTATCTTTAAAGGTAAATTCTATATGGTCCTGGGATTTGTCTTCCTGATATTCAAATTTTGTAATTTTATACAGGTATCCCGGGCTGTCGTACTCATTCACAACAAACCCGAGTCCTTCGGTTTTATCGTAAAAAGTATAGTTCTGTTTTTTGATTTCTTTTTTAAAGGTATCCATATCCAGGCTGTTGAATGAAGCAAGTTCCTCCAGCTTGAAAGCCTGTCCCGATACCATTGAATGCATCAGGATAAAAAATAAATGGATAAAAATGATCTTTAAATTTTTCATAATACATTATTCTTTAATATTATTTTCCTGAATGAAATAGCTGTATTCTTTTTCCCAAACCGGAAATTTAGTAAATTCAGCTTTTCGGCTGACAACAATTACAGCTCCTTCCTGAAAAAGTTTCTGATTATCCAGCATTTTCACACCATCCATGATTTTAAGAGTCCCATAGGCACTTTCATTATTTTTAAGTCTGTCCAGCAGAACATCTTTATTTTGTAATACTAAGGTATTGTTTTTAAGCTGTGATATGAAATCATCTACCTCAAGATCATCTACATTCCGGAGGGTATTTCTTACCGCTTTTTCATACACGTCCTGAGAAATATTTTTTATTTTTTCCAATAGTCTGACAAGTCTTAAAGTATTGTCATAGGTCATATTTTCATTGTCAGATATATCATGGGTTAAAGATCCTATATCATACATATTCCCTGCAATAATTTCAGCTTCTCCTGGTTTTAGAAATCCATTGAGCAGGAACTTTTCTGTTTCTTCCCGGGTATGGTTTTTCACATAATCATCCAGAACATCAAAGGAAATGATCTTATCCGTCAGCCAAAGATTAGCCAGTACAGGATAATACAGCTTGCATTTTTTCCTGGCAATTTGCTGATAGATTGTGGAAAGACATCCGTTTCCGCAATCTATTTCCTTATTCCGGATCTTATCAAGCTCAATGGCTTTGATCACAATTTCCTTTGCTTCATCACTACAAAAATTTGACAATGCAAACATAAAGGAGAATCCTGAAGAATCTGAGAGATGTTCTTTGATAAACGGCAGAAATCCGGGATGAGGAAATTCTTCAATAGCGGGATAGGCTTCTGATCCAAAGCTTTTGATAAGTTCAACATCATCAGTGTTTTTATGCCTGGCCAGCGTCATCAGGAGCATCGGGGATTTTGTTTCCAAAACCAGGATTCTTAGTTTTTTATAGATTTCAGGATTTACAGGAAGGGCAGCACTTGTATATTCAAGCAGCGGTTTGTTTAAAGGCTGTGTATTCAGTACCGTTATCGCCATTTCTTCTCTACGCTTCTCCTCTTCTTCCGAAGATCCGGCTACAGAGGATATGGTATCAAAAAAAATTCCCGACATGGGATAGGAATCAGACAGACATTCCGTTCTGTAGGTAATTTCTTCTTTTGACAGGAAACTATTTTTGAAAATCGCAGGAAGTCTTTTATCCGATCTTTTCGTCAAAACTTTTACTGCTGTAACTTTAATATAAGGGTTTTTCCCTTTCTCAGCTAAAAATACCAGTTCGTCAGAAGATGCTTCTTTATCAAGTTTTTCTTCAATTTCTTTAATTTTTTCATCAAGAATATAGAAATATTTATACTTTTCAAGAGGTTTGACAATGGCAGCCGTTCCCTGTGAAACCTGTGCAAAAGAAGAACAGGAAAACAGGAATAAGAGCAGAAGCAGATTATTTTTCATGATTAGTTTTACGAACTGTAAAGGTAAAGGAATTCTTTTGGTCTTTATCCGAACAGCGAAATTTCTCAATGTTATTGCAATAAAAGCTGATCTTCAATATCCTGATTAGCTTTATCTTCAGGCAGATAGTTCATATTCCTGTATTCCTCTCTTGCTTCTGCGATTCTTTCTTTCTGAGATTCACTAAGAATATATTCATTCTGGTCCAGCTCAAAATCAAGCATCTTTTGAATTTCTTCAATAACTCCTGCATCTTTTAGCTGGGTAATCCGGCTTATTAAATCAATTTTTAAATCTGATGTGTTCATCTCATGTGATTTTATATATCAAATATAAAGAATTTTACTTAAAATTCACAGCAACCAACAGCAAGCACATCTTACTGAATTATATAATCTTACATTCCAATATAACTGTTTTTTCTCAATGAAATTTTTGGAAATAGTAAGCCTCATCCCTGTTTTATTTTGATGCTCTTCCGGATCTGGCGGTGGTATTTTTCATCAATGTCTCTTTATATCTGTCTATTCAAAACTTTCTGAAAAAGTAAAATCTGTTCCTCATTCAGACCATTTAGAGAAACTGTACGTTTTGTATTGATCATATAATCAGGGTAATAGATCAATTCAAGGGAGTTTGCCTTGATATGAAATTCTCTGAGAACAGTTGGATTTTTTGTATTTTTTATATCAGATTTAAATCTCAGATTAATACAGCCTCTGGGGATGAGATAAAAACTCCTGGGGAACAGGAACATCGAATTCTGGTTCAGAAGGATATCAAAACTATACCCTTGAAAACTTTTATTGTATTGCAGCAAGCTTTTACTGACAGTGTCCATCGTTCCAATGATATTTTTAAACATCACGGCATCGGGCTGACGATATTTTTCTATAATTTTGTTTTTCTGTATAAAAAAGAAAATTCCTGAAACAATAAAGAATACGGGGATTCCCAAAAAGATATAAAAAAAAGGCTCTGTTAGCATTAAAAAGATAAGTTAAAAGTTTTTAATAGAGAATATAGCTGATATTCCCGTTCAAATATATAACAATAATTTTATGAAACCGGCAGCCTGAAGAAGAAAGTACTTCCATTATTCAGAGCGCTTTCCACCCCAATCTCCCCATTCTGTTTTTCAATGAAATTTTTGGAAATAGCCAGTCCCAATCCGGTACCGTTCTGATGCTCCCCGGGAACCTGGAAATAACGGTCGAAAATCTGGCGGTGGTATTTCTCATCAATTCCGCTTCCCGTATCGGTAATACTAAACTGGATAAAAGAATCTCTTTTTTCCACCAGAATCTGAATATTTTCATCCTGAAAAGAATGCTTCACGGCGTTGGTCAGGAAATTATTTATGACCCAGACGGTTTTATCAAAATCGGCGGTAACAAAATCATCATCAGCGATAAGATATTCTGCTGTGATAGAAATATTCTTCTGCTCTGCCAGCTTTTCAACATTTTTTATGGCAGCCTGAACCATTTCTTTCGGGGAACATTTTTCAACGGTCAGGCGGATATTTCCGGTTTCTACCTGTGACAGATTCAACAGCTCGCCTGTAATATCAAGCAAACGCTGTCCGTCTTCATTAATGCTTTTGAGCAGTTCTTTCTGCTGATCATTCAGTTCTCCGAATTTCTGGTTGCCCAACAGCTGAACGCCCATTTTTATAGCCGAAATAGGAGTTTTCAGCTCATGGGATATGGTGGCTATAAAATTAGTCTTCGCAAAATCAAGCTCTTTGAACGGCGTAATATTCCGTAGTAAAATTACTTTTCCGATGTATTTCTTTTCTTTTTCTCCGGTTTTTGTGATGTTGATAGGAATAATATCCTGTTCAAAATAATTTTCCTTATTGTCACGGACGATCTTGATCGGCTCACTCACCGGATGGTCGATATTTTTAAGCAACTCGCGCATCAGGTCGTTATTGACCGATACTTCATGAGCCGTTTTTCCCAGAATTTCCTCTTTATGAAGGTTGGTAATCTTCAGGGCCTCATCATTGATCATGTAGATAAAATGATTTTCATCCAGACCGATTACGGCATCATGCATATTGTTGACCAGTGTTTCGATGCGCTTTTTATCCATCAGCTGCTTGGACAGGCTGCTGCTTTCATATTCCTGAAGCTTTTCCGCCATAATATTGAAAGATTCTGCCAGGCCATTAAATTCCTCGCTTCCTTTAAAATGAACCCTTTCGTTATAATTTTTAGCCGCAATCTGCCGGATACTGAAGGTCAGCTGGTTAATAGGCTCTGCAATGGTCTGGGGAAGATTAAAAAGCAGGATAAATGCAATCAGAAAACAGACGGTTCCCAGACTTACGATCCAGAATGTGGCATTTTCCGCAGTGATAATGGCAATATCACTTTTCCGCTCAATGCCTTTCATATTCAGGGACATGATTTTAGCCAGATCTTCACGGATCAGTTTTTCTTTATCAGAAGAAGGCAGTTTCAGGTAGCTTTGAAAATGCAGATTGAGGTTCTGAGTCGCTTCCCTTTCCCCGAATTCAGTAAGGTTCTTTTCCTGTAGTTTATTATTCTTCTGAAAATCGGCTACGGCAACAGCACTGTCTGTACTTATTTTATCCAGCGCAAGCAGCATATTTTTGGAAAATTCCAGGCTGTTATAATTGGCCGTAAGGATCTTTTCCGTATCCGATTTCAGTTTGTTGATATACACGGAACCAATCACTGAAAGCAGAACAATCAGCAAAAATAAAAGACCTACGCCTAACGTGAGTTTTGTTTTAAGTTTCATTCTTTCTAAGATAAAATAATAATATCTATCTGTCTTTCATTCAGTCTGTTCATCAGCGTATAGATCCAGCTATACCCGGAAAGACGCTGCCAGAGCCTTGCGTGAGGTTTTCCGATGCACACCGTTGTGATATTGTGAGCAATCACATATTCCAAAATTCCTTTGTGTACACTGCTTTCCTTAATCCGAACCACTTTCGCGCCCAATTCCTGTGCTAAATTAAAATTATTAATCAAATACCGCTGTTTGTCCAAAGCAATTTTTTCAGGATTTTCGGAAGGCTTCTGAACATAAAGAACCGTCCACGGACTGTTGTAATAACTTGCCAGTCGGGCTGTCTTTCTGATGATATTCTTTGCAATCTTTTCATTACTGCTGATGCAGACCAGAAATTTTATCGGCTTGAAATTCTCGGTTTTGATCTCTGTTTCCACCTTTCTTTCCACATGGGTGGCTACTTCTTTTAAAGCCAGTTCACGGAGCTGCAGAATATGCCCGCTCTGGAAAAAATTGCTGAGTGCCGTCTGAATTTTCTCCTTTTTATAGATCTTTCCTTCTTTCAGGCGGGTCAGAAGCTCGTCAGCCGTAAGATCTATATTCACGACCTCATCGGCAAGAGCCAGGATTTTGTCAGGAACACGTTCCGCTACTTCTATTCCCGTGATTTTCTTTACCTCTTCATTAAGGCTTTCAATATGCTGAATATTCATTGCACTGATCACATTGATTCCATTATCCAGAATCTCCAGCACATCCTGCCATCTTTTTTTATTCCGGGAGCCTTCCACATTGGTATGCGCCAGCTCATCCACCAGAACCACCTCCGGATGCTCATTGATAATCGTCTGAAGATCCATTTCCTCCAGATTTTTACCTTTATAGAAAACCGATCTCCTGGCAATTTCAGGGATCCCCTCTGTAAGAGCAACGGTTTCCTCTCTGCCGTGGGTTTCTATATAACCGATCTTTACATCAATCCCATTCCTCAAAAGCGCATGAGCCTCCTGGAGCATCCGGAAGGTCTTTCCCACTCCGGCACTCATCCCGATATAAATTTTGAATTTTCCTCTCCGGGATTTTTGGATCAGTTCTAAAAAATGCTGTGCTGATGACATTGTTCTTGGTTGGGATTATTGGGTTTAATAATTGGATTGGTTTTATTTTTTAAATGGGGTTAAAATCCGTTTTTATTGAATAAGGTGGTGTGATATATTTAAATTGTGTTTTTATTGGAAGGTGTACCTATTTTATAAATTGGAATTGATGTGGATTTTATTTTTCAACGGGTTAAAACCCTTTTTTATTGAATATGGTGGTGTGATATATTGAATTGTGTTTTTACTGGAAGGTATATATGTATTATGAATTGGGGTTGATTTGGATTTTATTTTTCAACGGGTTAAAACCCGTTTTTATTGAATAAGGTGGTGTGATATATTGAATTGTGTTTTTATTGGAATTGGCAGGGATTTTTATCAATTTAAATTCACTTTATTTTTTATAAAACGGGCTAAAGCCCGTTTTATAGGTGGGTTAAGATATGGTTATTATTTCCCGGTTTCATTACCCGGTGCTTAAGATTCGTGATCTGCATTTTAAAACCAGGCGGCCAGGCTCGTTGTTATGAAAAAATTTCCCTGCTTCATCTGATCATTCTTTACAAAAATGGCATCTTTAGAAGTAAAACCTCTTGCTTCCGTACGGAATATGACATTTTTGAGAATGGCATAATCCACATTCAGGGAATATCCGAACGTTTGGAAACCGTTGGGCGTTTTTGTACTGATGATCACTCCGTTTTTATCATTGTAATATTCCAATCTTCCTGCCAGAGCCCATTTCTGATCCAGCTGGTATTTCATCAGGATGTTGGGGGTATACCAGATATTGTAGCTGCTGCTTCCTTTCGTTTTCTGTTCTGCACCGATATCAAATCCCAGGATTGCAGAAAAATTTTCCGTCAGCTGAAAACTTCCATACAGATCATGGAAATAACGCATTCTTTTTTCCTCTTTTGCTTTGTCGTTTCCCACGAAAGAGCTGCTGTTTAAAGTTATCTTATCATTCGGTTTGTAGGTGGCCTGATGTCCGAAAGAAAGGCTTTGATTGCCTTCAGCTTTGGCGATCCGTTGCCATCCGTTCAGGATAAGTCCGCTCAGGAACCATTTTCCGTTGTCTGAGGTATAGGAAATTTTAGCTCCGGTTTCAAAATAGGGAGAATTTTCAGCGGCAAAACTTCTCGTCAGATTCATGTTATCCTTTCCTATAGCACTCTCCCATCCGATATGGGAAGGCAGGATTCCGGCATCTATCCACAGGTTTTTAGTTTTGGAAATTTTAATTCCGACATTCGCTTCATTTACATAGCGAAGAGCTTCCTGTTCTGCCGCCATATTATCCTGGGCATACGTTCCGGCCATCAGGGCAAGATTGGCCCGGAGGTTTTCGCTTTCATAATTGGCTTTGATGAATCCTAAATTAAGGTTCAGCTCATTATGCCTGTTGTAAGAGTATAAAAAATTCTGACGCAGATGATTTCCCGGTTCATTAAAATCATAGGTGTAAAAAAGTTCCGCATAGGCAGAAAATGTCACCTTATTTTCTGTTTTCAATGAATCTGACTGTGCCTTCGGGAAAAAAATTCCGGCTAAAATTGCAGCAACAATATAATTCTTCATATACATTTTCATATTACTTTAACTGGTCTAAAGCAATATTAAGCTTCAGCACATTCACTTTTGCAGGTCCAAAAAGACCCAGCAACGGTTTTTCAGTTTGATTTTTAATTAAATTTTTAACGTTTTCCTCTGAAAGATTTCTGGTTTTCGCAATTCTTTTCGCCTGATACAAGGCTCCGTTGGGCGAAATATCAGGATCGAGACCGCTTCCGCTTGCCGTTACCAGTTCTACAGGAACTTCAGTTTTTCCCATTCCCGGATTTTCCATTTTTAAAGTATCGATCCGTTTCTGTACGGTTTCGAGATATTCTTCATTGCTGGGTCCCTTATTGCTTCCTCCGCTCCCTGCGGCATTGTAATCCACTGCTGAAGGACGTCCGTGAAAGTATTTCTCATCGCTGAAGTTCTGGCCGATATTGGCATAAAACTTCTGCCCGTTCTGTGTTATGATTTCCCCGTTTCCTTTTGTGGGAAGTATTTTTGAGCCTCCGTACACCAGAAGCAGGTAAATTCCGATAACCGCCAGCATTACTAAAGTCAGTCTGAATGCTGATATCATATGATTTTTCATTTTTTAAAATTTTAATAGAATAAACTGATCAGCAGATCAATAATTTTGATTCCGATAAAGGGAACGATCACTCCGCCCAGACCGTAGATGAGAAGATTTCTTCTCAACAGGGCACTCGCTCCGATCGGTTTGTAAGCTACTCCTTTCAGGGCCAGCGGAATCAGGAACGGAATGATCACCGCATTGAAGATCACCGCAGAAAGTATGGCCGTTTCCGGACTGTGAAGATTCATAATATTCAGCTTCTGTAATGAAGGAATGAAAGTGATGAAAAGGGCCGGGATAATCGCAAAATATTTGGCTACATCATTGGCAATGCTGAAGGTCGTCAGTGTTCCGCGGGTCATCAATAGCTGTTTTCCGATTTCCACGATTTCGATCAGTTTAGTAGGATCGTTATCAAGGTCTACCATATTTCCGGCTTCTTTGGCGGCCTGGGTTCCGCTGTTCATCGCTACGCCTACGTCTGCCTGAGCAAGCGCCGGAGCATCGTTGGTTCCGTCTCCCATCATGGCGACCAGCTTTCCCTCCTGCTGCTCTTTTTTGATGTAATTCATCTTATCTTCAGGCTTGGCTTCCGCAATGAAATCATCTACTCCTGCTTTTTCGGCAATGAATTTGGCGGTTAAAGGGTTATCTCCTGTTACCATGACCGTTTTCACCCCCATTTTTCTCAGTCTCTGAAAACGTTCCTGAATGCCTGTTTTAATGATATCCTGAAGCTCGATAACGCCCCATACTTTTTCATTAACAATTACGACAAGCGGTGTTCCTCCGTTTTCGGAAATTGCGGTTACGGCATTCTGTGTTTCTTCGGGGAAGGTATTGCCGGCTTTTTCAGTCAGTTTTTTTATCGTATCATAAGCTCCTTTTCTGATTCTTGTTTGTTCAAAATCAATTCCGGAAGTTCTTGTTTCTGCTGTGAAATCTATATACGTGGGATTGGGTATGAGCAGTTCTTCCGGCTTAAGCTGGCTTAATTCGATGATGGATTTTCCTTCCGGAGTTTCATCAGCCACAGAGCTCAGAGCGGAAGCTTTTATAAATTCTTCCGGTTTTATCCCGTTTGCAGGATGAAACCGGGTAGCTTTACGGTTTCCGATGGTGATGGTTCCGGTTTTATCCAGCAGCAGCACATCAATATCTCCGGCTGTTTCTACGGCTTTCCCGCTTTTGGTGATCACATTGGCTCTCAGCGCACGGTCCATCCCTGCAATTCCGATGGCAGAAAGCAGACCTCCGATCGTTGTCGGAATGAGACAAACGAAAAGTGAAATAAATGCCGCAATCGTAATCGGGGTCTGCGCATAATCTGCAAAAGGCTTTAAAGTAAGGGTAACGATAATAAATGTCAGGGTAAATCCTGCCAAAAGGATGGTTAATGCAATTTCGTTAGGCGTTTTCTGTCTTGAAGCACCTTCTACCAGAGCAATCATTTTATCCAGAAAAGATTCTCCAGGTCTGGTGGTTACTTTTACCTTTATTCTGTCTGACAGTACTTTTGTACCGCCGGTTACAGAACTTTTATCTCCCCCGGCTTCACGGATAACGGGAGCACTTTCTCCGGTAATGGCAGACTCATCAATGGTTGCCAGTCCTTCGATGATCTCTCCGTCCATCGGGATCTGATCTCCGGCTTCACAAAGGAAAATATCACCCAATTTCATTTCTGCCGACATTTTTAAAGCCGTTTCTACCTGAAATCCGGGTCTATTTCCGATGACCAGTTTCGCAGGAGTTTCTTCACGGGTTTTTCTCAGTGTATCGGCCTGTGCCTTCCCTCTCGCTTCTGCAATAGCTTCCGCAAAATTGGCAAACAACACCGTAAAAAAGAGAATGATGAATACCAAAAAGTTATAAGAAAAGCTTCCCTGGGTATGATCTCCTGTCAGGCTGAACATACTCACGATCAACATGACCACAGTACCGACCTCTACCAGGAACATGACTGGATTTTTGAACATAATTTTAGGATTCAGTTTTACGAAAGACTGCTTGATTGCCTCGTTTACCAAATCTTTCTGAAACAATGTCTGTGACTGATTCTTCATTGTTTTTTTTATTTTAATTAAGAAATTAAGAGTGGCCGGATATTCCAGCTGTTGATCTCTGTTTCTCTATTTCTTTTATTTTTAAATTTTGATTAAATGAACAGGTTCATATGATGAGAACATGCTTTACGGCTTCCCATTTTATTCAGTAAAATATTGGATCTGCTCTGCAATAGGCCCCAACGTGAGCGCAGGGAAGAAAGATAATGCGGCGATCAGCAGAATCACGGCTAAGGTCATAAAGCCAAAGGTTGCCGTATCTGTTTTCAGGGTTCCAGAACTCTCGGGGATGAATTTTTTCTGTGCCAGCAGACCTGCAATGGCTACCGGGCCGATGATCGGAATAAATCTGGATAGCAGCAATACGATACCTGTAGAAATGTTCCACCATGGTGTATTATCTCCCAGCCCCTCAAATCCGGAACCGTTATTGGCTGAAGAAGAGGTGAACTCGTACAGCATTTCACTGAAGCCGTGGAAGCCGGGATTATTTAATGTTTTAGCTCCAAACTCAGGCAAATAAGCTGTTAAGGCTGTTCCTGCAAGAATCAGAAACGGATGGAACAGGGCTACGATCATTGCAATCTTCATTTCCTTAGCTTCAATTTTCTTACCCATAAATTCAGGGGTTCTTCCCACCATGAGTCCGCTGATGAAAACGGCAAGAATGATAAAAATAAAGTAGTTCAGGATCCCGACACCGCACCCGCCGTAAAAGCAGTTGATCATCATAGCCAGCAGCTCATTCATTCCTGAAAGCGGCATCGTACTGTCATGCATGGAATTGATTGATCCTGTAGAAATTACGGTTGTTGCAATGCTCCAATATCCGGATGCCCCACTTCCGAAGCGGATTTCCTTCCCTTCCATAGCTCCCAGATCATTATTGGTTCCCATTTGGGTAATCAGGGGATTTCCGTTGGTTTCATTGATGATATTCGGCACTGCGAGAGCCAGAAATCCAACTGTCATTACCGTAAATATTACCCAGGAAAGTTTTCTCTTATTCAGATAGAAACCCAGAGCAAAAACCAATGCAAATGGAATGACCATCTGAGCGATCATCTCGGTCATATTGGTGAGGTAATTGGGATTTTCAAGCGGATGGGATGAGTTGGCCCCGAAAAATCCGCCTCCGTTAGTTCCGAGGTGTTTTATGGCGACAAATGCGGCCACCGGACCTCTCGAAACATCGGCTTTCTGCCCTTCTAAAGTCACAATATGATCTTTCCCTTCAAAAGTCATCGGACTGCCGTTGGCTGAAAGGATCAGCGCTACAAGAATGCTTACCGGAACCAGTATTCTGATCACAGATTTTGTAAACAGATCATAAAAGTTCCCCAGTTCTGTCGTTGTTTTTTCTTTAAAAGCTTTAAATAAAACCGCCATCGCAGCCATTCCGGTTGCTGCCGTTACAAACTGAAGGAACATCAGGTAAAGCTGGCTTAAGTAGCTCACCCCGGTTTCTCCCGAATAATGCTGAAGGTTACAGTTCACCAGAAACGAAATGGCCGTATTAAAAGCTAAATCCGGTGACATATTGGGATTCCCGTCAGGATTTAAAGGAAGCCACGACTGATTGAGCAGGATCAGAAATCCTATTACCAGCCAGAGCAGATTGATCGTCAGCATGGCGTACATATTCTGTTTCCAGTTCATCTGACGCCGCGGATCAATTCCTGAGATCTTATAAATTAATTTTTCTATGGGTTCAAAAACAGGATCTAAAAATGTTTTTTTGTACCCGTACACATTGGCAATATACTTACCTAAAAATAGTCCGATCACCAGTGTGATGGCAAACATGGCAATAATGCCTGAAATTTCTGTATTCATCACCGGTTAAAATTTTTCTGGTTTCATCAAAACATAGCAGATATATACAAAGGCCAGTATTGAAAGGAAAAATAAACTCCACATACTCTTATATTTTATCAAAAAATTCAACAGATCTATATAAAAGTCCAAACAAAACTGCGCACAGCAGTATTAACTTATCAACATCATATCTTTATCATTAGAATTAAAAGGGTAAGAATTACATACGATACCATCAGCAGGCTTAAGAGTGCCGGCCCCCGTTTTTTGAACGTTTTTCCTGAAATTGTCATTTTTAAAATATTTTATTCAGATTCCATAGGCCAAAAAGAAGCCCAATCTGAACAAAAAACTCACAAGTCATTAATTATCAAAACATTCAATTGAAAACTATGACTCTATAAAAACACAAAAGCCTATCAAAATGATAGGCCCGTTATTGAAATGATAGGGTTGGCAACTGGCTATTGGCTATTGGCTATTGGCTATTGGCAAAATTACTTATTGCTCATTATTCCTGCTCATCACCTGAGTCCGTATTCTTCCAGCTTACGATAGAGTGTGGCAATGCCGATTTCAAGCAGTCTTGCCGCTTCGGCTTTGTTTCCTTTGGTATATTGAATGACTTTCTGGATGTGTATTTTTTCAAGGGTACGCATGCTCATAGAGTCGGTTTCGGGAATATTTTTTTCAGAATAGTGAGGAAGGCTGTCTGCATTCAGGAGATGGTCGTCCATCAGGATGAGGCTTCGCTCCACTGCGTTTCTGAGTTCGCGGATATTTCCTTTCCAGTCGTTTTTTTCCAGCGCTTTAAAATATTCGGGATCTACCTGAACGGAGGTCATGTGAAGCTTTTGCGTGAAGAGGTCGATAAAATTTTTAGCCAGCATTTTAAGGTCTTCTTTTCTTTCTCTCAGCGGAGGAAGGCCTATTTCAAAAACATTGAGCCTGAAATACAGATCTTCTCTGAAATGTCCCTGCTTAATTTCTTCTTCCAGATTCCTGTTGGTGGCCGCAATCAGCCTGAAATCTGATTTTGAGACTTTGGTTTCCCCCATTTTGATGAATTCCCCAGTCTCCAGAACGCGAAGCAATTTAGCTTGCAGCTCTATCGGCATCTCTCCTATTTCGTCTAAGAATAAGGTTCCGCCATTGGCTTCTTCCACCAAACCTTTTTTATCTTTCACGGCTCCGGTAAAAGCCCCCTGCTTATGCCCGAAAAGCTCACTTTCCAGGATCTCTTTACTGAATGCAGAGCAGTTGATGGCAACAAAATTATTTTTCTTCCGGCCGCTTCCTTCATGAATGGCATTGGCAAAAACTTCCTTTCCTGTTCCGGTTTCTCCGGTGAGAAGAACTGCGGCATCCGTGAGCGCTACCTTTTCCGCCAGCTTTTTGGCCCGAAGAATTAAAGGAGAATTTCCGATGATCTGTTCAAATCCTTTTGATCCGGCCGGTTTCTGAATGGTTTTAGATCTGTTGTCTTTTACTTTTTCCAGCGCTTTATACACCAGAGGAATGATTTTTTCGTTATCATCTCCCTTTACGAGATAGTCGTACGCCCCGTTTTTCATGGCCTGTACTGCATCTGTGATATTTCCGAATGCTGTCATCAGGATGATTTCACGATGCGGATATTTTGCTTTGATGGATTTCACCAGCTCTACCCCGAAGGCATCCGGCAGCCGTACATCACTTAGAACCACATCAAAGTCATACTGTTCCAGCATGGTCATGGCAGAACGCGCTGTAGAAGCTTCTTTTACGTTAAAATTTTCCTGGGAAAGGATCATCCCCAGCAGTTTGAGGAGCTTGATCTCATCATCGATGATCAGAATGTTTCCGGACATAGTCGTTATTTTTGGAAAACCTGATGCAAACTTATTGAATTTTCCCCGGGCGAAAAAGGAAATTTTCTGAAAGGATGAAAAGAAGGAATGGAGAACCTGTGTTTTATCAACGCTCAATCAGGCTTATAGATGTAATAATAAGAAAAAACAGCTTCATTTTTATCTGATTCCTTACATTTGTAATACATTCGGATTTAAAGAATGAAATGAATTCATCTATGATTGACAAAAAATATACGGAAACAGTCCATACGGACCCCAACAATTACGAATATATTACCCTAACACATGACGAAAATAAAGTAAGAATCTACACTCTGAAGAATGGTCTGAAGGTTTTTCTTGCCCAGAATTTCGATGCTCCGAGGATACAGACTTTTATTCCGGTAAGAACAGGAAGCAACAATGACCCTTCCGATAACACCGGACTGGCACATTACCTGGAACATATGATGTTTAAAGGAACTTCCAGACTGGGCACCCGGAACTGGGCAAAAGAAAAGGAACTTCTGGATCAGATCTCGGAACTCTATGAGCAGCATAAAACGGAGCAGGACGCTGAGAAGAAAAAGGAAATCTATAAAAAAATAGATGAAGTTTCTCAGGAAGCCAGCCAATATGCGATCGCCAATGAATATGACAAAGCCATTTCCTCACTGGGAGCCAGCGGAACCAATGCCCATACCTGGTTTGATGAAACGGTTTATAAAAACAACATTCCCCGCAATGAACTTGAAAAATGGCTAAAAATTGAAAAAGAAAGGTTTTCTGAAATGGTTCTCCGCCTGTTTCACACCGAACTGGAATCAGTGTACGAAGAGTTCAACAGGGCACAGGATAATGACAGCAGGCTGGTAAGCTATGAGCTGATGGATGCCTTATTTCCAACACACCCGAACGGACAGCAAACGACGCTGGGGAGACCCGAACATCTGAGAAACCCTTCTATGAAGGCTATCCATAAGTATTTTGATGAATATTATGTTCCGAATAATTATGCAATGGTTCTGGTTGGAGATCTTGATTTTGAAGAAACCATTCAATTGGTTGATCAATATTTCGGAACTATTCCCTATAAAGAACTGCCGAAGAAAACTCCGGTGGTTGAACAGCCGATCACCAGTATTGTAAAAAGAACCGTAAAAAGTCCTACCACTCCAAGAGTACAGCTGGCATGGAGAACGGACAGCTATGGTACCCGGGAAGCGATGCTTGCAGACATTACCGCCAATATTCTGAGCAACAGAGGTGAGGCCGGGCTTCTTGACCTGAATATCAACCAAACCCAGAAAATGCTTTGGGCACAGGCTTTCTCCGTAGGATTAAAACAATATGGTTATTTTTCCATTGTAGCGGTTCCCAAAGAATCCCAAACCCTTGATGAAGGAGTAGATATGGTACTGGAACAGCTTGAACTCATTAAAAAGGGTGATTTTCCGGATTGGATGCTTCCGGCGATCATCAGTGATTTCAAACTTCAGCGTATGAAAGGCCTGGAAACAGCGGAAGGCCTGGCTACCCATCTTTATGATACTTATATCAGAGGCAGATCATGGGAGCAGGAACTGAATGAAATGGATGAATATGCAGCTTTTACCAAAGAAGAAGTGGTTGAATTTGCCAAGTCATTCTTTAAAGATAATTATGTTGCCGTTTATAAAGAAAAGGGAGTAAATGACAAGCTTCTGAGGGTTGAAAATCCGGGAATAACCCCGATTAAGATCAACCGTGATGCCCAGTCTGACTTCCTGCAGGAAATTATGACTGAAAAAACGGAAGATATCCAGCCTGAATTCATTGATTATCAGAAAGAAATCATCACTGATTCTGTAAAGGATAAAAAACTAAGCTTTGTCCGAAACAAATACAATGATCTGGCACAGGTTCATTTTATTTTTCCGTTGGGAAGCGATCACGACAGGGATCTGGGAATTTCAACGCAGCTGCTTCAGTATCTGGGTACCGATGCGTTTTCGCCTGAAGACCTGAAAAAAGAGTTCTTTAAAATCGGGATTACCAATGATTTTAAAACGACCAATGACCAGCTTCTGATCTCTCTGAGCGGGCTGGAAGAGCATATAGAAAAGGGGATTTCCCTGCTTCAGCACTGGATGTTTAAAGCATTACCGGATGAGGCGATTTACCGCCAGTTTGCAGGAACCGTTCTGGAAAACCGTCAGGCTTCCAAAAGGGATAAAAACCGTATCATGACGGCACTCACCACATATACCAAGCTGGGGAAAGGTTCACGTTTTACCGATGTTATATCCCAGCAAGAGCTTGAAAGCAGCCATCCGGAAATATTTACCGACCGTATGAAAAAGCTTTTTATGTATCCGTACCAGATTTTCTTTTACGGAAAAGATTTTGACGCTTTTAAAGGGTATATCGGTCAATATACGGAAACAGCCAGCCTTCAGATCCCTGAACCGAAACAGTATCCTGAACCGGAAACTAACGGCCAGGTGTATTTTACAGGCTATGATATGGTTCAGATGGAAATGAGCAAAGTAGGACGCGGACATCTGGTGAATACATCAAATTTCGGAAAGATCAATGTGTTTAATGAATATTTCGGAAGAGGTCTTTCTTCTATTGTTTTCCAGGAAATCCGTGAGAGTAAAAGCTTAGCCTATTCTGCCTATGTTTCCTATGCAGCCAATGCTGAGCTTGGTCACCATGATTATATCACCACCTATATCGGAACTCAGCCGGACAAGCTTCAGATTGCCGTAGATACCATGACTGAGCTGATGACTGAGCTTCCTGAAGTTCCGGTACAGTTTGAAAATGCTAAAAATGCGGCCCTCAAACAGATTGCTTCAACAAGAATCACCCGGAATAATATATTTTTCAATACGTTAAGACTGAAAAAGCTGGGTATTTACCATGATTTCAGAAAAGATATTTATGAACAGATCGGAAGTCTGAAGTTTGAAGATGTGAAACAGTTTTATGAAACAGAAATTAAACCGGTTTATTTTAACACTGCCATTATCGGTAAAAAAGAAAACCTGGATATGGATGCCGTAAACCAGATGGGAACTTTTACGGAAGTCAGTCTCGAGGATATTTTCGGACATTAAGAACAGAAGGCCGCTCAGTTTTGGGCGGTCTTTTTTTTGAGTGATGGAGAGGTGAAATAATAGAGATGATAGACGGATAGATGAAAGAATTTCAGTCGTTTATCAGATGATTATTAACTAATATATAAAGATTGTTTTATCTGAATTAATCTGAAAACCAGGTTGGATTAAGATAAAAAAATATATTCTGTATCAGGGGTTAGTGAACATCCACCATCCATCATCCATCATCCATCACCCATCACCCATCATCAAGCTACCATCTTTTCACTACGTCATCATACAATCGCCGTCGCCGTCCTGATAATGAGGATCGAATCCTTCGGGAAGACTTTCGAGCAATTGTTGATGAAAGAGGTATTCACGTTTGAAACCGCGTTCATAAATCTTCGGGAATGCCGCCGATTTTTTGATCTTATCATTAAGAGCGGTCTGGTAGCAGGTAAAACCTTTGATTTTATGTTTAACGATAAAAAAAGACAGAAACCGGACAACCCGATCCTGGTCTTCATTTGAAAAAAGATAAGGTATTTTCAGGTATCCGTCGCGGAGCTGAAGCAGGAAGCAGGCAGACAATGTATTGTTTTCGTCATACAGCTTTATCCAGAGATATTTAAAAACCTCAGCAAAGCTTGAAAAAAGGTAGCGGTTGTCTTTCTTCCCTTCCAGTATCCAGGGATGATCAATAAAAACATTGATTTCTTCTGCATTACGCTGACCTGAAAATGATGCCATAAAATCTGCACTTTCTGCATCAATACGGTCCAGGATTTCATATTTGAAATCAGGCTTCTTTACTCCGATATTTTTTACTGAAATCAATGAATTGGCTGCAACATCCATAACCTTGAAAAGAGGTTTCAGCGATTTTACATCCGGCTTTTTCTCAGGAATGAGATGGGCTGCATCTGTCCTGAAATAGTACCTTTTTCCTTCTTTGGGAAAAACATACTCAAAAACACCCATAATATTGTAAAGGGCTTCGGCCTCTGCGGTAAATTCTGTGATGGCAATCCGGCCCTGGTATTCTTCAATTACCTTTTTCAGCAGGATTTTTGCCACTCTTTTCTTACGGAAATCCGGATGTACAAAGAGGGTACTCAGCCATGCGTAAGGAATCACCTTTTCTCCGGCTGTAAAATGATCGGGAAAGCATCCGGCATATCCCGCCAGCTGGCCTTCATCAAAAGCAAGAATCAGAAGAGTCTGCTCATCCGATGCTTTGGGATTTCTGATCTGAGATGCTGCACGATGCTCAGTAATGGGAAGAAAACTATAGCTACGGAAATCACCTGAAGCCATAAAGTCTTCCAACTCTTTTCTGTTGAATGTTTTCAGCTGTATCATGATCTCACTATCTTATTTTTACCAATCAGCTTTTTCAGCCTGAAATAGGCTATTTCTCGTTTCAGGATCTTTTCTGCCCCTTCTCCGGTTTCCATAGGAATCCTCTGGAAATTCCGGGTCACACTGTCCAGTTTTATTCCCGCACATCCGAAGCTGCAGAACAGGTCTTCATTCCTAAAAAGCTCTTCAAAAAAAGCTTTCTTTACACCGAAATCTGTAAACGGGAATGCAAAACTTTCGTATAAAAAATCATGTTCTTTAAGGTAGCTGAGTGTACGGTTGGTTGTTTCCAGCTGTTCATTTAAAGAAAGCTTATTGTAGAGGGGATGATCCCAGCTGTGGGATGAAATTCCAAAACCTTTTTTCGCTAATGTATGAAGCTGTTCCGTTCTGAGGTAAGGCTGATATTCTTTTAAATACGCTTTAAAATCTATTTCCAGTTTTTCAGCCACCTGATCCAGGATTCTCCCGTCTTTATGGTTCAATAGCAGAACCTGCTGTTTTAAAGCTTCTCTTTCCAGCTCTTCCATGGAGAGCAGCGGATAGATTTCCGGATTCAGGGTTTTCTTTTTTTCAGCGGTATCGATGATGATACTGGCTTTACACCTGAACATGAGGTCCTGATTATCGATGAAAGCAGGGTTGATGAAGTTACAGGCATAGATTCCTTTTCTTTCCAGAATGGGAACCACAGTCTCATAAAAATCCCTGAATCCGTCATCAAAGGTAAGCAGGGCAATTTTTTTTACCGGTTTAAAATGACCGTTGACAAAATCTTTAAATTCTGACCAGTTCACCCACTGAAAATGTTTTGACAGAAAGTCCAGATCTTCTTCAAACTGCCTTGTATTCCTGTATCGGATGATATGTTTTGCATGAGGCAGGTCGTCATCAGAAACACAGTGATAAACCGGCAGGCAGTATTCCAGCGGAAAAGTTTTCCCGATATTGTAAGATTCCAAGGCCGCGAGCAGACTGATGATCCTGTCTTTCATCCTGTAAAAATAAAAAGAATCTATTCAAAATTAAATTCAAATAGATTCTTAAAGGTATCACTTTTAAAAATTATTTTATCACTTTCATTTCATCAATAAGCCATTTGGAATCGGCAAATTTATCGATGATGAACAGGATGTATTTGGTATCAACCATAATATTTCTGCTGAAACGCGGATCGTAGTTGATGTCACTCATTGTTCCCTCCCACTGTCTGTCGAAGTTCAGCCCCACAAGGTTTCCGTAGGCATCAAGCGCCGGACTTCCTGAGTTTCCTCCGGTAGTATGGTTCGTAGCCGTAAATCCTACAGGTACATCGCCTGTTTTATCTTTATAATTTCCGTAGTCTTTCTGATTGTAAAGATCGATCAGTTTTTTAGGCACATCAAATTCATAATCTCCGGGAACATATTTTTCAATAACTCCGGCTAAATGGGTCTGGTAACCATAAGAAACAGCATCTCTGGGTGTAGATCCCTTTACTTTTCCATAGGTTACACGAAGCGTGGAATTGGCATCCGGGAAGAATTTTCTTTCTTTATCCGTCTGCATCTGCTGAGCCATAAATTTTTTCTGAAGAACGTCAATTTTCCCCTGAAGCGTGGTGAACTGAGGATCAGCTGTTTTCATGTATGTTTCTCTCATCGCTGCATACAGCTGGAAAACAGGATCTTTTTTCAGGGTTTTGATCAGCTTGTCCGGATTGGAGAATGCCTTATCAATATCTGCATTCAGGGAAGCTCCGTTTACCTGGGCTCTTCCTGTAATGATTGAATTTTTGGACATGTCTTCAATAATCTGAATGTTCGGATTTTCGTCCTTATATTTATTGAATCCGGCAGGGATAAACTGCGGAGCCGTTTTATTAACATATAAGGCCAGTAATTTTGCCGTTACTTTAGCATCCAGTTCAGCACTGTAATCTTTGTAGAATGAGGTCAGTTTTGTTTTGATCTTTGCCAGTTCCTTCTCCTCCATTCTTCCCGCTTCTACAGCGGCTATATAATCGTAATAATCACCGGCAAGCTTCAGGGTTTCTGCATTTCTTACCACCTCCGTATAGTAAGCGTTATTCAGTGCGTAAGGGGCCTGATCGTTGTACAGTTTGTTCAGCTGGTCAAGAGTAGTCTTTACCTCAGAGTTTTTAGCCACCAGAGAACCTTCATACATTACTTTTTTCTCAACAGCATTGGATTTCTTCAATCCTTCTACTTCTCCGATCCATTTTTTCCAGTAATTGGCTACTGAAGCATATTTTGAAGCATATTTGATGCGCGTTTCACTGTCGGTACGCATTTTCTCATCAAGCGTCTTCAATGCCACTTCACGTACGGCAATTCTGGCAGGATCTATATCTTTCATGATCTTCTCAACCGCTACAGCAGGAAGATATTCTGTTGTTTTTCCAGGGAATCCGAAAACAAATGTAAAATCGTTTTCGTTTTTATCTTTGATGGAAACCGGAAGGTAGTGTTTCGGAACGTAAGGAATGTTATCTGCCGAATATTCTGCCGGTTTGTTGTCTTTACCTGCATAAATTCTGAAGATTGAGAAGTCTCCGGTATGTCTTGGCCATACCCAGTTGTCGGTATCACTTCCGAATTTCCCGATGCTCTGAGGCGGTGCTCCTACCAGACGGATATCCTTGTAGGTTTCAATGGTATAGGCATAATATTTATTGCCATAGTACATCGGTTTTACAGAAATAGACTGATAGGACTCTGTTTTCTGAGAGTTTTTATAGATCTCAATGTTTTTAGCGATCTTTTTGGCCAGTTCAGGCTCCACAAGGTTGTCTGTACCTTCCAGGATCTGATCTGTAACTTCTTTGATATCAACAATAAAATCTACTTTCACGCCCGGATTAGGAAGTTCTCCCTGGGTATTTTTAGCCCAGAAGCCGTTGGAGAGAAGATCGTTCTGAACGGTAGAATGTGCCTGTATCTGCCCATAACCACAGTGGTGGTTGGTAAGCAAGAGTCCTTTTGGTGAAATAATTTCTGCTGTACATCCGCCGTTGAACTGCACTACCGCATCTTTAATGCTGGGTTTCTGTGTATTGAAAATATCTTTGGCAGAGATCTTCATTCCCAGGTCCTTCATTTCCTTCTCATTCAATTCTGTAGGAATCCACATTCCTCCATATTGTTGTGCAAATGCCATTGCAGCCGGCAAAATAAATACGGATAAAAGTATCTTTTTTGTCATAATCAAAATTTTGCCCAATTTACGAAGAAAATTAAGAATAAGGCTATTAAATGGCTGTGAAAATTAACTTTTATAGGGAAAAAAGGGATCGTGGTAGATGTATAGATAATAGACGAATAGATGATAGACTTTAGGATGGTTATTGTTGTTCAGGTATTATTACTCTTGAAACGAAGTCCGGATTTCATTGGCAAGACTTCATCATCACCCATCACTCATCATCACCCATCATCCATCAACCATTACACAACCGTCTCAATCCCTATGGCGTGATTTTTGTTGACTAAGACTGAACTTAATATTAATATATTTAAATTACTTATCATGTTTAAAAACAAAATGCTTATTCTGGGAATTGCCTCTGCAGCATTCCTTACTTCATGTACCAAGGAAAAGACTCATGGTGAGCCGGCTGACCCTATCAGTGACTCTGCCACGGTTCAGACCACTACTCCTGCTGACAGTATTGCCAAAGCAACTCCTTCCGCACCTGGCGATACTTCAGAAAATGCTTTAGACTGGGCCGGTACCTATGACGCCGTGGTTCCATGTGCCGACTGTCCGGGAATCAAAACTTCCCTTACGATCAACAATGACAAGACCTTCAGCATTACTGAAGAGTATATCGACAGAAATTCCAAAAACGAGGATAAAGGAAGCTTTACATGGGATTCTACAGGAAGTATCATTACGCTGAAAGGTAAAACGGCCAACTACAAATATAAAGTAGGTGAAAATAAGCTTATCCAACTGGATATGGATGGTAAGGAAATTGACGGACCGAATAAGGATCTGTATGTTTTCAAGAAAAAATAAAGGCTCAGGCCTTTATTTTTTTGTCGTTATTTAAAAAAATTGGTAAGCAATGATCTTTGGATCATCAATCAGGTTCCTGATAATTTGATCGTGGTCTTTATGATCTCCTGTCAGTTTCCATGTGACGGAAAGATTGTCTTTCGTATACTGAAGCTTGACCAAAAGGTATTTTAAATGGTGTTCTTTAAATACTTTTTCGCAATAGCTGATATCTTCTTTTTTCGCAACAGTAATTCTGTACTCCCTGATCCTATGACGATAGTCTATCCATTCCTGAAGGTAAATGAGCGCACTCAGGATAAGCAGCACCAAGGCGGTTCCCAACATCGACAGGTACACATATCCGGATCCAACAGCCATTCCTATGGAAGCCGTAGCCCAGATCGTGGTTGCTGTGGTAATCCCGTCAATTTTATTATCTCCTTTAAAAATAACCCCGGCTCCTAAAAATCCGATTCCGGTAATGATATTGGCTGCAAGACGGTCAGGATTTCCGATTCCGATTTTAATGGAAAGGATGGTAAACAGACATGATCCGAAACATACCAGGATAAAGGTACGCAGCCCCGCCGATTTGTTCCGGTATTCCCGTTCCGCCCCAATCAGCAGTCCAAGGACAACGGAGATCAGTATCAGCAGCAGCTCATTTTGGACGGAATGGTCCTGTAAAAATTCCATAAAAGATAATTTAACCAAAATAAAATTACGATATATTTTGAAAATGCACCGGTATTTGATTTCAATAAAGTCCGATTAATTGAATATTTTTGCAGAAACAGATGCCAGAACTGGTTATTTTATCGGAAAACAGGGCTTTGCAACCTGAAAAACAACTGATAAAAGCGATCCATCAGGAAGGTTAAAGAACTACAGTAACAAAAAAATAATTTATGGATAAAGAAATTTCACACTTCTGGCTGGGATATTTCAGAAGCGAAGAGGAATTCTATGATTTTGTAGAAGAGAATGACGATTATTATATCGGGGAGGAATCTGATGACGAATATGTTTCAAAATTTGCCGAATCACAGCATATTAACTGGTTCGATTATGATTTTCTGGAATACGGCTTTGAAGACGAAAGACTGGGAATCTATGAAAAGTTCTCGGAATATTCCTATGCCGATGAATGGCTTCCGGCTATAGCCCAAAAAATCAACGAACTGGGAATGGACACGCCTGTGAATGCTATTATTTTTGCCAGCAGATTTGCTGTTCCGAAACCTGTTTCCGTGGAGACGGATGATTACGCCCTGTATTATATGGGAGAAATTGAATTCTCAGTTGATTCCTGATGAACAGGACTTCTATAAAGGATCATGAAAATCTATTGCAGGTTTTTATGATCCTCCTGAACGAGGGACTAATCCCAACAGCAATGATTTCGGAATGGGCAGACGGTATCCTGGCTTCTGAGGAAGAGTCAGACTATGTTTTCATTGAGCTTTCCACGGTAAGGGATGTGCATGATCTGTCTCAGATATTACGGAAGAATTCAGCAGAAGCAGATCCTGAAATCTGTTCCAGAGCTGTTCTGGGAATATTATTTCAGCTGCTTAACACGGAAAAAGTAACTTTCAAAAAGGCTTTTGAAACGGCAACCCATATTTCTTATGAGGAAAGCCTTAGTTCGGATGAACAGTTTTTACTGTACCGTTTTTACGATTATAGGGATTTCCATTCCGATGAACGTTATGAGTCCCAGAGGCTTTTCAAATCCAATTTTCTGGAACTGTTGGGTCTTTATAAGGATTTCAGCCTTGATCACTATGAAAAATGGCCTGAAATCAATGAAATGCTAAAAACAAATCTGCAGAACCAACTTGAGGTCATCAAAAAACAGTATCCTTACTGAAATCAGCAATTTCAATTGAATTTTCAGCGATCTTAGGATCATTTAGTATCATCACGGTTTTACCGTTTATAGGATTATCTTTGAAAAGAAAACATCAAACCATGAATAAAAAAATCATTCTTATCAATATCATCGTTATTATTTTGGTTGCCGCTGTTTATATTTCGGGGATTTATTTTATTAATTATCCGGCCCAATTTGATTTGCCGCGAATGGCCGGAGAAAGTGGTCTTCTGTACCTACTTCTTATTTTTGCCGTAACTGCTTTAGTAGCGTTTCTTATCAGCAGTTTAAACATTAAAAATTTAAGCTTTAAAAATAAGTTTGTACGGGTATTTCCTGCCCTGAATCTCATGGTACTGATCTTTTTTGTTTATCATGCAGCCAAAGGATTTTCAGACCGTAAAAAAGAGCTTGCCCAAAAAGAAAACTATTATATCCGGGAGGCAGCAAAAGACATACAGAATGATAAAGTAAGCCGGGATTACGGCGGAGGATTTTTTATTCCATCGTATGACCGGAAAACCATGAACAGTATAGACAGCGTTCGGAGACAATACGGTATTTTCTCCAACGTCCCAGGGTGTACAGTTGAGCCTATGGACAGAAAAGCATACGAAAAATACACCCAACTTACGGACGCGTATCTTGAAAAACGGAATGGTAAAGACTGGAAAAAAAGAATGGACAAAGAGCTTAAAGGTTTGAAAAAAACAAAAAATCCGCAAGGTGAGTAATTTCTATTCTGACTTTCTTTTAAACCATTATTCAGTTTTAAGTTGAATTAAGGAGAAAATCAAGATTTGTATTAAGCAAAATGCATTGAAACGAGATCTGATTTACATTATGAAAATTTTATCCGTGAAATAACCGTAATTTTAAAATTGTTTATTTTAGCACAAATTCTGTATGAACGAAGATCTTCAAAACGAAATGTCGTTACACTCCGCCGGAGCAACTGTAAGGCATTCATCTATATTTACCCCTTTGGAAAGTTACCGGAATAATTTTCTGCTCAGTCAGGAATTCATTGATCAATGGGTTCTTCCTTTTTATATGAAAATACGGCACCCTTCCGGTTCCTGGACGGAAGAAATAAAAGATCTCAAAGACGAAATCACGGAAGAAGTAACGTTAAGCCTTCTGGGAGATTTTAACTGGCGTACCAGAACAGTGGGAGCTTATCTGTCTGCTGTAAAAAATTATCAGAACCAGATTGATATTATCGGTACTCATTTTCTGAAAAGTGAAGTATGCTATTCCGGTGACCTCTATGCCCTTATTCTCGCTTTTTATAATAATGAAAAGACAATGGAGTATCTTGATCAATATCTGACCTACTATCTGCAAAAACCTCATCTTTATTTTGATCAGGAAAGTGTTTTAGAAACGGTTGCCTATCTTGACCAGGTGAATAAAACCAATCATCTTCTAAAATATGTGGATCAATGGAAAAATATGACAGAATACAGAAACAGGGGATATAAAACTGAGGAATCATTTGAAATACAAGATTCCCGCATCAACCGCATAACTGAACAGGTTCATCTTCTGAAAGAACTTCAAGAATACTGCAGATAACATTTCAATTAACAAGAATATGGCTATAGCAAAAAAAGGGCTTCGTAAAGTGACCGTTGATGATGACATTTTTTACTGGAAAATAAGAAAAGTAATATCCCATGAAGAAAGGCACGATCAGGAATACGGAATTCCGGTACAGCATGAAAGTGAAGGCAGAATTCTTCTGGTCTATGCAGGACTATGCAGATCCGGATATAACGGTGAAGAGGCTATAACGGTTACGCCGCATCTGATCCGCACAAAGATAAAAGAAGCTATAAAACTGGGCTGGCAGTATAATGAACCGGGAAAAACGGTGAAACTGATTAACGGAGAACTTATTTAGCAGAAAGTTATTTGATAAGAATGATGAACATTTATTCCGCTATACAAATCGGAGATTATCATACCCAGCAGTGTGAAGATCACCTGATGATCAGAAAAACAGGTTCAGATAAAATCATCTGCGCTGTAATGGACGGCTGTTCTACCGGACTGGACAGTCATTTTGCTTCTGTCCTCACCGGAAAGATCCTACGCAAAGCCGCTATTGAAAAAGGATATAAAGATCTATACGAACCTGCTACCAGGAATCTTGATGAAGAGCTGAAGGAAATTGTCCGGGATGTTTTCAAAGAACTGGCCTCTGTAAAAAAGCAGCTGATGCTTGATGAAAAAGAGCTGCTAACGACGATTATCATCCTGTTGTATAATATAAAAGAAAATAAAGGAGTCATTCTGACCATCGGAGACGGCATCATCTGTATTGACAGTGAAATAACGGAATACGACCGGGACAACAAACCTGATTACCTGGCCTTTCATCTTCAGGAAGATTTCGATGAATGGTATTCCCGACAGGACCAGAAAGTTTTTTTTGAAAATGTAAAAGATGTGAGCATTGCTACGGATGGAATTTTTACTTTTACAAAGGTCAAAAAAACCGGTTCTGAAGATACTATAGATTTTGCAGAGTACCTGATGAAGGATCTTACGTATGCCGGGACGGATGAAATGCTCAACAGAAAACTGAAGTATCTGGAACAGCATTATGGTGTAAAACCTACGGATGATCTTGCTATGATCAGAATGATAAAAAATCCCTGATCCACCCATTATGAACGAAGAAAAGAAAATAAGCCCGCGACACCGACGTTTCTTTATATTTCTGAAGAAGCTTTCTTTGGGAATTCTGATCATTTCCGGAATAACTTTTCTTGAAATATTCTGGTCGATGGGAAAACTTTCAGACCAGATGTCCAGTGGCTGCCTCGAATGCAGCTTTACCGAAGATGCTTTATTTATCTCACTGATTACAGGCGTATTTTTATCCGCTGTTTTTGCTTTGTTTGCCTTTATCAGAAATCTTATTGTAAGAATGATCACAGAACTTATTATTCTTCTTATAGTCTGGCTATTCTTCAATTACAGTATTTTCGTAGAAAGAGAATCATCATGGAGTACGTATTCTTTTAATGAGGAGCTTTATTACACCCTTACCCTATCGGTTTTTCCGGTCATTATTACAGGAATTACAGCGGTCATTATTCTTCATTTTAAAGAAATAAAAGCTAGATTTGCACGACCCGCAAAATAAATGACCTTGAAAAAATTTTTTCCTATCCTGGCACTATGCCTTCTCCTGATCTATTCCTGCCGTAAAGACAAGAAAACGCAAGATACAGACCACACAAAAACATCTGTTGTAAAAACACCTGCCAAAGATACCCTCAGTACACCTTCTGTTCCTCAGGCGGAATCCTTTAAAACAGGCATCAAAGCTGAAGACTTTGTTCCCGATGGCTATGAAATTCAATATGATGCTGAAGGCGATCTCAACCAGGACGGACTTTCCGATAGGGCTCTCGTACTCAGAAAGAAAAAAGATACAGTAAGCGGACGGAAAATGCTGATCCTGCTGGGAAATCAGGATAAAACCTACCGGCTTGACAAAACCTCCGATACTGCTTTCCCTGCTGAATATAATGAATACGGCTATAAAATGCATGATCCCGAAGATATCAGCATTACAAAGGGAGAACTTCAGATTAATTTATATGACATCGGGCCTAACGGCAATCTGTTCAGTAAATTCAAATATCTGAATGGTGCCTTTATTCTTACTTACGTAGAAACGTATAATATGGGAGCTGGTGCTCACTCTGCCCTTTATTATGAGCCAATGAAAGGTAAACTGATCCATGAAATGACCAATACCATGGAGGAAGATATGCCTACCGAATCAAAAAAAATCATCCTTAAAAAGGAACGTTTCCTGTTTGAAAACACCTCTCCGGATGAAGTGGCAGCCAACGCTTACAATAATATCCATGGTGAATAACCGGATTGACTGAATGATTAAAACTACCCCAAAAGGGGTATTTTACAGCCCGTTTATAGTTTATACCTTTACCCTGTATTTTATATCAGCTATTTTATGATTCTAAAATGCATCGGTGAACCTAAAGAGGGTAAAACCATCGGATGAAAAATAATTACCAAAAATTTTAACAGGGAACTGTAGAAATTGTAAGAGGGCTTGGGTTGAGCCTTCTTTTTTGTTGATGTGTGATTTAAAAATTTTCCACAGATTTAGGTGGATTAAAGTCTCCTCTACTGAATCGATGATTTCCCATAGTTTCACAGATTTCACCAATCTGTATGGATATTTTTTCTCACGCGGATTTTGGCAGGTCGCGCAGATTTAGGTGGACTAAAGTCCACCTCTATTGAATAGATTTGTCATCTAAGAGATCTCCTACAGATTCACAGGTTTCACCAATCTTTATGGGTATTTTTTCTCTCGCGGATATAACAGATTGAGCAGATTTCCCATTCATCCTGATATTTTTTTTTGATTTTTAGTCTCTCCTATGTTATAATTGGCTTCATCATATTTCAGGAGCTCCATAACTTCCATCATCCAACATCCATCATCCATCCAATATATGTGAAGTTCTCTACGCAAAGTATTAAGCTTAAAAAAGTCTATTCTTTTGTGGTTAAAAAGCTACCCACAGATTCGACAATGTTTGATTTTTAATCTTAACAGTCTACAATTCAAGACTGAAGTTATCCATCTGAACTTTTATTAATGAAATCCCAATTCAGGTTAATGAATGTTAATCTTACGCACTGATGATCAATGGATTCGTTTTTCGTATTATTTTTACATAAAAACCAATATCCGGATTATGAAAGCTATTATTTTTCTGTTTTTCATGTTGATTTCAGGATCAGTATGGTCTCAAAAAATCCATGTCATCTATACACACGTCCGCTCTCCTATTGCTACGCTGAAAGAGAATCTGTACATTGACGGCAGTAAGGCCATTTCAAAACAGGATTCATTATTTCAGGTGAATACAATGAGTTCGGGAGAAGGAAACTATGCCATGGTGCAAAAAGGCGGAGGGTCTAAACAGGCTGTTTACTACCTTTCCAATATCGGTACTAATCAAAAGAACAGGGATTACTTTTTCACTTCTTATATCAACCCGGGAGTGGATTATTTCTTTGTTCACGATAAAGTTCCGGCTCCGGTATGGAAAATTGACCACCAGTCGACAAAGAAAATTGCAGGCTATGTCTGTACGAAAGCGACCACCCTTTTCAGAGGATCTGCAGTGACGGCCTATTTTGCCAAAGACCTTCCCTATTCTGCCGGACCCTTCAAATTCTTCGGTCTTCCGGGCCTGATTCTGGATGTAAGAGCCGATAATAAGGATTTTGATATCTGGAAAGCCGATAAAGTAATCGTCAATTATCCGGAAAAGGTGAATTTTGCTCCTGCTTTTAAAAAATATACCAAGATTGAAATGAAAGATTTCATGGAAATCAAAGAAAAGGATTTCAGAAAAAGAAGTGATGAGAACCTAAAAAAAATAAAAAGCTTCCTGCCTTCATCCGTAGAGGTACATTCTGCGCCCAATTCAAGATTCGGGATAGAAAAGATTTTCGAATGGGAAACAAAAGCTCCCGGAACATAGATTGAACAGACTGATAAAAAAACTTCCGCTTCAAAAGGGCGGAAGTTTTTTTTATTGTATTTTTCAGTTTACTCAACAACAGTCCATTCTCCATTACCGAATTCATAGGTTTTCACTGTTTTTTTGTAGTTGATATACTGAGTGACTTTTACCCTGTAATCCGGCAAATTCTCAAAACTAAAAAACAGTTCATCTGCAATCAGATTTTCTGAAACAGACAGAGGACTTTTATTTTTTTTGGCATAGTAATAAAACTCTCTATTGGTTTCTGTTATTTTTCCTTTTTTTAATTTCCGGAATACGGCAGAGTTTTCTTCATCAACATAATAAAATCCTTCACTATACCCAAAGCCAATACCTACCCGGCTTGGAATAATAATTTTATCAGCAAATACTTTTCCCAAAAAAATCAGATCATCTGCTCCCCAGCTCTGGCGGTTGTAAAAAGGATCTTTAAGATTGTATTCTCTTATGCATTCGTAATTTTCAGAATCTATAACACCACATGAGTAGGTTACACTACTGTAACGAAGGTTTATATATTTTCTGGTAAATTTCGTTTTATCCAGATCGCTGATGATCATTCTGGTGAGCGCATAAAAGTTCATCTCTGCTGCCTCATGCTTAAGTTTATAATAGGCTGCTTTATCTTTCTTATTCTGCTCTTCACACTCTCTTTTCTGTAAATCATAGATTTCTGTCTCAAGGTCAAATTTTGCCTGTGAAAAACACAGAACAGGAAGGAGAATCAGAAAAATAAGTAAAGCTTTCATACTCTTTATTAATGGGCTTCCAACCAGTTATTTCCAACTCCGACCTCTACCAGTAAAGGCACCTGTGTTTCCAGGGCGCTTTCCATTTCTTTTCTGATCAGTTCTGAAGCGGCTTCAATTTCATCAGCAGGAGATTCAAACACCAATTCATCATGAACCTGAAGAAGCATTTTGGTTTTCAGGTTCTGTGATTCCAGCTCTTTATCTATTTTGATCATCGCCAGTTTTACAACATCTGCCGCACTTCCCTGAACCGGTGCATTTACGGCGTTTCTTTCGGCATGACCTCTTACTACAAAATTATTGGAATTGATGTCTTTCAAATGTCTTTTTCGTCCTAAAATAGTTTCCACATAGCCCAGCTGACGTGCTTTGTTCACCTGTTCTGCCATATATTCCTTTAGTTTCGGATAGGTTTCAAAATAGGCTTCGATCATCTGTTTGGCTTCTGTTCTGGATAATCCGGTCTGCTCTGCAAGGGCAAATGCTCCCTGACCGTAAATGATTCCGAAGTTCACTGTTTTTGCCTGGCTTCTCTGGGTTTTTGAAACTTCTTCCAAAGGAATTTTAAAGAGCTTCGCAGCGGTAGAGGCGTGAATATCTTCACCATCCTGGAATGCTTTGATCATATTTTCCTCTCCTGAAATCTCAGCGATCAGACGAAGTTCTATCTGGGAGTAATCGGCGGAGATGATTTTTTTTCCTTCTCCGGAAACAAAGGCTCCCCTGATCTGCTGTCCGCGGACCGTTCTGATCGGGATATTCTGCAGATTCGGGTTTACACTGGCCAGACGGCCTGTTGCAGCGGTAGTCTGGGAGAAGTTGGTGTGTACTCTTTTATCATCTTTATCAATCTGTGAAGGCAGCGCATCCACATAGGTTGATTTCAGTTTCTGGTAGGTTCTGTATTCCAGGATATGCTGGATGATCTCATGTTTTGAGGCCAGTTTCTGAAGGACGTCTTCAGAGGTTGCATATTGTCCTGTCTTTGTTTTTTTGGCTTTCGGATCAAGCTGCATTTTTTCAAACAGGATCTCTCCGAGTTGTCTTGGGGAGTTCATATTGAATTCTTCACCGGACAGCTCAAAAATTTTGGATTCCAGCTGTTTAAGGTCATTTTCAAGATCTACACTTTCCTGGGCCAGCCATTTTTCATCAAGAGAAATTCCGGCCAGTTCCATTTTAGCCAGAACTTCCATCAATGGCATTTCTATATTGAAGAAAAGGTCTTCCAGATTTTCTTTTTTCAGCTGTGGCGCAAAAAGTTCATAGAGCTGGAAGGTTACATCGGCATCTTCTGCGGCGTAATCGGTTTGAGTTCTCAGGTCTGCATCTCTGAAATTCCCCTGTTTTTTTCCTTTTTTACCAATGATGGTTTCTATGGAAACCGGTTTATAGTTCAGATAGACTTCGGAAAGGTAATCCATTCCGTGTCTTCCGTCCGGATTCAGCAGGTAATGGGCAATCATGGTATCAAACATGGCCCCTTTTACCGTAATATCATACTGTTTTAGGATCTTATAATCGAATTTTAAGTTGTGGGCGATCTTCAGCAGGTCCTGTTTTTCAAAAAACGGTCTGAAAATCTCAAGCGTCTGCAGCACTTCCCCTTTATCTTCTGAAAGAGGGACATAATATGCCAGTCCTTTTTTATAGGAGAAGCTCATTCCCACCAATTCGGCTTCCAGTTCGTTCAGAGAGGTGGTTTCCGTATCAAAGCAAACCGCCCGCTGTTTTAACAGGTTATCGACCAGTATTTTCTGGGCTTTCGGGTTGTTGACAAACTGATACAGATGATCGTTCTGTTCAATTGTGGATTTGGTGGAAGTAGCCTGGTCAAGTTCTTCAAAATTGGCAAAAAGGTCAAGCTGCATGACCTGTCCTTTCACTTCGGTTCCTGATGGAGTCTGCTTTACTTCCACCTCACTTACAACAATGGTTTCCGTAGGCGCAGGGGCAAAAGCCCTGTACAGGTTTTCGTATAATCTTCTGAATTCTATTTCGTCAAATACTTCTTTTACTTTTTCAAAATCCGGTGTCTCAAGATCGTACTGCTCCTGATGAAATTCAACAGGGGCATCACAAATAATGGTGGCCAGCTTTTTGGATAAAATTCCACGTTCTGCCGAAGCTTCCACTTTTTCTTTCAGCTTTCCTTTCAGCTTATCGGTATTGGCCAGCAGGGTTTCAATATTTCCGAATTCTTTAAGGAATTTCATGGCCGTTTTTTCGCCCACGCCGTCCAGTCCCGGAATATTGTCTACGGCATCTCCCATCATCGCAAGGAAATCGATCACCTGTTTCGGGTCTTCAATTTCGTATTTTGCTTTCACTTCCTCAACGCCCAGAATTTCGATATCTCCTCCTTTCAGTCCCGGCTTGTAAATTTTAATTTTATCTGTCACCAGCTGGGCAAAATCTTTATCCGGCGTTACCATGAATGTGGTATAGCCTTCTTTTTCTGCTTTGCAGGCAATGGTTCCGATCACATCATCTGCTTCATAGCCTTCCACTCCCAATATCGGAATATGCATGGCTTCCAGGATTCTGTGGATGTATGGAACCGCAATTTTGATGGCTTCAGGCGTTTCGCTTCTGTTGGCTTTATAGTCTGAAAAATCTTCTGTTCTCACGCTGGCCTGTCCCACGTCGAAAACAACGGCAAGGTGGGTAGGTTTTTCTCTTCTGATCAGTTCAATAAGAGAGTTGGTAAAGCCAAAAATGGCTGATGTATCCAGTCCTTTGCTGGTCAGTCTCGGATTTCTGATCAGTGCGTAGTATCCTCTGAAGATCATCGCATAGGCATCGATGAGAAAGAGTCTTTTATCTTGTGTTGAGTCCATATTATCTATAATGAACAAATATAAGAAAATAGGGGTATAAGTTGGTAGCGGAAGCTTAGGAAGGTGGATGCATTAAACCGGGTGATGATTGTTCGTCAGGGTTTTGAATCGTTTTTTTATCGGTGATTTTTAATTTAACACAAAGTTTTATGAAACTTATGTTTTATTTTGAGGATGCAAAAAAGGCGACTGCGTCGCTGATGAAGCTTTATGGTTATCATCCGCTGATTTTATTCTTTGTTCTCTGAAAATAAAAATAAAATTCTGGTTTGGTAAAATGAACCCTTAAGGAAAGTGAAGGATTAAACTGCTTCAAGAATTCCTTACTCATTCATATAATGAAACACTTCCCTGTCTATCATCTATCCTTCTCTCATCAAAGCCTGTTCCCATTCACATCCAGCGAGAACAGTTCAAAAGTTTCTATTTCCGGCAGTGAAGCCAGCTTTTTTACGCCTTCTTTTTTGTAGGAATCCGGAATCTGGGGATCGGATTCTGAGTTTTCAAATTCGGCGATATATTTTCCGGTGCTCAGGTTATAATCGATGCGTGAGTATTGGGAGGCATCACCAGAATGGGATTCTCCGCCAATCAGGTAAAATCCGTTATTCTGATAACGGTATTTATGAACGGCTCCTCCTCTCAGAAAATCATGGCTGATGATCAGCAGTCCTTTTTTGATTTCGATTCCGGAAAAGAATACGTTGTTCATATTTTCACCGGCTACGGCACCA
This sequence comes from Chryseobacterium sp., assembly GCA_031277615.1. Classification (GTDB taxonomy): domain Bacteria; phylum Bacteroidota; class Bacteroidia; order Flavobacteriales; family Weeksellaceae; genus Chryseobacterium. Next base: position 180,779 of record JAITMC010000013.1, on the reverse strand, counting down.
GTACTTTCTGCGGCCATTCTGTATTGTCCGTCCGGTTGTTTTAGCAGGATTCTGAGGATACGTTTTTCATTTCTTTCGTGTTTAAGCAGTTTTTCCTGCTCATATACCAATACCACATCTTCCAGTCCGTCTTTGTTAAGATCTCCTGTGGTAACGGTATCAAGCTTTTGTCTTTGGGGAACAAAATCCTGCCATTTTGAGGACCTTAATTTTCTGTAATCTGTTGTTTCAGGACGGGTTTCATTCTTTTGTTTTTTTGCTGAAAGGTAATTTTTGTAGAGCTCTTCTGCTTTTGGCTTATATTCCTTCAATAACGCGAGATTTTCTTTATAGACCGCCGGATTAAGGCTGTTCTTAAGATCTGCATCACCGGATTTATAATAGGTAAACTGGCGGGTAACAGTACTGCCGGATCCGTCGCCGTAGATTTCTTTACGGCTCGTCCAGTTATTCTGGTTATCATACTGATATTCAATGCGGATAACAAACGGTTTTTCGTTTTCAGCATCCTGTGTTTCGCGGATACAGTCTCCTTTTTCATTGTACTCAAAGATTTTTCGCTGCATAAAGTCATGGGGCATTTTGCTGAAATAACCGTAATGATCGGAAACAAGAAACCCTTTATCATTATAGGTATAGCGGTGTCCGAAATCAGAGCGTTCCGATCCGCTGTATACATAGCGTTCTTCCGTCAGCTTTCCGTTTTCATATCTGTACCAGCTTCCTTTGCCTGCATCGTAAACGTCATTTCCGTGGTACTCAAAAGTGACTTTATTTTGTGGTTTTCCTTTCTGTATGAATTCAAAAGAGAGGTCGTGCCTGTCATCGTTATCTGAGAATGTCTTCTTTTTGACATCCGTTCCTGTGGAAAGGCTGCGGTCCCATTCAAAAGGTACGAATCCTTCGGGAATCGTGAATTTTCCAAGATCAATGGCTTCACGGATTTCGCGATGATATATTTCGTCCTCTGAAAACCATCTGATCTCATCCTTTTTATCCCGATAATCATAGATATAGTAATAATACCACTTCCCGTCCTCCAGATCACCACTCAGATTTTTTCTTCCGTTGGCATCTCTGTCTTCAAGGCTGATTCTTACTACTTTGTGACTTTCCTTATCAAAGGTCCGGGTAAGTACCGGGGTTTCCGACTGCTGATCCGGATAATAATATTCGCTTCCGGTATTGTAAGGTGAAACATCCCTGATCTTCCGTCCTTTTTTATCGTATTCCAAAAGAGAGGTCAGCTCTTTCTTTTCTGCGGAATGATCTTTTTTTGAAACGGTCATTGTTTTAACCGGACCCCGGAAACGATATTCATGATCATTTAATGTTCCCTGGGCGGATAGTTTCGCTGTCAGCAGGAATAAACAGGTAAAAATAAAGGCTGTGACTGAGGTATTAGTTTTCAAAAGTGTTCTGATTGTATAATGAGTAAATTTACGAAGATCTGCCGATGTAGGGTGAATGAATGGAATAAAATATTGTTATCTATTTCATATGAAGTAAAACAATTGAAAATGAAATAAATATTCTTTTTTCTTATTGATACTTTTTTCTTGAAAAAAAAGTATCCAAAAATTCAAGACTGGAATCATCCGCTAAAAATTGACACTGATTCCTAAAATTTCCAAACTCGCATGGAATCATACGGTTCTTCTTCGGGTCTAAATCACTCCCATGCTCAAACAGTGGAAATTTTTTAACGGATTCTATCTCAATTTTTTTAACGCTCCCGTTTCCTAGGTCAGTTGTTTACTCCTACTAAGTTATTTTACAGAACAATCTCAGTATAAAATACCTTTCAAGAGGTAAAATCTAGAGAGGCTTTGTATTTCAAAGGATAAACGAAGAATAATTGTATGGTGTATCAATAAGGTAAACAAGGGCGTAACCTTAGCAAGGTAATACAAAGTACCGATATTCAACGGTAAGCGAAATGGCTTTGTTTATTTCCAACTTTGCGCTTGATTCAACAATCTCCATAAAAAAGCAGAACAGTGGATTCACTATTCTGCTTTGTTGTTATTTTAATAAAAGACTGTGGGCTTATTTACCAGCTGAAGGCCATAATCCTTCGTACTTAGAGTTTCCGAAGTCGATGGTTTCTGCACTGATTACGAAGCTGATCAGCATACTGTTGCTGTCTATTGCGTCGAACTCTACTTCGTGCTGGATTACGTATCCGTTTTCCCAGTTTAAAGTGATCAGTGTTCCTTCTTCGTGAGATTTGTTGAAAGTAACTTCTCCTACTGTCGGCTTATATTTTCCGTTTAATAAGCTCTCAAGGATGTCAGATTTTTCAGTAGCTTCTACCGTAACTTTGATTAATGCGTTGGAAGGATCTGATGCCACACGTCCTGAAACGTCTGTAGATCTTGATACGCTGTAATTAAGCTTTAGAAGTTTCTGACCTTCTCCTCCGTTGAATTTTAAGATTCCTCTTGAATTTGCTGCCATGATTGGTGAATTTTATGGGTTTATATTTTGTGATTAGTGATTGATTACAGAGCAAAGATAGACCTCATCCCCTTAATGAAAAAGTTTTTGGATATAAATCTGAAAAATTGTAGTAATACTACGATTTCATGTCGTAATTCTACGACTTTTGACTTAACATAATTAATTAAATGATTATGACTAAAGACTTTATTCAATTTTTACAGAATAAAAAACGAGCTTATATTTTACACCAACAAGGGAAATAAATTATAAAATACACTCTTTGAATGGGGAATTAAGAACTGATCCAGATCCCGTAATAGGGAAGACATTGGCCAAAAATAAAGAAAAATAGCTTTGTGATGGTGGCTATTTTGGGTTTGCTTTCAATCACGAATCTTACCGGATAACGGTCTACATTAGACCGATTATTTATCTGATGAAACCCGAAGGTTAATCAGGTTTTCTAGTAATAAATTTAAAAAAAACAAACATAAAAATGATAAGAAATTTCATCATTAATCCTGTGCAGTTTTAGTTTGAAAAAAAGGGAAGTTTACCTGTGGAATATATGAAACGCCCATAATCTGTTAATTTAAAATGAATCATTCTAAGAAATAAATCATATATAACAATCCTCCAACCAATAGTAAAATACTTATAACTAACAAAACTATTGGCAAGAAAAAAAAGCCTTTAATGACGTAGTCTAAAAAAGACAATTTTTTTGAAAATAATTTATTTTGTAAATTATTTCTTATAATGGTCATCGTATTAAAAAAGTTACTATTTTCAAAAACAAACCAATAAAATGAATTTTTGGTCCTATTAATCCTTAAAACTACCCCCATTTTTTTAATGGGTAAATTATAAATATTATAATCTCTAATTTCATTATAGGGAAATACATCCAACTGATTTTTTTGTTGAATTTGAATTGCAAATGCTTCATTCTGAAATTCTATATTACCTCTGATTTTGGTCTTCCAGAACAGAAATACAGAAAAAAATGTAAAAAGTCCGCCAATACATACAACCCAATACATCATCTGGGTAGTATTAGTTATGATATTTTTTAACTGAAATATACCCAATAGGACAAAAAATCCAATAACAATAATAAAAAGTAATGTACTGAACCTTAATGCAACAAATTCTACTTTTGTCTCAGTCTTATCTCCCATATCTTAAAAATTACAATTCAACATTTTTAATAATCAGTTTGAAATTACCAGAAAAGTAAAATTATTAAATACAATATATCTAAAAATAACAATATTACCAAAGCTTTATGCTGTGTAACTCCACCTAAATAATCTATGAGCCAACCTGAACCAAATACATAAATCAAGCAAAAGATTAACAGATAAAAAAAATATTTTTCTTTCACGTATTGAAATACATCTGAATAATAATCAAAGTTTTTTCTCTCATTATTTAAGCTAAAAAAAGGCTTTTCATTATCATTATCCAGCTTGCTCGAATCTGTATAAAATGAAAGATGATTTTCACTTACAAAAGCTTCATTCTTTAAAGCAATCCGCCAGTTGGTGATCAACCCCCTATACTCTCTTTTGTATTGTATTAATTTAGAATCTTTTTTTACAAAAAAATAAATTCTTCTTTTACTTGCGTGTTTATCAATATATAGTTTTACTCTGCTATTTTCTTTTGCTATTGGTACTTCACTAATAAATTGTAGTTTAGAACTCATATCAAGCACCTTGGAAAAGCAAAAAAGGGTAATAATAACTGGAAATATGAGAATGAGTACAAAAAGAATATTTTTCATGTAATTAGTTATTAATCTTTTTCTGCTAATACTGTTATTTTTATTATTTTAGTCAACTAACAGACAATCTATCCCAAGTTATTCATCTTCAAACAATTTTTTTATGGACCTGTCACTTACATTGTAATTATAGATGATATTTTTAATCTATAGATGATTCAGGATACAGCTTCTTGAAGTCTTCTTTTTCTATAAAATATTGCAGATACAATTTTACATTTTCATCATAAACTTTTTTAAGATAAGCAGGATCTGCATCTTTGTTATTTTTCCTCATAGACCGAAGAGAAGGATCGGCGCTTTTAAAATGGAGAATAGGAAGAGGTTTGTCTATTGTTCCATAGGATGGATCGGCATTCTGTTCTTTGTTGTAATAGAAGTACATATCTGGCCAAATGGCTCTATCCTTATCTTTCTCTCCAAAATCAATAATAACACCGCTCATATTACCAATCTCACTAATTGAATATGTTCTTACATATTTATTTAATTCTTTAGAAAAATAAGTATAAGTATCAGCTCTAACATAGGCCATGTTTCTATTACTAAAATAAGTTAGTTTACTTATATTTTTAATTCCTAATCTTTCATCTGGAACAGGGATATCAAAAGATGTGATTAATGGGATAAAACTAATAAGTATTTTATCAGAATTCTTAGTGAATTTATTTATTTCAATATCTGTAATATCTCTAGGCCTCAAAAAAATGAAACTTATTATAAAAAAAACTAAAGCTGCACCAAATGTAGCTCCTAGAAAATAACCTATTCCTTTAATCATTTATCTTTTGCTATAATGTTAACTCCTTTACTTTGTTTATTTTTCTTTGAAAGTTCAATAAAATGAGAAATCGTATCATCATACAAACTATTCTCATAAATATCAATACCTCCATCTACCACTGCACCGGCCATTCCCCATAAAAATCCCTCCTTCATTCCTTTTAAAATTCCAGGATTGGTAAAGCTGCGCTGCACTCCGGCTACCATTAAGCTGGTGTTAAGCCGTAAGGCTGCTCCAGGATAAGCAGACCGTATAGAGGCAGCCACTACTGAAGGGTAACTTCTTGCAGCAGTTATAAGGATAGGATTTGTGTAGATTACTTCGGCTGTTGTTCCGATGACAGCGTCTCTTCCGGCAATAAATGTTCCTTTTCTATCCGGAACGGCTTCCCAGGCAGTGCCTAAAATTCCTTTATCAGCCGGATTCTGAGGATTGGTTATTCTTTGCTCAATAGCATTAGCTCTGTCTTTAATCTTCGTGTCTTCTCCGGTTGCATAATTGTAGACCGTTAAAGGCAGCCCTACAGCCAAAGCCCGCGGATCTCCTTTGGAAGATATCAGAAACATGGCACCCTGTATCATTTGAGAGCTCAGATGTGCTTCATATTCTTTAGTATTATTAGACGCAATTTTCTGTGCCGCTGCTCTTGCCAAAACAGGATCAACAACTAATGAAAGCGCTCCTCCTTTCTTACAGATAAGCTTGGAGTTTTGTAAAAGAGCTTTATGCCCGTTGATGGTAACGGTATCATGCACATTAATCCATTTAGACTGCATAGTAATATCGCATTCATGGGAAGTTTCTTTGTAGCCGGCAAATGCGGATGTACCTACTGCTGCTACGGCAACTCCCAATGCTACTAACGCCAATCCTCCGGTAGCTACTGTAGCAATAGCCAAAGCTCCTACTGCCAGAACAGCACATAAAACCTGTAGACCTCCCCAAAATTTCATTGATGTTTTGCATTGAAACTAACCGGAAAGTTTTTTGTCCTGGATATTGAGCAAAGGCTGATCTTTAGATCTGTATATAGTAATGGAGGTACGTTCATACATCCCCAACTTTTGAGGAGATCCGCGTAACCTGTTCCTAAATTTTTATTTCTTTTCAAAACGTGAAGCAAATTCTTCTTTGGACATGACATATTTTAAATGACAATACACACTATTCTCATATTGTGCTTGGGTGATGTCATAGCTTTTGTCTTTATAATTTTCATCATCAATTGTTAAAAATCCGTCTGCTCCTTTTATTTTAAATATGGGTATTGGATTTTCTTTTGTACCTAAATTAGGGCTTTCTAAATCTTCTTTATTTACAGTTGCAATAACATCCTTTTTGTCAATAGCTCTTCTAAAAATAAATGAGAAATCATCACCAACATTTGTTAATCTTATAGTAAAGTATTTATTGAACTTTTGAGAAAAAAAACCAATTTTATCAATATATATTTTACCTCCCCTTTTAGACAAAAAAGCGGTGTATCTTTCATGTCCAAATGTAAAACTGCTTTTTCCAGCTTTTAAATCTTCTAAAGTAAAATCATTTTTTAAACTTAGATCAACATACAATTTTATTTCTAAGGATTGATTCAAATATTTACGTATGTACTTTTCAGCATCGTTACCTTGAAAAAACAATTTGTTTACTCCATAAATAAGCAATGGAAGTAAAACAATTCCTGCAATAATATAGCCTATTGCGTAACCTGCTCCTAAATTTTTATTTTTCCTCAAAACGTTTTTTAAACTCTTCTTTGGACATTACATATTTTAAGTGAACATAAACACTGTTTTCATACTGCTTCTGAGTAATATCATAGTTTTCAACCACTTTTTTATCATTGTCATCAAAATGAAATATTGAGATAGGTTCTTCATCGCCCACCACTCTAAAAACGGGGATGGGATGTTCCTTTGTTCCCATAGCTGGGTTTTTCATATCATCTTTATTGACCGTTAATATGATACTTTTCTTCTTGATATGTTCATAAAAAGCTGTATAAAAAATATCACCAACATTGGCCATTCGGAACTGAAAATACTTTTTATAATTGGTGGAGTAGAATGTTTTTGTTCTAACATGAATAATCCCCCCTCTCTTTTTTGCTAAGAAAGCGGTATATCTATCATAACCCGAAACAATTTTATCATTATCATCAAGTTTTAATGTAATATCCTCCATATTTATTAAATAATTATGGATATACTTTTCTGCATCGTTACCTTGAAAAAACAATTTGTTTACTCCATAAATAAGCAATGGAATTAAAATCAATCCAGCTATAATATACCCTATTGCATAACCTGTTCCTAAATTCTTCATGCATCTGTTGCTATAATTCCTATACTAGTATTTTTATCTTCTCTCTCAGCATCATCAATTTCATCAGATGATCCTTTATGCATTTGATCCTCGTAAGAATTCGACCATTGGTCTATTCCAAAATTCACTACTCCTGCGGCTAAACCAATACCAAGACCTTTACCCATATCTTTAAAGAAATGACTGAGCCCCTTGAAAGAATTTGGGTTACTTGCCATTTGCTGAGCAATTCTTGCATTCATAGCACCAGAAACATCTCCTGCGGCTTCTCTTGTTGCGGCTAATGTTCCTAAATCTCTTATTTCCTGATATACAGTTTGATTGTGTGTTGTTAATTCGGCTGCCGTTTCATAAATATCACCAGGCAGCCCAATGGCTGCATCTCTGCCCTCATCTCCTAGTGCATCTCCTGCTTGTGTCCAAAAAGGATCTCTTTCTTGGTTTTGGGATCTTTGTTCTTGTTCTTTACTTTCTGCGTCATTATAAGAATATACAGCTAAAGGTGAAGCGGCTGCTAGTGCTAAAGGTGAAGCAGAAGTAGCTCCTGTTATAATTCCCATAACAAATTGGCTACCCATATGCGACAACACTTCTTTTTGGTTATTACTGGTTATTATTTCTGCTGCATTTTGGGCAATAACTGGATCTACAATAATAGTTACTTTACCACCTTTGCTACAACTAATAAAAGAACGGTTTAGCAGTGCTTTTTTACCTTCAATTCTTACAGTATCATGTGGAAGCGACCAAGTAGAATCTTTAATAACATCACAATCATGTGCAGTTTTGTATAAACCTATAATACCCGCACCTAAGCTTACACCTGCTGTAAATGCTATAGCTCCAATAAATATTGCTGCAGCTCCTCCTGTAAGTACAGTTGCAGCAACTGCTAAAACTACGATAGCTCCAATTGCTATTCCTGCACATAAAGCCTGCAAACCACCCCAAAATTTAGAAGCATTTTTACATTGAAATGATTCACTAATTTTTTTATCAGAAATATTAAGAAGAGGTGCATTTTTACCTTTATAGGCAACATATGAAGTTCTGTCCCCCAAACCAATTTTATTGGGTCCTTTTTGCATTAATGTGCAAATTACATCAGTCCCTTCTGGTATATAAGATTCTGCCATAATTATTCTATTTTTCTTAATTTATAATCTATCAAGACCTGTACATTGTTTTTTACTTCTTCAATAATGGTAATATCCGATTGTTCTATCCATCTGTCTTTTGTATTAATAATACTTCTTTCCCTTACACTAAAATTATATTCTGAAAATCTGTATTTTACAATAGGTTTAAATTTAAAATCATACTGCTTTTCCAAAAAGTCATTATTTAATTCAGATTTTGCAAAGGAACTTACTTTTCTTACTTCTACCTGATCTGGGCTTTCTGCCAAAATATCTTGGTTAAAATTAAGATTTACACCATAACCATCAAATAATTGTGAGTAATAAGTCCGAGAATAGTTATCTAGAAAATTTTCTGAAGTTAGATATTTATCAAAAAAAACATCAAAGAACATTTTTGAATTCAGGTCATTAATTAAATTTTCCTGACTATTGAATTGCTCATCATTGAGTTTTAAAAAATTTTTGAAATCTTGATGTGTGTTTTTATCTCTTAAAAAAGAAAAATCTGCTTCAAGTTCCACTTTTTTCTTGTTCCAATTTTTAATAATTTCTTTATGATTCAAAATTTCATTAATCTTTCCATCTTTTTTTAGATTAACTTTTAAATTAGATTTAATAGTATCTATTTCACATACCAATTTTATAGCTAACTCCAATTGTTGCTGATATGCTTCAATCACGTTTTCAACTAACTTTGTCTCTACAATAATATCATTAACAACTTTGCTTTTAGTAACCAAAAATTCTCTTTTTGTATCTGCATGACTATGAACAATGCCATTTAATTTCATGATTACAGTTTGTTCACAACGGTATCTTGCTTTCTGTTGAAAGTCTATTTTTTCAAACGGTTTATTTTTTATTTCTTCTTTTTTGTTGGGGATAAACATTTCTTTAATATGAAAAGGAATGTGTGTACCAAAAATTTGTTGCGTCAAAATAGCATGAGAATTATGAAAATCCAACAATTCATTTATTGTTAATCCAAATTCCTTTGCTATAATAACAAGCGTATCTTCTTTTAGTATTTTATATTTTATAAACTCCATTCTTAATTAATATCAACCTGTCCTCCTTTTATTGTCACATTACTATTAACAACCATTCCTGGACTTCCAGCTGTTTTACCAACGTTGGTTGTAGAAGTTCCTTCTATATTTACAGTTTTAGATTTTACCGTAATAGAAGATCCTGTGATTTCAATATAACTCTCACCAACTTTTAAAGTAACTTTTTGTGCCCCGCTCAAATCAATCACACCATCTTTCCCCATTGTAAGAATACTTTGCCCTTTACCTACATCTGTACAATGTTTTGCTCCTGCATTTACTGTATTACTATTTCCAACATTCACTATTTTATTATTGTTCGCATTGGTCTCAGCATTTCCTGCACCGTCAAAGAACATATTAGCCCCCCCTTGATCTTTAAGATTCATAGATCCAGCTCCATTATCATATTTCAATTCGGCTCCACTTCTTCCACTAAAGCTCATCACATTATTCCCGGCACCACCACCGGCACCAATGCTTCCATGGAACATTCCTCCCATCACAAACGGACGGTCGGGATGCTGGTGTACGAAGTTGGTGATGACCTGATCCCCAACTTCCGGGATGGACATGAAACCGCGGTTTTTGTTTACTTTGTCGCTGCTTCCGGCATCGGGAGACATGACGCGGATGAATTCTGTTGTATCCGGACCGTTCTGCCAGTCAAACTGTACCTGTACACGCCCCTGGTTTAAAGGGTCTGTATTGGAGATTACTTTGGCAAACTGAGGTTCTGCTTTCGGAGTATGGAATTCCGGGCGCGGGATAAATCCTGTATCGGCTGCGATGGCCTCAAAATGGCCGTCATAATATCCTCTGGCGTCTACTTCGTGAACCACTCCGGTGATCATTAATTTTGTAAAATAAGCGGTATCGCTGGTATCTGCCTTACGCATTTCAATATCTGCAATACATCCCGGATACAGGAATGGAACAGTGGTTGTTCCTGAAGTGATGAATACTTCTGACGCTTTACTTCCTGCTGTCCCTTTCTGGGAAGCATCAATATCCATAAAAGAGGCAGCTTTGATAGGTGCCACCCTTAATGAAGGGGTTGTAAAAGTTCTTTCTGATATTTCATAAGCCCGTTTGGCAATATCCGAAGTATGGCTGATCTTCGTGCTGCCTCCCGTAAGCTTTTCGTTCTTACTGCTGTTGTACCCGTAAAAGCTTGGGCTTACGTGCTGGGCTTTCATTTTGATGGCAATATCGCTTACGCTGCTGCCATAGGTAAGATTAACGGGTTTTTCCTGAGGCGGAAGCTTTCCGAAATGAAGCACCTCACCGTCATAATAGAACTGTTCACCATACGCCTCGGCTATTCTGGCCAGGTAATTATAATGGGTTTCTTCATATTGTGAGCTGTAGGGAACGTTTCCGTACTGGGCGTCTACCCTGAAATCAAATTTACTGCTTCCGAGACCTTCCCTGATCACCTGGTCGGCAATACTGTTGAGACTTACCTGCTGGGCACCGCCAAAACTCTGGATATGAGGGGCGGCATCAAGAAGAATAGTTGGGCTGTACCCGGTAAGCACAATATTCCCCAGGCTTCCTTTTTCCTGGCTGAATCCCACTTCTGTGATCACGCCTACAAAGTTACGCTCCGGTCCCTGTTCAACATCTTTATATTTAAAAACTACGGTGATTCTTTTTCCTAAAAAACTCTGGGCTTCCTGCAGGTTATGGTTTTCTGCTGTTTCTAAGGTATCATGAGCCAGGGTTACACTGAATTCATGATGTCTGGAAGCACTCTGTACCAGCTTGAAATGTTTGAAATGTCTGATGATCTGCCCTTCGATCACGATATCGAGCTTTACCACACGGTTGATCCCGGCAATATAATTCTCCACGATCGCTTCCACATTATGGATTTTGGAAGTCGGCTGCTTGGCCCATACTTTAGTTTCCACAACGGAAGCATTATTAGGCACCAGCGTCTGGTTCATGAGCATATTGGTTCCCTGTACGGCGTTGGAATAAGCCTGTTGGGTTTTCTGAATATTTTTCTGAGCGGCTTCTTCGGCCTTTCCCAGTATCTGGTCTGCCTTTTTTACAGCATTATCCTTTACGGTATTCAGCTGTTCTCCAGCCTGATTTTCAATACTGTTTTTCGGGTCCTGTACTTTTATCGATTGGTCATCCTTAAACATAATGTGTGTTTTTTTTAAGTTAAAATGAATTACGAAGAGAGTATCATTCTCTTTTTCCGGACAGCCGGAATGTGTTAAAATATTGATTTTCAATAAACTAAATCCAGCACTTTCAAGATCGTTATTAAAAATGGAAAAACAGAATAGTCCATTCTTCCGAATACACTATTCTGTACCAATTTATTTTTACTAAGATGATGTTTGGGCTTATTTACCATCTGAAGGCCATAGTCCTTCATACTTAGAGTTACCAAAGTCGATGGTTTCCGCACTGATTACGAAGCTGATCAGCATACTGTTTTCATCGATTGCATCGAAGTCTACTTCGTGCTGGATTACATATCCGTTGTTCCAGTTCAGGGTGATCAGTGTTCCTTCTTCGTGAGATTTGTTGAAAGTAACTTCTCCTGTAGTAGGCTTATATTTTCCGTTCAATAAGCTCTCAAGGATGTCGGATTTTTCAGTAGCTTCTACTGTAACTTTGATAAGGGCGTTAGAAGGGTCTGATGCTACACGTCCTGAAACGTCTGTAGATCTTGATACGCTGTAGTTCAGCTTTAAAAGTTTCTGACCTTCTCCTCCGTTGAATTTTAAGATTCCTCTTGAATTTGCTGCCATGATTTGTAAATTTTAATCGTTAATATTTTGTGATTAGGTGTTTGATTATGGAACAAATATAGAACGTCCTTTTCTTAAAAAAAAGCTTTTCACTATAAATCTGAAAAATTGTAGTAGTTCTACGATTTCATGTCGTAATTCTACGATTTTTGATTTAACGATAAATATAAATAATTGATTTTCAACAACTTAAAAACAAGATAAGATTTAGAAAAACAAGGTATTTTTACACAACACAGAGAGATATTAAGATTTTTTAGCTTTTTTTAAGATGTCTTTAACAGCTGATCGCAGGTATTATTGACTTTTAAAAAATTTTGTTTTTAGAGCTTGTTTAAGTTTTATTCGAAAAAAAATGTATAGATGATTATCAATCCTTTGGTTACTTTTAGATTTGTCGAATCTTTTGGGATTAAAAAATTTCCCACAGATTCCCCAAATTTCACAGATGTTGGTGTATATTTTCCCGCGCAGATTTCACAGATGACGTTGATGATACAGTAACTTATCCATACGCTTAGACGAATCAACAAAGTTGATAATATAAACTTATCCGAAGTGAAGGCTTCTTCATTTCTTGTGCTGACATAAAAAAACAGCCGTACTTTAGTAAAGACGGCTGTTTTTTGTATGTTTAAGATCAATAACGGTCTATTGCTGTTGCTGCATTTTGTTTCCTTCTCTGATGGAGCGGGAAAGAATCTTGTTTTTTCTTAAAAGAAAATCCGGCATCAGGTCGGTGGGCAGATAAAGGGAACTTTCTCCGGTTTTCTGCAGTTCTTCTACGATTCCGGGATTCCATGAAAGGATTTTATCCATATCTACTTTCAGCTCGTCTGCAATAACATTAAGGCTAAAGCCTGCATTGATATCTGTTTCAGCCAGAGAAACTCCGATATTTCTCTGGGAGCCTCCTTCTGTAAAGAAAATTTTATTGATGCGTGAAGCGTTGTAGTTAGTTAAGACACTTTCCAGCTCACCTGTTGCATAGCACGCGTTCAGGTATTTTTTAACGTGATTAATAGTTTCCGCCGGCAAAAATCTTGAAAACTCGTGGTACTGAGTGGATCCGGCTGCCTGCATGGCTTTGGCAATATTTCCTTCACCACAGTTATAAGCAGCTACAACCGTTACCCAGTTGTCGTACTTTTTATAGAGATTGGCCAGGGAAATCACGGCTGTTCTTGTACTTTTATACTTATCTGTGCGGGCCTCACCGGTAAGACCGTACTGGTTGGCATGGGCGGTCATAAACTGCCATACGCCTACCGCTCCGGCTCCGGAGGTACTATTCTCGTTAAAATGAGATTCTATCATCGCCAGGTTTCTCAGATGCTTGGGAAGGCCTTTTTGTACCAGTGAATACTCAATATATTTAACAGTTTCCCTGTTGGCGTTAATGATTCCCTGGTATTTCTTCACACTGCTTTCCGAGGTATCGGAAGCGGCAAGAAACTGCCCGCTTACCGAAACGGCTGTTCCTGTCAGGAGTAATGCTGCAAAGATGTTTTTGAATACAGTTTTCATTTTAATTGCTTTACAATTTATCATTGAAAAGGTAAAGAAGTAAAAAGGCAGAAATGCCGGAGAGGCAATCTGCTCTATTTGATCTACTCTACTTTCCAGCTTAGTTTTTCTTCGTCTTTATTCCAGTCTACAAAGATGGTCTGCCCGGTTTTCACTTCTTCTCTCACGATCATTTTGGAAATCGGTCTTGCCAGCTGGGCACGGATCACTCCGGAGATCTGTCTTGCTCCGTATTTGCTGCTGAAACCGCCTAATGCAAGATTTTTCACGGCTTCGTCGCTGATCTTCAAAGCCATTCCCAATCTTGTGAGAGAGGCATGAAGTGATTTCAGCTGAATATTGAAAATTCTTTCGGCAATAGATTCTGTGATTGGTGCGAAAGGAATGATCTCGGTAATCCTCGCGAGGAATTCGGGTCTGAATCTTCCGGAATTGGACATGATCTGCATGAGTGAAGATGATTCAGGGATTTTCCCTTCTTCAAACTGTTTAACGATCTCTTCACTTCCGATATTGGAGGTGAATAATATCAGGGCATTGCTGAAGTCTCCTTCTTTGCCTAATTTATCATGAACTTTTCCTTCATCCATGATCTGCAGGAATACATCAAAAACGGAATGGTGAGCTTTTTCGATCTCATCAAACAGGACTACGGTATAAGGCTGCTGCCTGATTTTGTTGACCAGCATCCCTCCTTCTTCATATCCTACATATCCCGGAGGCGCTCCGTATAACAGGGCTGCGGAATGTTCTTCTTTAAATTCGGACATATCGAAACGAACCATTGCTTTTTCGTCGTTGAAAAGCAACTCGGCCATTGATTTTGCCAGCTCGGTTTTCCCGGTTCCGGTAGGTCCCAGCAGGAAGAATGATCCGATAGGCTGTCCCGGTTTGTTCAGTCCGCTTCGGTTTTCTACGATAGCATCTGAAAGGATCTTCAGGGCATGATCCTGTCCTACGACTCTGTTCATCAGCATCGATTCCATATTCAGAAGTTTTTCCTTTTCCTGAGCCTGGATTTTTCCGATCGGAATATTGGTTTTTGCCGCCATCACTGCTGCGAGTTCCAGGCGGTCTACTTTTTCTCTTTTTTTGGCTGCATGCTGTACGAGTTCAGCATAGGTATCATCAATGATTGTATGAATCTGATCTACCGGCATAGCATTGTCCAGTGCGGGCTGTTCGCTCAGGGATCCCCATAAAATCGGGCTTATTTTATCTCTCAGCAGGTTGTACGTCCAGATCAGTTCATCTGCCTGATGTTTGCTGTCTTCGTATTCTTCTTTCAGAATGGCTTCATAGCTTTCTTTCCAGCTTTCCAGCTCTTTTTCTGAAAGTTCGTCCAGCATTTTAATGGCTGCCATGGTTCTGTCTAACAGGTCGATTGCCGCATCCGGCAGTTTTTTGCCTTTGGCATATCTTTTTGCTAAACGTACACATTCGGGAAGGGCTTTTTTCTCCACTTCAATTCCGTGGTGTTTTTTATATCCTTCCAGAAGTACATCGATCATTTTAACGCAGGTCTGCTCATCCGGTTCATTCACGGTAAGGACTTCAAAACGGCGGTTGAATGCCTGTTCCGGTTCAATGATTTTTCTGTATTCTTCCTGGGTGGTAGCACCGATTACGGTAATTTCACCTCTTGCCAGCTCCGGTTTCAGAAGGTTGGCAACATTTCCGATGCTTCCTTTCGGGTCTAAAAGGGTATGGATCTCATCAATGAAAAGGACTGCCTTTTCTATTTTTTTGCACTCGTTGATCACTTTTTTCAGGCGGTCTTCAATTTCTCCTTTGTAAGAGGTTCCGGCCAAAAGGGCTCCCGTATCAAGTTCCAGAAGGGTTGCATTTTTAAGCATCTCGGGAACGTTTCCTTTGATAATTTCAATAGCAAAACCTTCCACTAAAGCTGTTTTCCCCACTCCGGGCTCACCGATGATAATCACATTCGGTTTGCTTCTGCGGCAAAGGATTTCAACAAGCATTCTGAGTTCTTTATCTCTTCCTATAATATTTTCAAGGTCACCTTTTCTGGCCTGTGCTGTCCGGTCTACACAATAGTTTTTAATGGACGGAAATGAAGCATCTGTAAAATCGGCTCCATTGGAGAAAAGGGATGAGAAATCACCGTCTTCCGATACGGCAAAAGGGGTATCTTTTCTGTACAGGTTGAATATTTCATGTTCTCTCAACGGCAGTGATTTCAACTGCTGAAGTGAAAAGGCAACCTGTGGCTTTACGATTGCGGTAAGAATGCAGATTGGGGTAACTTCATCCAGTCCTAATTTTAAACGGATATCATCTGCTTCTTCAATAAGGGTATCTACGCTTTCATCCTGGCGCACCTCATCCGGAAGATGGCTGGTTTTGGGATAATCTTCGATACGGACGTCTGCCCATTCGTAAAAATAACCCGGATCTTTATCGATGCTTTTGAGAAATTCATTGAGTCCGATATCTTTATGCATCAAGGCCTGCAGAATGTGCGGCCCTCCGTAGGTTCCGTTATAGTTTTCCTTCGCTATCGACTGAGCAATATGAAATAGCTGTTTTACTGTTTCGTTGGTTACTAGTACTCCCATTTATAATTTTTCTTATATTAATATGTCTGTGTTCTTTTTAATTCTTTCAGATTATTTGGTGTTTAGGGCCGTGGACGTTATCCTCAGCCCGTATCATCTGTCAAAAGATACTTATTTACAAATATATCTTTTTTATACAAATGTATACAAGGATAAAGATAGGTAATTCTTTTATTAGAGATGTAATCCTTTTTGCAGGATGTCCAACGGGCTGTACATCGCCGTTAGAGAGAATTTTAGCCGTAAAGAAGGTAACGATTAAATATTCATAAAATACATGAGTGCAAGGCTTAGCCACTGCAATCCTATAAAAATATAAAAGATCATGGCTGAAGGTTCTGCCAGTTCGTGCAGTTTTTCGATCAGTTTTGTTTTGATCAGGTCATAAAAATTGGCATTTCCACCTTTGAGATCCAGTTCATCGAAGCTCATTTTCTTTAAGGCATAGCTCAGAATCCGTTTTATTATTTTGTTTTCCGAACTGTTTTTGAATTCATTGATCAGCTGAATCTTAACCAGAGCATAATCTGCACTGTTCCGGATGACAGCGGGCTGTCCGGATCTGAATTTATCCATTACTTTATCAATAGCCGGAATCAGCAGGGTTTCGGAATGGTCTTTCACCAGTCTGCTGATGACATTGGACATCGCATATTTTGTAGCAAAAATACCGATAGCGAATGGCGCGGCAATCATCAGTAAAAAGAAAAGGCTGGCAGAAACAGGCTTTGTAGTAACAGCAGCTACAATAAACAGGTAGGCTCCACTGTGTCCCAAGCCATTTCCAAAACTTGCGGACAATATATAAATTCCTGCTACCATAACAATCACCGTGGAAAGTATTCCTATTCCATAAATCTTCAATAGGCTGAAAAGAAATGTTGCTGATAATTTTGAAAGATATTTTAACTGATTGGTGACTTTGTTCATGGATCGCTTAGTTTTATAATTATGTTTTAAAATTACACTTTTATTTAATGGTACCAAACGAACCCATCATGAATGTTCTGATGGCAGCATCAAAACTGTACAAAAGGATATACTTAATAATTTTTAAGTTAAATGTATTGCGTAAAGAAGTTCACAGAAGTATAAAAATCTATGATTTTATTGATGAATAAATCTGCTCAATTTGCAAAATCCGCGAGAAAACAACCCAAAAGATCAGTAGAATCTGTGGGAAACACTTTTAACCATAAACAGAGTAATGATCGGATAGATTGATTGTCTAAACACTGCAATCCCCAGAGGCAAAATCCAGGACAGTCAGAAACCACTTTCCATCGATATTGGTAATATAAAAAATAAAGGTTCCGTCTTTGCTGTTCACTGTTACCCTGCGGCTTTTGGTTTCTATTTTTTTATACTTTTCCAGGTCTTTTACCAGTTCGTTTTTTTTCTTCGGTTCCAGCTCTTCGCCAAGGATATCGGGGGCATGTCCGAGGAAGAAATTGATGGATTCCGACAATGCGTGAAATTTGTTTTCTGAAGCGACAAAAATGCCTTGTTTTTCAACCTTATCGCATTCAAAATAAGGCTTTTCAGTGAATTCAATGGCATTGGTATTCAGATCACCGGTTTTGTAACCTTCAAGAAGAGACTGGTAAGGAACTCCCGCAGATTCTGCCATCCCGCTGTCCAGACATTTTTTATCGAGGCATACTTTTGAAACTTTAAACCATGTGTTGTTGGTGCCGATAGTGGTAATAAAGGTTAATCCAGTATTTTTATGAATTAACTGGTTAAATTTCTCTGAGTTTTTTTCATTATAGGTCTGTACCACTTTTTTCACAAACTGCTGTACGTCTTTATTCTGTCCCTGTAATGAGCCACATCCTGAAAAAAGGACGGAAGTAAATAAGATCAATAATAAGTTTCTCATAAGCACTCGTTTAATAATGAAAATACGGCATCTTTTACCACCTGACCTTCGCCGGCTGTTTTAGACTGCATTTCTTCATGGGTATAAATATCTTCTTTCTTCAGGTTGTATTTTTTCATCAGGCCCACCACGATACATTTTACCGATTTAATCTGTGCTGTGGTGAGCTGATCCCAGTAAATATCGTCATCAGTCCATTTTCCTTTAATCATGCGCTGTCCTTTGAATGAACCGGTCAGCTTCACGGAATCCGGGTCTTTTACTTTGGTGTCATAAACGGTGTACAGATCTTTTCCTACTTTATAATACGCCATTCCTATCACTTCTATGCCGACGGAATTTTCTGTCTGAATCTGCATATGGGCTGTTCTGGCTGTTTCATTCATGATATGGTTGGAATACTGATCCAGTTTAATAGGCTGGAATATTTCCCCGTCTGTTCCCCGGGCTCCTTCCACATAAAAATGAGTCCCTTTTGAATGGGCGATGGCCCCGGCAATGGATGAACCGATGGTCCTGTGCAGAACAATGGCTATCACTTTCTGGATTCCTGCATTTCCTTTTACTTTACTTCCTGTTTTTGTATAAACAACATTCGGGCCTTTCAGCTGATCTTTCTCGATGGAATAGGTACTGCATTCGCAATATTTGATTTCAAACCATTTTCCGTTTTCATCAAGCCAGTAATTGGGTTTGGCAGCTGTCTGGGAGTCATTTTCATGTTCTTTTGCATTTTTCCCCATATAGATGATTTCTACCCCGGGATTATGCTTGTCGGCATCCACCAAAATGGAGGTTTTCACTTTTTTCTCTTTGGCAGCATTGATCTTAGTTCCCCAATCTTCAATGTCTTTGGTTTCCGCAGAAGGCTGCAGTTTTATTTTATAGACTGCCTGCCCGTCTTTATCTACTGTTGCGGAAAGCAATCCCTGGACATCCTTATCATCCTGCATCAGGTCTACGATCTCATTAGGTTTTCCCAGAATACCGTCCTTGTCTTTCAGGTTAACCAGTATCTGTTTACCGGCCAATCCTATGGTTTTTACCACAATATATACGGTATCTCCTACGGTAGCGGAGTTTATTTTGACATAGTTTTTATCTTCAAGCCTGGCCACATAGGCATCCAGGACGGCAGGTGACGTAATATTTACCGGATCTCCGTTGGTACCGTAAATAACCCCGTCTGCTCCTTCCTGGGTAAACTGCTTTTCTGAAGAATTAACAATATTTCCTTTGGCAAAAGTAAGATTGTCTCCACCGGTGGTTTCGATATAATCTCCGCCTATATAACTTTCCTTACTCATGGTTTACTGGTTTTATCTTTTATTTTACTGTTTGATGGCATCAGGATTCTTTTCAGCATAGCTTCCCAACAGCCAGTCGCCGGTATAGTTGTTATACCTGATGATTTCTATGATTCCGTTTTCCTCGGTCAGGAAATATAAAATATTCTCCTGTGCATTATCGTATAAATAGCCTGCCAATGTCCTGTTTTTGTTATCACCCGGATGGATGGACTTCAGCATTTCGTTGATGTAAGTTCCTGCTTTTTCCATTTTTTCGGGATCCGGTTCTGCTTTCCCTTCTGAATCTTCCTTCAGGAAAAGATTATAGCTGGCAATCCCGTAATCATGCAGTTCCGCAGATTTTGCTTCGTACTGTTCCGAATCTCCCGGCATGCTGATAAAAAAGTATTGGCGGTTCAGATTGTTTTTTAAAAGAGTAATGATTTCTTTCTTTTCCGCATTGTCCTTTTCCTGTTCATATATCGATGTTCCGAATTCATTGATGTAAACTGTTTTTACTGTTTTTGAAGGCGTGCTGAACTCTATTTTTTTTAATGAATTCAGACTTGCCGGATTAAAGGTAAAGACCTGGGTAGGTTTCTTTATTCCACTTTGACCCACGGTAAGTGTAAAGTATATTTTATCTTTTACCTTAATAATATCAGCGGTATTGATGGCTTTTCCAAATCCGCCACTCACCAGATATTTCGCCAGTACTTTAGCTTCTTTTTTTACAAAGGTGTCTTTTTCAAAAGCATATTTATTCAGAATAACTTCACCGAAACGGTTACAGATCAAATACAGTGATTTATCTTTACGGTCGTAGAATGTTCCTGCAATATTATAGAGATCAACAGGGCTTTCACCACGTTCTTCCTGAAGTTTCCAGCCGGCATTTTTCTCTGCTTTATCATTGGATATTATTTTTTTTGTATCATTTTTAATATATAAAGTTTCCCAATCCACTTTGTCGGCGGTAACATTTCTTACCAGCCGGATGGAGAAGTCCCCAAGTGGTTTTTCATATATTATTTCCATTTTATTTTCATATATTTTATTATTATTCTGTCCTTTACATGAAGATGTTAAAGAAAAGAAAGACATTACCAATATTAAAATGCTGTTTTTCATCAGAATAAATTCTTAGTGGCTCTTATGTAATTGTGAAGGTTGCTTGTTACAATACTTCCGGTTGTTCTTGCGGCATTCAGCATAAAAACACTGCTGAGATTATCGCTGCAGTATTTTACCAATGTGCTGTCTGTCCTGTTATAGGTTTTTCCGTAAGAGGCATCATAAAACCGTTTTCCTTTGTTGTAATAAAACCAGTAGTGATCCACAAACAGAGGCTGTGATCTGGGATTTCCCTGTCCGGGGCTGTCACCGGTGGTTTTAGTGGGATTGGATGCATCACTGTGTATCGCATTTTTTACGGCGAACTGATAAGATATCGGAACAGGCTTATAGGCACTTGACGTCTGGGAATAAGCAGTGGGATCAGAAGGATTGGATGGGAAAGAGTAATCGGTAACGGCCATTTCCGTACAGATTCCTATGGTATCGCTGCCTACAGGTAATCCCTGAGTAAGGAGGATATGCTGAAAGAAATCGGTCCATTCTCCGCATCTTGCTTCGCCATCTCTCAACAGTGTTCTCAGGCCCCGCTGAAAGCTTCCCATACTTGCATTCCGCCAGTATCCGAGACCTTCGGCCTGCCATCGCTGCTCTCTTCTCCGAACAATTTTTAATGATTTGAACTGATCAAAAATGCTGTCGATCATGGTTTCGTCATCAGTTACTACGGCTCCGCCCGGCTTGCATCCCAGCCAAAGCAATGTTTCACAGATATTTTCTTTATTTCTGTTGGCTCTGCATTTGATCTGCATGGTTTCTGCACTTCCGGTATCAAAAGTCGAAAACAACGGTTTTTTCCAGGTGAGATACAGACAGAACCGGACACTTTTCATCGGGATCCAGTTGGTTCCATCTTCGGAAAACTCAAAATTCAAGGTGAAATTTTCCAGATACCGGGCGGTATCTTTATAGGGTTTGGTTGTACAGCTAAACGTGATTTCATGTTCTTCATCCTTATTTTTCCTCGGATGTTTCTGCTGCTGAAAAACAAACTTATTATCGGTGTCTTTCAGGCGTATGTTGCATTCTATAGGATTTTTGGTTTTGAAAGTGGCTTTTAAAATAAAGTTATCCGTACCGGCCAGGGTAACAGGCAGCGGATCCGGCTTATTTTTATCCAGGGTATTGGTGCGGCTGTTGAGCCAGTGATAATATTTTCCTTTGTCTTCTAAAATCCAGAAGTTCTCATAATTATCAAAACCGGTCACTTCATCATGGCATACATCATATGAGGTATTGATCACCACTTTTATCAGATCAAGATCTCCTATTGACGGGGCAGCCTGATTCACAGCATAGGATACTCCTTCTTTTTCTCCTTTCTGCAGGAACTGAGTTTCCGAAGAATTCACAATACTGCCTTTCGCAAAAGAAAGATTATCACCGCCGGTGGTTTCTATATAATCTCCGCCTATGTAACTTTCTTTACTCATTGTTTAATGGGTTTAAATTTCATTTCAACATACATCTGTTAATGATAGCTCTGTAGATACCGGTTTCAAAAATTTCAATAACACGGCTCGTTTTTATTAAATATACAAAACGGGAAGCGAACATCTACAGCGTCTTTTAGGGTATAAGTTTTAGTTTTTTCTATTTTACCATCTTTATTATAGTATTTCCATACTCCTACTTTGAAATTATTTTTCACTTTACCTTCTTCCAGGATTTCAAAAACAGTATCATTAGGATTTTTATATTCTTTGAAGTAATAGTTTTTCCAATCCCCACTACCATTCATAAAATGGGTTTGATAATTACCTACAACAAATACACCGTCTAAATTACCTTTCACATCATAGTTGATTAGCCTCCAATCCATATTATTATGATTCTTTTCATAATATGCATATATTGGTAATCCATTTGATATATATACATCTTCTGCATTATGATCATTCTTTTTCATTTGAATCGTTAAGCCCGAAACGGTATTTTTCTGTTTTTTATCATATAGTCTTCCATTTTCAATCCCATATCGTTTTCTTACCTCTGTCAGAACAATACTATTTTTATTGTCAGAGCTTAAAAGACTCCAAACAACTAAAGAATCAGTTTTATAGTCTAAAACAGCGTTCTCAATTTTTGGTGGTTTTTGTGAACTGATCTTACAACCTCCCATAAAGAAGGTTATTATGATTAGAGTAACATACTTATTGATTTCAATTCTGTAAGTCATTAAAGTCCTGAACTATTTTAATACCTTCTTTTTTATAAATTAATTTTCCGGTTTCTGTATCAAAATTATATTCATCAATTGATCCTATAGGGCAATCTTTACACATTTTACTCTGATCCACAGGAACAAAAACTGAAATATTCCATTTTTTATCATCAAAATGAGCATCTAAATAATAAATCGCAGGAATATCCTTATTAACCATTTTTAATTTATTATGAGCGTGCAGATATTTTAAAATATCATTATAACTAAAACTCCCAAACTTCAAATCTTCATTAATTTCCTGTTTTAATATCCCTTTCTCATCGTAAAATCTCCAAATTCCGATTTTTACATTATTTCCGAAAACCCTTCCTATAGATTTAAGCTGCCCATCCTTATAAAACTCTTTTGCAATCCCATAATATGCATTGGAAGAAATTATATATTGGTAGTAATTACCCCTGTACTCATTTTCCTGTACGTAAGTACCGTCTTCCAATAAAAATGCATCTTTTTGCCAATCTGGATTATCATCGAACCTTTTATCAAATTCCTTCACATTTAATTTTTCATAAGGTATTCCCTTATGATCAATTAATGGGAGCTGTGATGTACATGATACAGTAAAAAAAGTACATAAAAATATTATAATGCGTAATTTCATTCTCTTAAGTTTGTATCCTCTCCAGAGAGTTTATACTATTACCTTCCGCAAAATAAAATTTTTACTGACAGTCTAATGGTTTTTAGACTTCTCTCCCGAGTTGTTCTGAACATCTTTTTCAGAATGTTGCTGGTAAGTTCCTTTGCTTTGGGCGGTTACACTGCCGTTGGTGGTTCTTACGCGGTCTTTTTCGGTATGGGATTCTTTATTGCCCTGGATCATTTCCACCATTTTTCCGACCACATTGGTGATGAAATTGGTTCCTACGTTCACCATATTGAGCATTCCTACGCTGGTATTTTTATTCATTCCAACGGTTTCGGAGACGTTCATTCCTGCTGTTGTGGTAATATTTTCGGCAATATTGATGTTCATATTTTTGGCCGTAATGTTAAGGGTTTCCGGTGCCGTAATGTTGATATTGCTTCCGGTGGTATCCAGATGGATTTCATTACCGGATTTATCGGTGATGATAATGCTTTCATCTTCGGTGAACACTACTCTGTGGCCGCTTCGGGTCTGGATAGATTTAACACGGTTGTCTACTCCGCCTCCTAATCCTACACCGCCATGGAACATTCCTCCCATCACGAAAGGTCTGTCCGGATGACTGTGAACAAAGTTCACCATCACTTGGTCTCCTACTTCAGGAATGGCAACATAGCCTCTGTTTTGGGTAATCTGATCGGTTCCTCCTGCATCAGGACTCATCATTCGGATAAAATGGGTGGTATCATTATTCTGCCAGTCGAATCTTACCTGAACTCTTCCCTGACCTTCAGGGTCGGTATTGGAAATTACAGTGGCCACCTGGGGCTCAGCTTTCGGTAAGGTAAAATCAGGTTTCGGAAGGTAGCCGGTGTCTGAAGCAATGGCTTCAAAGCTTCCGGTATACTGACCGATGGTGTCAATTTCATGTTCTGCTTCCGTGATCATGATCCTTGTGAAATAAGAAGTCTCATTGGAATCCGGTTTACGCATCTGGATATCGGCTACACATCCCGGATGAAGAAACGGTACGGTAGTAGACCCGGAAATGGAAAATACGTCTACTGCACGGCTTCCTGAGGTACTCAACTGTGCGTGTTCCACATCAAGGTGCGTAGAAGCTTTGATCGGTGCCACCTGAAGAGCCGGTGTTTTATAAATGTTATTATTTTGAGCGTAGGATGTTTTGGCTAAATCTCCTACGTGGTTGATCGGTGTGGATCCGGAGGTAAGCTTTTCATGACGGCTGCTGTTATAGCCATAGAATTCAGGTCTGGTATGAACTGCCTTTAATTCGACCTTAATATGATCAGCATTGCTTCCGTAAAACAGCTGGATCGCTTTGTTCTGTGGAGGAAGTTTTCCAAAATGAAGGACTTCACCGTCATAATAGAACTGTTCGCCATAGGCTTCCGCCATTCTTGCCAAATAGTTATAGTGGGTTTCATCGTATTGGCTGCTGTAGATGATCTGGGAATAGTCGTTGGCATCTACCCTGATATCAAAACGGCTTTTATCGATTCCCTGTTTAATGACTTCTTCGGCAATAATACCCATGTTGACAGGCTGACCGCCTCCAAAGCTCTGGACATGCGGCGCTCCGTCAAGAAGAATCGTCGGGCTGTATCCGGAAAGGACAATATTACCAAGACTCATTTTTTCCTGGCTGAATCCTACTTTGGTGATGATTCCCACGAAATTTCTTTCGGGGCTGTTTTCGATGTCTTTATAGGAAATAACCGCGGTAAGACGTTTCCCCAGGAATTTATTGGCTTCTTCAAGGGTATGGGTCTGGCGGTCTCCCAGGGCATCATGAGCTAAAGTTAAGGTAAATTCATGATGGCGCTGAGCGCTTTGTTTCAACTTGAAGTGTTTGTAGAATTTAATAATTTTTCCTTCTACCACCAATGACAGTTTCACCAGGCGGTTGATCCCGGAATGGTGATTCTCAGAAATTCCGTCCGCATTCTGAGCCGGACGAAAAGAAGAGCTTTTCGGCATATTTTGTGTTTGGGTTTTCATATTTTACTGTGTTTGAATAGATTAAAATTAATAAAAAAATTCCAACCGGACTGTATTTTTAAGGAAAGTTCATGCTCAATTTTTGTTAAAATCATCAAAATCCCTATATTCAGGGATATAAATACTCCCCAATCTATGAATTTCAGGAACTTTACTGATGAATATCCGTCATTATTCCGATCTGTTAATAATTTGTTAATCTGAAATACACAAAAACATGAATATTGATCAGCCTTTCCTAAGGTCTGTTCTCCAGACGATACATAACACTAATTACTTTTCCTGTACTCGCATCTATTTTATAATCCCAATATCCGCCGGGATAGTTATCTTTGGTAACGATCCAACTGTCTTTATCCAGGGAGATTTTTATATTTTTCCGTTCGGCATCGCTGTAGGGGTTCAGGATGTTTCCGTTACAATCATTTGATTTAAGCTCACTGATTACCCGCTCTGCAGTTATTTTATCTTTGGTTATTTCTTTATTAAAAAAGCCGAGAAACAAACTTTCCTTATTGGCGTCGCTTACCTCTCTGATCATAGGTTCTTTCTGCAGAATTTCCAGAAGGTCTTTTAATTTGATTTTCACCTTTTTGTCAAAGTCAGCGTAATCGGTGATTTTGATAAGGTACCCTTGCCGGTCATAGTCTTTTACCATTATATTGTTATAAAACGGTTCAATATTCATTTCCCCGATAAAAACGTCCGATTCTTTCTGAATAATTCCTGAGGGATAAAAATCTTTTACTTTTTTGAAAAGTGCGGGTGGCGGCGGAATAAGGGTTTTGGTATAATACCTCTTGTTACCGTCTTCTTTGTTGTCACGGAATGAATATTCAATAATAGTCCCATCCGGCAGGGTATCTTTTCTGGAAGGCAGCTTTTTTTCGTCCTCCATACTGACTACATCAGGGTAGTTTTCAAACCGTTTAACATTAAATTTTTCTGTATTTTGAATTTTTTCTTTGGGATAAGTGATCCTTCCTTCTTTTTCCTGCTCACTACAGGACACTATGATTAAAAAAAAGACTAAGCAGGGAATTATTTTTTTCATTTTCAGGATCTGTTATTATTGATCTGGATGTATACATTTAAGTTTGATAAGGAATAATTTCTTCCTATAAATCATATTCAAAATAATAGGCTTTCTGATGCTCATGATCATACCAGAATATTTTATGAAAATTTTTTCCTTCATGATTTGAATCCCAGGAATAGCTTTCGAGTTCATTAATCTTCTTTTTATCCCACCAAAAGAAATCATCCTGAAGGCCGTCCTGGTTGTTTCCTCTTAAACTGTCTTTTACCAAACGGTGTCTTTCAATTATTTTTTCAGCGGTTTCCGGATTACAGCTAAACGAAAACATATAATCTGCATCCTGTCCGATAGCATCATCAAAACAGTAAATATTTTTCACATCAGGGGTAATATCCACTTTGATGAAGTTTCTGAAATTCTTTTTGTTGGCTTCCGTGTCCGGCCGGTCACTATTAAATGTCGGAAATACTTTTTCAAAAGCATTTCTGGCTACCTGCCCTGTTTTTTCTTTCCCTTTCTGTAAACCGAAGTACAAGGTATAAAAACCTGTGCTAAAAGCTAGTAAAAAGAATACAACAGCCAGAATAAAGAACCTTTTTGTCTTCCTGACCAAAGCAAAAATAAATATGATGACGAAAATAAGTAAAAGAAGTATTGTAGCAGCAATTAAGGTTATCAGTTTGATCATGTGATTTTGTTTTCAGGATGTTTGTATTGAAAATTTCAGTATTTGCAGGATATTCAGCATCGGATCAGGATCAGGTTTTTTTACCACCGGTACTTTTTATTTCCATTTTTAATACAGTCTTCAACACTGATATTGATGGGACATTGATAACAGTCAACGGGTTTGAATTTAAAAAAATCCGTTACCGAAATACTTTTATCAACCTTCACCGATCTTTCTTTTACACAGACCTGAGTCGCGGGCAGGTAATCGAAATCGTTTTTCGTTAGCTCTTTTTTATAAATTCCGTTGCTATAGCTCAGTTCTTTGGTAATGCAGATCTTATTTCCTTTATCCTGCATATAAAGCCATGAGCTGCTGCCATTGGACACGGCATTGAATTTGAGAATTTCCGTATTTCCCTTACGTTCAACTTCAAGAACATTTTCCGTTTCAATGGAACCGTTTCCCATCACGGCAGGTGCTTTAATGATGATTTTTTTGTTCCATACAACCATCGTGTCCTGCTTTATCTTTTGTGAGAAAGCAGCAGTGGAAATCATTAACAGAATGAATAAAAGTTGATATTGTGTTGAAGGGTTTTTCATGGTTTTAACTTTAGAATAAAAAACGATGATACGCATCAAATAGTGTTCATTTTTTATAACTTTTCCTGAACTGTCCTTTCCAAGAATTGTATTTGTCCGCATTTTTCATTAGCAGGATGATTATAATGGTCTATTTGAAAATATTTTCTTCCAAAGTTACTTTTTTATGGTAAAATAAATAATCACTCCTATCACACTCACTATAAAAAAGGCCACCACTTTCATCAGTATTAAAAGTAAATCCCCGAAACCATCCATAACTGTTCCCGGTCCCGAATGACTGCTTCCTGCCGTATTGATTAAATAGAAAAACAATACAACTGATCCTGTAACAATTGCAATGGTGAAAAGGATGATCTGTACGATTTTTTTCATTTTTTTAAGGTCACCCGAATAAAATTTATATACAAATTAAACTGGGATTTTTATTTATTAACTGTTTGAAAAAGGGGAAGTCTTCAATTGTTGATAATGATTATTTTTCAATAAATCAAAAGTAACTTTACCAGTATCTTCGGGAAGGCTAATTTCAAATTCAAGAGGAACATTAAGACATATACTGTTATTATTTTCTTTTTTAAAATCTTCAGAAATAGTAACATAAGAATTACTATTGATTTCAGATATCCTAATCCCTTGTTTTACTTTACAAGAAAATAATATCAATAAAAAGGTTGATAAAAATATGTGTTTCATTCATTAATAAAATATTATAAGCTTTACCAACTTCTTTCATCCATTCCTCATCTTAGGTATAATCAATTAAAAATCCTGTGTTGATTACCAGTTTATTTTGAATCTTCTAAATTCGTAATTTTTTTTCCCATTATCTCTTGTGGTAATTTGTATCGTATCCGGAACTTTCTCCATCTTTTTTATAATCTCAGGAAAATCTTTTCGGAATTCTTTATATGATACAATTTTTGCTGAGTCCCTAAAGCTTTCTATTTCTTTATTGACAGCATATTTTTTAAAGACTTTTTTGGCATCCTCCATATCAATATAAAGTTGTTCAATACGAGATGTTATGGTATTATCCTTTCCTTTTGGTATTTCCCAATCTTCTCCCCTAATTTCTTTTGTATTTTTATCAATATTTTCATAATTTCCTAGATAAACATATTTTTTATCAATAAAAAATGTCGTCTCTACGAAATCATAATTCGTATTGCTATTATTCTTAATATAAAATTCTAACGGGATATCAATTTTTAAACTATCTCTACTTTCCGAATACCTATCAGGGGTTATATAAACAAATTCATTACTTATATTTTGTTTAAAAATTAATCCCGATTCTTGATTTTTACAAGAGTATATAGTGATAAAAATTAGAAATAGAATAATTATTCTGGTACTATTCATAGTTATTTTTTTATAAATATTGTTTCTATTATGAAAATATCATCTGTCATTTTTTCATCGTATTCCCTTCTAACTAACATAATATAATTCAAAGAAGATTTATAAGGTTGATTGCCAGCTTTTCTATACACTTCATCGTCTTGTTTTTGCGTAGCTTTCTCTAAATTCTCCAACTGATCTCTTTTTCTTATTTTACCAGATAACAATTTTTCGATGGTATCTTGGCTGGCTTCAATAATTCTATATTTTTTATCAGAATTTGCATTTAAAAGTACAAATTCTTGAATACCTCTAACACCCAAATCCTTCGCTTTTCCTAAAGTATGTTCCACAGCCTCATCCCACATTTCCTTGATACGTTCCTTCGTCTCTGTAACCATAATATCAATTACAAAGTCGAGTCCCGGAACCGGGCTGGGAATAGATGGCAATTCTCCGTTACCGGAGATATATTTGGCAAGATCCAGAAAGGCAAGGCAATCTAAGGCATTTTTTCCGACTTTGGCTACTTTACTGTAAACATTGGTTTCTTTGAAAAAATCTAACTGACTGATTCCTTTTGAAGTTACCCTTTCCCCATTGCTCACATACCCGAAGTTGGAAGCTCTTGTTACGGTATATTCCTCGCCCAGATTATCAAACTGAGTGGTGGTATACAGTCTTCTGCTGCTTCGGACCTTTCCGTTGTTTAAGCCCAGCTTTCCTTTCTTCAATTGGTGGACAGCGATAGTTTTCTGTAACTTGTCAAGCCCTTTACCAGCTATTTCTTCCGCTTTGTCTTTGATCTTCCCTTCTATTTCATCTTTGATCTTATCTTTTACACGGTCAAATGCTGTAGATTCTTCTTCTTTTTTGATGTTTTCTGCACTTGCCAGCTTATCAATACTCTCAACGCCACCACTAAAGATTATGATATCTCCGTCCGCAGATCTGAATTCAGGGAGACCATACTTCTGATCACCTACCGCTGACTGTATAAACAAAGTCCTGTCTGAATATCCTACCTGGAGATATTTACTGTTATCCCTCGGCAGGTAAGCCATATCATATCCAATATATCTCGCAATAAAGTAAAGCTCGATATAGGAACCTGTATCTTCTTCAATATACTGTTCGAAATATTCAGTAAGATCAATGCTGAATATGGCATATCCGTCTTTATTGGCTGTTACCGCCTTAGATCCCGATTCTTTTCCTTCAAGAGGAACAAAATCATCAAACATGCGGCTGTCGAAAATAGTTCCCAGACCAATTTTCAGGCTTATCCCGTCACTTTCCCAAAGCTTAAAGGTGTATTTTCAGGAATATTTTTTTGAGTCTCACTCACTATAAAAACGTTGTTACTTTAATCAGTGTTAAAAGTAAATTCCCGAAACCATCCATAACTGTTTCCAGCCCCGAATGAATACTTTCTGCGGTATAAAAACAATACAATCCTTCCTCAATAACTGCAATGGTGAGAAGAATGATCTGTCCGATTTTTTCATTTTTTTGTTTTTGGCCGTACCATAAACAATCCACCATGACTAAAGTACTCGTCCTGATTATTGTATTCCTGGCGAATAAACAAAATACTATCATTACCGCCTCTAGAAGTTGGGAGTTGATAAAACTCTGTAAGATTCCCTAATCCATCTCCAAGTCTTTTATAAACCAAGGAATCTCCTCCAGGAAGGCCTATTCGAATAATATAAGTTCCCATACTGAAACTTTTTGGTGCTCCTAACGCATCATTATTTGATTTTACATTTTTTGTAACTACATAAGTTTGTTTTAGAAATGTAGGTCTTCCATCTATCCTGATGTCCTTTAAACGGGGAGGCGGAAGTTTTTCTGGATAATGTTTTTTTATCCAAGCGTCCCCCCAACCCGTCATTCTGTACCAATTATTATTATAATAGTAGTAATAATAAGGTATATTATTATTTGTATATCGTACTATGGAAGCTTTATTGTAAAATTCAAGATGTTTCTTTTTGTATACTACCGAATCTCTATTTTCTCGTTGAAATGGTATGATATCTATAAAACCTCTAATCGCTTTATCCCCATTTTCAAACCAGGTACTATAAGAATTATAATCTCCTCCAAGCTTTTTAAAGGTATTTGGATCTTCTACGATAAGTACTTTATCGCTATTCATAGAATCTATGAGCTTCCCATTTATAGAATACTTATAATATTTTTTAAGGCTTTCTATCAAAAAAAATTTTCTAATGCTGTCATAAGTTATTGGACCGCCATCTAAGTTTACTACTTCATAGTTTTTAGTTCCTTTACTTTCATGCAGAAAGGGAATTTTAGCAAACTTATCTTCTGCTATATTTTTTTTAGGATCGCATCCTATGGTAAATACCAGCAGGAAAATATATACCAGTAATTTCATCCTACCAGGGATTTCTGTTCCAAAAATCTGTTTCATCCATTTCTCTTTGATACTGTTCTTTCTGCCGATCCATTTTTTCTTTAAGCTTATTGAAAACATCTTCCCAATGTAGTGATTCTTTGGCGACTTTTACCCATTTCTCTACCTCTCCATTGTAAGCCATCTGTGGGTTAATAAGTTTTTGTTTTGTAGGTGCATCTTTAACGTAATCTTGTTCATTTTTTCTCATTTGTTGGGGATTCTTTTTAACTTCAGTATACTGCTCCAATATTGTTGGATTAGTTTGATTTTTTTCATCCTTAAAACTTCTATTAAAGAATGTTATACCATAATTCGCTCTATAAAACAAATCTCCTTTATTTTCAGCCGTTTTCAGAATTCTATCCCAGATAGTATTGCCTTCTGCTCTAGGCCAATTGACTTCATCACGACCGGATTCATTCGGTAAATTAAAAATTTCCGATCGGTTAATAAAACCTACTGGAGCAAAATGAGCTTCAAGTTCTACATGGTGCATCCATACATAACGAGCCATCATATCACGATGGGCATCTGCTGTCTTCGCGTAATCAAAAGCTTTGTCAGTATTCGTTAAAATAATATTTTTATCCAGATAAACTTCACCTGAAGTCCATGGTTCCTTATATTTTTTTTCATATCGAACTGCAGAGTTTTTAAACTTCTTGTGATATATGCAAAATTCATTAGCCCAACTCTCGTAAGTAGTTTTCATATAGTTTACAGTTTCTGGATTATCATTATTTACTTTGATACGTGTATTCATATACCCTTTTCCAAAATCTGTTATATTAATTGTAAAATCACTATTAGGAGATAATCCCCCAGGAATTTTAATATCCGCCCACTTACTCCATCCAAATAATGTAGAATCATCTTCATCTCCTTTTGCATTAGCTATACCGGGAATATCACCGTCTAACATTACTGTATCAGCTCGATCATTGGCAAAAGTAAACTGTACAGCTCTCTTTTTTAATTTGTTCCAATTATCTGTACCTAATAATTCTGCTGTCCATTCATCAATCCCGTATTTTTGCTTATTTCTATCTTTTGTAAAAATATGTGCTAATGCAGGCCCATAAGGAGTAAGAGCATTTTCTACTTTTCTTAAATTAGCTAAAAGCTCATTAATCAATCTCGGTGAATCTCCTGTAACTTCTAATACTTCTTTTTTAAACCATTTATAAGTATTGTAATCTGTTAAATAATTGCCTGTTTGTTTTCTATTATTGTCATAAAGCTCTTCAGACCAAAGTGCAACAGGTTGATGAATCCCCAGTAGAATCAAATTAATTGCCATTTCATCCCAACCTCGTTCTGCGGCATAATACATAGTCCCAATACAAGCTCCTACTGCGACTGCTGCTCCTTCACTGTGCCCTACAAAAGTAAGTGGACGATAATGAGGAGAATAAGATTCCGCATTTGGATTCTTTTCTTTTTCTTTTTCTACCTCTTCTTTAGTCTTTAGTTTCCAATTTTTTTTTGCCCAATAATAACCTAGTGTGATTCCATGACATTCTCTTTCCCATGCAGGAGATCCCATACCATGAGAACCATTGATATAATTATCTCTTTTTTCGGCATTGAAATAGGTTGTATATAAATCTACAGCCTGTTTTTTATTTGAATTATCATTCCAATATCCTTTAAATTTATGAAGTGTTTCATTTGCTTCTGTTTTACTTTTTGATTCATGTGGATAAGGAAAATATTTGAACTCTGCTTTTTCCTGGGGACTAATTTCATTATTTACTACTTCATCAGAAGATAAAATATCTTCATCAAGACTTCCAGGGCGAACCGGGGTCTTAGTATCATGAGTTTGCATATCTCCTGGTATATGATGAGTATTTTCTCCGTCTGGTAAATTTTTATTCTTTGGCTCTATTCCTATAGTGACATTTAAGGCTGCATTTACTGCTCCGATTGGACTACTGTGAAAACCATTACAGAAAATAACTTCACCCTTTAAAACAGGTTCCAATCCATGTAATATAGGGCTTTCTGGAGGTTCTTCATTCATCCCATAAATAACCCCATCTTTCCCATTTTGAATGATTTTACTTCCAATATTTTCAATCTCACTACTGGAGTATCTTTTATAATCTCCTCCGACAATTTTTGTGATATTCCCTTTAACAATTCTTGTTCTGCTCATAATTATACAGATTTAAAAATTATTACTTTTTTCAGAACTATTATTCTTTATTATTTTTCCGGAATGTTGTTCATTCGTTCCTGTACTTTGGGTAATTATTTTTCCTTCACTTACCTCATTTCTTGCCATCTTCGTTTCACTATGCACATCCCCATCAATAATTTCCGTTAGCTTTCCTGTAATCATCATACTGGCATCTCCTGTCACAGAAGTCATTTTCATTGCTCCGACACTTTCCGTATGGTTCAGTCCGATACTGTTGGATTTATTCATCCCTACTATGGTATTCATATTCTCTCCCACATTGATGTTCATATTCCGGCAGTTCAGGGTCATGGTTTCCGGTGCTGTAATGCTGATATTGCTTCCGGTGGTATCCAGATGAATCTCATTGCCGGATTTATCGGTGATGATGATGCTTTCGTCTTCGGTAAATACCACTCTGTGGCCGCTTCGGGTCTGGATAGATTTAACACGGTTGTCTGTTCCGCCTCCTAGCCCTACGCCACCATGGAACATTCCTCCCATCACGAAAGGTCTGTCCGGGTGACTGTGAACAAAGTTTACCATCACCTGGTCTCCTACTTCAGGAATGGCAACGTAACCTCTGTTTTGGGTAACCTGGTCGGTTCCTCCGGCATCAGGGCTCATCATACGAATAAAATGGGTGTTATCGCTGGTCTGCCAGTCGAATCTTACCTGAACCCTTCCCTGACCTTCAGGGTCGGTGTTGGAAATTACGGTCGCTATTTGCGGTTGGGCCATAGGAACAGTAAAATCGGGTTTCGGAAGGTAACCGGTGTCTGAAGCAATGGCTTCAAAGCTTCCGGTGTAATGACCAATGGTATCTATTTCATGTTCTGCTTCCGTAATCATGATCCTTGTGAAATAAGAAGTCTCATTGGAATCCGGTTTACGCATCTGGATGTCGGCTACACAGCCCGGATGAAGAAACGGAACGGTCGTGGAACCGGAAATGGAAAATACATCTACCGCACTGCTTCCGGAGGTACTCCTCTGGGAGTTTTCCACATCAAGATGCGTAGAAGCTTTGATCGGTGCCACCTGAAGGGCCGGGGTTTTATAAATGCTGTTATTATGGGCATATGATGTTTTGGCCAGATCTCCGACATGGTTGATCGGTGTGGATCCTGAGGTAAGCTTTTCATGACGGCTGCTGTTATAGCCATAGAATTCAGGTCTGGTATGGACTCCTTTTAGCTCTACTCTGATATCATCAGCGTTGCTTCCGTAAAATAACTGGATAGCTTTGTTTTGAGGAGGAAGTTTCCCGAAATGAAGGACTTCACCGTCATAATAGAATTGTTCACCGTAAGCTTCTGCCATTCTTGCCAGATAGTTATAGTGGGTTTCATCGTATTGGCTGCTGTAGATGATCTGCGAATAGTCGTTGGTATCGATTCTGATATCAAAACGGCTTTTATCAATTCCCTGCCTGATCACCTCTTCGGCAATAATTCCCATATTCACGGATTGTCCGCCTCCAAAGCTCTGGACATGCGGTGCTCCGTCAAGAAGAATCGTCGGGCTGTATCCGGAAAGGACAATGTTTCCAAGACTCATCTTTTCCTGGCTGAATCCTACTTTGGTGATGATTCCCACGAAGTTTCTTTCAGGGCTGTTTTCGATATCTTTATAGGAAATAACAGCGGTAAGGCGTTTTCCGAGAAATTTGTTGGCTTCTTCAAGGGTGTGGGTCTGGCGGTCTTCCAGGGCATCATGAGCCAGGGTTAAGGTAAATTCATGATGGCGCTGGGCACTTTGTTTCAGCTTGAAGTGTTTGTAGAATTTAATAATTTTTCCTTCTACGACTAATGACAGTTTAACCAGGCGGTTGATTCCGGAATGGTGATTCTCTGAAATTCCGTCTGCATTCTGAGCAGGACGAAATGAATTAATTTTTGACATATTTTGTGTTTGTGTTTTATATTTCTGTATTTAAATCCCTAAAAAAGCGAATATAATCAGACCTGTTTGCATTCTGTAAAAACAAAACTGATCATCTCAGGCAAAAAAGACCGTCTTTAATAGGACAGCCTTTTTTTATGAATGTTGATGTGTAAGTGTAAGATTAAACGCCTGGCCATAATCCTTCGTACTTGGAGTTTCCGAAGTCAATAGTCTCTGCACTCACTACAAAACTGATCAACATGCTGTTTTCGTCTATTGCGTCAAACTCCACCTGGTGCTGAATAACGTATCCGTTGTTCCAGTTCAGGGTAATCAGTGTTCCTTCTTCGTGAGATTTGTTGAAAGTAACTTCACCGGTAGTCGGTTTATACTTTCCGTTTAATAAGCTTTCAAGGATATCAGATTTCTCAGTAGCTTCTACTGTAATCTTGATAAGGGCATTGGAAGGATCTGATGCTACACGTCCTGAAACGTCTGTAGATCTTGATACACTGTAGTTCAGTTTTAATAGTTTCTGACCTTCTCCTCCGTTGAATTTTAAGATTCCTCTTGAATTTGCTGCCATGATTGGTAAATTTTAATTTTATTAATATTTTGTGATTGGGTGTTTGTATACAGCAAATATAAAACGCTTATTTCTTACAAAAAAGCTTTTGAATAAAAATTTGAAAAATTGTAGTAGTTCTACGACTTTTTGTAGTAATTCTACGATACTGGATTTAAAAACAAGCTCCTAAATACCATGAATAAATACTTCAGTAAAATCTATTAAACACTGATAAACAAGGTTATTTTACACTAAAAAGAGAAATAATCATCTATTATCTCATCTCCAAGTGATAAACCCAGAATTATATTCAGACCCAAATTTAAGATTAAAAAATCCGGAATCTGAGATTATCGCTGTCAAAAAAAATTGCCAGATGATCAATTCCGGTATCCCCGAATGAAATTTCCATTTCAAAAAAATATAAAATCGTACAGACAACATCCTAAATCTATCCTCTATCATCTTGTACTTTCCAAAATTCCTAATCTATCATCGTCCATTATCTATCTGCCAGCATCTTTATTCTCCAAACGATTCATTTCACCCACAAAAAAAAGCAGAAGTCCTGAAACCTCTGCTTTTGATATGAATAAAAATAAGTTTTAATGTTTGGTGTATTCCGGTGCTTCCACTTCCTGCATGGTTGGCATGAAGTATTCGTTAAGCCAGTAGAACGTCTGCCCGTTTTGCTCGATTTTCACGGCAGGATGTTTTCTGTAGGAAAGCATTCTGTCTGCAAGATCTTTGTACGTACGGAAATAGTTTCTCACTGTAGCATCGGAAATATCTTTCGATTTTTTCCAGCCTCTCAGGTTGAATTTAGCCATGATTTCTTCTTCGGAAAGGTCAAATCCTGTACTCATCCCAACCGCGTAAGCCATTGATTTCTGATAAAGATCTCCTTTGTCAAGGAATTTTATCGTAGGATTATATTTCTTCAGCAGGCTGATGTATTCTCTGATTGCTCTTCCTCTGTTGAAATCTTCTCTTCCGGCTTCTGTTTTCCGGTATACTTCGGTATAGAAGTTTTTCAGATTGTCGAATTCTGTTTCAGAGATCAGAATTCCTTTTTCCTGTCCTGGCTTGAAATCTTTAAGGTCTTTTGGAAGGTGTCCTTTTACAAGGAATGGATTTCCGTAATTGATCAGCTGTGCTGCAATTCCCGCAGAAACAGGATTGGTAAGGCCCGGATACAGATATTTATATTTCAGGTCCACATCTGTTTTTCCAGCTCCTACGGAAGAATGGAAATATTCGTTCAGGGATTTGTCAATAGTCTGATTATCCAAAGTCACCTGCGCAATAAGGCTGTCTACAGACTTCTTCAGGTAGCCCGGAGCTGCGATGTCACCTTTTTTAGGGAAAATTACAAATCCCTGGGACATACTCTGTTTAGGATAATCCAGAGAGAAGAATCCTTCATCACCTTCTATCAGGCTGAAGTTATTTTTGGTAAGCACATCACTCTGTTTGATGATTTTCTGTTTCTTAAGCTCAGCGATATTTTTGGCCGTATTGGTCACCACATTTTCAGCCATCAATACAAAATCATTGTAGTTATCGGATGATCTTGCACTGGTCTGGAACATGATCAGCCTGGCCTGAGCCTGGGAAAGTGAACCGATAACGCCATACATGTTTCCGCTCTGGTTGGATGAAGTTCCTACGGTAATCACAAGATTGGTTTCATCCGGAACATTGGAAAGCAGGTTTCCTGCTGCCGAAAGCGCTTCTCCTACCGGCTGGTATCCGACGTTGCTGGCACAGTTCATTTCATTGGATTTCTGATCAATGAATGATGTTATTTTACTGTAATCGGTACTTAAGTTTGATACGGAAACATTATTTCCACATGGATTGTTCTTGTATAAAACAACACCGTATTTTACATTATTGAAATACGAAGGCTTTTCAAATCTAAGCTGCAGATCCTGAAGCAGTGATTTCACAATCGGAGCATAAGGAGCGTTCCCTGCACTGATATCCAGCGCGAAAACAATATTGATATTTTTATCTCTTTCCGTAATTTCTTTGTAACGGTCAAAATAAATTTCCTCTCCTAAAACGTTAAATACGTAGTTCTTGCTGTAATCCAGGACATTGGTAAAGTATTTTGTTCTGGAATCAGGAGTCGGAGCCTCATTGAGGGCTAAACTTACCGGATAAATATTTTCAAGAGGTGTTCTTTTGGTGGCATCCGTCAGAAGAATAGCCGTTCTGCTTTCAGCATTGGCTCCTCCCGGATATCCTTCATGAACTCCTAAAGCGGTATCATTGTATCCGGCATCATTTTTCAGTTTAATAGCCGAACGCTCACCCCATGCGGAGACTACGTTGGCATCTACCCAACCGTACAGATTGGTACTGATGCTGTCTATATCAATAGATGGCTTTTTACCTACCAGGAATCTTCTGTTGTTTTCCGCCTGCTTATATACATACACCATCTGCCCGTTTGGAATTTTTGCTTTGGCATTTTCTATAAGGCTTGGAGAATTGAACACCATGATGGAATCATTCTTATAATACCTTTCGGCACTTCTGATCACATCACTGTTGTTCGGAACAACGGCTACTCTTACCGGATAACCGGTTTTTTCGCTTTTTAAAGAGCTGTTCCACAGAAGAAGGTCGGATTCCGCAATCCATCCATAGGTTTTAATAGATTTAGACGAAACTTTCTTCATTAAAGCATCCGGAACATATTCCGCTACTTTTACCATTCCGTCTCTGTGTTTCAGAACCATGAGAGGTTCCAGGAATTTTACTTCCTTATACGATTTTTCATCGTCTTTATCAAGATAGGCTGTATTTCTGGAGCGGTCTGAGATCACGATCCATGGCACGGCTTTTTTCGGGTACCCATTCACTACCGGTGAGTTGTCTACCTGCCCGTACTGTGACGGCTCAGGGGTTCTTTTAGACGGCAGCTTCACCTGACAGCTCGCTAATAATACTGATAATCCTATATAATATGCTGCTAGAGGAAATTTATTTTTCATCCTGTTTATCTTTTTATGATTGGCGCATCCGGAGATCCGGAGAATGTTATTTACTTTGATTGATATCTACTTTTGTTACACAGTTCTGCATGTCATCAAAATTTACTTTTACAGACTGGATTACTACGTTTTTATCAAACTGTAGTCCTGCACAGTACATATAGAAGTTATTCACCTTACTGTCGTTTACTTTTACCACGGTATTTTCGTTGTTACACAGGTAAGTTTTCAACAGGTAATTATAATGCATATTGAAACTGTTTCCATTGGCAATCTGCTGAAGGTGATATTTAAAATCGTTATCAAATTTTACGTACGGATCTTTAACCGGCAGTACATCATCCAGAGAATTGTATTCCGGTGTAATTTTAATCAGGTGATAAACAGGCTCAGGGCTTTCTTCCGTAGATAAGGATACCTTGTACTCTCCCGGCTGTTTAAATGAATAAATAGCCAGCTTATCTCTTGAATCTACATTTCCGGTTTCTCCAAATCTCCAGGCAAACGTTTTAGCATCTGAAATAGCACGGAATTCCACGTTAACATTCTGCATAGCTTGGGAAGGACCTTCAATGGTTGTTATTACCCTTGCAGTATCCATAGCTTTCATGGTTCTTTCTTTAACCATTATCGGGAAAGTTTTTGTGTATTTGTTATCCACAATTAAAGTTACATTATAATATCCCGACTTATTGAAAAAATGGATTCCTTTGGCTTTATCAGACTTGGTTCCATCACCAAAATTCCATTTCGTGGTTTTGGCAAACGGGGTTGTATTCTCGAATATAAGGGTATCTCCTACCGGTAATGTAGACGGATATACTGTCCCTACGACTTCATCGGAAGAATGGATCACCTTTTTCTGCAGCCACAACGCCACAAGGGCTGCAATAAGAAGTGCCGCTATAACACCAATGATAATGTTCTTTTTGTTTTTTTGAAAATAGTTCATAGTTAGTGATTGATGTGTTTTATTTTTTTAATGTTTTCATTGGATTACTGAGTCCTGCTCTTCAGCTGCTCATTTCTGTCATACAAACGTCCCTGCTTATTTTTGAACCCGATCTGGCAGTCCTGAATATCTCTTTCGAGTTTTTTGATGTCTTCCAAAGTAACAGACAGCCTCCTTTTATCATCATAATACATTTTATAAAATTCCGCAATCTGAGGATAAGCATCTTTACGCACATCAGTGACTCCATCTTTGAAATAATCTCCTATTCCGTTGATCCCCTGAGAAATTTCTTCGGCCATATAAGGTTCGGGAGCTTTGTCAGAAATTTTATTAATATTATTATACGTACTGTCGATTAAGGGCTGAATAATCTTCTGCCGTTTTTCAAACTCATTTTTTTTCTCAAGACTCTGTATGGCAATGATATTTTCATCAGAAAATGGTGAAGAAAAACCTTTTAAAAAAATAACTCCAAGGAATATCATGGCTGTCAGCAACATCAGTATTAAATAAAAAAACTGGTAATGCCTTTCTTTTTTGGTTAGTGTAATTTGTCCCTGCATAACATTATTCTTTATTGATATTATCTTCTTCTTCTGGCTGCTTCAAAATTCCTTGAAGGGTCCCTCTGCAGCTCCCTGTCCAGTATTCCGGTTTTTCCCATACAGTTATTTAACTCATTGCTCAAACCATTCTTTTTATTTTCCTGCATGATAATTTCTTTTTTCAGAGTAAGCATGGGATTGATCTGCTTCAAAAGTACTGCATAGTGTTTAAAGCTTCCTGCACTGTCCTTCTGCATCACATTTTTTGCATCCTGCATCCTGTCTAGGATACTTGTTCTGAGAAAATCATCATTACTCACTTTATTAACATCATGCTGTCCCATTTTCTCATAAATTTCTTTAAAAGCATCATTAAGCTGATCATGCCTTTCCATCAACGCAGTATACGCCCGGGCATCTTTCTCGATACCGGCTCTCTGGGCTTCATAGCTCTGAAAGAAGAGGTACAGACATAGAAAGGACACTACCGAAAGAACGGCAAAAGATAGAATGAACTTCCAAATGCCCATTCTGACGTCCGATTTGTTTAATTTTTTTTCCCTGTTAGAAGACATAATTTGCGATTTGTTTGGCCTGTGAAAATATAAAAAAAAAAATTCCTGCACAACATCTATTTTCCCTGCCTTATTCCGGTGGTGTTCAGAATTAAATTAAGATTAATTTTCACTTTCATAAGTTTTTCATAAATTAGGCCTCTGAATTTTAAATATCACAGGCCAAATCGATATTAAAGATGAGTAAAATTTTATCTAATACTGTGCGTTTCTCTATAGCTGACAGTGATTTTTATTTCAAGAAAATAATGATCAAAACGCTGATGGAGAATCCTTTCTATATGCTTCTGAATGACTGTAACAACGGGCACGAACTCGTGAACAGAATCTACAGAAGACAGGAAGATGTGTTCATTATTGAACTTTTTATGCCGGTATTAAGCGGGATTGAAGCTATCAAATACATCAGAAAAAACAATACGGAAACGCCAATCATCACCTATTCCAACACCTACCAGGAGGATATGGCGGAAATTCTTGCCAAAATTCCGAATATTTATTACTGCCAGAAACAGAGCAATATCATCAAGGATATTATTAAAGGAAGTACGGGTTCTGAGGAGTTTGACTATGAAGCCTATTCCAAAGAATGGGAGCAGCAGCCCCTGGCCGTGCAGGATTATATGGAAAGACAGAAAAAAGGCCAGGAGGAACTTACCCCTACTGAAATTCAACTGATGAAATTCTGTTATGAAGGCTTCAGTAATAAAGAGATCGGAGAACAACTGAACCTGAGCACAAGAACGATAGACACCTATATCAACAGGCTTACGGAAAAGCTGGGACTGAAAACCAAGCTTCATCTGATCCGCTTCTGTGTGGAAAACGGCTACTATAATTCCAGCATGTAAAGATAACTTAACGTAATATTAATATAACGTAAACATTAAAACTCTACCATCCCAACAAAAAATATTTTGCCACTAATTTGCTAGTATTCAATTTTTTTAACTAAATTTGCACACCTAAAATTTAAAATTAAAAAAGGAAATGACAAAGGCAGAATTGGTAAACACCATCTCAAATAAGTTGGGAACAGAAAAGAATGAAACACAGAAAGTTGTAGAAGCTTTTATGCAGGAGATCAGAACTTCTATGTATAATGGAGATAACGTTTATCTGAGAGGTTTTGGATCTTTTATCATTAAAACAAGAGCTGCTAAAACAGGAAGAAATATTTCTAAGAACACTGCAATCGAGATTCCTGCTCACAACATCCCAGCTTTCAAGCCTTCAAAATCTTTTGTAGAGAAAGTAAAGACTAAAGTTGCAGTAAAATAAGAACATTAACTGAATATTAACTAGTTACTAAAAAATTAAAATTATGCCAAGCGGAAAGAAAAGAAAAAGACACAAGGTTGCAACTCACAAGAGAAAGAAAAGAAGAAGAGCGAACAGACATAAGAAAAAATAATCTCTTTTTCTCGAGATTTACAATATAATAATATAGTTGGTGGTTTTAATTTTTTAAAGTTCACCGACTATATTTTTGTTTGCAACTATAAGATTCCTCAGGAAAACAGGCTGTTTCCGGTATTTTCAAAAAAATATTGAGATTTCATTCTAAATTCTTATATTTATAATACTATGACCGGCAAAAAAACACCCCAGTTTCCTACCATCTTAACCTTATTATCAGAATAAAATGAAGAAAGAACTCATCGTTTCGCATGAAGATGATCTTACAAAGATTGCACTGCTGGAAGACGGAAGACTATGTGAACTTCATGAGCAAGAGGACAAAAGCGATTTTATAGTTGGAGATCTGTTTATAGGAAGAGTAAAAAAACTGGCCCCCAATCTGAATGCGGCATTCGTCAACATCGGATATGATAAGGATGCATTTCTGCATTATCAGGATCTGGGCCCGCAGTATCTTACATACAGAAAGTTTTTAAAAGATACGATTTCTAAAAAACAAAGCACTTCAAGCTTAAAAAATTTCGAGATTCAGCCCGAAATAGACAAAAACGGAACCGTAGACAAAGTCATTGCAAAAGATGATCTGGTTCTGCTTCAGATTACCAAAGAACCTATTTCTACCAAAGGGCCCAGAATCTCTACCCAGGTTTCCCTTACAGGACGTTTTCTGGTACTGATCCCTTTCGACAACAAGGTTTCTATCTCTAAGAAGATCAAGACCACGGAAGAAAAAGAAAGACTCAGAACCCTGATCGACAGTATAAAGCCTGAAGGTTTCGGAGTGATCATCCGAACCGTAGCGGAAGGAAAAAAAGTAGCCGACCTCCACAATGATATGAATCAGCTGATTCAGAAGTGGGAAAGCACTTTTAAAAATATCCAGAAAAATAAAGTTCCGTCTAAAGTTTTAAGCGAAGAAGACAAAGCTTCAGCTATTTTAAGAGACAATTTCAATCAGGATTTCGTGAATATCATCTGTGATGATGAACAGATGGTGAGCGAAATGAAAAACTATGTGGAGATTATCGCTCCCGAAAGAAAGAATATTGTCCAGTTTTATGATTCCCATATTCCTCTTCTGGAATATTACAACGTTGAAAAACAACTTAAGCAGAGCTTCGGAAAACACGTAAACATTCCAAGCTCAAAAGGTGCTTACCTCGTTATTGAACACACAGAAGCTCTCCACGTGGTGGACGTGAATTCCGGAAACAATATCACTACCGGAACCGCCGTGAATAAAGAGCACGCTCTGAAAGTAAACAAAATGGCAGCTACAGAAATTGCCAGACAGCTTCGTCTCCGTGACATGGGTGGAATCATCGTTATCGACTTCATCGATATGCCCAACCCGGAACACAGAAAAGATCTGTACGAACACCTGAAAGAAGAAATGAAGCGCGACAAAGCCCGTCATAAAATTCTTCCTCCGAGCAAATTCGGTCTGATCCAGATTACCAGACAAAGAAACCGCCCGGAAAAACAGATCGAAACCAAAGAAGAAAACCCGAACAAAGACGGAGAAATCGTAGCTCCGATCGTGATCGTGGAAAGAATGGGAGAAACCCTCAGAAGCATCCTGCAGAAAGAGAAAGGAAAAATCTACCTGCATGTACATCCATTCGTGGAAGCCTACCTTACCAAAGGCATTAAAAGTATCCAGATGAAATGGTTTATGAAGTATAAAAAATGGGTAACCATCATCCCAAGAGATTCTTTTAAATATTTAGAATACAAAATCTACAATTCCAAAAAAGAAGAACTGATAGAGTTTTCTAATTAAGACAAAATTTCAAGCCTCCGGTTTTTTCCGGAGGTTTTTTTATTACGCATCAGGATAAATCAGCTAAAACTATTTTTCCATATAGGCAGATAGAACATAGAAATAGATGATCATAAATTATTTTTTTTCTTATCGTCAATACTTTTTTCTTGAAATCGAAGATTCGACGGAGTCAAAAAAAAGTATCCAAAAATTCAAGACTGGAATCATCCGCTAAAAATTGACATTGACTCCTAAAATTTCCAAACTCGCATGGAATCATACGGTTCTTTTTC
The DNA here is from genome assembly GCA_031277615.1 of Chryseobacterium sp. GTDB lineage: Bacteria > Bacteroidota > Bacteroidia > Flavobacteriales > Weeksellaceae > Chryseobacterium. The sequence goes on along the minus strand of JAITMC010000013.1, from coordinate 135,936 downwards.
AGCTCTAAATTCCACCCATGCTCAAACAGTGGAAATTTTTTAACGGATTCAATCTCAATTTTATTAACGCTCCTGCTTCCTAAGTCAATTAAACACAACCTATTTTAGTCTATTGAACCTTAATCAAAAAAACATTCGGTTATTTTCATCTCTGTTGGTCTCTACGAATTTAAGTTTTTCTAATTCTGAGACTCATCTGCAAACTGTTGAAGATCATAAATACTCTCCTTATCTAAGCTTATGACTGTCTAAAAGTGTTTATAGGTCTAAAGTTACCTCTGAAATAAAATATTACAATATGAACAGATTAGGAATTAATAAGTGTCATATCCGGATTATGGAAAGTATTTGCCTAAATTTAACAGATACTTTTTTATTTACACCTATGAGCAGAGAACACCATTATAAAACGACCATTCAATGGACCGGCAACAAAGGAACCGGAACCAGCAGCTACAGGAATTATGAACGGAGCCACACAATTTCCGCAGAGGGCAAAATGCCAATTGAAGGTTCTTCTGATCCGGCATTCCGTGGGGATAAGACCAAATACAACCCTGAAGAAATGCTCCTCTCCTCTCTTTCTTCATGCCATATGCTATGGTATCTTCATTTCTGCTCTGAAGCAGGCGTCATTGTTACTGATTACACAGACGAAGCTACCGGAATGATGACAGAAACAGCAGACGGAGCAGGGCATTTCACTTCTGTAACCCTCCATCCTACTGTAAAAGTAGCTGAAGAATCCATGATAGAGACAGCAGAAAACCTTCACAGGAAAGCCCATGAGTTCTGCTTCATCGCCAGGGCCGTTAATTTTCCGGTGCATCATATCCCCATTACGTTAATTAAATAAATACTTCATCTGAAATACATTTTCCCAAAGTACCATCAATACTAAAATTCAATAGCAATAATTCTAATTTTTCAATTTAAAAATCAACACAAAGAGAATTATTTAACAAATAATCAATAAAAAATTCATTTTATCATCATAATTAATGTAAAAAATTATAATTATTTATCAATTTTGTTTAAAATATAAAGAATTTTTCCTATTTTTATATAAACAAAACTGATCATGATGAAACCAAGATTAACCATTTTTGATGAACCGGTACTGTATACTGAAAGTTTATCAGAACTGCTCTCTCAGAGCCAGATTTTTAATTCCATTGACGTTTGTAATTCTTTTGAACCTTTATTTGAGCACCTTAAAGATGAACCTCCGGAAATCCTGGTCATCAGCTCCAATATGCTGATGCTTACGGATATTTTCAAATTCGTAGAAGATGTTACCGCCAACAACAATAGAATCAAAATTATTGTAATCGGCAATAATTATGAAGTGATCGACATCCGGAAACTTTTTAACAAAGGCATAAAAAGCTATCTCGACAAAAACAGCAAATACGACGAGTTCCTGAAATCAATCAATGCACTTCTTTTGAATGAAATCTACATCTGCGACTGTGCCAAAGAAAGAATGATAAGTTTCATCAGCAGTGAAGGCCGGCCCAGCCGGCTCATTAAGGGACCTCTTACCCGCAGGGAAATAGAAATTCTGAAACTGATCTGCGACGGACTGAGCAGCAAAGACATTTCCGAAAAATTATTCATCAGCATCAATACCGTAGAAACCCACCGGAAAAGAATTCTCCTCAAACTGAATGTAAAAAATTCCGTGGGAATCGTAAAATACGCCTTAGAAAACCACATTATTGATTAGCCCATTTCGATTAACTGAAAAATTCCAGACCTCACGGCCTGGAATTTTTCTTTTATAAGGACTGGGAACTTTTGATGTTAATATTAAATTGGGTAACCAAATTTTGAGAGTAGAGATAATAGATAGATACGTGCTTTCCGTCTATTATCTATCCGTCTATCATCTATCCGTCTATATCTATCTGTCAATACAACCATCTATTCATAATCCGGCATCTCTCCATTACTGAACAGAGTCGCTCTTGAAAGATCGGTCATTGACGAATTGAGATCAATCACCATGATATTTTTCTGTGAGATATTATCGTTGGAGGTATTCATAAAAATGACCTGTGCATTATTCGGAGAAAATCTTGGGTCCAGATCGTTGGTACCCATCGGTTTTTCGCTTTCTGAAGAGATGTCGAACATGGTATCACTGACAAGATGGTAGATAAAGATGTCAGCATCCAGCTGCCGGTAATTACCGCTACCGTCCTGATATCCTGAAAGGTCTCTGGTAAACAGAAGCATCTGCCCGTCTACAGAAAAATTCAGCCCGCCAGCTGCTCCCATTGAGCCTGACAAAACAGTTTTCAATACATTCCCTGTCATATCAATAATATAGATTTTCGTGTTATAGCCACTGTAATCATTGGTTTTCAAAGCGATTTTGCTGCCGTCATAGCTCCAGTCACATTCGGAGATCATGCTGCCGTCGGGTGTTGTATAGACCAGATTCAGGCCGCTACCGTCTTTATTGATCCTATATAGCTTATTAAAATTTGAATAAATAATTTCCTGCCCGTTCGTACTCCAGGCAAAATCCATTTCGTAATTATTAAAGCCAGCAGCAGGAACCGTAGTGACTTTAAAAGGATTTGACCCGTCCGGATTGGCGGTGTAGATATGAGTGCTTCCACCCTCGGTCCTCAGGAAAGCGATCAGACCGGCATTATTATTCTTTCTGGGCCTCCAGCTGTTATACGATGGACTTGTCAACTGAAAGCTGTTTCCCTGCTCATCACTGGACATTATCACAAAATTGCCGTTCAGCTTCTGTACATAATGATAGCGGTTGGCGGGAACCGTATTGGTGGTGAACTTACTCACGGTACTTAAAACTGGCGGGTGAATGCCGTCCGAAACAGACACCTGCCAGAAGTAACTTACACCAAACTTCATATCTGAAAGCGTATAATGATTCGCCGTCAGATCATTAACCTGAATAACATTGGTATTCAGATTATTTTTCACTGTCAAACTGTATTTTAACACATCTGTGGAATCAGGATCTACCGCGCTCCAGGTGAGTTCAACACTTAAAGGCTGGTTCACCGCATTGTCTACCGGACTTAGCAGCTGCGGTGCTGAAGGTGGTGAGTTCAGAGAGGTATCATCATCCATCTCAAAAACTATGGTAACTACCTGATCCTGTTTTTGTATGTTCACGGCCTGAAAAGTCGTCATAAAGCCGGACAGCTCAGCTTTCACAGAATAATTTCCCACGGGCATTGCGGCAATCGTGAACGTTCCGTCGGTTCCGCTGAAAACGGTCTCTGTGGTTGGAGCTGTAAAAATCTTCACATTGGGAATAGGTACATTGGTTCCCCGTTTTACGACCTTTCCTTTCAAAATTCCTGTCTGAGCCTGTTCTACGAGATCTTCATCACATGAAAACAGACAAAAAGCAAGGATGAATATGCTGAGTAATTTTATTAAAGTTTTCATAATTCGTGTTTTATTGGTTTCCAAGGTAAAAACTGATTCCAAGAGCAAAGCGGAGAGCCTGGTCTTTTCTTTTGCCGTTAACCAGTCCTTCCCAGTTGTCTTTAAATCCTACATCATACTGCGAGGAAAGCCGGAGTGAAGTATTATGCCCTACCATATATTCAATACCGCCACCAAACTGACTTTTATACTGGGGGCTATATTTTGAAAACATCGCTCCCAATCCGGCATAGAGGTATGGACTGAATTTATATTTCGGGAACAGCAGGTATTCCAGATTGAGCTCAGGAATAAAAAAATTTCGTTTAATAATTCCTTCATTTTCCAGACTAAAGTAATTTCCGCTGGCTTCAAGGCTGAAATTGGGACTGATAAAATATTTAAGTCCTAATTTCCCACCCACATTCATTTTGGGGTTTACGTAATCATCTTTTACCTTATGAGCCTCGATATTGGCAAAAACAGCCATTTTCTGTCTGTAATTTTCCGGAAATTTATTTCCGACCGTTCTTCCTATATTCTGATCCTGTTCTCTATTATACTCATTGATCATTGCCTGGTAACCGTTTAAGTTTTCAGAAGCTTTTCCCCATATTTTATCCCGGATCCCTTCAATAACCAGAGATCTTACTGCTTTTTCAATGGCTTCGGTTACAGCGAGCTGTACGGGTTCGTTCTGGGTAAGCCCTACTTCGGCTTCCAGCAGTCTTTCAGTATCAATATACCTGAAAAAGCTGCCGTTCACACTGGTGGAAAGAATGGTTTTGGAGGTATAAACGGTTTTAAGAATTTCACCGTTAAGCGTAGAAACCGCGCGCAGATAAATGGTGACCCTGTCCTGACGGTATTGGGTAGAGGCTCCTATTCCGAAATATCTGGCTCCGAGACCTCCGGTCATGATATTACTGTCGTAGGAAATCACGCCGCCTTCAAGAAGAATTCCGGCATACAGAAGCGGGGGAAGCGACTGGCTGTTTTTATCAGCATCTTTCAGGTATTCCTGTCTGGTAGAACGTATAATCTGTCTTTCATTCAACAGATTGGCAATATTTTCTCTTTCGATGGGGATAAACCACCGGCTGTCTTCCAGTGCTTTAATCAGAATTGTAGTGGTCCCCTGAGGAACGGCAGTGCTCCAGTTGTTTCCGTTTTCAGAAGGCTTATACTGGCCGGTCTGATCTCTGAATTTGTACACGCCGATAACGATTTTCTCTTTGGGCAGAGGCAGATTTTTCAGTTCCGCAGTAGAGGGAGTTACCTCGCCCATGGTAGATCTTCCGGGTTCTGAAGGGAGCCCTAAGATCGAGCGGCACGCCTGCATACAAGACAGCAGAACGGTACAGAAAAAAATTCTGGTGTAGGTGTAAGTTCTCATGATACGTCTGTTTTTTGGTTATTTTTATTTTGGAATAACGACCTCGGACTGATCGCCTGTACTGGTATCCAAAATATTGATCAGAAGGCCCTGGGCAGTAGTGGTAATCTGTAGGTACAGCGATCCGAAAAGGTAATTTCCGGGTTTGATACTGCCTTCTCCAAACTGATCTTCAAACAATTTCCTGGACAGTTCACTCAGAATCTGCCGGTTAAGGCTCTGGCTGAAGCTGTTTATAGAGTTCATGTCATCAAGCAAACTGCTGTAATCATTTTTTTCATCAAACTGATTCTGTGCATTTGCTGAGCTTAAAAGCCACTGATAATTAAAGGTATCGCCTCCAAATGCTGGATTTATGGGCTTATAGACAAGCTGCTGTGACCTTCCGGAGAAAATACCCGCGATAAAGGCCAAAATAATGATAAAGGTTTTCATGACGGACGTTTTTAGTAGATAAATTCATTTTTGATAAGATTTTTTCTGGCATTAAATTCTTTAATATAGCGTAAGCTGGCTGCCAGCTGTTCTTTTAAATAGTCTTCACCGGGATTGGTCATAAAGCTGTATACCACTTTATCTTCGATCTGGATGCTGATCTGCCCGCTGGTTCCGCGGAGTGGCATTTCAGAAATGGTAACCGCTGCATTGCTTTTATCCGGAAGCTGGCTGTACTGAAGGTAAAAAAGGTCATAAAAATCCTTTCCTACTTTGGTTTTTGTTTCATCAATAGTAAGCCCCTTCAATTCAAAAACAGCATCTTCTTCTGTTTTGGCCGCTTTCTTTGTGAAAAGATCATGATTCAGTTCCAGACTGTCCTTGGCAATGAGTGTTCGCGTTTCTTCATCTCGTACATACAGAAAAGCTTTAAGGGCATCTTTTTTTTCAAGGTTGACGCTGATCTCGGATAATGTTTTTACTTCACCAGGGTTGATTGAGAATTTCCCGCTCTGCTGATTGTTGGAAAGGTTTCCGCCACTTCCTTTTTTAATGGAAACCAAAAGATAGTTCAGCTCTTTGTACACGGTTGTATTGTTGGCCACAACTGCTTTCAGTCTGATCTGGTTTTCAAGGGTACTGCTTTCAATTTTGGCATTCACTTTTTTATCTTCCTGCCCGCAAACCTGTACAGACAGGAAGACAAATAAAGTGCACAGACTTAAGGAATATAAAAATTTCTTCATCACCGTGTATTAATAATTTCTCATAAAAATGGTTTTATTATCGCCTTTCACATGAACCTGCATTCCGTCTGAAATACTGTTGCTTCCGGTAATATCAATGATATTGTTATTTCCCTGAGCAGTTACAGCCGTTTTATTTTCTTTATCCGTGAATGAGTTGATGAATAAAAGCGTATTATAATCTCCAAACTGCTGAACAGTGACATTTGTTCTGGCGTTCAGGGACAGTTCCGCATTATTGTAATTCCCTGACTGGATTACCTGTGAACCATAAAGTGCCTGCTCTGCCTGCTGTCCTGCTATAAAATTGAGAACGGTGCTGCTGTTGATCTTATCCCAGTCAATCTGCTGGGCTTTTACGGAAAGTACCGACAGAAAGATGAGGACCCAGCTAATCAGTTTAAACATCGCATTCATTTGAGTAAGTTATATCTGTTCTCTGGAACACATTTCACATCTGAAGCTTAAAAAAGGAGAAACAACTGTATGCTTCTCCTTTTTATGTAAGTTTACAGTACATCCGGATTAATTAGACTGGTTGACTACCATTGAATTTCCGTTACCTACCTGCGCCCCAACATGAACATGACCGTCTCCGCTCTGAGCTACCCAGGTAAAGTTGCTGTTACCCATCTGAAGATCGATAGCCGTATTGGAGTCTCCTCCCTGAAGCTGATACAATTGGTTACCGTTTCCGATCTGAGCGCCGACAGCTGTATTGCCGTCACCTACCTGAGCAGAAAGAGCGATGTTTCCGTCACCAGCCTGACCGTGGGTAGCACTGTTATCGTTTCCACTCTGATACTGTACCAAAATGTTGTCATTTCCCAACTGAAGTCCTGTCGCTTCATTTCTTCTTCCATCCTGCACCTGATAGGCTGCATTGTCTGATCCTACCTGAATGGCTGTAGCAGAATTTCTTCTTCCATCCTGATATTGTACTACTTCGTTACCGCTTCCCAACTGCATGGAGGATGCTTCATTTCTTCTACCGATCTGAGTCTGTTCTGTAGAATTCTGCATTCCGAACTGCCATGTAGTGGCGGAGTTTCTGTTTCCCTGCTGAGTTACGCTGTTGTAATTCGCCACTCCGGTTTGGTCTACGTCTACTGAGTTTCTGTTTCCAACGCTTGAGGCGATGTTTACATTGAAGGCACCTACCTGGTCAATGTCTGCCGTGTTGCGATTCCCATCCTGTGTTAAGGAGTTCATGTTCAAAAGACCTGTCTGGTCTACTGTAGCTGTGTTTAAGTTTCCGATCTGGGCAGTCACATCGATGTTTGCTTGTGCGAAGCCGAAACTCATGGCCATTAGTGTAAATACACCTGTAATAAAGTTTTTCATCTTAGTAAAAATTAATTGGTTAATAGTGAGACAAAGGTAGAAGCCAGATCAAAATGAAAAACCACCATAACCGCGTAAATTTCAAAAATCACGGTTTATGGTTTCAAATGTCACGGTTTATGGTTTTGGCGGGTCCCTTATTCCCGTTAGGGGAAAATACGGTATGCCTTTTCTCAGTACTGGCTGGCAGATGGATTTCTGAAAATTCCGGGGAATCTAATTTTTAATTTTCATGTTCGTTACCAAGTTCGAAATGTACTGATCTGTACAGATGGTTAATTAATGTTAACGGCTTCCGTTCTTCAGTTTATATTATTAAATTTGAAGTATGGAAAGTTTCGGAAAAGATCTGTTAAGGAAAATAAAAAGTGTAGGACTTCCGGGTGAACACGCCCATGGAGTTTTCTCTCCACCTTACCGCCCTGTATTTACGTATGATGAAGTGCTGGCTAAAAACCCAAAGTTTGCAGCAGTAAACATTGTACTGTACCTGAAAAACAATGAGTGGTATTTTCCCCTGATCCAGAGAACCATCAACGAGCACGACCGCCACAGCGGACAGATCTCCCTTCCCGGTGGAAAACGCGAGGAAATGGACCGGGATTTTGCTGAAACGGCAGTCCGCGAAACTTCAGAAGAAATCGGTATTGATAAACATTATGTAAGAATCATCCGGGAAATGTCCCCCATCTATATTCCACCGAGTAACTTTTATGTATACCCTTATATTTCGTATACGAAAAAGAATCCTCTTTTCGTTCTTCAGCAGAGCGAGGCTGTGGAAACCATAGAGTTCCCGATCACTTCTTTCCTGAATCTGCCGGACAACCCGGAGCTGATGGCTCTTCCGAGTGCCGGAGGGCAAGAAGTTCCGGTCATTAATTTCAACGGATATATCATTTGGGGCGCTACAGCCATGATATTGAGTGAGTTTAGCCAGTTGCTGAAAAAAATGTAACTTTGCATTACCGTGTTTAATTGAGAGATGGCGAAGAAAAATATTTTCACCGATGCATTCGGGACACCTTATTTTTTAAAAAGGTTAATTATTTTTATTTTAGGAATTGTATCCTACAGAAGGTTCAATGGCTTTAATAAATTAAAAATAACCGGTACTGAACACCTTGTGGATCTTCCGGATTCCAATGTGCTTTTCGTATCGAACCATCAGACGTATTTTGCAGATGTAGCCGCAATGTATCACGCATTCTGTGCTGTGAATAACGGGTATTTGAATACGATAAAAAACCCGATCTACCTGCTCAATCCCAAGATTGATTTTTATTATGTAGCCGCAGAAGAAACCATGAATAAAGGGATTCTTCCGAAGATCTTTAAGATCGCCGGTGCGGTCACGGTAAAAAGAACCTGGAGAGCAGAAGGAAAAAATATCAACAGAATGGTGGATATGAGCGAGGTTGATAATATCATGAAAGCTCTGGACAACGGTTGGGTAGCTACTTTCCCTCAAGGTACTACTTCAGCATTTGCACAGGGAAGAAGAGGAACCGCCAAGCTGGTGAAAAACCAGCGCCCGATTGTTATTCCGATCAAGATCAACGGATTCAGACGGGCATTTGACAAAAAAGGTCTCCGGGTGAAGGTTACGGGCGTAAAACCTACCATGGAGTTCAAAGCACCTCTGGATATTGATTACGACAATGAAAAAGCGCCTGAAATATTACTGAAGATCATGACTGCTATTGAGCAGACGGAAGACTTCAATGTACTGCACAATTATGATGAAGAACTTAAAGCTAAAAAATTAGAACAAAAGGACTCAGATAATTAAAGTAAGTAAAAAAATTATGAACAGAATATTAGGAATCTTATTCGCGGTCATAGTATTAGTTTCGTGTAACAGCCAGAAAGTATATTCGGATTTCGATATCAGCTATTCCCGAAGCGGAGGATATGCACCGGTATATGAAAATCTGCTTATTAAAGGTAATAATGTGCATTATTCTTTTGAAGGCCAGGGAAAAAAGTACAAACAGGATTTCAAAATTTCCAATGAAGATCTTAAAAAGCTTGACCATACGCTTTCTCAGAATAATTTCAGAAGAATACAGGAAGACCGCAAAAAACTGTATGACAATATTGCGACTTCCATCAATGTAAAGAAAGGTCCTAATGAAGGCAGCAAGACCGATGCCAGCATGATCATGCCTAACTTTACCACCAACTGGAACAACATTCTGAATGTTTTCCAGGAGATTATTAATAACAACGTAAAAAAACAGTAAATAAAGTTGAAAAACCACTTCATTGCTATCGGCGGAAGCGCCATGCATAACCTTGCTATTGCGTTAAAAGACAAAGGATATCAGGTAACAGGTTCTGATGATGCTATTTTTGAACCTTCAAGATCCAGACTGGAAAAAAAGGGAATTCTACCCCAGGAAATGGGCTGGTTCCCGGAAAAGATCACTCCGGACATCGATGCTGTTATTCTTGGAATGCACGCTCACCAGGACAATCCTGAGCTGGCAAAGGCAAAAGAACTGGGTTTGAAAATTTACTCTTATCCGGAATTTCTTTACGAACAGTCTAAGGATAAAACAAGAGTGGTGATTGCCGGATCTCATGGTAAAACAACCATTACCTCCATGATTCTTCATGTCCTGAACTTTCATCAGAAAGAGGTGGATTTCATGGTAGGAGCACAATTGGAGGGCTTCGACTGTATGGTAAAGCTTACCAGGGATAATGATTTTATGGTACTGGAAGGGGACGAGTATCTTTCCTCTCCTATCGACCTGCGTTCAAAATTCCTTCTTTACCAGCCGAATATTGCTTTAATGAGTGGTATCGCCTGGGATCATATCAATGTTTTCAAAACATTCGACGATTATATTGAGCAGTTCAGAAAATTCACGGCCAGCATTACGCCAGGGGGTGTTCTGGTATATAATGAAGAAGATCCTGAAGTGGTAAAAGTAGTGGAAGCAGCCGAAAATTATTTCAGAAAAATTCCTTACAGAACTCCGGAATATGAGATAAGCAACGGCAAAGTACATCTGAAAACAGAAATGGGAGATGTTCCTCTATCGGTTTTCGGTGCTCACAACCTGCTGAATATGGAAGGAGCCAGACATATCTGCCAGCAGCTGGGGATTATGGACGAAGATTTCTACGAAGCCATCATGAGCTTCAAAGGAGCCTCCAAGCGTCTTGAAAAGGTAGAGCGGGAAGATAAAGGCACTTTATACAAAGATTTTGCCCACGCACCAAGCAAGGTAAAAGCTACGGTAAAAGCTTTTCAGGAACAGTTTAAAAACGAAACCCGATACGGATTCCTTGAACTGCATACCTATTCAAGCCTGAATCCTGTTTTTCTAGAACAATATGACCATGCTATGGACGGACTGGACGAAGCGGTTGTCTTCTATTCTGAAGATGCCTTAAAGATCAAAAGAATGGAACCTATTTCTCCGGAATTCATTAAAGAAAAATTCAAAAACGATCGCTTAAGGGTATTTACCAATGCTGAAGATCTTCATGCGTATTGGAATACTTTAGATAAAACCAAAGGGGTTTACCTGATGATGAGTTCAGGAAACTTCGGCGGACTGGATCTTACAAAATAATAGATTTCGGCGGGCTTTCAGCCCGCCGAAATCTATTATGGAAATATTTTCTATGATAATTAGGCTAAAGTAAAAAGTTAGGACAAGCGTAAATAAATTTAATTGCTTCACAACTTTTGAAGCTGATCTGCTAAAGCTGCATCTACTATAATTTAGCCTGTCTTTTCAGCCTCATGGATCAGATTTTTCAGGATGGTCTCAGCAGATGCTTCGCTGTAATGATGAATAGACTGTCCTGCCCAGATCCCTACGAATTCTGTATTTTTCAAAGTTTTTGAAACTCTTCTCAATTCATTGGTCAGCTTATTCTGATAAGGATACGGTAAGATATACGGAGAGTTTTCAACGGTTTCTATATATTTATTCCTGATCCCTCTTGCATAGCGTCCTGAAAAGCTTTTGGTTAAAACCACCTCTTCTTCCCTCACTTTTTTAAGCCTTTCCTTTTCAAAAGGTTCCAAAGCACTTTCTTCAGAGGTCAGCAGAAGATTTCCCACCTGAAAACCCTGTGCTCCCAGGCCTTTTACCGCTTGCAGTGTTTTGGCATTATAAATTCCTCCTGCATAAATCAGCGGAACTTTTACATGATCATAAACCTGTGATAATAAAGACAGTCCGCCAATCTGCTGAATGTGATCCGCATCAAAGGTTCCTCTGTGTCCTCCTGCTTCTGTTCCCTGCACACAGATCATATCAATACCTGATTCTTCAAGAATTAAAGCTTCTTTTACGGAAGTACAGGTTCCGATCAAGGTTACTCCGTTAGCTTTCAGTTTCTGAATGCTTTGATCATCGAGATTTCCAAAGGTAAAACTTACAATCTTACAGTTTTCTTCAATAAGAACGTCTATTAAATCCCGATAGCTATTGACTTTAATATCCTCAAGATCAGGAAGCTTCACTTCCATATTATTTTCCTTGGCCAACCGCTCTAAAAACGTTTTGGTCTCAATGAATTTCTGCTTTAAATCTTCTGTTATTTCAGGAATAGTATGGGCAAAAATATTCACGGCAAAAGGCTGATCCGTCAGTTCCCTGAGCTGCCTGATCAGCTTAACGGAAGCTTCCGGAGAAAGGTCGGCCAATGCCAATGACCCCAGACAGCCTGCTTTTGCCGCAGCTGCTGCCATGCTTACTGTACTCACTCCAAACATCGGAGCCTGAACCACGGGATAAGTTATTCCCAGTCTTTTACTGATTGTATCCGGCCAGAACATGATCTTTATTTTTAATTAAAAGGTACAAAAAACAGGAATATCTGACATTCAACAGGATATGATATTAATCACCGTCCGGCAGAAAACAGAAATCCCGCAGATCTCACCAATTTCACCAATCAAAAAGATCTGCGTCATCAATATGATCTGCGGGAAATAAATCATTACATTTAAATATCCGCTACAGAATTAAGCATTTTCTGCTCCCATTCCGGATCTTTCGGATCAAAGAATAATCTTTTTCCGGTATCCAGAGCACGAACGGTATTCATTTCATCTTCTGTAAGCTCAAAATCAAATACATTAAAGTTTTCTTCAATTCTTGATGGGGTTACCGATTTCGGAATAACAACAAAACCTTCCTGTAAATGCCATCTCAAAATAATCTGAGCTACCGTTTTATGGTATTTTTCAGCAATAGCTTTCAGATCTGCATTATTTAACAGATCAGCATTTCCGTTTCCAAGCGGGCTCCATGGCTGGGTGATGATATTATTTTCTCGGTCATACTTCTGAAGCTCTTTCTGCTGAAATACAGGATGAAGCTCAATCTGGTTGATCACCGGAAGTATTGCTGAGTTAGCCTTTAATTCCTCCAGTTTTTCAATCGTAAAATTACAGACTCCGATTGCTCTGATTTGCCCTTCCTTATATAAATCCTCCAATGCTTTCCAGGTTCCAAGGAAATCTCCATACGGCCAGTGGATCAGGTACATATCCAGATAATCCATCTGCAGTCGGTCCAATGTTCTCCGGAAGGCAGCCTTCGTCTTTTCATATCCGTGATCCTGAACCCAGACTTTGGACGTAATAAAAAGATCATCCCTGTGAACGCCACCATTTTTCACTGCCTTTCCTACCGCTGTTTCATTCTGGTAGATCGCCGCCGTATCGATCATTCTGTAACCTGTCTGAATTGCTTTGACCACAGCTTTTTCACATTCTTCCAGATTCTCCATCTGCCATACTCCAAATCCCAGTGCCGGAATATCCACTCCGTTATTTAAGGTCACCACAGGCTGTCCTGTATACGTCTTTTTTTGCATAATTTTTTACTTTAATTTTTTAATATTAAGATAAGGTATAACAAATTTGCAACAAAAATTCGGAAACTTTGCCTACCAATATTACTGTTGTTTATTTAAAAATTACTATCTGACAGGTTGGAAAAATGCAAGGATTTCTCTTTAAACCACAAAAGGCACAAAGATTTTAATACGTTAGTTATTTTAAAAGTTTATTATATTTCGCACAGAAGCTCACAAAAGAAAATCTGCATCATCTGCCAGACCAGCGAGAGAAAAATCAGTGTGATCTGAGGAATCTGTGGGAAACCTTTAAACCACTTTATTTTAAGAAAATTATACAGAAGGCAAGAAAAATGGTTATAATTTTTTCACCGCAACGATGGCAAAGATTTTTAACTCTTAAATAATTTTTTTCGGTCGCAAAGGCACTTCGTTCAGCAAAGGTTGAATATTTTCTTTAAGTCTGAAGGTTAATTCCTTTCCTTGCTGAGTGAAACGCCATGGCGAACAAAAAACAGAGAAAATCCTGATAAAAATAGCGATCATAGCATTAAAAAACATCCGCAATGAGAGGTAATATCATTCCATCTTCTGTCCGATGGCTGTAAATTTTAAATTCCTATTTTTGTAAAAACCATAAACAATGTCGCATCAGTTCAGGCTTGCAGAGGCCGGAGATTATCCAAGAATTATGGAGATCTGGGCATCTGCCGTAAAAGCTACCCATGATTTCCTTGCTGAAGAAGATTTCAATTACTTTCAGGAAGTGATCCCTAGGGATTATCTTCCGAATCTTGAAGTGTATTTAATCACAGAAAATAATGAAGCACAAGGATTTGCCTCTGTTGCAGAGGGCAATCTGGAAATGTTGTTCATTCACAATGAGGTCCGGGGAAAAGGATATGGCCGAAAGCTGTATGAATTTATGAAGGAAAAAACGGGCCTTACCAAAGTGGATGTTAATGAACAGAATCCGCAGGCCATTGGCTTCTATGAAAAAATGGGATTCAGGCAGACCGGGAGATCAGAGCAGGACGGTTCGGGAAAAGATTATCCTATCATACATATGAGTCTGTAATGGAAAAATATACCTTCAGGAAAACTGAGGCCGGCTCAGATATTCCTTATGATCTGTTGCTGCTCGCCGATGAAACAAAAGAAGCTATCGATCAATATATTTTAGATTCCGACATTTATCTTTTAAACAATGGTGAAGATGATATCGCTGTGATGGCCCTATACGAAAACAGTCCGGCAGAATTAGAGATCAAAAATATGGCGGTTATTGAGACATTCAGAAGCAAAGGAATCGGAAGTATTCTGATGGATAAGGCTAAAGAAATCGCTTTGGAAAATGGATATGAAACTTTAGCGGTAGGCACTTCGGATACTGGATTTCAGCAGATCAGGTTCTATGAAAGGAACGGTTTTGTGAAAAAAGGAATTCTGAAGGATTTTTTTATCGAAAACTATCCGTTCCCGATCTACGAAAACGGGTTACAGATGCGGGATATGGTCATACTGAACTATTCACTGCTCTGACCTCATCTATTTGTTTTCAATGGTGTAAATTACCCCTCTTTTTCCGTCAAAATCAAATTCCCGGTCAAAGGTCATCCCCAGTTTCTGAAGAACTTTTACAGAAGCGATATTTTCGGCCATGGCCCTTCCTATGATCTTCTGAAGATGAAGAGTTTCAAATCCATATTGCAGACAGGCTGCCGCACTTTCAGAAGCATAGCCTTTATTCCAATGCTCCTCAAAAAACCGGAAACCAATATCTGTTTCATGGGTATCCTCATGATATTTCAAGCCACACCAGCCGAGAAACTCATGACCTGCTTTATCCATAACTGCCCATCTGCCATAGCCATTCCTGTCATAATCCCTGTAATTCTGTAAAAAAGCCAGGGCTTCATTCACATCTGCGAACGGCAGATCTCCGGTATATCTGATCACATCCGGATTTTCGTTAAGTTTAAAAAACTCCGGGGCATCATCAGGCGTCAGCTCTCTCAGTAAAAGACGTTCCGTTTCTGTAATTTTTTTCATAGAATTCGTTAAGCTATTACTTTCTTACCCATCATCCGGCGAAACAGTCCTTTGATATGATCTATTTCAGAATGATAATTTGTTTTTTTACGGCAGCCGAAATACAGGGTATTTTCCAGTTTTTTCTCACCTTCCCAGATCAGCTTGATCTCGCCGTTATCAATTTCATTTTTACATAAGAAATCGGGGACAACTGCCAGTCCTGTTCCTCCTTTCAGACACCGGATGATAGAGTTCAGATTCGGAACGATATAATTGGGACGGAAATTCGGCTTATGCCCGAAATTCATGATCCAGAACTGGAATAAGTGTTCCATATCTCCTGTCGTTCCATACCATTTTTCCTGTTTCAGCCATTCTTCAATATGTTCGGGGCCTTTTGTAGCTGCTGTTTCAAGAAAGCTGTCCGTATCCACGTCCTTTCCGCCAACCAGAATGATCTGTTCAGAAGAAAAGGCTTCGTGTTCTATATTGGGAGACACTCCTTTTTTAGGGGTAATGATGAGATCTAAAATCCCTTTATCCAGCTGATCCAGCATTTCAGGATATTCTCCAAAGCTGATGATCAGGTTAAAAGGTAATGTTGAAACATATTGCTCCAGCGTCGTCTGAAACGTCTCAAAACACATTCCCACACTGATCGTTGGGGTAAGTTTTTCTGTAGATTTCTGGAAATTTTTCTCAACATCCTCCAGTTTCGTAAGTGGCTCGGAAACAGCATTGAATAAGACTTTTCCTCTTTCCGTAGGAATCATTTTCCGCCCGGTGCGGTCAAATAATTTATATCCTACATAAGCTTCCAGAGAACCCAGATGAAGGCTTACTCCGGGTTGTGAGATAAACAGGGCTTCTGCCGCACCTGTGAGGGTTCCCGTTTTATATATCGCTTTAAAAGTGCGGTACCATTCTAAATTGACCATAATTTTAAATATAAATATTCTGATGCAAAATTACAGAATAATTATAATACTGATATATTTTCATTTCTTAAAAATGCGGCATAATAATCAGGAATTCCGCTTTCTTCGATCTGGCGGGCAGTTTCTTCCACCGGATAGGCCAATTGTACGATTTCTGGTACGATCTTATTTTCATCGATAGTCAGGATAAGATAGGAAGCCAGCCTGTTCTCTTCTTTGGAGCGGCCAACAGAACCGCAGTTTACGGCCCATTTTCTGTTTTCCAGTTGTTTTTTAAAAGATAGGTGGGTGTGTCCCATTACAATAATATCCGCCTGGGATTCTTCCAGCATTCCTGTAAAAACCGCATCATTCTCATTTTCATAAAGATAAATATCGTTACTCTTCATTCCTGAATGAACCAACTGGATATTCCAGTGTTTATTTCCTGTTTTATAATTCAGTTTCAGATGAAACGGCAGCTGTGACAGAAACATTTTATTTTCCCGGGTAATATGCTTTTTAGAATGGTCAATAGCGATAAATCTGGCTTCCGTTTCCTCTTTCGAATGCTTTTCCAAAGGAATGACCGGAATATCAAAAGCGATTCTTTCATCATGATTTCCCATCAGACAGGGAATGTGGAGTACTTTTATTTTTTCTATAACTTCATTTCCCCACGGAGCAAAATCCACCAGATCTCCAAGACAGAATTTCTGCTGGATTCCCCTTGTTCTTATATCACTCAATACTGCATCCAGTGCCGGAAGATTCCCATGCACATCACTAAAAACCGCAATCTGTATCATATTCATTCGATTGATATAACAAATTTACATGAGAAGCCTGATAATCAACCCGGAAACCATATGATTTTTATACATATTATCAAGTATAATATGGGATTCAGATGACCCGTTTACTCTATCTGCACTCTTATTTTTTCCAATGTTCACTATTATCCACCGGTCCTGCAATATCTATCATCTATCTGTCTACTATCTATTCGTCTTTTATCTTTATCCTCAAACAAACTATAATTTTTATAATACTTACCTATAAATCATATTATTTTTATTATACAAAATCACCCCATAACTTTGCATCAGAAAATTTAAACAATCATCAAAATGAAAAAAGTATTAATCATTAACGGCGGACAGAACTTCGGACATTCCGGAGGAAAATATAATCACACCATTGCAGAAAACACGTTAGAAGTATTAAAAAAATTCGACCATACGGAAGTAATGGTTACCCATGTAGCAGACGGCTATGATAAAGATGAAGAGGTGAAAAAATTTGTGTGGGCAGATTACATTATTTACCATACTCCCATCTGGTGGTTCCAGCTTCCGAACGGATTGAAAAAATATATCGATGATGTATTCACAGCCGGCCATGCCAAAGGAATTTATATGAATGACGGCAGAAAAGCCGAGAACCCGGAAATCAATTACGGTACCGGCGGAATGCTGGGTGGAAGAAAATATATGGTTACCACAAGCTGGAATGCCCCTGAAACTGCTTTTACGCTTCCCGGAGAATTTTTTAACGAAACAAGTGTAGATGACGGACCGTTATTTGGATTCCACAGGATGAATGCCTTTGTTTCTTTACAAAAGATGGAGAGTTTCCATTTCCATGATGTGGAGAAGAATGCCCATATAGAGCGTGATATGAAACTTTACAGAGCGCACCTTGAACATGTTTTTAAACAGGAATTAAAACCACAGTTAGTCTAATGAAAATTTATCTTACAGCAGTCATCAAAGCAAAAGAAGTGCATCAGAAAGAGGTACTGAATATCCTTCAGCATATGGTAACAGAAACCAGAAAGGAAGAAGCCAACGAGCTGTACAGCCTTCATCAGGGTATTGAGGACCAAAATGAGTTTATTTTCTATGAGATCTGGAAAAGTGAAGAAGGTCTGGCACAACATAACGAGCAGCCCTATATTAAAGCTTTCGGAGATATAGTGGAAGAAAAGCTACAGGAGAAGCCGCAGATTTATATCACTCAAATTCTTTAATATCCCATGAAAAAACTAGCCGTTTTATTTTTAAGCTTGTTAATGATCGGATTATTGCAGGCTCAACACCAAAAATCCCAGCGTATGAAAAAGAAAATTCTATTCGTGGTCACCAGCCATGACAAAAAAGGAAATACCGGCGAAGACACAGGCTATTATCTTGGCGAAGTCTCCCATCCTTGGAAAGTTCTGCATAAAGCCGGATATGAAATAGACTTCGTAAGTCCGAAAGGCGGAACACCACCCGTAGACGGATTTGATTTAAAAGACCCTGTCAATAAAGAATTTTGGGAAAACAAGGAATACAAAAACAAAATCGATCATTCTTTAAAGCCTTCACAGGTTGATCCGGTAAATTATTCAACCATTTATTATGCAGGAGGACACGGTGCCATGTGGGATCTGGCAGACAATACGGAACTTGCTTCTATCGCTTCAAAGATCTATGAAAATGGAGGTATTGTAGCGGCAGTATGCCACGGCCCGGCTGGTCTCGTGAATATCAGGCTCAGCAATGGCAGCTATTTAGTGGATGGCAAAAAGATTAATGCTTTCACCAATGAAGAGGAGGCGGCAGTACAATTAACGGATGTTGTTCCTTTTCTTCTGGAAGACCAGTTAAAAAAGAGAGGAGCTAAATTTGAGAAATCAGGACTCTGGCAGAATCATACAGTAGCAGACCGGAGAGTAATCACAGGACAGAACCCGCAATCTGCAAAAAGTGTTGGGGAAGCAATTTTAAAAGAACTCAACCCATAAAATACAATTAACAGCAGCCACAGAACCATTGATCAATGCTTACGGAAATAATGCCGGGCTTTCGTGGCTGTATTATTCAAAAATAAAAAAATGGAATACAGAAAATTAGGAAATACAGAGCTGCAGTTATCAGCCATCACCCACGGAGCATTCGCTATCGGAGGGAATATGTGGGGCGGAAACGATAAGCAGGATTCTATCAACTCTATTCATGCTTCATTGGACCATGGAGTTACTTCTATTGATACCGCACCGTTTTATGGTTTCGGATTGAGTGAAGAAATGATTGGTGAAGCCATAAAAGGTAAAGACCGTTCCCAAATTCAGCTATTAACAAAATTCGGGCTGGTATGGGACGGAAGCAATCATGGGAAAGGGGAATTTTTCTTTGATGCTGAAGAAAGCGGAAAAACAATTCCCGTTTATAAATATGCTTCAAAAGCGAATGTCATCAGGGAAGTGGAAGAAAGTTTAAAAAGACTCCGCACAGACTATATTGATCTTTTACAGCTACACTGGCCGGACAGTACCACTCCCATCAGTGAAACCATGGAAGCGATGGAGCTTATGATCCAGCAGGGAAAAGTACGGGCCGCCGGGGTAAGTAATTATTCTGTTTCCCAGATGCAGGAAGCGAACAGAACGCTTCATTTAGCCGGCAACCAGGTTTCTTACAGCATGCTGAACCGTACTATTGAAAATGACCTGATCCCTTATTCCTTAGAAAACAACTCCGGAATTATCGTATACAGCCCCATGGAAAGAGGCCTATTGACCGGAAAATATTTCAAGGAAAACCAATTGAAGGAAAACGACCACAGAAACGGCTATTTCTCGCAATTTGATTTAAATAAAGTAAAGACATTCCTTGAAAAAATTGAGCCTATTGCTCAGCAAAAAGGAGCTACCCTTTCTCAGCTGGTATTACGCTGGACAACTTTACAGCCTGCTATCACAGTAGTTCTTGCAGGAGCAAGAAACGCCCGACAGGCAGTTGAAAATGCAAAAGCAATGTCCATTGAACTTTCTCAGGAAGAGTTGAATTTTATCCAGTCCGCATTGAATGAGTTGTAAAAAAAAGGAAGATGGAAGATGGATGTTCAGAAAAACGAAATATAATAATCTGTCCTTTGATGGGTTAAAAGTAAAGCCATTATCTATACGCAATTGATTGTGCTTCCTATCACAACTTCCTTCCCGGTCTTCTCACAAAAAAAGCAGCATTTCAGTTCCGAAATGCTGCTTTTTGTTAATAATTATTCCATCCGAAACTATTTGGCAATCTGCATATGCGTACTCACAGCAATTCTGTTCCATCCATTGATGGTCACGATAGCCATAATGATCTGGGAAATCTGTGCATCATCAAAATACTGTTTGGCCTTCTGGAAAGTTTCTTCGGTAAGACCTTTTTGGCTGATCAGGGTAATTTCCTCCGTCATCGCCAAAAGCACCTGTTCTTCTTCAGTAAAAAATTCCTTTGCCTCTCTCCAGCCTTCCAGAATAAAGATTCTCTGAGGGTTTTCTCCGTATTTAATGGCATCTTTGGCATGCATATCCAGGCAGAAAGCACATCCGTTGATCTGTGAAGCTCTGATCTTGATTAATTCTTTCTGAATATGGTTCAGCGAAATCGTCTGCAGATATCCTTCCAGTCCCATCATCGCTTTGTAAGCTGCTGCGTCCACGGCAGCAATATTAATTCTTGTACTCATAATTTTATTTTTGGGTTAAATGATCTATGCTAAAAAAGTATCTGGACTGTACCGCCAGTAAAAAGGCACCTGCACTTCCTACCCACACCGAAAAGTCAAGCGGAGCTTTGGGGCCTAATGCAACCGTCATTGACAAAGCAAAAACCAGCAGCAGAAATCCTGATCCGTATGCAGCAATTCTTGTCTTCCAGCCTGTGATCAGCATCAGGGGAAAAAGAATTTCCAGGGATGTGGCTGCATAGGCAGAAATTGTACTGAATGATTCAGGAAGGAAAAAAGTAAGCTGTTGGGTATATTTTTCAAAATTGGCCCAGTTTCCCCATGCTGAATCTTTACCCCAAAAACCGAATCTGTCGGCTACAGCGGAAAGCATCGTTACGGAAACGGCAAGTCTTAAAAACAACTGCGGAATCTGATTTTTGTGATCTGTCATTGTATTGGCTTTTAATAACATGACAAAGTTCCGCTTTATCATCCGTAAAAATCTTAAACTGGTTTAAGAACGTAATTTTGCCCTGATTTCACTCAGATATTCCGGCGTTAAATTTAAAAAAGAAGCAATCAGATACTGTGGAATCCTTTGAATAAACCACGGATACAGCGTACTGAAGTGAATATAAAGCTCTTCTCTGGACATTTCATAAAGATAGCGGATTCTTCTTTCTGAAGCAGCATAAGCCCTTTGGTAGATCATTCTGAAATAACGCTCCATTACCGGATGTTTCTGGAGGAGAAGTTCCTGTTGCTGAAGATCAATCACCAGAATTGTTGACCGTTCCACAGCCTGAATGGAAAATTGAGAAGGAATCTGTCTTTCATAGGCAAAAGTATCGGTAATCCACCAGTTTTCTATAGCAAATTCTGTGGTTTGCTCCGCTCCTTTTTCATTGATAAAAAACTTTCTCAGGCAGCCTTCCGCCACAAAATACATATTCCTGCAAATCTCTCCGTCAAGCATCAGATTTTGTTTCTTCTTTACATCCATCACCTGAAAAAAAGAAAATACGGAAGCATATTCCTGATCTGTTACCGTAATAAACTTGTTTAAATGTGCCTTGAAAGTATCCATATTTTCAATTAAGTAACCAAACTTAACTTTATTTTTTTAGTTTTACAATGAGAAAAACATAAAATCATGGAACTCATCGCCAAAATTCTTATCGCCATTGTGGCACTGGAGCACCTTTATATCCTGTGGATGGAAATGTTTGCCTGGGAAACCAAAGGTAAGGAGGTCTTTAAAGCTGCTCTGCCCCCGGAACTATTTAAACCCACTAAAGGACTTGCCGCCAATCAGGGACTTTATAACGGCTTTCTTGCCGCAGGGCTGATCTGGTCTTTTTTCATTGATGATCCCCAATGGCAGACGAATATTGCATTATTCTTTTTAGGATGTGTAGCTGTAGCCGGAATTTACGGAGCCATCTCTGCAACGAAGAAAATATTTTTTGTACAGGCACTTCCAGCTATTCTGGCGATTGTTGCCGTACTTTTGAAATAATGTATCTCCCACGGATCTCATTCTTACACCTTAAAAGCAGCACAATAATTAAATCTTGCTCTTTGTGTTTTCCAATGGATATATTTAATTCTCTCGCAGATAAAGCTGATAACGCAGATCTTATATCTGTGAAAATCTGTGCGATCTCTGGGAAACATAAAAAACGACCTTAACAACAATTGTAACATTCTTGTATCCCCCACGGATCTCACAGATAACCACAGATTTTTTAATCTTTAAATGCAGAAATTCAACCTACAAAGCCTGCTGAAAATCTCCGGTTTTCTCACGCCTTAAAAGCAGCACAATAATTAAATTTTGCTCTTTGTGTTTTTCAATGGATATATTTAATTCTCTCGCAGATAAAGCTGATAACGCAGATCTTCTATCTGTGAAAATCTGTGCGATCTCTGGGAAACATAAAAAACGACCTTAACGACAATTGTAACATTCTTGTATCTCCCACGGATCTCACAGATAACGCAGATCTTTTATTTGTGAATCTGTGCGAACCATTATTAATCACTAGCCCATCGATTCTTTGATCTTTCCTCTGTGGATAATGCCCCAATTGACTAATGTTTCCGTCACCGGGAAAACAGATTTACCGTATTCAGTGACCGCATAAGTGACTGTAATGGGTCTGGTATTGCGGATTGTCCTGGTTATAAGAAGATTGGTTTCCAGTTCTTTCAGTTCCTTGCTCAGCATTTTAGCTGAAATTCCTTCAATTCCCCGTTGCAGCTTCTTAAAATGAATCTCCTGATCTGTTCTGTTGGTTAAATACCGTAAGATCATCAGCTTCCATTTGCCCCCCAGCACATCGAGACTGTCTCTCATTGCAAATAATTCTTCCGTACAGCTGGCTTCCCTTTCGGTTCCGTTTTCAGTGATTTTTGCCATAATAGTTTCATTAAGGTAACCGGTTACCTATTGTTAACTGATAGCAAATATAAACTATTCTCATATTACATTTGTATATCTAATCAAATGACAATGAAAGCAGTTATATTAAATAAAAATTTTCAGCTTGAGGACGGTTTCACAGAAAAACCGATCCCGAAAAGCAATGAGGTTCTAATTCAGATTAAAGCCAGCGGCTTCAATCCCATCGATTATCAGATGCTGGAAAATGAGTTAGAAAGGAGACTGATCAGTTCACCGGTCTTAGGGCGTGAACTGTCAGGTATTATCGTCGGAAAAGGTTCAGAAGCCACTCAATTCAATATTGGAGATGAGGTATATTGTGGAAGCGGCTCCATGGGAAGCAATGGCTCTTATGCCGAATATATTACCGCACCCGAAGATATCGTTGCATTCAAACCCCAAAACCTCAGTTTTGAGCAGGCTGCTGCAATTCCTTCGACAGGTTTAACTGCTTTACAGATTTTCAAGCGTCTGAAACCCAGTAAGGAGGACAGCCTTCTGATTACCGGAGCAGCAGGCGGCGTGGGATCATTTCTAATTAAATTTTTAATAGCGCATCGTTACCGGAAGATCATAGCCACGGTTGGAAGTGAAGAAAACAGGCAGATGCTTTTAAATATAGGATTAAAAAACGATCAGATCATCAGCTATCGGGAAGAAAATCTTAGTGAAAATCTTTTCAAAGCCAATCACAATCAGCTTTTTGATATTGGAATTGATCTTGTAGGAAATAGGATGTCTGAAATTACCGCAGACCTTTTAAAGATTAATGGTATCTACACGGATGTTACGGCTTTGGTGACTCCAGATGCTCATGAAACCCTGTTTAACAAAGGAATGCTTATTATGAATATTTCCAATTATACCTACAGCATGACCAAAACCTATTCCTATTACCGGAATGGACTGAACGAAATCGCCAGACTGATTGAAAATAATATGATCAATCCTCCTAACTACAAAATAATGGGTTCTCTTTCTCTGGAAACCGTTTTAAAAGCCCATTCCATTTTAAAGAACAATCAAACTCAGGGACATAAACTTATTATGCAGCATTAAGCCAATGAATACCATACCAAGACGCATCGTAACAGGGATTAAAGATGGCCAATCCACCATTGTCGAAGACCAGAATTCCGAAAACACGACAGAACATCTACCGGGACTGATTATTTCCGATCTGTGGAACACTCAGTCTATGCCTGCTTCACTAGGACCGGAATACCCTATTCCCAATACCGGATTTCCACAGACACCCAAAAACGGAACCTATTTCCGGTATGTGGTCATACCACCTGATAAAGACCTCGGCACACAATGGAAGCCCGACGAACCTCATCCTCTGATGCACCAGACCCAAACGCTGGATTACATCATCATCCTTTCCGGGGAGCTTTATCTCATCATGGAAAACGGTGAAACTCTGCTGAAACCCGGAGATATCGTTATTCAGAGGGCTACCAATCATGCCTGGAGCAACCGTTCCGATCGACCCTGTATCCAGTTAGCCATTCTGATTGATGCAGAGGATTAAAAATTTCCCATAGCTTCATCGGTCCTAAAAAGGACTCTAAGATTTGTGGTATCTGGTGAAACCAGAAAAAACGATCTTAATAACAATTATAATACTCTTATATTCTCACGGATCTCACAGATAACCACAGATATTTTTTGTCAAGTTTGAGATCTATAAATATATAAATGCAGAAATTCAAACTACAAAAGCCACTGAAAATCTCAGATTTTCTTGTGCCTTAAAAGCAACACAATAATTAAATCTCGTTCTTTTCTTTTTCCAATGCATATTTAATTCTCTCGCAGATAAAGCTGATAACGCAGATCTTTTATCGGTGAAATTTGTGTCATCTGTGGGAACCCAATTAATATAAATTCAAAAGACATTCAATTTCATTTACTTATTCACATATACATAGTTGTTCCGACAATGAATCTACAAAGCAGAAATTTCAAGCAGTTTCTGCTTCATTGCTTTAGGTTCCAGGATACCTTCATGATAATACATAAGATTTTGATTTTTATCCAGAAAAATCCACAGCGGATACACTGGCTGCTGCTTATTTTTCGATAAAGCCAGTGCCAGCTCATGGATTCCGGAGTCCCCGTTGGAAAGATATCCGAATTCCCGTCCCTGAAACCTTATTTTTTCTTTTGTTTTTTCCGCTTCAAAACTGATAAGGTAAAAATGATCATTAATCTGGCTTAGTATTTCCCGATCTTTGTTCAGTTTATGTTTTTCAATCTTACACACAGCACACCAGTCCGCATATACGTGAATGATCGTGGGCCTTGGTTCTCTTTTCATATCGTCTTCAAGATCAGAAAAAGTGCCTGTCTTCATCTGTGACAGATAAAAACAGGGCACTAACATTAAAAATAAAAGTAAGTTTTTCATTTCAGATTATATTTTATCCCGAGAAATCCTCTGATTCTCTGCATCGGAGCATAACCGTATGCCGTATCAAACGTATAATGATTGGGATTGCTTACCGGATCATCCGCATATTTGTCAAACGGATCGAATGGCCGCATTAAAGGATCTTTCGGAGTAAAGTTGAACAGATTTTTGATTCCGCAGTACACTTCAAATCCGGATTTAAAGCTCTTGGAAACCTGGATATTGGCCAGTGAATAAAAAGGGGAATACTCCGGCCGGTAATCATCCGGAAGCACAGGCAGCCTCATCGGTCCGTAAAACTGACCGGTAAAATCAACCTTCAGATCATTTCTGAATATGTAGCTCAGATTGTAGGTTCCACTCCACCTGGGTGCATGCAGCTGCCGTGATTTCTGACCGCTGTCGAATTTCTGGTACACATCCAGATAGGTTACTCCAAGATTTACGCTCAAAGGAAAGCTGAAAGAGAAATCCACATTCATAGAGGCACCTCTCGAAATTCCATATCCATGAAGATTGTCGTAAATAATCTGATCAGGATCCGTATCAAAATCTCCTACAATCTTATTGCTGAAATAGGTATAAAAAGCCGAGGCATCCAACTGAAGCAAACGGCTGCCAACAGGAATTTTCCAGATGTAGTTGATATTTCCGTTAACCGATCTTTCCGGCTGGAGATCCGACTGAATAACGACTTCTCTGGATCCGGTAAGGGCAGCATGATCTTCCGTAAAGAGGTTAACCACCCTGAAGCCGGTTCCAAAGTTGAACCGTAAGGTATGGTATGGATTCGGGGAAAATTTCCAGGCAAACCTCGGGGAATGTACGGCATGGTGAATTTTGTCATAGTCAAACCTGTACCCCAGAAGCAGCGTATGCTTATCATTAATCTCCCACTGATCCTGAACAAAAGCTCCCCAAATGGGAGATTTCATCGGCTCATTCGTGATTCCGTCTGATGATAAGGTTCCCGGTGTATTGTCATCATAATACGTTCTTTTAAAAGTAGCACCGGCCGTCAGATCATGGTTTTTAAATTTTTTACTCCAATAGGTCTGTGCAAAAGCCACTTTCTGAAGCGCATCAAACGGATTGGCTCCGTAAAATGAATTCTGATCATGGTAATTATATGAAAACTGGGTGACGATATATTCTTTCAGAGGCCATTGATACAGACCGAAAATCTCAGCCCGGTTGGTGTAGATACTTTCCCCGTACACCTCATCGCTGCCACGGTGAGATCTGTCCCACTGCATTTCGCCGCCAAAACGGTCTTCATACAGATATCTCATCGCAAAACTCGCCTGACGGTTTTCCTTTCTTTTAAAATTCCATTTATTAAAAACTGAAATTCTGCTCTGCAATGCCGTATCTGTAAAGTTGTCCTTATTCTGATCGATTTTTTCTTTAAAACTGAAATAATTTAAGCTTAATAAAGAAGAAGCATTTTTACCGATATTAAATTTCGTCCCCAGATCAAAATTATTTTCATTCCAGGTTGTGGTCATCAGGTCAACGCTCAACTTAGGAGCAGTAAGTGCATTTTTCGTAATGATATTAATGACTCCACCCATTGCTTCCGATCCGTAAATAGAGGAAGCCGGACCTTTCACCACTTCAATCCGGTCGACAAGGCTGTTGGGGATTCCGCTCAGCCCGTATACTGTGGACAGAGAGCTTACAATAGGCATCCCGTCAATCAGGATCATTGTGTATGGACCTTCCAGTCCGTTGATATGGATATCTCCCGTATTGCAGACCGAACAGTTCAGCTGAGGTTTTACACCGTTCACCATGGCTATCGATTCAAAAATACTGGGCGTGGGATTTTTCTGGAAAAACTTCTGACTGTAAATTTCTACCGCTACCGGACTTTTGGATCTGCTCACAGGTTTTATGGTTCCGGTAATTACGACATCTTCAATATGGCTTGTTTTTGTCTTTGCCGGAGAAGCCAAGACTGAATCTGTCTTTATAGGTTGATTCACATTCAGACTGTCGGTCTCCTGCGCAAAACAAAAGGAGGGTAATAAAGTAATAGAAAATAATATTCGTTTCATGAAATTAAAATTGTTAGACAAATCTAACAATTATTTTTCAAATACGAAACACTAAAAAAAACTTGTTAAAATCAATTCACGAAAAATTAGTAAATTTGAGAAACTACATATCAAGTTAAAATGAGATATCATCAAGCGGGAAATATCCCACAAAAAAGGCATACCGTATTCAAATCACCGGAGGATAAATTCTATTACGAACAGCTTTTCGGCACAGAAGGCTTTCATGGAATTTCTTCACTGCTTTACCACATCCACCGTCCTACACAGATTAAATCTATAGGCGTACCGAAAGATGTAAGTCCAAAGATTGCTGTAGAAAAAAATATTGCCCCTAGAATGTTCAAGGGGATGAACGTTACTCCGGAAAATGATTTTATGGACAGCCGTAAGATCCTTCTGATGAACAACGACCTTAAAATGGGACTGGCAAAACCCAGAAAATCCATGGATTATTTCTACAAAAATGCAGAATGCGATGAACTTCTGTACGTTCATAACGGAAACGGTGTTCTCAAAACTTTTGTAGGAGATCTTGAGTTTGTTACAGGTGATTATCTGATTATTCCGAGAGGAACCATTTATCAGGTGGAATTACAGTCTGATGATACTGTATTTTTTGTTCTGGAAAGCCACTCTCCGATCTATACCCCCAAAAGATACCGAAATGAATTCGGACAGCTTCTGGAACACTCCCCTTTCTGTGAAAGAGATATTATTGCTCCTACATTTAAAGAGCCTAAGGATGAAAAAGGAGAATTCCTGATTAAAGTAAAAAAAGAAAATCAGATCACCGATTTTATCTATGCCACGCATCCGTTTGATGTTGTAGGATGGGATGGTTATTTTTACCCTTATAAATTCAACATCAAAAACTTTGAGCCGATTACCGGAAGAATCCACCAGCCGCCACCGGTGCACCAGAATTTTGAAGGTCACAATTTTGTAGTATGCTCATTCTGTGCAAGAATGTACGATTACCACCCGATGGCTGTTCCGGCTCCTTACAACCATTCCAATATTGATTCTGATGAAGTGCTGTTCTATACGGAAGGTGATTTCATGAGCCGTAACCACATTGACCTGATGGACTTTACCTTACATCCGGGAGGAATTGTACACGGACCGCACCCGGGCGCCATGGAAAGAAGTATCGGTAAAAAGTTCACAGAAGAATATGCCGTAATGGTAGATCCTTTCCGCCCGCTAAAAATTACGGAAGAAGCTCTGAAAGTGGAAGATCCGTCCTACAAAACTTCATGGCTGGAAGAAAATGACAAAACAATGGAAGACCGTTCCCAGGAGTAAAAAAAATTACTGCTGATGACATACAAAAAGACGCCTTAAACACCTGTTTAAAGCGTCTTTTTTCGTATTTTTGTAACATATGGTTAACATTCATAATCACCATTATTTTTCATAACAAACCTTTACGTAATGGTGGTTATCCCAAAATCAATATTACATGTTAGAAAGAATCAGATTAGAAAGCCTGCACCAGAAAGTGACCACAGCAGAAAATGCTGTACAATTCATTAAAGACGGCATGGTCGTAGGATCCAGCGGTTTCACAAAAGCAGGGGACAGCAAAGCTGTTTTACCGGCACTTGCCGAAAGAGGAAAAACAGAAAACCTTAAAATTACCCTGATGACCGGAGCTTCACTCGGGCACGGTACAGACGGAAAATTAGCGGAAGCTGATGTCCTGAAGAAAAGAATGCCGTTTCAGGTAGACCCGGTTTTAAGAAATAAGATCAATAAAGGAGAAATTCTCTTCATCGACCAGCATCTCAGCGAAAGTGCCGAACTTCTTCACAATAAAAATCTTCAGAGTATTGACGTTGCTGTTATTGAAGCCGCTTATATAGAAAGAGACGGAAGCATCGTCCCGACCACTTCTGTAGGAAACTCCGTGACTTTTGCAGCTCTGGCTAAAAAAGTGATCATAGAGATCAACACCCAGGTTCCGGAAGAGGTATACGGAATTCATGATATATACCAGGCTGAAGATTATCCTTACAGAAACGTTATTCCCATTGTAGCCCCCTGGAACAAGATCGGAAGAAAAAGCATTCCCGTTGATCCTGAGAAAATTGAAGCCATTGTTTTCACCCATCTTAAAGACAGCCCGGCAGATATTGCAGAACCGGATGAAAAGACCACCGCTATTGCCAGACATCTGCTTACGTTCTTTGAAAATGAAGTGCTTTTAGGACGCCTTACAGACAGGCTTCTTCCTCTTCAGGCAGGTATCGGAAAAGTGGCCAATGCAGTTCTTACAGGATTTAAAGACAGTAATTTCTATGATCTGACGATGTTTTCAGAAGTACTTCAGGACAGCACCTTTGACCTGATTGATTCAGGGAAATTAAGCTTTGCTTCCGCCTCATCCATTACCGTTTCCCAGGAATGCTATGAAAGAGTGTTCGGAAATCTCTCAAAATACAGAGAAAAATTTGTTTTAAGACCTCAGAATATTTCCAATACCCCCGGACTGATCAGGAGACTGGGAGTCATTGCGATCAATACAGCCATTGAATTCGATATTTACGGAAATGTAAACTCCACGCACATCGGAGGAACAAAAATCATGAACGGAATCGGAGGTTCCGGTGATTTTGCAAGAAATGCCTATCTGAGTATCTTTGTTACCCAGGCGGCATCCAAAGGAAATAATATCTCCCATGTGCTTCCGATGGTTTCCCATACTGATCATACGGAGCATGACGTGGATATTCTCGTTACAGATATCGGGCTGGCAGATTTAAGAGGATTGGCACCGCGCGAAAGAGCACAGAAAATTATTGATAACTGTGTGCATCCGGATTACAGGGAGGAGCTCCAGTCTTATTTTGACAGAGCCTGTGAAAGAGGCGGCCATACTCCTCATCTGCTGGAGGAATCTTTCAGCTGGCATCTGAGATTTGCCCAGACAGGAAGCATGAAACAAAAAGCTGAAGTCTACAATTAAAAAAACTTTAACAGCAGAATTAAAGGACTGAATCTATGACATTCAGTCCTTTTTTTTGATCGATAGAAAAAAAATGCTTTATTGATAAAAATCGCTAAAAATCATACGAAAAATTAGAATAAGTAAGCATTATAAAGATTATCTTTGAAAGAAGATCCTTTTTTATGAGATCAAAACAGGATCAAATCTATTATGAAGTTTTATTAAAAAAAAGCAGCAAATATGCATAATTACATCAGCGCAGAAGAAGCAATATATACCATAAAAAGCGGAAACCGTGTTTTTTTCCATGGCAGCGCCTGTACTCCCAATTATCTGATTGATGAACTGGCGAGACAGTCACACCGTCTGGAAAATGTAGAGATGGTTTCCATCACCCAGCAGGGAAATGTGGAAATTGCAAAACCCGAGTATAAAGATAAGTTCTTCATTAATTCCTTATTTGTTTCCACTCCGGTGCGTGATGCCGTCAATTCCGACAGAGGTGACTTTGTTCCTGTTTTCCTGAGCGAGATCCCTATTTTATTCAGGAAAAACATACTTCCTCTGGATGTGGCGCTGGTGACTGTTTCGCCTCCGGACAGACATGGCTTCTGTACCCTGGGAACTTCTGTGGATATTGCCAGAGCAGCTGTGGATACCGCCAGGATTATCGTTGCAATCGTTAATCCGCTGATGCCCAGAACGCATGGTGACGGTATGATCCATATCAGCAGGATTCACAAGCTTGTATGGCACGAAGAAGAGCTTCCGACGGTAGACTACGGCTCAAAAGTGGGCCCGGAAGAAATGCTGGTAGGAAAAAACGTGGCAGAACTTATTGAAGACAAATCTACGCTGCAGATGGGTATCGGAACCATTCCCGATGCGGTGCTTAAATGCCTGAGCAATCACAAAGACCTGGGAATCCATACGGAAATGCTGAGTGACGGTGTTATAGACCTGATCCAGAATGACGTGATCAACAATAAATACAAAGGCTACAACGACAATAAAACCATTACCAGTTTCTGTTTCGGAACAAGAAAGCTTTATGATTATGTGGATGATAATACCGTTTTTGCGTTCAGAGATGTAAGTGATGTGAATTTCCCGATCAATATCATGAGAAATAAGAAAATGGTAGCCATTAATTCTGCCATTGAGATTGATCTTACCGGGCAGGTCTGTGCCGACTCTATCGGAACCATGCAGTACAGCGGTATCGGTGGCCAGATGGATTTTATGAGAGGAGCAGCCCTGAGCGAAGACGGAAAACCAATCATCGCCATTACCGCAAGAACCAAAAAAGGAATTTCAAGGATTGTTCCTTTTCTTAAACAAGGTGCCGGTGTAGTGACTACAAGGGGACATATTCACTATGTAGTGACCGAATATGGTACTGCTTATCTGTATGGAAAAAATCTGCGCCAGAGAGCTCAGGAGCTGATCAGCATAGCCCATCCTGATGACAGAGAAGCATTGGAAAAAGCTGCCTTTGAGCGATTTAAGTAATTGCATGAGCATAGAAAAGGATTTTCAGCTATCAAAATCCGCTTCACAAAGGCAGGATATTCTACTATACAAAATTAAACGCTCCGAAAAATTTTAACATTTTGGCAGTGTTTTTGATAAATTCTTTCAAAACCAAGGAAATTGAAAACGATATATAATTCGATACGAGAAGAAGTTGCAAAGCATTCAAAAGTTAGGGACTCTGTTTTGGGGAATGTGAATGAATGGAAGAGAAGCCATTATATTATCCTTTCCGAAATCATTAAAGATGAATTATTTGAAGCTGAAGAACTTAAAGGAGGAAAAAAATTTGAAATAGGAAATACGATTTCGCATGTTACGTTACAGCGTTTTTTTGAAAACGATTACCAGGACAAAACCCACAGCGACCTCAGATTCTTAAAAACCCTCGATAAAATCTGTATTTTTCTGGGGTACAGAGATCTCAACGATTATATTTTATCCGTTAAAAAAAGAAACAAAGAGAAAAAAGAAACCGGAAGCCAGGAATTTCTCACCCAGTTGGTATATGACTATTGTGCAACCGCGTTTGAATTTTATAAACATTTTCCCGACCATAAAACAGACCTTTTCAAAGATCTGGTCTTTGACGGATCCCCTTTCCTGGAAAGAACTTCACAATTCAGTAAAGAACTCTGCGACCGGGATTTTCAACTGGTCACCAGAAACAACCGTTCCAATTATGAAGTTTTCGATATCCACATGGTCACTGATGAGCCGGATAAAAAGATACTGGAATCCCAGGAATTCTGGAATCTTTTATTCAAAGTAGGCGAAACAGGTGAAGAACATTTTGTAAACCAGCTGAATACCCAGATTTATTTTATCCGTAAAATAGATAATGTATGGAAGATCTGGGACAATTATAATCCTGATGCAGGAAGCCTCAACAGAAAGGTTGAAGTACGATAAAACAACGAAAGCCGTAGAAGTTCTACGGCTTTCGCGTTTCGAAATATTTTTTTTCCACTTGTTTTTTGTGAATACAAATGTACGTATCCCAACTTCAGTACAAGAAACTTAAATATACTTAAATGAACTTTTCTTTAACTTTATGTTAAGTAAATCCAAGGATTAATGATTAATATTTTCCCTATTACCGAGAATTTTGTAATTTGCATACCAATAAATAAAAGTAAAAGAGAAATATGTCAACACTTACATTTGCCGAAAAAATTGCTCAAGCTGAGAATTTTCTGCCGATCAACGGTACAGATTATATTGAGTTCTATGTAGGAAATGCAAAACAGGCTGCCCATTATTACAAAACCGCTTTCGGTTTTCAGTCGGTAGCTTACGCAGGTCCTGAAACAGGAGTAAGAGACCGCGCTTCTTATGTTCTTCAGCAGGGGAAAATAAGATTGGTATTAACTACCGGTCTTAAATCTGATTCACCAATCAATGAACACGTAAAAAAACACGGTGATGGAGTAAAAATTCTGGCACTTTGGGTAGACGATGCCTATGCAGCTTTCGAAGAAACTACTAAAAGAGGCGGAAAACCTTATCTGGAGCCTGTAACGTTAACAGATGAGCAGGGTGAAGTAAGAATGTCCGGAATTTATACTTACGGAGAAACGGTTCACATGTTTATTGAAAGAAAAAATTATAACGGTGCTTTCATGCCCGGCTATGAAAAGTGGGAAAGCAGCTACCAGCCTGAAGAAGCAGGCTTACTGTATGTAGACCACTGTGTGGGAAATGTAGACTGGGACAGAATGATTCCTACCGTAGAATGGTACGAAAAAGTAATGGGATTTGTAAACATCCTTTCTTTTGATGACAAGCAGATCAATACAGAGTATTCTGCGCTGATGTCTAAAGTAATGTCCAACGGAAACGGATATGCCAAATTCCCGATCAACGAGCCTGCAGAAGGTAAAAAGAAATCTCAGGTAGAGGAATATCTTGATTTCTACGAAGGTGAAGGGGTACAGCATATTGCAGTGGCTACAAAAGACATTATCCATACTGTAACCGAACTGAAAAAACGTGGTGTAGAGTTCCTTTCTGCTCCACCGGAAGCTTATTACGATATGGTTCCTGAAAGAGTGGGCCATATTGATGAAGATCTTAAAAAATTACAGGAGCTTGGCATCCTTATTGACCATGATGAGGAAGGATATCTGCTTCAGATCTTTACGAAGCCTGTAGAAGACCGTCCTACCCTGTTCTTCGAAATCATTGAAAGACACGGCGCACAGAGTTTTGGTGCCGGAAACTTCAAAGCATTATTTGAAGCGCTGGAAAGAGAGCAGGAAAGAAGAGGAAATCTTTAATTGAATAATATCATGATAAAGTTTTGTCAGAATTCTGTGTTCTGACAAAACTTTTTTATAAAACACAGTACATGAAGAAATTTTTAATCGGAGTTTTGTTACTGGGAACATTAGGGCTTAAAGCGCAATATGGAACCATTAATGAAATTCTCAACAGACTTGAAGAAAGAAAAGGCATCAACCAGCATCTTGAAAATGTAAACATCGATAACAAAAAGTTTGTGTTTATTAAAGACGCGGCAGATCACACGGAAAGAGATTTTATTATTATCAAAGGAAACCAGGCAACCTATGTGGAGGTTTTTGATGATAAAGCCACCGGCGAAAGCAGTTCCAATGTTTTCAGCGGCGATATCGTCAGAAAAAAGAATATCGTTTCCTTACGCGCAGATATGCTCGAAAATACAAAAGTTCCGATTCCGGTAACCAAAACACTGCTGCTCACCAGGCAAAAAGATATCCTGTATCTTATTGACATCAACACCAAAGACCGCTGGATAGACGAAGAGTCCTATTCCAAAAAGAAGAAATAACTTCTTCCCTCATGGTGAACAATAATGAACAACATTATTTTTCTTACCCCTAATTTAAATCCAAACTTATGAAATCATTTGTAGACTATTCCCCGAACTCGGACTTTTCTATCCATAATATTCCTTTCGGAGTCACTGTTTTTAACAAAGAATATATCGGATGCTGTACCCGGATCGGTGATCAGATCGTAGATCTTGCCACCCTGTATGATCTTGGATATTTTGAAGATATTGAAGGCTTAGACGACAACGTGTTTGAAGCCTATACCCTGAACGAATTTATCGAACTGGGAAAACCTGTTACCAATGCAGTACGTATCAGAATTCAGGAACTTCTTCAGGAAGGCTCTGCCCTTTCTAAAGACCAGAAAACAATTGAAGATGCGTTCTACGATCTTGATAAAGTGAAAATGATGATGCCTGTGCACATCCCGAATTACACGGATTTCTACAGCAGCATTGAACACGCAACAAACGTAGGAAAAATGTTCCGTGATCCCGCGAATGCCCTTCTTCCCAACTGGAAGCACCTTCCTGTAGGATACCACGGAAGAGCCTCTTCTATTGTAGTTTCGGGAACGGAAATCAACCGTCCTAAAGGCCAGATGAAGCCTGCCGATGCTGATAAACCGGTCTTCGGACCTTGCAAGCAGCTGGATTTTGAACTGGAAATGGCTTTTATCATCAGTAAAAATACCGAGATGGGTGAAAGTATTTCTACAAAAGATGCAGAAGATGCCATCTTCGGAATGGTGGTTTTCAACGACTGGTCGGCAAGAGACATCCAGTCATGGGAATATGTTCCGCTGGGACCATTCCTTGCGAAAAACTTCGGCTCATCCATTTCTCCATGGGTCGTTACTCTTGAAGCATTGGAGCCATTCAGAACAGCTTCTCCAAAGCAGGATCCTGAAGTATTGGAATATCTGAAATCTGAAGGCGATAAAAATTATGACATCAACCTTGAAGTATATCTTCAACCTGAAAACGGCGAAGAAAACCTCATCTGCGAAAGCAATTACAAACATATGTACTGGAACATGACCCAGCAGCTCGCTCACCATACCGTAAACGGATGTAACGTGGAAGTTGGTGATATGTATGCCAGCGGTACCATTTCAGGAAACGACCCTAAATCTTTCGGATCCATGATGGAACTTACATGGAGAGGCCAGAATCCTTTATCATTAAGCAACGGTGAAGAAAGAAAATTCATTGAAGACAATGATACGGTCATCATGAGGGCATGGGCTGAGAAAGACGGTGTGAGAGTAGGTTTCGGTGAAGTAAGCGGTAAAATTATTCCAACGGTTTAGTCTTTATTCAACCACAAAAGTCACAAAAGATTTATGATCACTCAATCATATTTGACAGACTTAACTTATAAGATAAACGGCACCTGCATAGAAGTTCACAAAATTCTGGGTGCCGGTTTATTGGAAAGTGTATATCATAAATGTTTAGAAGAAGAGTTCAGACTGAGAAATATTAATTTTAAATCTGAATTAAAAGTTCCTGTTTATTATAAGGGTAAAGAAATGAAATGTGATTTCTTTTGTGATTTCCTAATTGAAGATCAAATTGTACTAGAAATCAAATCTGTTACAAAATTAAATGATATTCATAAAGCCCAAAATTCTGAATTATATAAATTTAATGAAAAAACCGAAAGGCATTTTGATTAATTTTAATGTGAAAAATTTATATCGAGATGGACAGGAAACTTTCGTAAATAAATATTATGATATGCTTTTTTGATCTTTAAAGATAAAAAACTTCACTTTAAACTTTTGTGCCTTTTGTGGTTAACCTAGAAAAATGAAAACAGTAATCCCTTCAGAAATAACCTCCGTTCAGCTGCAGACCATTATGCAGACTGCCGTTTCGCCACGCCCTATTGCACTGGCATCTACGGTAGATAAGGAGGGAAATATCAACCTTTCGCCTTTCAGCTTTTTTAATATGTTCAGTACGATTCCTCCGGTGTTGATCTTTTCACCGTCGAGGAGAGTACGTGACAATACCACGAAACATACGCTGGAAAATGTTCTGGAAGTTCCGGAAGTGGTGATAGGAACCGTTAATTTCCCTATTGTGCAGCAAATTTCTTTAGCCTCTACAGAATATGAAACAGGTGTAAATGAATTTGTAAAATCCGGCCTGACGATGAGGGATGCCGATCTGGTGAAGCCTAAGCTGATTGAAGAATGCCCGGTTAACTTTGAATGTAAAGTGCTGGAGGTAAAATCTCTGGGAGATCAGGGCGGAGCCGGAAACCTGGTGATCTGTGAAGTCCAGAAAATCCATATCAGGGAAGAATACCTGAATGAAGCGGGAAATCTGGATCAGCAAAAACTGGATATGGTGGCAAGATTAGGAAGCAACTGGTATTCCAGAAGCAATGAAAACAGCCTTTTTGAAGTGCCGAAACCCCTTATCACAAAAGGAATCGGGTTTGATCTTCTGCCGGATGCCATCAAATACAGCAAAGTGTTTACAGGAAACGACCTTGGAATGCTGGCCAATATAGAAGTATTGCCGGCTGAAAATTTTCATGCTGATGAAAACACCCATGCTGATGCAAGGAAACTATTGCTGGAAAGCAGGGTTGAAGAAGCCTGGAATCTTTTAAGTATCCTATAAAAATCAACGAAGCCCTGAAATTCAGGGCTTTGTTGATTTTATAAAAAAGACAGCTGTTCTTAGGGATTATCTGGTTTTCAGCTCCTCTCCCACTTCAATTTTAGCTTTCTCTATATATTCTTTCACTTTTCCGTCTCTGTCGATCAGAACATTGAAGTTATCATTTTTAGCATCAAAATAAATAAAGGCGTAATATCCCGGGCAGTTATGCTGCATACAGCCATTGGCTCTGTACACGTCATTTTCGGTTTTAATAGGGCTTACCACATTGAAATTTTTGACCATTTCATCATAATCGGCGCCCATCATTTTCTTAAGTCTGTCCGTTAGTTCCTGATCCTCAAACAGCTTAATATCGGTAGGATATTTACCGACATTTCTGGTCAGAATATTTTGTGTAAGAACGACTTCCCGAGCCTTTTCAACAGGAGCAGGAGCGGTATTCGGAACATCTTTTTTGCAGGAAACAGCGGCTAACAATGAAAACGCTGCAGCGCATACCATTAATTTTTTCATAATTATTGACTAGGGTGATTTATACTTGTATCGGTTGCTTCAAACTTTATTCCAGAATTGGTTATTTTATTTTTTTGTGAATAAAATCGATGCATTTTTCAGTAACGATGTTCAGGAATTCCGGAAGGGCGTGATCTGTCCAGGGTTCTCTGGCTCCGAAAGTATGATCGGCATGATCCACCAAAAACAGTTCAGAATTGGGATTGAGAATATGAAGATGTTCTGCATTCTTTACCCTTACACTCTCATCATCTGTCCCATGAATAATCAAAACATGAGCTTTTGCCATTTCAGCTGCCCTCTCTACATCAAAACGGTGAATATTCTGCTCAAAGTCTTCATAAAACTGGAAATAATGAGGCATTTCCTGATGGGTACGGCCGTTCAGTACATAATAAACTCCGCTTTCCTTCCAATGTTCAAAAGCTTCATCTTTGGGAAAACGGTCCAGCGTATCTACACTGGCCAGGGTAATCAGCCCGTTTATTCTTTCATCTTCACAGGTTTTTACGATGGAAATTCCTCCTCCTCTGCTGTGCCCGATGAGAATGATTTTCTGGTCATCCACATGTTTATTTTTACTGAAATGATCGATGACAACACTCAGGTCAGAAAGCTCCTTAGAATAATTATTATTCCCGAAAGCCTCCAGATCAGCAAAATGATGAGGATCATCCACGGTAGTTCCGTTATGGGAGAAATTAAATTTCACAAAGAAGAAGCCGGCTTCACCCAATTTTTCTGCCATCAGATTCCATGCCCCCCAGTCTTTATACCCTTTATAGCCATGAACGAAGATCACCAAAGGAAGTTTTTCACTGGTTTCAGGATAAACGGCATCGGCCAGAAAGGTCCGTGTATCAGGATTTTCCAGCTTTATATTAAAATCTTTTATCAATTTCATAAAAATAAAACGTTTTGTTCACTGTATTTCGAATAACAGCTATATTTGTATTATTCACTCTAAGCTAAATATATGAAAAAATCTCTATTTCTTTTATTTTTGATTTCATTTTCTTTTCTGATCAGCCAGAATACAAAAAGGGTTTTCTTTGTAGGAAACAGCTATACCTATACCAATGATCTGCCGGAGCTGGTAAAGCTTACCGTTGCATCTGCCGGTGATGAATTGGCCTATGAAACCCATGCCATCGGTGGATCACGACTGAAACAGCATGCGGAAAATCCGGCAGTAACCTCAGTAATCAGCCAGGGAAACTGGGATTATGTGGTTTTACAGGAACAAAGTCAGATTCCGTCTTTCTCAGATGTGTTTTTACAGACTGAAATGTTCCCCTACGCCAAACAGCTCGCAGAACTGATAAAAAGCACCAACGCCTGCGGAAATCCTCTGTTTTTCATGACGTGGGGCTATAAAAACGGGGACGCCGGCAACTGTGCCAATGGCAATACCGCCGTATGTACCTACGAGGGAATGGATAACCTGATCTCCAGCCGGTATACGGAAATGGCCGTCATGAATGAAAGCCTTGTATCTCCTGTCGGAAAGGTATGGCGAATGATCAGGCAGCAGCATCCCGAAATGGAACTCTATTCTTCAGACGGATCACATCCAAGTTATTTGGGATCTATGGCTGCGGCTTATACTTTCTACACGATTATATTTAAAAAAGATCCTGAACTGGCCTCTTTTAACGGAAATCTGACCCCTACGGAATCACAAATCCTGAAAAATATAGTGAAAAATACAGTTTTCAATGACTTTGATACATGGTTTGTCAATACGAATGATGTCCCTGCGCGTTTTATCTATGAAATATCCGGAAATGCGGTACAGTTCACCAACCAGACACAAAATGCTACTTCTTTCCTTTGGAATTTCGGAGACGGCACCAGTTCAACACTGGAAAACCCGCAGCACACCTATACCTCTTCAGGAGATTATCAGGTAAGTCTCACCACCGATGCCTGCCATAGAAATTCAACAAAAACAAAAACAGTTGCTTTCCGGACGCTTGGAACAAAGGAGCAGAAAATAGCTTCTCTTCAGATCTATCCGAATCCCGCACAGGATTTCATCAACATTATTACTGAAGGGAAAATATCGGTGATTTCACTGACTGATGCATCAGGAAGAATGCTCCGTTACAGGCTTGAAAAAACATCTTCCGGATACACCATTCCCCTGAACCACCTTTCCCATGGAATGTATATACTGCGATATAAAGCAGGTGAAACAGAATTCACTCAGAAGATTATAAAAAAATAAGCTTATTTTTGCGGTATGCTGGATTTAAGAACGGTAACCGTCATGCGTTACATCCTTCCTCTGAGGGAAGGCGGCTCTCTTCCTGCTTTGGCAGAAGCTGATGATGATTTTAAATATGTACTGAAATTCCGGGGCGCAGGCCATGGAGTGAAAATGCTGATCTCTGAACTTTTGGGCGGAAAGATCACCGAAGCTCTGGGACTACAGATTCCTGAGCTGGTACTGGTAAACCTTGATGTGGATTTCGGAAGAACGGAAGCTGACGAAGAAATACAGGATCTCCTGAAGTTTTCAGAGGGACTGAATCTGGGACTTCACTATCTTTCCGGTTCCATCGCCTACGATCCCAGTGTAAAAACAGATCCGCTTCTGGCCTCCAAGATTGTATGGCTGGATGCCTTTATTACGAATATCGACCGGACTTTCAGAAATACCAATCTTC
This sequence comes from Chryseobacterium sp., assembly GCA_031277615.1. Taxonomy (GTDB): domain Bacteria; phylum Bacteroidota; class Bacteroidia; order Flavobacteriales; family Weeksellaceae; genus Chryseobacterium. The sequence goes on along the minus strand of JAITMC010000013.1, from coordinate 95,273 downwards.
TGATGTGGCATAAGGAACTCTGGGTGATTGATAACGGGGCTTCTTTTTATTTCCATCATTCATGGCAGAATTTTGATATGGCAGCCAAAACACCGTTTAAATATGTAAAAGACCATGTACTGCTGCCTCAGGCTAAAATGCTGGATGAAGCGGATGCATTTGCCCATGAAGTCCTGAATGATCAGCTGTTCAGAGATATTGTCAATCTGATTCCTGAAGACTGGCTGCATTGGAATGATGCCGATGAGACACCTGAAGAAATACGCGAGATCTACTTCCGGTTCCTGAAAACAAGACTGGAAAATTCCCAAATCTTTGTAAACGAAGCCAAAAATGCAAGAGGATAAAATATACGAATATGCGGTAATACGCCTGGTACCAAAGGTTGAAAGGGAAGAATTTTTCAATATCGGACTGGTGATGTTCTCTAAAAAAGAGAAGTTCATCCGGGTAGAATTCTATCTGTGCCCCGATAAATTCAGGCTGATGCACAGCAAGCTTGATTATGACGACATTATTCAGAATCTTGAAAGCTTCCGGAAAATTGCCGACGGAGATAAAGACGGAGGCCCGATAACGCTTCTGGATATTCCGGAACGTTTCCGATGGCTGACAGCTGTGAGAAGTTCGGTGGTACAGACCTCCAGACCTCATCCCGGAAAATCAAAGGATCTTGATCTCACTTTTGGTAAGCTTTTTGAGGAATTAGTAAAATAGCACATTCCTAAAAAAAGTTTATTATGTATTCTACAATTAACAACATATCAATATACAGGTTTTTCACAAACCTGTTTTTTATTTTATCTTTAAGTTTTTCCCATTTATTTTTTTCACAATCCTTTTCACAGGCACCTGTTAAAACTCCTCCTGTGAAAAGTACGCTTCTTCCTGAAATTGCCAGAGTGGAAGAAAATGTGGAATATAAGATCAACAGAAAAGGAAATCCTCTAACACTGGATCTTTACACGCCTAAAAATGCTTCATCGGCACCGCTTCCCGTATTAATTTACGTTCATGGCGGCGGATGGATAGAAGGCGATAAAATGATTCATGCCGATGATTATGTAGAAAATACCATCAGAAAGCTGATGGATAGGCAGTATGCGGTAATCAGCATCAACTATACCCTTCTGAATGACCAGACTCATTTTCCGCTGCCATTGGAAGATACCAAAGATGCAGTAAGATGGGTCAGAAAAAATGCTGAAAAATATAATTTTGATGTGAACAACATCGGGCTGTTCGGTGCTTCAGCAGGTGCCCACCTGTCTCTGCTTGCGGCTTATACACCCGACAACACTTATACCGGAAGTCCGGAACTTTCCTCTTATTCTGCAAAAGCGGATTATGTAATCGATCATTATGGTCCCGCCGACCTCAATAAGCTTTTTCATACCAGCGCAGGCAGCATTCCTGTCGCCATGATCGGAATGATCTCGAAAAAAATTATTGAACTTCAAAAGAATCTGGTAAAAGGACTTTCAGGTTTTGACATCAACACAGATCAGCAAAAGGCAATAGAATCCCTTAAAACCATATCTCCTGTTCAGTATGTTTCCGGCGGTGTTCCTACTTTAATTGTTCAGGGAAATAAAGACAAGGTGGTTCCTCTGAGTCAGGCAAAAAAGCTGCACCGAAAACTGAAAAGAGCCCAAATTCAGACCTCGTTAATCATCATTGAAAATGGTGTCCACAGTTTTTCAACCACCGACAAAGCTCATCTGGACAAAATGACGGATCAGATGGTGGATTTTATTGTTGCACAGAGAAAATAATGCGGTTCGGGTTATTTTATGATTACGGCGGGCTAAAGTCCGCCGCTATTGAATAAATTTCACCTTAATCATCATTAAAACTTTTTTAAATGAGGCGGACTAAAGTCCACCTCTATTGAATAAATTTGGACCTTATTGATGAAACGTTTTCGTCTTTAACAAACCTTTTTTCTTCTGATGGATGTATTGTGAGAAAAATACGCCTCCCGCTTTTGCCTGCTCTGATAATTTTTATACATTTGTTTCGCTTTAGGGGTATTCTGAAAAGAATTGAGAGAGTCCCTTTGAACCTGATACGGCTTACACCGACGTAGGGAAAAGCAAAAATACATGGCCTGCCGTGTATCTTTGTCTGGATTTTTCCTGAAGCTTTTTTATTTTACTCTAAATGCTAACAATGGAAAAAATTCTTTGGGAACAGGTACAGCTTGTCAGACAAATTTCTCCTCTGGTTCACAGCATCACCAATTATGTAGTGATGAACAATACCGCCAATGCTCTTTTGGCTGCCGGAGCTTCCCCTATTATGGCGCATGCTAAATCTGAAATCCGCGAAATGGTCAATATTGCTCATTCAGTGGTTATTAATATCGGTACGCTTGATGAATACTGGTCTGAGTCTATGCTGATGGCCGCAGAGTCTGCCCATTCCATCGGCAAACCCTGGATTCTGGACCCTGTGGGAGCGGGAGCCACTTCTTTCCGGGATCAGGTTTTGAAGCAGCTTTTACAATATCATCCCACAGTGATCAGGGGAAATGCTTCTGAGATTATTGCGCTTTCCAAAACCAATTCTACGGTTACCAAAGGGGTTGACAGCACAGCACAAAGCAATGAGGCTGTTCATGCAGGACAGATTCTTGCGGAGCAATATGGAGCAACAGTCTGTATTTCAGGAGAAACCGATATTATTTTAAACGGAAAGCAGAAAATTTTCATTAAAAACGGGCATCCAATGATGACCAAAGTAACGGGTCTCGGATGTTCTGCTACTGCATTAACAGGTGCATTTGCAGGAATTCAGGAAGATCCTTTGATTGCTGCAACCGCGGCGATGGCATTGCTGGGCATATCCGGCGAACTGGCTGCTCAGGAAAGTAAGGGACCGGGAAGTTTACAGGTTAACCTGTTAGATAAATTGTATACTATTACTCAAGAAGAATTCCTTCATCATCTGAAAATTGAACACTCATGAGTTTTTCTTTCCCTTATCAGCTTTATCTCGTTATTTCCGAAGCAGACTGTGGCGGAAAAAATCTTTCTGAAGTGGCAGAACAGGCTATTCTTGGCGGCGTAGATATCGTTCAGCTGAGAGAAAAAAACTGCAGTACCGCTTCATTTCTAGAAAAGGCCCGACAGCTTATTGAGATTACTGAAAAATACAATATTCCACTTATTATCAATGACAATATTGAAGTGGCAGAACGGGTGAATGCAGCCGGAATTCACGTTGGAAATAATGATTCGGCCCCTGTTTATCTGAGACAGCAGCCCCTTCTTAAAAATAAAATAATCGGTTATTCTGTGGAATATCTTTCCCAGCTTGAAAATGAACAGACTTCAGTTTCTGATTATCTGGGAATAAGTCCTGTTTTTAAAACCTCAACCAAAACGGATACTGTAACGGAATGGGGGCTTGAAGGCATAGCGAAGATCAGAGCTCTTACCGATAAACCTTTAGTTGCGATCGGCAATATTCACCACGGCAATGCAGGTGAAGTCATCAAAGCGGGAGCCGACTGTATTGCTGTTGTTTCGGCGATATGTGGAGCTCACGATCCTCAAAAAGCGGCTTATGAATTAAAAAATGAGATTTTAAAATGAAAAAATACACCTATCCATCCGTGCTTACGATTGCAGGATTTGACGGAAGCGGAGGCGCAGGCATTCAGGCTGACATTAAAACAGCTTCTGCTTTAGGATGCTTTTCTACTTCCGTACTTACAGCATTACCTGTACAGAATACTCAGGGCGTAAGAAAAATCTACCCTATTCCTGTAGAAGCAGTGGCAGATCAGATCGAAGCCATCCTCGATGATATTTTTCCTAATGCCATTAAAATAGGAATGGTTCACACTCCCCAACTGGTAGAAACCATTGTTTCCACTTTAGCAAAATATAAAAAAATACCCCTTGTATTTGATCCCGTTATGGTGGCAACCAGCGGACACCGGCTGATTGAGGAGGAAACCATTACCGCCATCACTGAAAAGCTTTTCCCGATCGCTGATGTCATCACTCCGAATATGGATGAAGCCTCCATTCTCGCAGACATACCGGTACATACGATTGAAGACCTGTATGCCGCCGGAGAAAAAATCAAAAAACTGGGCTGCAGGAGTATACTTCTTAAAGGCGGACATCAGGAGACTTCAATGATAACATCGCTTTTCTGTGATGAAAACGGTCATTACCATTCTTTTGAAACGCTAAAATTCGATACCAATAATACCCATGGCTCCGGATGTACCCTTTCTTCTGCCATAGCAGCTTTTCTCGCACAGGGAAAGACGTTGTATGAAGCTGTATCTTTAGGACAACAATATGTTTATCGTGCTATAGAAAACGGAAAAGACGTGCAGACCGGATTCGGGAACGGTCCTTTAAATCACTTTTTTAATCCACAAAAACTTATCAAAAATGAAATGGTCTGAACACACCTGGCAAATCATAGAAAAACGCTATCAGTCGATTCTGGAAATGCCTTTTATTAAAGAATTATCTGATGGGACGCTGCCACAGGAAAAATTCCGTTTTTACATGGCTCAGGATTCTTTATATCTTGAACATTTCGGGAGAACACTTTCCCTGATTGCTGCCAGAATCCAGGATCTTCCTGATGTATTGGCTTTCATGCGGTTTGCAGAAAATGCCATTGTTGTGGAAAATGCACTGCATGAATCTTATTTTATTGATTTTGGGGTTACCGATAAAGGTATTTTACAGCCTGCCTGCCATCATTATATTCATTTTCTGAGAAGCACCACCGCTTTGGAAGCTGTAGAAGTTGCCATTGCGGCCGTATTGCCCTGTTTCTGGATCTACCGTGAAGTCGGAAATTATATTCTGAGCCAGCCCGGCACTGATCATAATCCTTATCAGAAATGGATCGATACCTATGGCGGAGATGAGTTTTCCGCAGCGGTAGATCATGCTATTGCGATCTGCGATAAGGCAGCCGAAAACAGCACGGAACAAACCCGCAAAAAAATGACGGAAGCTTTTGTAATGTCATCAAGAATGGAGTATCATTTCTGGGAAGCGGCTTATGAATTGAAAACATGGAAGTAATGATTACCTATCTTTTATCATAAAAAACAGACAGGTCCTGAAAAAGGACCTGTCTGTGCATAATAATAGAAAGTCAAAAAATATTAAAAATTGAAATTAAGTCTGGAAAATACATATCTTCCGTTCTGTCCGAACTGTGACGTGGAGCGCGAATAGATGAACTGATCATTGTTCGTAGAAGCCGGCAGGTTTCTGGTTGGATAAATATCAAACAGGTTGTTCACCCCAATGGTCAGTCCCACATTTTTTGTAAACTGATAAGCCAGTGAAAGATCTGTAATGATTTTAGCCGTGATCTGCTGATGTTCATTGGGTCCTGCAATTCCGTCTCCGTTAACATCAATAATATCAGCTCCGGTTACTTTTCCGAAATAGGTATTTCTAAGGTACAAACTGGCATTTTTCCAGGAAAGGGTATGCGACAGGCTGGCTTTTACTCTTGGAACCGCTTCTTCCAGATAAACTCTTGATTTTTCAGAGAAATATATATTTTCGAGGTTGGCAGACTGGAGTAATCCCGATGAATGAATATCTCCCACCCTCTTGGTCTGGCTGAGATTTACGGCAAAGCTGTTATCCAGTTTCAATCCGGAAACCCTCATATTATGGGCAATGACAACATCCACTCCGCGTGTTTCCGTATCTATGGCATTGGTGAAAAATTGTGCACCATTTACATTTTCAGCATCAAAAGCTTCCTGTGCTGCGGCCGGAACACTGGCTCTTAAGAACTGGTCGGTAAGAATAATTCTGTTATCGATTTTTGTAAAATATCCGTCGGCCGTAACAGATATATTCACGGAAGGAATTCTATAGGTAAATCCTACACTTGCGGATTTTGAAGTTTCCTGCTTTAACTTAGGCATTCCCAGCAATTCTGCAATTTTGGAATCATTACTGAAGGTTCCCACTTCCAGGAGCTGACTGTTCGTAAATAATGTAGACGTTACATTATAATAGATCTGATGGATAGAAGGTGCTCTGAACCCTGTAGATCCGGCTAACCTCACATTGAAATTAGGTGCCACTTTTACCCTTGAAGCCAATTTATAATTAAATGTTGATCCGAAATCCGAATAATTCTCATATCTCGCAGCCGCATCTACCAGAAACCAGTTGGTGAAGTTGAATTCCACATCGGCATAAGCAGCAACAGACTGCCTGTTTTTATCCACTGCATTGGCCGGTTTAAAGCCTCCGAATACCTGAGAACCTCCCGGCAGTGCATTTCCGAAGAAATCCGTAGGCCTCTGGCTCTTATTGTTCCAGATATTTCCTGAAATATCATAGGTGGCATATGAAGCTTCCTCGCCCGCTGTTATTTTGAAGTTTTCATAGCGGTGTTCCACTCCGAAGGCTACATTAATTCCGTTCCAGACATCATATTTTTTAGAAAAATCCAGATTGATGGTATTCTGGGAAAATCTAAGACCTCCGGCATCAAACTCATCGGGAGAATTGAATCGCAAAGAAGTGTTTCCGGTATTCCTGATGTTATAGGTAAATGAGTTCTGACCGAAAGTATTGCTTAAATCAATATGCCATCCGTTCCAGTTTCCTTTGATTCCTGCTGCAAATGACAGATCCTGAATATCCGTTCCGATTTGTGGCAGATATCCGTCTGCATGAATTCCTGTAAAGGTTCGGCTCTGATTCGGTTTTCTGTAAAACCCACCTGAAACCCCATGCCGGATGCTGTACCCTCCAAAAGAGTAGACTTTCCAGTCATCACTTACCGGAACCTCTATATTGGCAAAAAGCTGGTGATTATTCAGTTTAGACTGACCAACCTGCATATTGAAGTCTTTTCTTGTGAGTCCTCTGTAAGCCAGTTCCTGATCTGTGACATCAAAGTTCAATAAAGACTGAAGTCCTTTCTGGATGACATTTCCCTGCGCATCTTTGATGTCCTGTATAATGGATGTATTCTGAATGGCACTTTGCTGTGCCGCACTGAAATAGCCCACTCCCTGTGAATACTGATGGATATAATCAATAATCTGCTGTGAATTGGGAGTATTGTTGATATTACCGAACAACGAAGAAAGGTTTACCCCGTCATTCATCGCCCTTTTTTCAATGGCGTTATAAGCATTATAGATACTCCCGCTTTCGGCTCCGGCCCTGGATGTAGGATCTCTGAATTGGGACGACCAGGTAATATTATAAAAACCGCCTCGGGTTCCGATCTTATTTCCATAGTTAAAATCGAGCTGGATATTCTGGCCGTCAAAATTACCGGTGTGATCATTGGCGGTTGGAGTGAGATTTCCGCCATAGGTCACCTGCCCTGTCAGTTTTCCTGTATCTTTTTTGAGTTCCAGGTTGATGACTCCGGCAATTGCATCAGAGCCGTATTGGGCGGAAGCTCCGTCACGCAGCACTTCAATTCTGTTCAAAGCGAATGAGGGAATCGCATTAAGATCGGTTCCTACCGTTCCTCTTCCCGGTGTTCCGTTTACATTCACCAGAGCCGAAGTATGCCTTCTTTTTCCATTCACCAATACCAGCACCTGGTCGGGTCCCAAACCTCTCAGCTGGGCAGGATCCAAATGATCCGTTCCGTCTGAATTCGTCTGAATGGTAGAAGTGAACGACGGTGCCAGTGAGTTCAGGATCTGCCCGATACCCGACTGCGGAAGAACTACGGAAACTTCTTTCAGATTGAAGACATCCACTGGAACGGGGCTGTCAACTTTAGATCGGGCTCCTGCCCTTGAGCCAAGCACAACAACCTCCTCTACATTATTGGTTTTCAGACTGTCTTTCTGCTTCTCCTGTCCGAAAGCAAAAGTTCCCAGAAAAAATAAGACAGACGCTGATAAGATGGTATTTTTATTTTTCATATCCTTTACATCCATTAATAGTTTATGTTTTTTTGAGTGGCAAATGTAGAATAATTTTATTAGTCTACAAAATTAATAGACTTTTAGTTTTTGAAAATGCGTTATAGCTTTTGTCTATGTGGAATGTGATGGAAGATTGATGAGGGGTGATGGGTGTTACGATATGTTATCAGTACCTATGGAAGCTATTTTAATCAATGAGTAAAATTGTATTGAATAGGGCGTCATTATATTCTCGGGAGTTTCATAACTCCCTTCATCCAGCATCCATCACCCATTCACTATAACTATAACTATAACTATAACAAAACTTTGAAGTTAAAAAAACTCCTATGCTATAATAGCCTTCATCATATTCCAGGAACTCCATAACTTCCCTCATCCAGCATCCATCACCCATCCAATATGAAGTTAAAAAAACTCCTATGCTATAATAGCCTTCATCATATCCAGGCACTCCATAACTTCCCTCATCCAGCATCCATCACCCAGCCAATATGAACTCTATAACTTCCATCATCCAACCTCAACTTCCATCAAAAAAAACGAACCCTATCCGGATCCGTTTTATCTTATTGTATCAGCAGTACACTGAAGTATTCTATATTTTCGTAAGTTTGGCATATTTCAGGATCAGGTTTTTCTCTCCTTCATGCATGAAAGCCACTTTTGCTTTGATATTCTGAGGATCTGTACCATCCAGGAAAACCACTTCCCCTATTCCGAAACGGTCATGTCTTACCTTATCCCCTACTTCAATATCCTGGGAAGAGGCACCGCTCGGGTTGATAATTTTAGCTGTACTTACCGGTTTCAGCTTTCTTGCTTCAGGAGCAGGTTTTGAATCATCTCCTCTGTCGATGGTTTTCTTTTCTACTTTTCGGAAAGAACGCTGCTCGGAAGGATGCTCATCAAAAATATTGGATTTCAGTCCTGCATTATTGATAAATCTTTTTTCCATGGCCGGATTAATGAATTCAATATACTCTTCATCTACTTCACTTAAAAATCTTGAAGGCTCTGCATCCGTAATTTTTCCCCATTGAAAACGGGAAACAGCATACGAAAAGAATACCTGTTTTTCAGCTCTGGTGAGGGCTACATAAAAGAGACGTCTTTCTTCTTCCAGATCTTCTCTTGTGGCAGAACTCATAAAGCTCGGGAAAAGATTTTCTTCAAGCCCCACAAGGTGAACTACCGGGAATTCAAGCCCTTTTGAAAGGTGAATGGTCATCAGCGAAACCATATCATCTTCCAGATTCTTGTCCTGGGTATCAGCAGAAAGAGCAATATTCTCAAGGAAGTTTGACAGGCTCGGATCTCCGTCCTCCAGCTGCATCTGCTCTTCGATGAACCCCTGCATGGAGTTCATGAGTTCCTGCACGTTTTCTACACGGGAAATTCCTTCCGGTGTCTGATCATCTTTTAAAAATTTGATCAGTCCGCTTCGTTTAGCTACTTCCATTGCTACGCTGTACGCCGTTTCGGTTTTCAGCAATACCTGGAATGCTTTAATCATAGACCAGAAGTCATTCAGTTTGTTTAAAACACCGTTATTCAGTCCCAATTGCGGAGCATACATCGGCAAATTATCCAACACTTTGGAAACGGAAACATTTTGTGCATCTGCAAAAACGATCAGCTTATTCTGTGTGGTTTCACCGATTCCCCTGGCTGGATAGTTGATGATTCTGGTCAGAGCTTCGGAATCATTTTCATTGATCAGAAGTCTTAGATAGGCGATCAGGTCTTTCACCTCTTTTCTTTGGTAGAAAGAAAGTCCGCCATATACTTTGTATGGGATATTCTTACGTCTTAATGCATCTTCAAATGCTCTGGTCTGCGAGTTGGTTCTGTATAAAATAGCAAAATCGCTATATTTTCTCTGATCGCGGTTACGCAGTTCCCAGATATTTCCGGCAACAAAGTTGGCCTCATCCGCATCGGAAAGGGAACGGTATACTTTAATTTTATCGCCTTCTTCGTTATCACTGAACACATTCTTTTTGAACTGCTGAAGGTTTTTGGCGATCACCACATTCGCAGCATTCACAATCGTTTGTGTGGAACGGTAATTCTGTTCCAGTGAAACCGTCATGGCATCAGGATAATCCTTTTTGAAGTTGAGGATATTGTAGATATTGGCTCCACGGAAGGAATAAATAGACTGGGCATCATCCCCTACCACACAGATGTTTTCAAATTTTGAAGCAAGGGCCTTTACAATAAGGTACTGTGAATGGTTGGTATCCTGGTACTCATCTACCATAATATACCTGAACCGGTCCTGATATTTGGCCAGCACTTCCGGGAAACGGGTCAGCAATTCATTGGTTTTCAGCAACAGGTCATCAAAATCCATCGATCCGTTTCTGAAGCAGGCATCCACATACTTCTGATAGATCTGCCCGATGAATTTCATATTGGCTTTTTCATCGGCCTCCATCAGTTCAGGATTGTTGAAATATGCTTTTACTGTGATCAGATTGTTTTTATAGGTAGAAATTCTGGCCTGAACTTTTTTGGGTTTATAAAGATCGGCATCAATATTCATATCCTTCAGTACTTTCTTGATCACGTTCAGGGCATCCTGCTGATCATAAATCGTAAAATTGGAAGGATAGCCCAGATAATGGGCTTCAATTCTCAGAATTCTGGCAAAAACCGAGTGAAAGGTTCCCATCCATAGACTTCTTGCATTGCTGGTTCCCACCACTTTGGCAATACGGTCTTTCATTTCGCGGGCCGCTTTATTGGTAAAAGTCAGGGCCAGGATATTGAAAGGATCCACTCCGTTATTAATCAGGTGGGCAATACGCATCGTAAGCACACGTGTTTTTCCGGAACCCGCTCCCGCAAGTACCATCAGAGGTCCCTGTAAAGTGGTAACGGCTTCATATTGTGATTCATTGAGTCCTTTCAGATAATCCATGCTGCAAAAAATTTTTTGGAACACAAAATTAATGCATTCAAAGGAGAATTCAAATTATGAGGCTAATTTAACGTGAGTTGGGATGAGAATTACTGATTTTCTTTGGTTTGATGCAGGGTGATGGATGAGGGAAGTTATCAGGTCGTAGAGGGACAACCGGTCCTGTTTATTTAAGTCATTTAAATGGATAATCAAGTTTGCCATTGATCACAAAAGTAACTTCCAACTTCTTTCATCCATCATCCATCCCATTAATCTCACCTTTAGGGCTGTATATTCAGCAATGCTTATTTCAGATCATTGGTCAGCACCCAGTTTTTCCCGTCATATTCATATTGATTACTGACAGAAAAAGAATTACCGGTCATTGTAATTTCAACATTGTGTGGGCTTTTAAAATACACTGATACTTCAACATACTGCGCCGGCTCTTTTCTTTTTTTCGTCATTACGATTCTTGTTTCCCCTTCTATTCTATATGTCATCAGATAATTGTACAGGGAAAGATCCAGAAATTCTCTGAGCTCGGGTAACAGCTCCGGCCAGAACTTATTTGAGAAATGGATTTCACCCACTTCTTTCCGATTGTATATGTTTTCGAGGGCTGTTTTATTCCAGAATTTGTTTCGTAAATAATTAGCCGGATTATTTTCCCACTTCCGGCTGCAACCATCTCCGTAATGACAGCTTGGTCCCCAGTCGATGAGTGTAATCAACAGTCTTATATTCTTCAGGTTATATTTTTTGACCGGGTCCAGCATAACTCTGCTGAGTTTATGATAAACTTTATCAATCTCTTTATAATCCATTCTCAGTTTTGCCATGGCAAGACTGTCTTCCTGCTGCTGCTTTTCACAATCAATACGGTATGGTTTGGGACAACCTTTGTATTGGGATAATCCTGCATGAGTGGGACAGTCATCATCTTTATCCAAAACACCATCCCCGTCGGTATCGGGCCACGGACAGCCATTGTTTTCAGATGCTCCGGATACATCAGGACAGGCATCGTCCTTATCTGTCACGCCGTCTTTATCCTGGTCGGGCCATGGACAGCCTTTATTTTCAGATGGTCCCGCTTCTTTCGGACATTCATCAAGATAAAAAGGAAGTCCGTCATGATCTTCGTCCGAAAGGCAGATCTTCTTATTCCACTCCTTTTTACATTTTTTAAATCCCGCTTCATTTTCCACATGCTGTGCATTAAGTCCTGAACTCATCAGGGCCAGCCAAAAATACAGATAAACTTTTATTTCAGGTTTCATAGGATTCTCATTTTCAAAAGGGATTCTGTTTTAAACCGGCACGTTGCGGTTCTGGTGTGAGAAAACATATATGCCATGGTAAAGAAAACAGAATTTTAATCATAGGGATACAAGTATTTAGTAAATATATATTTTCTTCATAAATATTCACCATAAAATGTAACAAATCCGGCATTTTATCTACTTATTTATGCAAAACAATTTCTGCTTTATGAAAAAACGACTTCTTTCTGTTGCAGCAGCTTCTTTTTTCGGAATGATGCTGAACGCGCAACAAATTAAATTCGAAGAGTATGACCTGCCAAACGGCCTTCACGTAATTCTTCATCAGGACAATTCTGCACCGGTAGTTACGACAGGAGTAATGTACCATGTAGGGGCTAAGGATGAAGCTGCCGGAAGAACCGGTTTTGCTCACTTTTTTGAACATCTTTTATTTGAAGGAACCCCTAACATCAAAAGAGGTGAATGGATGAAAATCGTATCTTCCAACGGAGGACAAAACAATGCCAACACCACCAATGACCGAACTTATTACTACGAAACTTTCCCTTCCAACAACGAACAGCTGGGACTGTGGATGGAAGCTGAAAGAATGCGCCATGCCGTGATCAACCAGATTGGAGTGGATACCCAGAGAGAGGTTGTAAAGGAAGAAAAGAGACTGAGTATGGACAACAGGCCCTACGGAAATCTTTTCACGGCTATTCTTAACAATATGTTTACCAACAGCCAGTACCACTGGTCTACCATTGGTTCTATGGAAGACCTGAATGCTGCCAAGCTTGAAGAATTCCAGAATTTCTATAAAAAATATTATATCCCGAACAACGCTACTTTAGTCGTTGCCGGAGACATTAAGCCTGAACAGACTAAAAAATGGATTCAGGAATATTATGGAGGCATTCCAAAAGGAACGGCTGTTACCAGAAACTACACTAAAGATGCTCCTATTACCCAGGAAAAAGTGGTGACCTATACGGATGCCAACATTCAGCTTCCTGCTTATATCTACGGGTACAGAACCCTTTCTAACACAGAAAGAGATTCTAAAGTGCTGGAGATGCTTTCTGCCTACTTAAGCGGTGGAAAATCTTCTGTTCTGTACAAAAAGCTGGTAGATCAGGATAAGAAAGCTTTACAGGTTTCTGCCAACCCGATTGCTTTTGAAAAAGACGGGGTTTTTGCATTTTTCGCAATCCCGATGGGACCTACTCCGGAAACAGATCTCAGAAAAGTAATTGATGAAGAGATCAAAAAAGTTCAGACTACGCTTATTTCTGAAGAAGATTATCAGAAACTTCAGAACCAGTTTGAAAATCAGTTTGTAAATGCCAATTCAAGTATTCAGGGAATTGCCGCTTCACTGGCAACCAACCACGTACTGATGGGAGATACACACCTTATCAATAAGGAGATCGACATCTACAGATCTATCACAAGACAGGATCTGCAAAATGCGGCTAAAAAGTATCTGAATTCTAACCAAAGAGTAATCATTAATTATCTTCCTGAAAAAAAGTAATCCACTGAATACCGGGAAAATTGATTACCATAATAATTTTTACAAATGAAAAAGCAATTAACATATATAGCGGCAGCATTTTTATTCGCAGGAATGCTTTCTGCACAAAAAATAGACCTTAACGCAATGCCGAAGCCGGGACCTACTCCTGCCATCAACATTGCCAAGCCAAAAACATTCCAGATGAGCAACGGACTTACTGTAATGGTGGTGGAAAATAACAAGCTGCCAAGAGTAAGCGCAAGCCTTTCCATGGACAGACCTCCTTATTATGAAGGAACCGTAACAGGGGTAAGTGAAATTATGGCCGAGCAGCTTGAAAACGGAACCAAAAACCTAAGCAAGGATGAGTTCAACAAAAAGGTGGATTTCCTGGGAGCCAGAATCAGTTTTTCATCAGCAGGAGCTTCCGCAGGTTCTCTGTCCAAATATTTCCCTGAAGTTTTAGGACTGATGGCAGATGCGATCGTAAACCCGAACTTTTCCGCAGAGGAGATCAAAGACTCTAAAGAAAGAACGATTGAGGGCTTAAAAGCAGACGAAAAGAATGCGCCTTCTATCGCGGCAAGAGTTTCCAATGCTTTGATGTATGGAAAAAATACGTCAAGAGGGGAGTTTGAAACGATAGAGTCTATCAATAAGATTCAGCTTTCTGATGTACAGAATGTTTACAGCAAATATTATACTCCGGACAATGCTTACCTGGTGATTGTAGGGGATGTGAAGTTCGACAAAATAAAGCCATTGGTTGAAAAGGCTTTTGGAGGATGGAAAAAAGCAGGGACTAAGTTCGCCTCTTTGGAGCCGGCTTCCAATCTTGCCAAAACAGAGATCAACATCGTTGATGTTCCTTCCGCAGTACAGTCTGTAGTATCTGTAGGCAATATGACGACTTTAAAAATGAAGGATCCGAATTATTTTGCGGCTACCATTGCCAATTATATTCTTGGAGGAGGTGCAGAAGCAAGACTTTTCATGAACCTTCGTGAAAAGAACGGATTTACTTATGGAGCTTATTCCAGCCTGAGTGCCAGCAAATATACGCCTGTATTTTCTGCTGAAGCCAGCGTAAGAAATGAAGTGACGGATAAGGCAGTTAAGGAATTTATGAATGAGCTTGGCGGGATTACCACCATAAAGCCTGAAGAGCTGGAAAATGCAAAGGCAAAACTGAAAGGATCTTTCATCATGTCTCTGGAAAAACCTGAAACCATCGCAAGATTTGCTTTGAACCAGAAAGTTCAGGACCTTCCGGCAGATTTCTATTCCAATTATCTGAAGTCTATTGATAAAGTAACCATCGCTGATGTTTCTTCCGCTGCTAAAACGACGATTCTTCCTAACCAGAGCAGAATTTTTATCGCAGGAAAAGCTTCTGATATTTCTGAAGGACTGGAAAAGCTGGGCTATCCTGTAAAGTATTTCGACAGAGATGCCAATCCGATTGCAAAACCAGCCGTACAAAAGGTTGATGCCAATGTTACTGCCGCCTCTGTAGCAGATAAGTACATCAATGCTATCGGTGGGTTGGCAGCAGTACAGAAAGTAACTTCCGTTACAACAGATGCCACCACTAAAATCCAGGGTATGGATATGACCATGAAGCTGATTCAGGGTAAAGGCGGTAAAATGTTTATGGAACTTAAAATGGCAGGAAACACGCTTCAGAAAATCGTTTTTGACGGTAAAGAAGGTTATCAGGAAGGTCAGGGGCAGAAACTTCCTTTGAATGATAAACAGAAAGCTGAAATGGCAGATCCTGAAATTTTCCCTGAACTTACTTTCGCCAAATCCGCAGATATTAAAGTAGCGGGAATTGAAAAGTACAACAATGAGGATTCTTATGTTGTAAAAGGACCTAAAGACACGTATTATTACAGTGTAAAGACCGGTCTTAAAACCGGTGAGATCAAAGTATCTGAAGGTGGTTCTATTCCTACCAGTTACAGCAACTACAAAGACGTATCCGGCGTTAAGTTTCCGTTTACCACCATCCAGAATATGGGTGGAATGGACGTTGAGCTGACGGCAAAATCTGTTGAGCTGAACAAGGCCAAAGATTCTGATTTTAAATAAAAACAGTCCATTTTCATATAAAAAACGGCAGCCAACGCTGCCGTTTTTATTTTTAATAACATTTAGAGGCTTCTTTTTTTGTCATTCAGTAAAAAAAGATTAAATTTGCCCATTCAAAAAGATATCAGAATTAATGGATACTATATTTACACTATTGATGGTTCTTGTTATGATTGCCAGCGTTTTATTGGTAATCGTCGTTATGGCTCAAAATCCTAAAGGAGGAGGCCTTTCCAGTACTTTCGGAGGTGCATCTTCTGCACAGTTCGGGGTACAGAGAACCAATGATTTCATGGAAAAAGCAACATGGACTTTAGGCGGAACAATTATCGTTCTTATCCTTTTAAGTGTTGTGATCACAGGGAAGCCTTCAACAGCAGCTCCTGCACAACAGCAACCGGTGAAAAAAGAAGCACCTGCAAAACAACAGTCTGCTCCGGCTTCTACAACCACTCCGGCTCAAACGCCTGCTCCTGCAAAATAACAGAAAGTCAATACTTTATATAAAACAAAAGCAGTTCAAAAATTTTTGAACTGCTTTTTTATTGTCACCTGAAGAGGGATCAGGAAGATTATCATAATGGATCAACATAAAAATACAAGGGTGTAAATTGAATATTTTGTGGCTGATATGGATTAAATAATTTCCCGCAGATCCCACTGATTTCACGGATGTTTGTGGTGATTCTCCCGCAGATTCCGCAGATGGAGCAGATCTTATATCCAGTTGATAAAAAATATCAGATTTTTTAAAGCGTAAGAAAACCGCTCTGCGTAAAGTTTTAAACTAAAAAAATAACTAATGTGGGTGATTAAAAGAAGAAAAAAGTGATCAATATTTACTCTTTATGTTCTCCCATTTCTATCTTAAAATTCTCAAACAACACTCAAACTCTCCAACCTTCCAACTCTCAAACCTCCAAGCCCAAACCCAGCATTATTTAAGCTTAATCTTTTCAATTTTATGTCTGAGTTTCAATCCCGCTTTTAAAAATGAGTACTGAAGCGGTTTTAAACTTTTATAATATTTATCAATAAAGATCTGCATCGCCCCATAGAACCGTTCGAGATACACCTCATCTTTTACGGTGCTTTCCCCTTTATGATGAAGAATGGAAACCTTTCCGTAATAATAGTTCCGGTAACCGTTCTTTAATAAGGTGTAGCACAGATCAATATCTTCTCCATACATAAAGTAGGCTTCATCCAGCCCTCCTATTTTTTCATACACCTCTTTTTTCACCAACAGAAACGCTCCGGTAACCACTTCTACCTCTGCTACGGCATATTCATCGATATCATTCCTGTAATAGGATTTTGAATTATTTTTCTTAAAGTTGGTAAACAGCTTTTCAAAGGAGTTGAACATATCGGGAACAGAACGTTTGCTTTCAGGCAGAAAAACACCTTTTGCATCGTGCATTCTTACTCCAAGCCCTCCGAAATCAGGTTGGGAACCGGCAAATTCCAGAAGTTCGCCGAGGCAGAAACTCTCCAGTTCCGTATCAGGATTCAGGATCAGAAGATATTCTCCTGATGCTGTCTTAATGGCTTTATTATTCGCTTTGGCAAAACCGTCATTGGTTTTGGAAGCGATAAAACGTATTTCCGGAAACTCAGCAATAAGGTCTTTCCAGCTAGAATCCGTAGAAGCATTGTCGATAACGATCACCTCACAACGCTCTTCATCCGTATACTTCCGGATGGATAAAAGACAGCTTCTGAGCAGCTTCGTAACATTGTAATTAACGATGATAACAGACAGCTTCATATTAATCTTTTTCGTTATACGGAAGTCTGTTGATAATGGATCTTCCCAGAGAAATCTCATCCGCATATTCCAGTTCGTCCCCTACTGAAATACCTCTGGCAATGCTTGAAAAATTCACGTTGAAATTTTTAAATTTCTTATAGATGTAGTAAGCTGTTGTATCGCCCTCCATGGTGGCACTCAGTGCAAAGATGAATTCTTTTACTTTGCCTTCATTTAACTTTCTTTCAATGCTTGGAATATTCAGCTGGGAAGGTCCAATTCCTTCCATCGGCGATATTTTCCCTCCTAAAATAAGGTATTTTCCGGTGTATTTTCCCGTATTTTCAATAGCGATAACGTCCCGTACATCTTCCACAATACAGATCAGCTCATTACTTCGTTTTTCATTATCGCAGATTTCGCACACGTCAAAATCAGAGAAGTTATGGCATTCTTTACAGTATTTTATTTCATTAACCAGATTAATCAGGGAGTTTCCAAGTCCTACAGCCCTTGAACTGGGTTGCTTCAATAGATGCAGGGCCAGCCGCAAAGCTGTTTTTCTTCCGATTCCGGGCAGCCCCGAAATTTCATCTACTGCCTTTGCCAAAACTTTACTAGGGTAATCCATGACGCAAAAATAAGGAATATAGTTGAAGCGTCCCAGCAGTTTCCCAAATGCTTTCCGTTCCATATCCACAAACAAAACCAAGCCCCTTCGATTGTCTCTCATTTATCCGTCTTTATCTATGAGTGTTGGAGAGTTGGAGTGTTGGAGAGTTTCAGTGCCGGGGGAAGGAATAGGGTAATAGTGAAAGGTGAATAATCAGTAGTGAACGATCAACTCGCTTCACTTGTCGGTTTTTGAAGTCAACAGCTATTCATCAGAATCTTATAAACAAAACAAACCTCTTCACCCCCATCTCATCCCCCATCCCCCATCATCCATCATCCATCATCCATCACCCATCACCCCTCCATCTATCATCTCCCCGCCTATTATCTCTCCATCTCCCCTCAACTCTCTAAAAAAACCTTTATCTTTGAGCTCTGAATATTAATTGAAGAAAAAATAAACTAATGGTACTTAAAAACCTCAATTATCCGCTGGATTTCAAATTTAAAATTACAACATTAGCCAGCGATTTCAACATTACGGACCGAAACGGGAACTATGTAGCCTATGTACGTCAGAAAATGTTCAAATTAAAAGAAGATGTTATTGTTTTCAACGATGAAAGCAAGTCTAAAGAACTTTTCAGAATCCGGGCCAACCAATGGATTGATTTCAATGCGTCCTATTCTTTAAATGACATTACTGAAAACAAAAATTACGGAAGACTGGCCAGAAAAGGAATGCGTTCATTATGGAAAGCAAGCTATGATATTCTGGATGCCCATGATCAGCCGAAATTCAAAGTTCAGGAAGACAGTGCCTGGGTAAGATTCTGGGATGGTTTCGTGGGAGAATTACCGATTATCGGAATGTTTACAGGCTATTTTCTCAATCCATCGTACACGGTAACCGGAATAGACGGAAAAGCATATTTTAAAATGAAAAAAATGCCTTCATTCTTCGGAAGAAGATTCCAGCTGGACAGAATGATCGATATTGATGATGAAGACGAAAGTCTTGTGATCTTATCATTACTCATGATGGTCCTATTGGAAAGATCGAGAGGCTAACCCCTAAAAATACAAAACAATGAGATATCTGATTATTTTCTTTTCAGCATTGGTTCTAACGGCTTGTAAAAAAGATAAAGAGTCCGTTACCAGCCAGACCCCGTCGGATTCTTTGAATATCGCAAAGGATTCTGTAAAAAGCGAAACTTCATCAGGAAAAATTCTGGTAGATGTCTTTCCTTTTCCGAAAGAAATCAAAGAATGTTCATGTTATTTTGCCAGAAACAAAGCCGATTTTGAAGCAGAAAAATACATCTATGCCGATGATGCCGGAAAAACAGCTTATATGAAACTGGACGGCCAGAGACTGGCGCTGAACCTGATCTCTTCCAGTGATATGGAAGCAGACGAGGAACTGACCAAAGAAATAGAAAACGACAACTACAAAATCTCTGTAAAAGGTAAGAAGATAAAAGGCGAGGAAGCTTTATTATTTGACGGGACCCTGACGATTGAAAAACCGGATGGAACTGTAGAAACAATGCCTATTTACGGGGAATGCGGATGTTAACAGACGTATATCGGTCATTCAGGCCCATGATCCTGAAAAACGGCTTATAAAAAATGCTTCCGGATTCACGGAAGCATTTTTTATTTCGTAATTTTGAGAAAAATAAATTTCAATGGAATTATCTAATATAGAACCGCAGATTATCTGGAAAAATTTCTCCAGACTGAATGCTGTTCCAAGACCATCAAAAAAAGAAGAAAAAGTAATTGCTTTCATCAGAGAATTCGGTGAAAATCTTGGACTGGAAACCACTGTGGATGAAACAGGAAATGTGATCATCAAAAAACCGGCTACTCCGGGAATGGAAAACCGCAAATCGGTTGTGCTGCAGTCACACCTGGATATGGTATGCCAGAAAAACAATGATATCAACTTTGATTTTGAAACAGAAGGAATCAAAATGGAGATTGATGGTGACTGGGTGAAAGCGAAAGGAACTACTTTGGGAGCTGATAACGGTTTAGGCGTGGCAACCATCATGTCGATCCTTGAAAGTTCAGATATTCCCCACCCTGCATTAGAAGCTTTATTTACCATCGATGAGGAAACAGGAATGACCGGTGCCTTAGGTTTAAAACCAGGCCAGCTTACGGGAGAAATCCTGTTGAACCTGGATACGGAAGAAGATGATGAAATTGATATCGGCTGTGCCGGAGGTGTGGATGTAACCATTACTCAAAACTATGCCGTAGAAGATCAGAAAGGACAAACCGTAAGAATTGAAGTGAAAGGACTTCAGGGCGGACATTCCGGAATGGACATTCATAAAGGTTTCGGAAACGCCAATATCATCCTGGGAAGACTTCTTTACAAAGGTATTGCGAAAGAAAACATCCAGCTGATCTCTATCGACAGCGGAGGTCTTAGAAATGCAATTCCAAGAGAAGGTGTCGCTATGGTTTCGGTAAGAAACGCTCAGGAATTCATTGAAGAGGTTACTGCTCTTAAAAAAGAGATTCTGGAAGAGTTTGCTTCTGTAGAACCGGGCCTTCAGATCAATATCGAAAACTCCACTTCTTCTGATAAGGCGGTTTCAGAAGCTGATTCAAAAAAAATAATTCTTACTTTAAAGGCTCTTCACAACGGCGTTTACAGAATGAGCCCGGACGTTGCCGATCTTGTAGAAGCTTCTAATAACGTGGCAAGAGTAGAATTAAAAGGTGGAGCATTAAAAATCCTTAACCTTACCAGATCTTCTGTAGATTCTTCCAAATATTCTACCGCAGAACAATTGAAATCAGTGGCAGAATTAGCCGGAATGGATGTAGAATTCAGCGGATCTTACCCTGGATGGAAGCCAAAGCCGGGTTCTGAAATCGTTCAGCTGATGGAGAAACTCTATACTGAGAAGTTTGGCGAAAAACCTCACGTTGTGGCCTGCCACGCAGGACTGGAATGCGGAATCATCGGAGCCAATTATCCTGAAATGGAAATGGTAAGTTTCGGTCCTACCATCAGAGGCGCCCATTCTCCTGATGAAAAAGCCAACATTCCTTCAGCACAGAAGTTCTGGAGCTTTACAAAAGATATTTTAGCGAATATCCCTTTGAAATAAATGAATACTATTGCTATATTGAATATCCAAAGTCTTATGATTTTGGATATTTTAATTTTAGTCCATTTCAAATGATGAATAACCTTTTAAACATAAAAACCTATTATTATGAAAAGTATCACCGTATTCTGTGGCTCAAGCTTCGGCTCTGAGGACATTTTTAAAGAACAGGCTATTTTACTCGGTCAGACTTTAGCAGAACAGAATATCCAGCTGATCTATGGCGGAGCAGATGTAGGCTTAATGGGAGCTGTTGCTGACGGAGCTTTAAATTCCGGAGGAAAAGTAACCGGAGTTCTCCCTCACTTCCTGCAATCGAAAGAGATCGCGCACAAACAACTCACTGAGCTGATTCTCGTAGAGACCATGCATGAAAGAAAAACCAGGATGAATGAGCTCTGTGACGGTGTAATCGTCCTTCCCGGAGGCTACGGGACCCTGGAAGAATTCTTTGAAATGATTACCTGGGCACAGCTGGGACTTCACAAAAAGCCGATCGGAGTTCTTAATATCAACGGATTTTATGACGATCTCATCAGATTGGTTCAGACTATGGTAGATCAAGGATTTTTAAAGCAGATCAACAGAGATATGCTGCTGATCAGCGACCGTATAGAAGAACTGTTGGAAAAAATGAGGAGCTACGAAGCCCCAACTGTTGGAAAATGGATTTCTAAAGAGGAAATATAATAATAAAAGAGAGGGAATATTTTAAAAGTATTTCCTCTTTTTTATAATGCAGGCCATCCGAAATTCCAGCCTGCAAAAAAGGGATCAAGTGCAAAAGGCAGAAATTGAATTTAAACATACTCTTTATTTAAATTAATTGCATTTTTTTTGAAGACGCAAAGTTTCACGAATCAAAATGTTGATTTTAGGAGGCAAAGAATGGAATCAACTCTGTTGATTTGATGAAGCAAATGCATAACCATAAAGTTTCTTCAGCGGCAAAGCCACATTCTTTGCACTCTGAAATCATACATCGAACCACAAGTCCTTTGCGATAAAAATCTTCATTCTGATTTGAAAAAATATACTTTATAAAATTTCTTATTTTTGTATTTGAGGCTGACTCCAAAAAAGGATAAAAAAATAAAGCCCGTTTGAGAAAAACTCAAACGGGCTTCATATTAAGATTAAAAAATATCTTCTAAGGATAAGGAGCAATTTCCACTTCCAGACCTTCCATTTCATTTACAATATGCAGCTGGCATCCCAGTCTGCTGTTGTCTTTTACATGGAAAGCTTCTGCAAGCATGGCATCTTCTTCGTCCCCCATAGGCTCCAGTCCCGGATCGCTGATCACATATACCTGGCATGAAGCACACATGGCCATTCCTCCGCATACACCGATGGTCCCTTCTTCGGCCAGTTCATATGAACGGATGATTTCCATGAGATTCATAGACATATCCGTGGGTGCTACCACATCGTGGGTTACCCCTTCCCGGTCGGTGATTTTAATATTGATATCGTTCATTTACTGATAATTGCTGGTTAATAGTTAATGACACCCCGGTTTTTTATGCCTGACATATCATTTTCCCGGCAGCAAATTTAGTCAATTTTTTTAACAACTGCCTTCTCAGCCTCTTTACGGCTTCCGTCAAACCCGTCTACTCCACTTACGGTAGTATATTTCAGAACGAATTTTTTTCCAGGGTTAAGTCTGTTATATACACTCTGACACATCAAAGTAGCTTCGTGGAATCCGCAAAGGATCAGCTTTAACTTACCCGGATAGGTATTGATATCCCCGATGGCATAGATCCCATCAATGTTGGTCTGATAATCAAGTGCGTTGTTGACTACAATTGCATTTTTCTCGATATTCAGCCCCCAGTTTCCGATCTCGCCTAATTTTGGAGTTAATCCGAACAATGGAATGAAATAATCTGTTTCAATTTCAAAAGCATCCTCGCCATCCTTTTGTACAGTGATTGCTTCTACTTTTCCATCTCCTCTGATACCTGTTACCTCAGCTGGAGTAATTAATTTGATTTTTCCTTCGTTTTTCAGGTCCTGAACTTTTTCTACTGAATCCAAAGCTCCTCTGAACTCATTTCTTCTGTGAATTAAGGTTACTTCACTGGCAACATTAGCAAGGAAAATACTCCAGTCAAGCGCAGAATCTCCTCCACCCGCAATCACTACTTTTTTGTTTCTGAAATGTTCAGGTTCTTTCACGAAATATTCAAGGCCTTTTTCCTCATAATCAGCTACATTTTCAAAAGTAGGTTTTCTCGGTTCAAAAGTTCCCAATCCACCGGCAATGGCAATAGCCTTACATCTGTGAACGGTTCCTTTGTTGGTGATCACTTCAAACCATTCATCATCTACTTTTGTGTAAGAAACCGCAGTTTCGCCCAAAGTGAATCCCGGCTGGAACTGTTTGATCTGCTCCATTAAATTATCCACCAATTCTCCGGCATTTACTGAAG
This sequence comes from Chryseobacterium sp., assembly GCA_031277615.1. Lineage (GTDB taxonomy): Bacteria > Bacteroidota > Bacteroidia > Flavobacteriales > Weeksellaceae > Chryseobacterium. Next base: position 71,617 of record JAITMC010000013.1, on the reverse strand, counting down.
GATATCCCGGAATATCGAAAATAGGTTTTTTAGGATAAAGCTCGGCCAACTGTCCTCCCGGCTGTGGAAGCGCATCGATAATATGGCACTTCATTTTCAATAATCCTGCTTCAAATACAGCAAAAAGTCCGGTAGGACCGGCACCTATGATCAATATATCGGTAGTTATCATAATAAAAAGATAATTTAATTATACATATAACTGCAAATTTACTAATTTTAATGCGAAGCATATTTAATTGATTCTAAATAAAAACCTGAGATTTATCAAATACCTGCAATTATCCGGTGTTTTTTATTTTGGCAGTGTTTTTGTAAAAATGATACCATGAAGAAAATTTTAAATCTTTTCGCAGTACTCCTGTTCTTCATAGGCCAGGCCCAGGTTGACAATATTGCTGACGGTGAGTCTATTACCCTCAGAATACATTACGGTATTCTGAATGCCGGAACAGCCAATCTTACCACCAAGACCACCAATTATATGGGGGTTCCGCACCTGTACGTAAAAGGTACGGGACAGACTACCGGTGCCGTAAAAGCCTTCTTTAAGGTGGAAGACCTGTATGAAAGCTTTATTAACATTCAGACGGGACTGCCCAGCTTCTATGTGAGAAACGTACGGGAAGGAGGATACCGCCAGCATTTTGAAACCGTTTTTAACCACAATGATAATACCCTGATCTTAACGGATAAAAAAAATCCGGCTAACGGCTCAAAAGTTGTAAAATCTGTAAAAGGAGTTCAGGATATGCTTTCCTGTTTTTATTATTTAAGGAGCAAAAGTCCTAATGAGCTGAAAGTAGGTACAGTCATCAATATGAATGTATGGATTGATGATGAAATGTTTCCTTTTCAGCTGAAGGTAACCGGAACGGAAGATCTTAAAACCAAATTCGGTAAAATCAACTGTTTAAAAATCATCCCGTCGGTAAAAAGCGGCCGGGTATTTAAAGAAAAAGAAGGGGTAACGATGTGGGTTTCCAATGATGCCAATCACATTCCGATGCTTTTGAAGGCCGAACTTGCCGTAGGATCTCTGAAAGCCAGCATCGATGATTACAAAAACGTCAAATATCCGTTGAAATTTACCAAATAAAACACCATACCGGTTTTTATTACCGTTCAATGTCTGTAAAGTTTTACAGACTTTTTTTTATTCCTGATGTAATACTTCTGCAAAGCCGGTTGTCTTTATTATAAGAGCAGGAAAAACGGAGTAATTCTCCTTCAATCTTTCCTGAAAGCCTTAAAAAAACACGTTGTAATTTTTCAATAAGATCGTTTTTAATTACGTTTTGTTTCTTAAGTCAGTAATTAAAAACAAAACCCTCCGGAAATTCCGGAGGGTTGATTTTTTATAATGTTTTGAACTGTTCCAGAGTTCGGATGTCATTTTCAAAAAACATTCTGATATCGCTCATCTGGTAAAGAAGCATAACGATTCTTTCAATTCCCATTCCGAAGGCGTAGCCTGAATATTTCTCGGCATCAATATTTACATTTTTCAGTACTGCAGGATCTACCATTCCACAGCCCATAATTTCAAGCCATCCTGTACCTTTGGTAATTCTGTAATCTGTTTCAGAGTTTAATCCCCAGTATACATCAATCTCAGCACTCGGTTCTGTGAACGGGAAATAAGACGGTCTCATTCTGATCTTGGATTTTCCGAAAAGTTCCGTGGTAAAGAACTGGATAGTCTGCTTCAGGTCTGCAAAGCTTACGTTCTCATCAATATATAATCCTTCAATCTGATGGAAGATACAGTGTGAACGTGAGGAAACCGCTTCATTTCTGAATACTCTTCCCGGAGACAGGATTCTGATAGGCGGCTGGTTTTCTTCCATATAACGGATCTGTACGGAAGAAGTGTGCGTTCTTAAAAGAATGTCCGGGTTTTGCTCAATGAAGAAAGTATCCTGCATATCTCTTGCCGGATGATATTCAGGAAGGTTCAATGCGGTAAAGTTGTGCCAGTCGTCTTCAATTTCAGGACCATCGGCCACAGCAAAACCTATCGATTTAAAAATCTCGATAATTCTGTTTTTTACCAGGTTGATCGGATGTCTTGATCCCAGATCCAAAGGAAAAGCAGGTCTGGTAAGATCTTCCTTTTCAACCACAGCTGAAGCCTGGGAATTTTCCTTCAGATCTTCCAGTTTTCCGTTAACAGCTACTTTCAAAGAATTGATTCTCTGTCCGAATTCTTTCTTCTGGTCGTTGGGAATGGTCTTTAATGTTTCATAAAAATCATTCAGAACCCCTTTCTTACCATTGTACTTGATTCGGAAGTTTTCTATTTCCTCCTTAGATGTAGCATTGAAGCTGTTTACCTCGGTCAGTAGTTCTTCTATCTTTTCTATCATTGTTTTACCCTTTCAAAATGTTTTGCAAAAATACGGTTTTTAAGTTGAATAATGAATCTGTCATAAAAAAATCTGCCCCTTTTTCGGAGGCAGACTTCAATCACTTATTTCACTTAAATAAAAAAATTATTTCTTTTCTAAGGCTTTAACGTTGATCTGAAGTGTTACCTCATCTTTGATCACCCCGTTTTCAGCAGGAGCCTGGAACTTCACGCCAAACTCTTCTCTTTTGATATCTTTAGGTTCTGTTGCCACGCTTACTTCACCATCTTTCACAGAAACATTGGCTTTGAACTGAACCGGTTTTGTAATTCCTTTAATCGTCAGGTTACCGTCTAAAAGAGTATTGTAATCTCCTTCTGCAGCCGGCGTTACTTTTGTAATTTCAAAAGAGGCGGTTGGGAATTTTTCTACTTCAAAAAAATCTCCGCTCTTAAGATGTCCGTTCAGTTTCCCTAAACTTTCTGCATCGTCCTTTAAATCTACGGACGTTAAAGAATTCATATCCGCAACAAATTTTCCGCTTTCAAGCTTTCCGTCTTTTACGGTTACATCACCGCTTTCAAACTTAATGGTTCCGAAATGGCTTGTATTTTCAGATTTGAATACCTTATATCCCTTCCACTCCACTTTACTGTTCAGAGTATCCAGCGTGTACTGACTTCCTTCTTTGGTTGTCGTTACTTCATTGCTTTCGCTGGTAAGCGGCTTGTCCTTTTTACAGGAAACCATTACAGCGGCTACAAATAAAGCGGGAATAGCTAACGAAAACAGTTTTTTTCTCATTTTTTGATACATTTTTATTACTTCCGCTAATATAATAAAAAAAATTATTTTTTCATAAAAACCTTACATTTGTATGATGCTATTAGAAATAAACAATTTATACTTCTCTCATACCAAAGAAAAACCGCTCTTCCAGAACCTCAATCTGAGATTTGAGGAAGGGAGGATCATTGCCCTGGCCGGAGAAAGCGGATGTGGAAAATCTACCCTTTTGAGTCTCATCTACGGACTTCTCGACTGGGAAAGCGGCGACATCATCTTCAACGGAGCCCCCCTGATGGGTCCGAAAGGAAATCTCGTTCCCGGAGAACCGGAAATGAAATTTGTAGCCCAGAATTTCGATCTGATGCCGTATGCTACCGTTGCCGAAAATGTGGGAAAATTTATTTCCAATATCAATTTAACCCGGAAAAAACAAACCGTCATGGAGCTTCTGGACGTTGTAGGCCTTCAGGAGTTTGCGGATGTTCTTCCCAAATACCTGAGTGGGGGTCAGCAGCAGAGAGTAGCCATTGCAAGAGCCCTTTCTGTTCTTCCCAGACTTCTTATTCTGGACGAACCTTTCAGTAATCTCGACTTTCCAAGGAAAATAGAGCTTCGTGAAAGGCTGTTCCGGTATGTAAAGCAGCACAATATCTCCCTGATTATCTCCACTCATGAGCTTCAGGATATTATGCCGTGGCTGGATCAGATTGTTATTTTGCAGAACGGAAGGCTTATTCAGAATGACGGCCCTGAAGAGACCTACAGAAACCCTTACAATTCTTATGTGGCCAGGCTTTTCGGAGAAGTCAATATTTTTGATGAAACTGAGAGGACCGGTTTCCGGATTTCCAAATCATTCTATTACCCAAAAGAAATAAAAATTACTGAAAACGGACTGGAAGCCGAGGTTCTGGAAAGCAGATTCGCCGGCACCCATTACTGGAATAAATTAAAGGTAAAAAATAAAGAAATCATAGTCTATACCGATGAAAAAATAAGCGGTATTACAGCCGTTTCATTTGATTAAAAAGAGAAAGACCACTGTGACTCATACTATTTCTCTTTCACTCCTAACTCAAAGATTATCTTACACTTATTGTTAGTTTGTGGATAAAAAAAATACAAATATAAGAAGCCGTTATAAAACTTTTTCTTACATTTGTATCTACACAGCATAAGGAAATTTTTGGTTAATTCTCTTTCTGCCCTGAGACGGACATTAGCAGCTCTTTGCAATTAAGTCTCTGAAAGATTACACTGTCCAATTCTTTCCTTTTTTTGTGGGCTTAAATAGCTATTGGCTGACCGCTTTTTGCTGATGGCTAAAGTTGTTTATCATTTCAAATCAAGCCAGAAGTAAGCAGAAAAAAGTCAGCTGTCCGCCTTATGCTTTCTTCACAAATTCTGATTTCAAAGCCATGGCTCCGAAACCATCAATTTTACAGTCAATATTATGATCGCTACCCGGTCTCAAACGGATATTCTTCACTTTAGTTCCCGCTTTTACCGGCTTTGGAGCTCCTTTTACCGGAAGATCTTTGATCACCACCACAGAATCCCCGTCAACAAGTTCATTTCCGTTAGAATCCACGATTTTTCCTTCACTGGAAGCTTCTGAAGCAGTTTCTTCAGGATTCCATTCATAGAAACACTGGGAACATACCATCATATTATCGCTCGGGTAGGTAAACTCTGAGCTGCATTTCGGACAAAGTACAGTATCACTCATATTTTTAATTTTTTACAAAGGTAGAGCTTTTTGGAGGTTAGAGTCAAGAGGGAGAAAAGACGGATAGATGTGAGACATAGAGGTTGGAAAAATATCACTATTCACCTGTCATTATGCCCTTATTCCTCCTCCGGCATCCAAACTCTTCAACTCTCAACTATAATTCGTACTTTTGCAGATTCAAAACAGCAGAACCAATTATGGAACTTATTCACAGAAACCTGGCGATCGGAATTCACGATGCTTTACAGGAAACATTTTTCGAGAAAAATAAATATGCCGATAAAGTAATCGAAAGACTTTTAAAAGCGAATAAAAAATGGGGAAGCCAGGACAGAGCCGTTGTTTCTGAGATCTTCTACAATATCATCCGCTGGAAGAGACGTCTGGAATATTATATGGGTGAGGGAGTAAAACCCAACAACATCTATAAACTGATCCTTGCTTATCTGCTTTGGAGCAAGACCAACTATAAGAAATTTGAAGAGTTTGACGGAATTAAAATTGCTGATATCCTTACCAAACTTAAAAAAAATACAGTTCCTACTAAAGCCATTGAACATTCCATTCCTGAATGGCTGGCCGAAACTCTGGAAAAGGAATTGGGAGCCGGCTGGGAAAAAGAAATGCATGCCCTGAATGAGCAGGCGCCAACGGTTTTAAGAACCAATACCCTGAAAACATCTACCAAAGAGCTGATCTCTGATCTTGCTGATGAAAATGTGGTTTCCTATCCGATTAAAAATTACCCGGATGCCGTACAGCTGGAAGAAAAGAAAAATGTTTTCCTGACCACTGCTTTTAAAGAAGGGCTGTTTGAAGTTCAGGACGCATCTTCACAAAAGATCGGCTATTTTCTGGATGTAAAAGAAGGACAGAGAGTGGTGGATGCCTGTGCAGGAGCCGGAGGAAAAACGCTTCACCTGGCTGCACTGATGGGAAATAAAGGACAGATCATTGCTCTGGATATTTTTGAATGGAAGCTTGCCGAGCTTAAACGCCGTGCCAAAAGAGCCGGTGCTCACAATATCGAGACCCGTATGATTTCTGATAATAAAGTAATCAAACGTCTTCATGAGAAAGCTGACCGCCTTCTGATTGATGCCCCATGTTCCGGACTGGGTGTTTTGAAAAGAAACCCCGACAGCAAATGGAAAATCGATCAGGATTTTATAGACCGTATCAAAAAAGAACAGCAGCAGATCCTTCAGGATTACTCTAAAATGCTGAAAAAAGGAGGGCAAATGGTCTATGCTACCTGCTCTATCCTTCCTTCGGAAAATAATCTTCAGGTAGAGGAATTCCTGAAAAACAATCCCGGATTCAGGATGATCAAAGATGAAAAAGTAATGCCGAGCACCGGATATGACGGTTTCTATATGGCTCTCATCGAAAGAGTTTCGTAAACCTTAATCATCCATACAGCTATATATAAACTACTCTACTTTCAGGGTAGTTTTTTTGTGTATATCATAGACATAAAAACTTTCTCCATTATTCGATACAATAACTTTATTACTGAATCTATCTTTTGATATGTTAAAAGGATAAATAATACTGGAATATTCAGGAACGGCAATAGGTGAAGTATGTTCCTGCATTCCATCAAAATACACTAATCCCTCGTTTTTTCTTGAGATCAGAAAAAAGTCTGACCAGTTAGAATTAATATAGTAATTAAAATCAGGAATTTTATAATGTGAATATTCAGGTATACGGTATCCTTCTGAAGGTGGAGTATCATTCATTCCAAAAACAAACTCGTTATTTTCCCAAAATAGTTTTGTTTGCAAAAAACTGTTAGCCATAAGAGCAACATTCTTTTTCATCACTTCAGCAACTATTTTCGACTTTTTTTTGAGAATCGTGCTGATAAATTCCTCTGAATTAGCCTGTACATCAATATAATCATTCTCACCATAAGGAAACGTAACAGCCTGTAAATATTTATTTATTTTTGCCCGGTTTATAATTGTATATTCGACGAGTTGTAAAATTTCATCAATATTCACCTTTTGATCCATTACTCTTATAGCCAATCCAGACCCGTTACTTTTTATTATATGTCCATCCACCAGTGCAGGAAGTTTATAATTGGAATTTTCATTTTCCAGAATAAACATTTTTCTCCCTTCGTTCAAACGCACATAATATTCAATCATAATAGTGTCTTTATAATGTAGTCTTTCTGCTATATCCTGAGAAAGTTCTCCCAAAATCTTAATTTTAAGTTCTTCAGAACTGACTGCCTAGGTAAAATTAAAATATGACGAATAAAATGTTTTAACATTTCCGAAATTCTGAGCCTTTATCTTTGGTTTATGAGCCAGATAAAAATTCGAAACCAAGAGGAATACAAATAAAAAGCAATGTTTCATGGTTGCTATTTTAACCTAAACGTAACATTTACCTATTTATTACCTACTAATTATCTGGAAAATAACCTTTAAGTATTAACATTATCTTCGAGAAAATCTACCTCTGCATTATGTATAAAAAAACTGTTTTAAGCTTTTTCACGCTCTTTTTCTTCTGTCTGTCTTCCGCACAGGCTTATGAAGTTCAGTATACCAGTTCGTCCAATGGTAAAGTACAGGCTGATCAGCCTCTTACGCTGGTCTGGGCTGATGAGAAAGAGAATTTCATTCTGAATCAAGCGATCCGTGAGCAGAAAAGCAGTTATCCTTTTGAGATCACAAAAATTGAGAAACCTTCCAATACGGTTGTTTCTTATGCATTTCTGAAACCGGGAGAAACGATTTCCTCTTCAGATGCAGAGTCCATCAAAAAGCAATCTTTTGAGTTCACCGGCGAAACAAAGAAAATCTTAGGCTATACCTGCAAAAAAGCGGTAACTAAAATCAATTCCAATACCATCGAGATCTGGTATACCCAGGATCTGAAAATTCAGGGTGGGCCCTCTGTTCTGGGACAGAATTTAGGATTTGTTCTTGAAATTGAAAGAAATAAGAACTCACTGATTACGGCAAGTTCCATCAAAAAAGTAAAGAAAACGGATATTGATCATATCATCAAAGGTTCTGTGCAGTCTACAGACCTTTTAAGCTATAAGGATCTTCTCTGGAAAAGCCGTTTCACCATTTTAAAAGTTTTCGACAATGAAACCATTAATTTTTCAGATGAATCCCGGTCTGATGAGCAGGTAAAAAGGTTCGCCAACGGAACTATCATTCTTAAAAAAGTAAAATTTCCGGCGATCAGTGCAGGGGAAAATATCTTTGTGGAGCTTAAGCAGCAATCCAATGGTGATGCGTATGACAGAACCGGAACTGTATTTTTTGTTCCTCAGGATAAAGAAGTTTCTTTTTTTGACGGGCTTGAGAAAGGAGCCAAAACGCTTCCTGCCTATGACAACGGCAACGGAAAACAGTATTATGGAGTTGCTGCTAATGAAAAGTACAGCCCGGCTATAGAGATGATGCGCTTTTTTACGGCTTTTGGAATTCAGAAATTCAACCATATTCAGCTGAAAGGAAAAGACTGGCAGACGATCAGCCCTTTCCGGCAGGAAATTACTGAGCTTAAGCCTTCTCTTTCTGAAAAAGAAGTATGGGTTGGGGCTTTTATCGGTAACTATGATAAAGGCGGCCACAAAGTAAGCCTTGAAATAACGATCCATAAAAGCGACCAGACGGTTTACAGGAATAATGCGGTGATCCCTGTTTTCAACACGCTGAACATTATGGAAATGGCAGGCCAGGATTATTCTACGATGTTTGATAAGGACAAAGGGCTTTTTGTTGAGTTTACCTTAAAGAAAGACCTGAAAAATGCCCAGCTCAGACTGATTACCACAGGGCATGGCGGATGGGAAAACGGGGATGAATTTGTCCCGAAAATCAATTCTGTATGGATGGATGGGAAAATGACCTACTCTTTTGTACCGTGGAGGACCGATTGCGGTTCTTATCGTTTGTATAATCCGGCATCCGGTAATTTTCCGGACGGTCTCTCTTCTTCGGACCTCAGCAGGTCAAACTGGTGCCCGGGAACAGTTACCAATCCCAATTTTATTTCCCTCGGCGATCTGAAGGCAGGCACCCACAGCATACAGATCAAAATCCCACAAGGACCTACGGAAGGAAACAGTTTCAGTTCATGGAATGTATCCGGGGTTTTACTGGGATCCCAATAAAACAAAACCTTCTTGCAAAGAGAATTGCAAGAAGGTAAAAACACAAATGATGAAAAAAAATTATTTCGAGCCACAAAGTAAGGGCTAAAATTCATATAATAAATTACCATATATTAATAATTATTTCATTTTTATTTTGTATAGTATAGGCAGATTTTCCTGAAGTGAAAAAAATTAATCAAATTAATAATTATCATTCATTGTAATTAATATTTTTCGTTTAAATAAATTATTTAATTAAAAATATTAACTTTTATTAAATTTTTATTGTTAATTTTAAACATCAATTTTACTTTTGTCTTAATAAAATGATAAAAAAATGTGTGGAATTGTATGTTTGTTTGATGCCAAACAAAAAACCGAAATATTAAGACCTCAGGTTCTGGAAATGTCTAAAAAGATCCGCCACAGAGGTCCGGACTGGAGCGGAATATTCCAGGATGATCAGGTTATTTTTTCTCATGAAAGACTTGCCATTGTAGATCCTACTTCCGGAAAACAGCCTTTATTGACCAAGGACGAAAAAGTAGTCCTGGCCGTAAACGGTGAAATCTACAACCACAGGGAATTAAAAGAAGAGTTTCCTGATTTTGAGTTCCAGACTCAGTCAGACTGTGAGGTGATTCTGGCTTTATACCGCAAATACGGAAAAGATTTCCTTGAAAAGCTTAACGGGATTTTTGCATTCGCTCTTTATGACATCGAAAACGGCGTGTATCTTATCGCCCGTGACCATATGGGAATCTGTCCTCTTTATCAGGGATGGGATAAAAACGGAAACTATTATGTAGCTTCTGAACTGAAAGCCCTTGAAGGGATCTGTAAAACCATTGAAACATTTCTTCCGGGGCACCTGGTGTACAGTCCAGACGGCTCTGAACTTCAGCAGTGGTACAAAAGAGACTGGGAAAGTTTTGATCACGTCAAAGATCATCAGACAGATATTGCAGCCCTAAGAAAAGGACTTGAAGATGCCGTACACAGACAGCTGATGAGTGATGTGCCTTACGGGGTACTTCTTTCAGGCGGCCTGGACTCATCCGTTATTTCGGCGGTAACGGCCAAATTTGCCAGACAGAGAATAGAGAGTGGTGATACTCAGGAAGCGTGGTATCCGAGGCTCCACAGCTTTGCGGTAGGCCTTGTAGGCTCTCCCGATCTGGCAGCAGCAAAGAAAGCAGCCGAACATATCGGATCGGTACATCATGAAGTTAATTTTACGGTTCAGGAAGGACTGGATGCGGTACGTGACGTAATTTATCATCTGGAAACCTATGATGTAACAACCATCAGAGCTTCTACCCCGATGTACCTGCTGGCAAGGGTGATTAAATCTATGGGAATCAAAATGGTACTTTCCGGTGAAGGTTCAGACGAGCTGTTCGGAGGCTATCTGTATTTCCACAAGGCTCCGAATGCCAGAGAATTTCATGATGAAACCGTAAGAAAACTGGGCAAACTTCACTTATACGACTGCTTAAGAGCTAATAAAGCACTGATGAGCTGGGGTATTGAAGGCAGAGTTCCTTTCCTTGACAAAGAATTCATGGATATTGCCATGAACATTAACCCCCAGGATAAAATGATCAACACCGCTGAAGGGAAGATTGAAAAATGGGTACTAAGAAAAGCCTTTGAAGATATTTTACCCGATTCTATTGTATGGAGACAGAAAGAACAGTTTTCGGATGGTGTAGGCTATTCATGGATTGATACCCTGAAAGCAATCGCCGAAAAAGAAGTGACTGATGAAATGATGGCGAATGCCAGATTCAGGTTCCCGCTCAACACTCCTCAGAATAAGGAAGAGTACCGTTACAGAACGATATTTGAAGAGCATTTCCCAAGTGAAACTGCAGCAGCAACAGTTCCGTCGGTTCCATCCGTCGCCTGCTCCACTCCTATTGCCCTGGAATGGGATGAAGCTTTCAAAAAAATGAATGATCCGAGCGGAAGAGCGGTGAAAGTGCATGAAACATCGTACTAGGAGTTTGAGGGGTTGGAGAGTTTGAGAGTTTGAGAGTGGGAATGTTATAGAGCCCATGATGATGTTTAATATTAATGGAATATGGAATTACAAACTACAAAGAATATCCAAACTTAGTTTACTCAGAAATAATTAGAAATTTCATTTTCATTCCTAATATTCAATTGCTTCATCCAATACTTATATTCTAAAGCAGAAATATGATGTCTGGTATTTATCAATCCTGTAGCAATACAGGATTTTCTTTTGAATTAACAATAACAATATCGACAGAATTTAACCGACAATCAAAAATATTATCTAATAAATAATTATATTTGGAAAACGAAAATATCAATTATAAAAAAATGAGAAGAAATCTTACTGTTTTATTGGCCTTATTATCCATCAGTTTTGCTTTTGGACAGGGAAAATATGGCAAATATTTAAATTCTAAAAAGCTTGCTCTGACTTATAAGAGTGTAAAAGATGCGGACAAAGATGACTATTACCAGCAGTTTTACTGGCTGATGAAGGCAGAACAGCTGAAAACCTATCCTCACCTTAAAGATGTAAAACCGGTTGTTTTATATGAATTTGTAAAAAAAGTCAATCCACAGAATCCTACCAAAAAATTAGACGACAGGAGTAAAGAATTGAGGGCTACCGCAGAATTATCTTTGAACCAGTATTTCAAAAATAAGAATTTCGAGAACAATTCCGTACTGATGTACAACCTTGAAACGTATGTAGATCCTTCTAAAGGACAGTATTACACTAAAGTAGATCCCGAAAAGATCAAGGAACTGGTTCCGAAAGAACTGTTTGCCTTCAACTCTCTGAACAGAAATATAGGCGAGGAAAAAACCTATTATCTGTGGATCAATAAGAAAAAGGATGATTTCAGTATCGTAGATATCATTCCTAATGAAAAAGAGGATAAAGCGTTCTATACCAGATTAAGACAGTATCTTCCGAATTATAAGTTTTCCAAATATGTTCCTTCTGTAAAAAAAGGGAATAAGTCTGACAAGACGGATGTTGATTACTATTACATCATGCCGTTTGAGCAGAATACGGATAACATTGAATACAAAACAAAGGATTTCAAAACGTATATTTTAAGCCAGTACAGAAAAGCCGGCGATGAATGGAAAGGGGTAGAAAAACCTAGAAAATAATTAAAAAAGTCCTGTGAAAATTCACAGGACTTTTTTAATTTTATGGTAAATTCTTTATCTAAAGAATAAATTGCTTAGAGCAAGCATTTCTTCAAATAAAATAAGCCTGGAAGTTTTTCAGATCTTTCAGCCACTACAGAATGACAGAATTAAGCCCGCAACAGACCTCTATCAAGAAGATTCTTCCGCTGATCCTGGCGACCGCTATTTTTATGCAGATGCTGGATTCCACGATCCTGAATACATCGCTCCCTTCCATCGCCAAAGATCTGAATGAATCGCCGCTGAACATGCAGAACGCCATCATCAGCTATGTTCTTACATTGGCCGTTTTCATGCCTGCCAGCGGATTCCTGGCTGACCGGTTCGGGACGCGAAAGATATTTATATTTTCACTGGTCCTTTTCAGTCTCGGCTCTTTATTCTGTTCGTTATCCCAAAACCTGACCCATCTTGTAATATCAAGAGTCATCCAGGGTGTTGGAGGAAGTCTGATGACCCCAGTTGGAAAACTCGCCCTGATTAAAACCTTTGATAAAAACGAACTGCTGAAAGCCATGAATTTCGCCATTATCCCGGCTCTTATCGGACCTGTACTCGGGCCTCTGGTAGGCGGTTATATGGTAGATTATCTGTCGTGGCACTGGATCTTTTTAATCAATATTCCGATAGGAATTTTAGGAATTATCCTGGGCTTAAAGTTCATGCCGGATTATAAATCCAATGATGTGGATTTCGATCTTAAAGGATTTTTAATTTTTGCAGCAGCCTCGCTTCTGCTTTCGGTCTCTCTGGAATTATTCGGTGATATGCAGAATATCAGCCCGGTTCTTATGATCTTTATTTTAGGATTTTTATTCCTGTATTATTATTACAAACATGCCAAAAGAGAGGGAAATCCTATTTTCCCTTTAAATTTATTCCAGGTGAGAACGTTCCGGGTAGGCATTGTAGGAAATCTGGCGACCCGTCTGGGAATCAGTTCTGTTCCGCTACTGCTGCCGCTCATGATCCAGATTGCGTATAAACAGTCGGCGGTAACTTCCGGATGGATTATTGCTCCGATGGCTTTAACGGCTATCTTCGGAAAATCTTCGGTGATCAGGATTCTGGACCGCTATGGCTACCGTCAGACCCTTATGATCAATACTTTTATCATCGGGACACTGATCTGCCTTCTGGCGATTCCGGATATTCATACTTCTTTATACTGGTTTGTACCGATCATTGCCGTATTAGGATTTTTCAACTCTATTCAGTTTACCTCGATGAATACCATTTCTATTGCCGATCTCAGAAATTTCCAGACCAGCAGTGGAAACTCGTTGATATCGGTCAACCAGCAGCTGGCTATCGGCTTCGGAATTGCTTTCGGACTAATTGTTTTAAAACTTTTTGAAAATTCAGATCTCATTCAGGGAGAAACCCATAATGCGTTCAGATATACTTTTCTTACGGTAGGAATATTGACGATCCTCTCAGGGTTTGTATTCAGGAGGCTGCATATTTCGGATGGAAAAAATATGAAATCGAAGGAGGAATAATTTTGACAATATTGAGATCTTTAAGAATTGAGGAGCTAAAAGGCTGGAAGCTGGAGGAAAGGGTGCCGGAAGTAACTTTCAGTTATCATTACTCGGTCTGGTTAAATGACGCATAGCTATTCTTTGGCTTTCATATCATCCCTCTTCAGGCATCCTATATCATTTTCCCCTTTTCAGTCTGTTTTCAACCGAACTTATCACAGATCAATGCACCTGTTTTTTGGGTGTTGTACTTTTGTTTACATAAATCAACAATATTATGGCAACTAAAAAAGTAGAAATCGTAGTATCTCCAAGACCTGCGCATTTTGTAGGCGACGGTTTTAGAGTTCATAATTTTATTCCGGGAGCACACGGACTGGACATGAAAAGAATGGATCCTTTTATTATGCTGGATTACAATTCAAAGTTTCATTTTAACGGTTCCGACCGTCCCCGGGGCGTAGGTGTTCACCCTCACAGAGGTTTTGAAACCGTAACCATCGCTTATCAGGGCAAAGTAGAACATCATGACAGTGCCGGCGGCGGCGGAATTATCGGGGAAGGCGACGTGCAGTGGATGACTGCTGCCAGAGGCGTTCTTCACAAAGAATATCATGAAACGGAATGGTCTAAAAAAGGCGGAATCTTTCAGATGGTACAGCTTTGGGTAAACCTTCCGGCAAAAGATAAAATGAGTACTCCAAAATATCAGGCTATTGAGCATTCAGCAATGGAGCGTGTAGATCTGGGAGATAACGGATGGGTGGAAATCATTGCCGGAGCATACAACGGACATACCGGTCCTGCCGAAACTTTTACTCCTGTGAATATGATGAATGCAAAATTGAAAGCCGGCGGTAAAGCCGAATTCAGTTTTCCGGCTCATTTCAACACGGCTGCTCTGGTTATTGAAGGAAGCATGATCATCAATGGTGAGGAGAAAGTTTCCGGAGATCATCTGGCATTATTCAAAAATGAAGGCGAGACTTTCAGCATTGAAGCTCAGGAAGATTCAACTGTTCTTATCATCAGCGGGGAACCTATCAGCGAACCGATTTATCCTCACGGGCCTTTTGTAATGAATTCCAGAGAGGAAATCATGCAGGCTTTTGAAGACTTCAATACCGGCAAGTTCGGATATCTGGAAGATTAACAGATTTAAGTTTATCTTAATCTTTAATTATTCCTTTTTTATTAACTTTAATTTATTATTCTATTGACTAAAGGATAAAATGATACTGCTATCCGGCTAAACCTTATCGTTTGAAAGAGCTGTAAGGTTTAGCAGGCAGTTTCAAATCGTAAAAACATCTTTTATTCATGTATAACCTTACCAAAAACCATCATTTATGAAACCTGAATTTGAAAACATACCGCTTGTAAAGACCGAAAAAAGATTTGAAATAGAAGTGAACGGACATTTCGCTTTTATTGATTACCGTGAAACAAGCCACCAGATTGCTCTAATCCACACGGAAGCCGAGCCTGAGCTGGCAGGAACCGGTGCCGCTGCTGCCGTTGTTGAAAAAACATTGGTTTATATTGAGGAGCAGGGCAAAAAGCTTCTTCCATACTGTCCGTATGTTTTTGCGTATATCCAAAAACACCCTGAGTGGAAACGTATTGTGGATGAAAAGTTCAACGGATACGATAAACTTTAAATCAGATTCAGCCAGACATCAATCAACAACTAAAAAAACATTTACCTTATTATGTCAAATATCGGACTTATCATAGAAGAAAAAGCTGCAGATATCGGAAATTTCCTGGTGGGAAGACTGCTTCCTTTCCGTGAAAAGAGAGCGGTAGGACCTTTCGTTTTTATTGACCACATGGGACCTTCTGAGCTTAAAGATTACCAGAACCTGGATGTTCCTCCGCATCCGCATATCGGATTATCAACGCTTACCTATCTCCTGGAAGGCTCTATTTTCCACAGAGACAGCATTGGAAGTGCTATTGAAATAAAACCGGGTGCCGTTAACTGGATGACTGCCGGAAAAGGGGTTGTACACTCTGAAAGAACTCCTGAATATTTAAGACACAGTGATAAAAGGCTTCACGGATTTCAGATCTGGGTAGGTCTTCCGAAACATCTTGAACAGTCGGAGCCTACTTTCCACCATATTGAAGCGGATGAAATTCCTGTATGGGAAGAGGATGGCATTCAGTATAAATTAATTGCAGGGGAAGCATTCGGAAGAAAATCGGCGGTGCCTGTTCACAGCCAACTGTTTTTCATTGAGATCAAAACCAAAGACCCTAAGAAAATAAGCATCGGGAAAGACCTTTATGGTGAAGCTGCGATGTATGTGCTGGATGGAACGGTAACGACCGACGGAAATTCCTATGGCTCCAAACAGCTGTTGATTGCCAAAGATACAAAGCTTTGTGAGTTTGACATGAGCGAAAACGGAACCGTGTATCTTTTCGGGGGCGAGCCTTTTGATGAAGAGCGTTTTATTTTCTGGAACTTCGTGAATTCGGATAAAGAAGTGATTGATCAGGCTAAGGTCAACTGGAATGACCAGAATCATGATGCTTTTCCGCTGGTTCCGGGAGATGAAGAGGAGTACGTACCGCTTCCCAAAGCTATTTTAAACCGAAAATAAACCAGACCGGAACGATATACCATGAAAATATTAGCATTTGCAGGAAGTACTTCTTCCACCTCCATCAACCGGGAACTGGTAAAATTTGTTCTGAAAGACTTTCAGGATGAGGAAATCAATTTCATAGATCTGAATGATTTCAGTATGCCTGTTTTTTCTGTAGATCTTGAGAAAAAAGGATTTCCTGATGAAGCGCACCGTTTTTTGCAGGTCATTGAGGAATGTGATGTCATTATCTGTTCTCTTGCCGAGCACAACAGGTCCTACAGTGCTGCTTTCAAAAATGTCTTCGACTGGGCTTCAAGAATCAATGTAAAAGTATTCCAGAACAAGCCGATGCTGCTGATGAGTACTTCTCCGGGAGGCTATGGCGGCGGCAATGTGATGAATACGGCAAAAACCTTTTTCCCTCAGTTTGGAGCGGATATTAAAGATACGTTTTCGCTGTCTAAATTTTATGAAAATTTTGATCTGGAAAGTGGTGTTATCAATCCGGATATGCTCAGTGAGCTGAAAGGTAAGATAGAAAATTTTAAAAAAGAAGTTCAGAATCCGGCATAAAAAACAGTAAAACGGGCCTATGGATTTTCAATATTAATCTGAAATTCAGAAAAACGAAATGGTCTGTTTAAAATGTAAGTTCTCATCATAATTCATGGTCATGAAACGGACTTTTTATTTTTTTATGCTTATATTGCCATAGGCTTTTATGAAACCGCGGCTCTCATAGGACGGATTCCGGATGAAAAACCGAAAATCATTTAAAAGAACATCAATATGGAAACACACGAATATCCCAACGGCAGTATTACAGTTATCTGGCAGCCTAAAAAGTGTATCCACTCGGCAGTCTGCGTAAAATTGCTGCCCAAAGTTTACCATCCGAAGGAAAGACCCTGGATCCAGGCGGAGAATGCAAGTCCGGAGGAACTTAAAAATCAGATCGACCAATGCCCTTCAGGCGCATTAAGTTATCAATTCAATACAAAACAATAATGGCGGTAACCGTAAAAGCAAGTTTAGGAAAAACAAAATATTATACTGAAGTAACGGCAGGTGAAAACCGGATCATTACTGATGAGCCTGTAGATAAAGGCGGGCAGAACAAAGGTTTCAACCCCATGGAAATCCTTGCGACCTCTCTGGCCAGCTGTACGGCAGCAACACTGAGAATGTACATCGAAAGAAAGGAATGGGATGTGGAAAACATTCATGTGGAAGTGGAGCTTGAAAATTTCCCGCTTACCAAAAGAGCAATATTCAAGAGAGATATCAGTTTTGAAGGAATTCTGGATGACGACCAGATGAAAAGGCTTCATACAATTGCAGATGCCTGCCCGGTTCACAAAATATTAACCAACGATATAGAAATACTAACTAAATTCTCATAACATGATCGAAGTAAAACAAAACAACGACGAAAAACACGGAAGTTTTGAAGCTTTCATAGATGGAAGACGCGCAGGAACGATGACATACACCTGGGCCGGAGAAGAACGATTTATCATTGACCATACGGAAGTGGAAGAAGCCTACAACGGAAAAGGTGTAGGTAAAGAAATGCTTCTGGCAGCAGTGGATTTTGCAAGAAAAAACGGTAAAAAAATCATTCCTCTCTGTCCTTTTGCCAAGGCAAGTTTTCAGAAAAGTGAAGAGCTGCAGGATGTTTTAGTGAATTAGTATTCATTTCTGTCCTTACCATACAACCTTCCGGATGTTTCGTTCCGGAAGGTTTTTCTTTTTAGGCAGTACAGAAAAAAACTATATTTGCTAAAATTTAAAAATTAAGCATGAATCCAGGAACCATCCTTTTGCTATTTGTTTTCATCTATTTTGTAGGACTTTTGGTAATCTCTTATTTCACCAGCAGAAATTCCGACAACCAGTCTTTTTTTATCGGTAATAAGAAAAGTAAATGGTGGCTGGTGGCATTCGGGATGATAGGCACCAGTTTAAGCGGGGTTACTTTTATCTCGGTTCCCGGAACGGTTGGCAAAATGACCGGTACGGAGTATATTTTCGGAGGCTTTGAATATTATATGATGGTGATTGGATTCTTCATCGGGTATTTCATCGTTGCTGCCATCCTGCTTCCGCTTTACTACAAAATGAACCTGACTTCCATTTATACTTATCTGGGAAAAAGATTCAATGTGGAAGCTCATAAAATAGGATCCATATTTTTTATTATTTCCCGGGCGATCGGTGCTACTGCCCGACTTTATCTGGTAGTGAATGTTTTACAGATATTTTTGCTTGAAGGTCTTGGAGTACCGTTTTGGGTGACAGCTCTTGTTCTTCTGCTGATGGTTCTTTTATACACCTTTGAAGGGGGTGTGAAGACCATCGTTATTACGGATACGCTGCAGACCTCGTTTATGATCATCAGTCTGATCGCCTGTATTGTTTATATTCTTTCCAACCTGAACTTATCTTTCGGCGAGGCCTATACTATCCTGGAACAGAAAAATTATACACATTTCATCAATTCTGATCCCAATTCCAAGACATTTTTCCTGAAAACGATTATCGGAGGAATCTTTATTACGATCGCCATGACAGGACTGGACCAGGAAATGATGCAGAAAAATATTTCCGTGGACAACCTGAAAAATTCAAAGAAGAATATGCTGACGTTTGCAGGAACTCTTCTTTTTGTGAATCTTGCTTTCCTGTTTTTAGGAGGTCTTCTTTATCTTTTTGCGCTGCAAAACGGTGCAGAATATGGGCAGATTACCGGTGAAACGGTTACGAATATCTTCGGATTCAAAGATTCTGCGGGAGAGATCAAAAATATCATGGGAGATGATCTGTTTCCGGCTTTATCGCTTCAGGGACATTTCCCGATGATTATTTCCGTGATCTTTATCATTGGACTGATTTCGGCATTATTCCCTTCTGCTGACGGTGCTTTAACAGCCGTAACGAGTTCATATTGCGTAGATCTTTTAAACCTTAATGAAGATACAACGAAAACTGAAAAAGAGAAAAAAAGCCTGCGGATGAAGGTTCACCTAACCTTCACAGTGGTGTTCTTTCTTCTGATTATGATTTTCAAAGCGCTGAATGATAAATCAATCGTATACCTCATCATGGAAGTTGCCGGCTACACTTACGGACCGCTTCTGGGACTTTTTGCCTTCGGAATCTTCACCAAATTCAAGATTTCCAAAAAATATTCTATTCTTACGGTTACGCTTTTAGCGCCGGTTCTTACCTACCTGATCAATATGGCGGTGACGTCTTACACAGACTACAGAATCGGAGTAGAACTGATTGTTCTTAACGGCTTACTGACGTTCATCGGGTTGTGGATGGTGAAAGATAAGCAGTATTTAAGAGTTGTTTAATCAAAAGTAACCACAAAAATATCAGTCATGAAATTATTCGTTTTTCTGGCCTTTAGCCTGATTACAGGGACGTTTGTAAACGCACAGAATGCCGTTGATTTTGCCAATATTGCCAGATACAAAGATGAAAATACAGGCATTTTGAGTTCAAAGAGAAAAGTGGATGTTGTTTTTATGGGCAATTCCATTACAGAAGGCTGGGTAAAGAGTCATCCGGAGTTTTTCACTGAAAACCATTACACAGGCAGAGGAATCAGCGGACAGACTACATCACAGATGTTGCTGCGTTTTCAGAATGACGTTGTCGCATTAAAACCAAAGCTGGTAATCATTAATGCGGGAACCAATGATATTGCTCAGAATACGGGTATTTATGATCCTGATTTCACTTTTAATAATATCAAAGCTATGGCTGATATTGCCCGGAACAACGGCATTAAAGTAATTATTGCTTCCGTATTGCCCGCCGCAGCATTTCCCTGGCGTAAAGAAATAACGGACATTCCCCAAAAAGTAGATGCCCTGAACAACAGATTAAAACAGTATGCAGGCAGCAACCAGTTCTTATTTGTAGACTATAACACGGCAATGCGGGATGCAAAAGGCGGAATGCGTGAAGGGCTTTCAAAGGATGGTATTCATCCGGTTTCTGCAGGATATGCCATCATGGAACCCATGATTAAAAATGCCATCAATAAAACATTAGGAAAAAAATAAAAAATTCAAAAAAATACATTATATTAGTTATGAAAAAAATGATTACGCTTTTCATCTTCGTATTGACTTTCGGGATGATGAATGCACAGGAAAATTTTGAAGTTTCGACATTAAGAATCGGACCTTTTAAAATCTTTATGGAAAAAAGTGAGGCGGAGAAAATAGCCGGTACTTCCATAAAAATTTCAACGGGAGATGTAAAAAATACGATAAAGTATAACGGCGAAAGTATTAATATTGATGTTTTCCAAGGCTACGGAGGGGAAGCCAGACCTAATGCTGTTACCATTACCGGCATTACCACCACCAGCAAAAAGTTTAAAACCAAAAGCGGAATAGGGGTTGGAAGCACCAGGGATGAACTGATCAATACCTACAGAAATTATCCTACATTCAGTATCCGTCCTGAAGTGGACGATAACGGCAAACGTATTAAAGATGCAGGATATTTTAATCTTGAGGATTATGATGCGGGTACAGAGCTTACTTTTAAATTTGTGAATAACGTTGTAACGGAAATCTCAGTTTACGTTAATGAAGGCTGTTAAAAGCAGTAAATATTCAAATAATTCAGAATCCGGATCTTAGGTCCGGATTTTTGCATTTCCATAAGCCATTAAAAAATTGTAAATTCGCGTGCAAATAAATCAGATATAATGAGTAAAAGTATTGAAGAGTTAAAATCTCTTACTACGCAGATCAGAAGAGACATTTTAAGAATGGTTCACGCTGTAAATTCAGGACATCCGGGCGGAAGTTTAGGCTGTACGGAGTTCTTCACAGCACTTTACGGAAAGGTAATGAACTACAAGCTTCCTTTCACGATGGAAGGGAAAAACGAGGATCATTTCTACCTTTCAAACGGACACATTTCTCCGGTTTTCTATTCTACTTTAGCTAGATTTGGTTTCTTTCCGGTAGATGAACTGAGAACATTCAGAAAATTAGATTCAAGATTACAGGGGCACCCTACTACTCATGAAGGGCTTCCGGGAATCAGAATCGCTTCCGGTTCTCTTGGACAGGGACTTTCTGTAGCCCTTGGTGTGGCTGAAGGTAAAAAATTAGACGGAGAGCAGTCTCTTGTTTACTCTCTTCACGGGGATGGCGAACTTCAGGAAGGCCAGATCTGGGAAGCTCTGATGTATGCTGCTGCTAAAAAAGTAGACAACATCATTTCTACTATTGACTATAACGGACGTCAGATTGACGGTGATACAGATGATGTATTAAGCCTGGGTAATCTTCATGCCAAACTTGAAGCATTCGGATGGATTGTTCTTGAAGAGAAAAACGGAAACGACCTTGAAGCCGTTATCGCTATTCTTGAGAAAGCAAAAACTGAAACAGGAAAAGGAAAACCGGTAGCGATTATCCTTCACACGGAAATGGGATACGGAGTTGACTATATGATGGGAACTCACGCATGGCACGGAAAAGCTCCGAATGACGAGCAACTTGATTCCGCATTCAAACAATTGTATTTAGAAGCTCCGGCAGATTACTAATTTCTTAACATCCGATTAAAAAAATAAAAATGAAATATACATATACAGAAAAAAAGGATACACGTTCAGGATTCGGAGCCGGATTGGCAGAACTTGCTGATAAAAATCCTAATGTAGTAGCTCTTTGTGCAGACCTTATCGGTTCTTTGAAAATGGAAAAATTCATTGAGAAAGCTCCGGAAAGATTCTTCCAGGTAGGTATCGCTGAAGCGAATATGATGGGTCTTGCAGCAGGTTTAAGCATCACAGGAAAGATTCCTTTTACAGGAACTTTTGCAAACTTCTCTACGTCAAGAGTATATGACCAGATCCGTCAGTCTATCGCCTATTCCGGTAAAAATGTAAAGATCTGTGCTTCCCATGCCGGTCTTACGCTGGGTGAAGACGGAGCCACACACCAGGTTCTGGAAGATATCGGTATGATGAAAATGCTTCCTGGGATGACGGTGATCAACCCATGTGATTACAACCAGACCAAAGCTGCCACGATTGCTATTGCTGAACACGAAGGTCCTGTATATTTAAGATTCGGAAGACCTACCGTTCCTGTATTTATTCCGGAAGATATGCCTTTCGAAATCGGTAAAGGAATTATGCTTCAGGAAGGTACGGACGTAACGATCGTTGCAACGGGACACCTGGTATGGGAATCTCTTGTAGCAGCTGATGAGCTTGAAAAAGAAGGTATTTCATGTGAAGTGATCAACATCCACACGATCAAGCCTCTTGATGAAGAGATCATCTTAAAATCTGTTGAAAAAACAGGAAAAATTGTCACTGCGGAAGAGCACAATTATCTTGGTGGTTTAGGAGAATCTGTTGCGGGAATGCTTGCAAGAAGAAGACCTACAAGACAGGAATTTGTGGCGGTAAATGATACTTTCGGTGAATCTGCTACGCCGGCTGAACTGATGAAGAAATACAAGATCGATGCTGCTGCGGTAAAAGAAGCGGTAAAAAGAATCTTAGCTAATTAAGATTTTCTGATCATTAATAAAAATAGCTCGGGCTGTTCCTCCGGAACAGCCCGAGCCTTATTTTATCCTTATTCATTCCTTTTCTAAAAATTACCTATTGCTCTCAGCGGGCCCAAAAGGAACTCCCACCGCTTCCAGTACAGGACATAATATCTCGCGGATATATTCCTCTTCTCTTTTTTCTGAAGCTTTCGATCCTGAAAAATAATTGCTGATCCTGTAGCTTTTAACAAACTGGTTTCTTTTTTTCCCGATCACATAAAAATAGCCTCCGTTATCTTCGCTGATGAAATACGTCATCTCTTCAAATTTCATGAGTTTTTTGGTGAAAACCTGTTTTCTGTAAATACATTGTTCTGATTGGTCGAAAATAAATTTCACGGGAATCCTGAAAAACAGGTCGAACAGAAAATACAGCATATACAATATCCATATTCCCAAAGCGATCTTAAAATTGTCCCCTGACATTTTCCCCCTGAAAAAGTACAGGATCACCGGAAGGGCAATGATTCCCAGTCCCAGCCACCCTACTAATGTCCGCAGAAAATGATAGTTGGGCATAAAGCTTATTTCATTTCCGCTTCGGCTGAACCGGTAACGGTCTGTGGTATTCATCGTCTATTTTCATTGAGTCCCATGATATCTTCCGTCTCATTTACCATTTTCTGGATCCCGCGCTGGGTGACAGATTGGCCTATGGTGAGTTTCTGATCTTTCCCGTTGACATTAAAATGGATGCTCAGAATAACGTTGGTCGTGATAAATCCCATATACTTCGTTGTATAGACCTCGAAGTTGGAAAAATCTTTAATGTCATAGGTTTTTGCCGAAACAAAAATCGTATGTTTCCCGGTGATCGTCTTCCTGACCGGATCAATAATGAATTTTTTAGTAAAGAAATTAATAATGATCAACACGCCCAGAACAAACAGAAACAAAGCCAGTAAAGGTATTTTAATTCTGTATACCATGACAGCTGCGGCAAACATCAGAACTGCAATAATGGTGATAAATACGGGCTGATTTTTGAAGATATAAAGGTTTCCGTCCTGTCTGTAGTGCTTGTAGGTATTCATAAATAATATTTTATTGATTGTTTTAAAGGTATATGATGATGTGTTTTTATGGTTACTGGCGGGGTAATTTCTTCCCTTTACTCTCGTTTTTTTAAATGCATGAATTCTGATCAGTTCTCTCTGCTGACAGGTCTTCCGATGAATCTCTCCAGCTCCTGAAACATATTCTCAATAGAAAGCACCTGCAAATCAGGATGATTTTTCAGCCATTGGGCGTTCAAACTCAACAGGTCTTCTTCCAGGCTGTAGAAATCACTGTTTTTCAGCTGGTCCCTGGTGGGATTAGGTCCGAAATATTCGCTTTCCAGAAATTTCTGAAGTGTTGCTGCATCCAGATCTTCCACTTTCGAGCATTGTCCGTTGAATAGGGCCAGATGCTGTTCTGCTCCTATTTTTTCCAGACCTTTTCTGATCGCTTCATTCAACTTTGGAGACCATCCGGTGTTCCATACAAACTGGGAAAAATTTCCGTTTTTGTATTGGGCAAGGTAATAATCGATATAATAGCTGGTGACAGAATCTTCGTGGATGTTATCAATATCCACTCCCTCTTCTTCCAAAAGATTCACAACGGAAATATTGGAAAAAATAATGTCATAAGGCTCCGCACTATTGAAGGAAGTATCCGATACTATTATTTTATTCAGTTTCATAGGTGTATTTTATTGAGTTTTCATGGTTAGTTGATTTTTCAATAGGTTCCCCAGGTATCCATCCAGCCCAGATATTCATCTTTATAGGCATTGTCATTAAGCCTCGTGATGATCTTCCTGAGTTCCTCCCGCTCAAATTCATAATCCGAGACGGTAAAGATCAGGAAAATATCTTCTCCGGTGATGTTTCTGAAAAAATTTTCATTTTTAAGCTTTTCCAGTACCTCAATACAGGTTGTGTACAGTTTATTCTGAAATACTTCAAACCATTCGTCGTCATCCATGTTCTTTTCAAGTTCAGTCCTGAGAAGCGTACAAATATCGTCAAACTGATCTTCTGCACCATCCATTTCATATGCCCATTCAGCGGGTTCGTATTTATAGTAAAGGAAATCATCTTCATCTGCATTTTCCATGTTTTTCAGAGTATTCACAGCCGGACATACCGTCATTGCTCCCTCATCGCTGTACAGGGCAAAACTGTAAATCTTTTCGGCTCCATGCTTCCGGTATCCTTCAGAAAATGCATTTCTGGCGGCATCTTCTATCTGTTGTTTCAGGTTTTCAAAGTCCATACTTTTTATATTAATAATGGTCGGCAAAATTACTTTTTATCCTATGAAAGCAGCCTATCTGATTTCAGAATATACCAGCCACTTTCATGATTATAGCTATTCTATCCTGTTGTTTACCGGTTTTTATTATACAGGACCAGCCCCGGAATAATAAGGGCGGCAGCCAAAAACATTGGCGGCAGATCTCCATATCCGAATACCCATGAAGTTTCCTTCGACGGGCCTATTTTCACCACCACTGTAAGGCAGAAGCCTATGATGATCAGAATGATTCCTAATGTTTTTTTCATATTTTAAGACTAATTAAATTGTGTTTCATTGTGTGTTTTCATAAGGTGCTCCAGTTCGTTGGCTATTTATCATGCGGATGTTATGATTTGAAATTGCCGGTTTCAAAATTGCAAAAGAAAAAACGTATTTCCATTTTCAGGACTCCTACAAAACAACTTCAGCTTTATTTTATGATGACTACAAAGCGTCTACAGATAATCATAATTACTTATCAAACAAACAATTGCAAACAACACCCTATTTCTGATTTTTGCTTTGTGACAGGTATGTGTCTACAATTTTTGTACTTTCACCTTATGAAACTGAAATACGCTTTTTTATCTTTTCTTTTTTCCTTTGCCGGTATGCTGTGTACTGCTCAGAATTCATTCATTGACGGTTTAAAAGATCAGCTGAGCAGAAGCAGTATTTCATCCTCTGAAAAATTTAAAATTTATAATGAGCTTACGGAATACTACAGGGTCAGTGACCAGTATTCCACCGCTGAGAAATATGTTCAGCAGCAGATTGAACTTGCCCGAACTGAGCATCATTACACAGAAGAAGTAAAAGCCCTTTCACAAAAAGGAATTATAAAGCTCAACCAATCCGAATACGGCCAGGTTCCGGCAATTATTGATGCCGCCAATACTGTTGCCCAAAAAAGCAGGGATAAAACAGCCGCTCTCTACGCTGCTTACCTTAATATTTACTACAGTAATGTTCTTGGGGAATCTGAAAACACCATCAAACTCATCCAGAAAACACTTCCTGAAGTAGAAAAATATCCCTCCGAAATTCTTCTGAATGCCAAGCTGAATTATCTCCTCTATGGAATTTATGCTGAATGGAATGATGCCAAAAGTGCTACCCAATATGCTCAGAAAGCGATTGATCTGGCTCAGAAATCGGGAAATAAAAACATGCTGAGCTCTGCCTATTCTGCGATGGCTGTCTGCTATTCTTTCCGGTATGATAAAACAAAAGACTTAAAAGATCTGGAACCTGTTATAGAAATGTGCAAAAAGGCAGTTTCCTTATATCATGAGTTTCCGGGACATGTTTCTGATTATGCCCATGCGCTGGCTCTGCTCAATCTCAGCAATTACTACCTCAGCTATCCGGAAATCACTCCGGAAATCCGGACCGAGCTTCAGAATAAGACCAAAGAAATTTTAGATCTTACAGAAAATACAACCTACAAACAGAATATCCAGGCAGGAGCATTGGGTATATTGAGCAATCTTGCCACACGGGATCATAACGATGCCCTTGCCGAGCAGTATCTCCTGAAATCTGAACACTTACTGCTTACCCAGAAGCCTATCTATTACCATATCATGATCAGCGTCGTGAATGATCTGGCTCAATTGTATGCCAGGCAGCAGAATTATCAGAAAGCCTATGAGTACCAATCTAAACTTACGGAATATAACGGCCTTCTGTACGATGAAAACCAGGTGGAAACCGCCAAAAGGCTGGAAGCACAGTATCAGTCTCAAAAGAAAGAAGCCGAACTGCTGGTCCTGAACGAAAAAGCAGACAGCCTGAAGAAAGAAAAGTTCTTATATATAGGATTGGGAATCATAGGGCTGATCGGGGCATTCTTTATGTTCCGGTCCTACCATTACAAGCTGCGCTACTCCATAGAAAGAGAGAAAAAGCTTAACACCGAAAAGCATGAAGCGGAAATGCAGGTACAACTTCAGGAAGAGGAACAGGCCAGATTAAAGGCAGAAGAGGAACTTCTTACGCTGCAACAGCAGAAGCTTCAAAGCGAGGTGCTGGCCAGCCAGCTGCACATTCAGCATAAAAATAAAGTCCTTCAGCAGCTTCAGACCCAGCTTTCTGATACCGATATCAACATCCGGCAGGTTGTAAAGGAAGAAAACCGTGTAGATCAGGATTTTGAAAAAACCACATTCAGAATCCAGGAGCTGCATCCGGATTTCTTTAAGCACATCAATGAAAAAGCCCGTCAGAAGCTTACTCCATTAGACCTGAAGTATTGTGCCTACCTCTATCTCGGCATGGAAACCAAGCAGATCGCCAACCTGCTGAACGTAGAACCCAAAAGTGTAAGAATGACCAAATACAGGCTTAAAAAGAAATTCGGACTGGATGAAAATACCCCGCTGGATGCATTTTTTCAGGGTATATTTCCTAAAAACAGTACAAGGCTGCATTAACTTGTACATATATTTTACAAAAATTATTTATTGTATGTTTTATCTTAAAATCATGCAATAAAAAATACGTCGTACATATTGTACAACTTCTATGATATTTTTATAAAAATCATGCAAATTATTTCAAACTATTCTTCTCCTTCCCCTATCTTTAAAAGCGATATATCTCCCTTGGATACTGAATTGTACAATTTAAAAAATACAAATTATTTACATAAAAACTCCCTAAAACGGGAACTAATTATTTTTAGTTTTGAAGCATCAACGTTGATCAACTCCCCCAATTTTATCTTCACGTGTACAATATAGGATAGAATGAAAGGATCACAAACCCATGCCAGGGATTATATGGCAAAAGAGAAAATCAATTAAAATAATTTACATTATGAAAAAGCTTCAAGGAATGAAGAGCGGTTTTTCTTCATTAGAAAACAAGAAATTGAGCAATCTGGCTAATATTAACGGAGGATTGATTATTGGTGAAACCAATATCAGAACCACTTCAGAAACAGGTCCTAACGGTAAACCCGGAAATACCGGCGATACACAAGTTTGTAATGACGGAAAACATGTTGCTACAATAACATTAGATTAAATAAAGAGGGGGATATCCCCCTCTTTTTCAGGAAAAAAATTCTGTCAATGAAGTATATAAAAATCATTTTTGGATTATCGATGGTAACAGCATTTATTTCATGTAGAAGTAAAGAGCTTAATTACATAGACTATTACCATAAAGTATATGCCATTGACAGCGCGCACAGGGCTGATAAAGATACTTTAGCAACCATCAGAAAGTATAAAAAGCTGTTCAGAAAATTTCCTCCTGTCCAGAACGAGAGAATAGAAGAGTATGAAACCTACATCAGGTATGCGGACCGCTTTCACAAAAATTTCGGCGGCGAAAAAAGTCTTGACAAGCTTATAGCCCAGTCTGCTCCCAATTGGAAATACAAAAGAGAAGATCAGGATTTTTTTAAGCTCTTCAAAAAATACGGAATTGACAGTATTGCTGTTGAGCAAAAAGTTCTTCAATGGAAAAGCGGATTAAATAAAGTATTAATAGACTCTTTTAGTATTGCCGCTACACGTGATCAATATAACAACCGGGTAGGACCGGATATTGTAAAGAATGACAAAAAAAATGCAGAACTTCTGATCTGGGCCTTTAAACATTATGGTTTCCCATCAAGGCAAAAGATAGGACTTTATGGAAATAATGAACAGCCTATGCATATGGGAACCCTTCTTAACCATATGGCAGGAACAGAGCATTACGAATTCTTTAAAACAAAGCTTCTGGAATATGTGAAATCCGGCGAATGTACTCCAAGAGATTATATTGAAATGGTAGACAAGCATCAGTATATTCATCATCTGGAACCGGTTTATGGGATATTTGTTCATTACGACACGCCTGCCTTTAATGCAGCAGACTCCGCAAGAATAAACCGAAACCGAAAAGCAATAGGTTTCCCTACCTTCAAACAGTCTTCCAAAATTACAAAAGACTTTCAAAGAAAAATGAATAATCATTAACCTGCTATGATCCTGATTATCTCTCAAAATAATGAAATTACAACGACTGAGGTCATTAAGCACCTCATAGCAACAGACAAAAAATTCATCAGGGTACATGAGGATGAAATATTTGAAATAAAAACCCAAAGCAAAAGAATTTTACTGCAAAGTCCCCGGAACAGCTTCTTTCTTGATGAAATAGAAAGTGTATGGTACAGACGAGGAGGTTTAGTTTTTAAAAGGCTGAAATATACCAATAAATCCATCCATATGAATATGAACGAAACCCAGTACTGGCTTGAAGATTATGTTATCAAAACACTGGAATCCAAAAGGCATATTAATAAAGACAGCAACAGTAATGTAAATAAACTTCTTGTTCTTGATAAAGCAAAGGAAATAGGGTTTGATGTTCCCGAATACTATCTGGCAGATAATACCCATGATACAGAAATCGGACATACCATTATCAAGACCATAAACGGAAATGTAATCCTGGATGACTTAAGGAAAAACTCAGCAGGTTTTATGTTTACATCGGTTGTTGAGGAAAACGAAAGCGAAGATTTTTTTATCACTTTTTTTCAGGAAAAGATTGAAAAAGATTTTGAGATCAGAACATTTTATCTCAACGGAAAATGCTGGTCAATGGCTATATTCTCACAAAATGACGAACAAACCAGGATAGATTTCAGAAAATATAATGCGGTAAAACCCAACAGAAATGTTCCCTTTCAACTTCCTGTTCATATTGAAGAGAAAATACATCACCTGATGCATTCTTTAGATTTGAATTCCGGATCCATTGACTTTATAAAAAAAGGAGATACATATTATTTTTTAGAGATCAATCCCATCGGACAGTTTTCAGGAATGTCTAATACATGTAATTACGCTCTGGAACAGAAAATTGCAGAATATTTATGAAAAAAAGATACAACGAAAAAAATAAATTGCCGCTTACGTTTAAATATATCGAGATACTTAAGACCCAAAATGTAGGTAAGATTCACAGCAACATGCTGTATTTCGCAGCCTCTGAAAAATACCAGACCGAACACCATATAAGAGAAAAACCTTTAAAGCAGCTCACAAGACTTTTATGACCTATTTTAACTTATTCAGTAACATCCTTGTTACCAAAGGAGCCAGCCGGATTCTGATCTCTGATCTTCAGAGAAACACTTCTGAATTATACCCTTTGGAATTACTTCACATAATAAATGAGCTAAAGAATAAATCCCTGGAAGACATCCGGAAAGATTATACTGCCGATTCTAAACAACTTTTCCGAGAATACATAGAAATGTTGCTAGAAAAGGAATACGGATTCATAACAGATGGAGACTGGGACAGAAACTTCCCACCACTCTCCTACATATTTCATGAACCTGAGAAAATTTCAAATATATTCATAGAAATCTATGACAGTTCAGTGCTGGACACAATAAAACCCTCTCTTGAAAATCTTGGCGTAAAACATCTTGTCATCTACTGTCATAAAAAACTTTCGATTAAAGAATTTCAAAAAATCGATGCACAGTTCAAAGATTCCATTTTAAACGGTATTGAAATATTTTCAACTTTTCACGATGATGTAGACAAGAATTTTATTAACAAGCTTAGCCAAAACTTAAACAGGGTTTACAGTCTGGTTTTTCACAGCTGTCCGAAAGTTCCGTTCAGAGTAAGAGACAGCTTCAGATTCAGCCTTCGGTTCAGCCGCGAGCATCTTACCATAAACTCCTGTGGGAAGATCAATATCAAATATTTCAGTACTAATTTCTTTAAAGTTTCAGAAGCCCTCAACCATAACTCCTGTCTGCACAAAAAAATAGGCATTGACATTGATGGCAATATCAGGAACTGCCCGCTAATGCCGGAATCTTATGGCAACATCTACCGTTCAACGCTTGAAGAGGCTTTACAACAACCCGGATTCAGGAAATACTGGAATCTTACTAAAGATCATATTGAAACCTGCAAGGACTGTGAATTCAGGTATATCTGTACAGACTGCAGGGCTTACACAGAGCGCACTCATACGGACGCAAACGGTTTAGATGTATCCAAACCCCTGAAGTGCGGTTATGATCCCTATACGGGCAAATGGGAGGCGTGGAGTAAAAATCCGCTGAAGCAGAAAGCGATCAATTTTTATAAACTGTAATCCTATTTAAAAAACTTCCATTTCGGAATAATCGCCAGCATTCCAAAACCTGTAAAAAGGAACAGATTGGTTACATCCGTATATAAGAATGTCGACAGGTAATAGTTATGCATAAAGAAATGCAGGACCAGCAGTGCCGGAAATGAAAAGATCCCGATTTTTCTGTAAAACAGCATCAGTACCAGACTGATCATCATCAGAAAATCTATGGAAAAAATAACATAAAAGTACCATCTCGGAATCTGAAGATATTCATGCTGAAGATACTCATCCACATCAATTCCCAGCCCCATAATGGTAAACAGCATCAGAGCTGCAAAGGCTAAAATAAATCCCCATCCTTTCTTTGGATCTTCGTCAAAATAACTATATTCTTCCATAGGTACAAAAATAAAGAACTTATGAATAATTTCATAAGTTCTTGGGTATATTATTCGTTTAAAATTTGAATTATATAGAA
Organism: Chryseobacterium sp.; assembly: GCA_031277615.1. Classification (GTDB taxonomy): domain Bacteria; phylum Bacteroidota; class Bacteroidia; order Flavobacteriales; family Weeksellaceae; genus Chryseobacterium. Next base: position 39,841 of record JAITMC010000013.1, on the reverse strand, counting down.
ATAGCGTTGATCAGTCTGTTCTTATCACTTAAGTACTCCTCCATAGAGATCATACTTTCAGTTCTCATCACATCCTGAATGTCGTCTATCTGATAGATAATTCTTTTTGCGTCATCGGTGTTTTTCGCTCTTACTTTACAGAAGATGTTATACTTCCCGGAAATAACGCTTGCTTCGATTACGTTTGGAATGGTTGACAATTCTTTCAGTACTTCCTGAGTACGGTTTGATTTGGTCAAAAGGATTCCGATAAAAGCTGTAAAGTGATAGTCCAGCTTACCATAATCGATGTTAAGAGATGATCCCAAAATAATACCTGCATCCTCCATTTTTTTCACTCTCACGTGAATTGTTCCAGCAGAAACATCCATCTGCTTAGCAATTTCAGTAAAAGGCATTCTTGTGTTTTCTACTAAGAAATCAAGAATCTTCTTGTCTATTTCGTCCAGTTGATAGTTCATATTAGTTAAATTACAATTTTCTTAAAAAATCTATGTATTTTTTGCAAATTTATAAAAAATAATTTAACTAAAAAAATTATATCAAATATTAACAATAATTAACACGGATGATAAAAATCATTAAAATATTCAGATTATTTGGCACCCGATTTTATAGAATCTGTTTTTATTTCACTTTTAGCCTCTGATTGTTTTTTATCTTTTTTCTTCTTTTTAAACAAAGAATTGAAGCTTTTACTCCATACCACACCCCCGCCATAGGCTTGATTTGCAGAACCATTCGTACTTACCATCCCGATATTACTAGGCTTGGAATATCCTGTCAGGATAAGGCTGCCATCGTTTTTCTTGGAAATATCGTATTCAATAGACCCTTCCCCGGACAGATAATTGTTCTGGGTAGTCTCGGTTTTATTCAATGGAATTCCCAATCCGGTTTTTACATTAATTCTCGGTGAAAGGGCAACACTTACCCCTGCGTTGGCTCTGTCTGCGGTATTGGAATTCTGATCACCTTTTACGTAGTTTAGGTCGATCTGGAATTCGTTACTCATGGTATTCAGAACAGATCCCAGCTGTTTAAGGAGCATATTGTATCCGGAAGATTCCGCAACACCGGCCACATCAAATCCTACCCCACCGGTATTGGATACATTAAAGGTACTCAACAGCAATACGGAACCAAACTGCAGTACTTTTTCACCATCCTGGCTCATTTTGGCTGCCAGGGTTTCCTTCACCTGGCTGGAAACATCCAGGGCGGTTACATTAAGGTCAATTTTAGGATCTACCAGCGACTGGGTAATATTAGCCTGAAGCAATACGCTGATCGGCTGAAGACTTCCAAGGCTCAGATATTCTCCGGCATTGGATACCATTCTTACATAATTGGCCGTAATATCTAGGGCAGGTTTCATTGCATCACCATCCCAGCGGATGCTGCTGTTTTTCTGGATCTGGAAAGTTTTATTCAGAATTGCTTTAGAAACAAATGTTCCGTTATCTACTTTATAGGTACCGTTCATGGCAATATTTCCCTGTCTTCCCATCTGGAATCTGAGCTTATCTGCCGTTCCCTTCACCGAAATATTTCCTACATCATCACCCACCAGTACATTTACCGTAGTTCCTTTATCTACATCAAGACTGAAATCAATATTCATATTAGCTCCGGTCTTTTTCTTTTCTTCCAGCGTGATCAGCCCGTCTTTTCCTTCTTTCAGGAACCTCAGCATTTTAAACTCTTCCACATTGGAAGTGGAACTCGAATTAAAAGTAAATGTACTTCCATTCAACGCTTTCATATTAGGAGTGGAAATACTAAGGCCGGACACAGGACCATCCACGTAGAGATCTCCCTGTCCGTAAACCCTGCCCCAGAACAGGTCAGAATCTTTCTGTGTTGAATTCAGGACCAAAAGATTATCCGCCCTCATAATCAGGTTGACTCCCATTGAGGAAAGCGTTTCAAACTGGATGGCTCCTGAGATGGTTCCCTTGGAATTGCTTCTTCCGTCATGCACTTCAATATTGTTGAGAATCGCAAGTCCTCTTGAAAGGCCGATCACAGTATCATCAAATGAATAATCTACTCCGGTAAATAAGAGTTTCAAGCCGAAATCCTTTAAAGCAATATCCCCGCTGTAATCCAGATCACTGAATTTTCCGTTAATTTTAAGATCTCCGGTCGCTTTTCCTCTCAGATTTCCAAAAATGGACTGAACAAACTGTTGGGTAAAAGCCAGATCAAAATCACGCATTTCTGCAGTCAGATCAATGGTAGGAGATGCTGTATTGTTGTTCACTGTACCGGTAAGGTTCAGGTTGTTATTTCCAAGTACACCGGCTGAAGCTACCTTTACATCAATATCATATACATTAAGAGAAAAACCGTTGGTTGCTGAAATGCTGATATCTCCCATATCATTCCCATTCATCATGATATCATCCACGGTAAGGTCCACCAAAGGCTGCAGTGTACTTTTATCCATCCGGATCTTCACACTTCCGTTGGCCAATCCTTTAATATCCATAGGGTTTCCGCCCGCTTTCATTTCAAGAAGCTTTTCAATGGCAAACTCATTGATGTCCGCATCTACATAAAAATCCTTAGCTGACTTAAACTGTGCTTCTTTGATAAACAATGCACTTTTATCCGAATAGATCCTAAGATTCCGGATATCAAAATCCGCTGTTTTCTTCCGGTAGGTAATTGAATGATCCAACTCAGGACTAGTATCAATTGCCCAGGTCACATCATTGAACTTCACTTCCGTAGGTTCAAATTTAAAAACATAATCGCCGGCAGCATTGGTAGACTGGTCTACATTAATGGCATAGGCTTTAAGGTTATCATCAAGCTCATTTTCAGGGCTTCCGTGTCTGAAAGTGGTTTCCAGGTGGAGCGCCATGCCGTTTTCATTTTTCCCTTTAAGCTCAAAATTTTTGATGATGTTCTTATTATATTCAAGTCTGGCAACCCTTGCATACAGCTGTTCGCCAAGATTAGCCGTATTGATCCTCACCATCACGCTATCAATCATTGCACTGTCTCTGGAAATATTATTCCGGTCATTGATCTGGTAGTCTGGATTAGCTGCAGCCAACGCTTTATCTGCATCTGTAATTTCTTCTTTCTTCGTCATGATATACTTTAACGAAGCGGCATCAAGATTCAGGATCAGGTTGTTTGAATTCCCATCGTATTCTCCCTCTACTACTGCTCCCTGAGGAAGCTTCAGATCCGGAAGGAAATAATTGATCACGCCCTGCTGAACATCAAAATTCATCGCAAAATTCTGACCTCTGTAAAGCTTTCTTGGAGGTGGTCCCACTAATATTTTACCGATTCCGTTTTCCACCATTCCCGCCAGATCAGCAAGATTATATTTTCCGGAAATTTTTCCGTTGGCAGCTCCCGGCGCATCCACTTCAATAACACGTCCGCCGGCATCCAGGAACGTTTTCAGCTTCGCTTTGGGTACCACATATTTCTGGGTAGCAGTTGCAAAATGAAGATCACTCGCCTCAACATCCAGGGTAAGGTCATTAATGGAAGACATCGCCATTTTCCCGTCTACTTTCCCGCTTACAATCTGATTTCCGGGCTTATTGGTAAAATAATTCATGTTCAGGTAGCTGACGTCTGCATTCACATTCATGTCTACCTTTGAAGTACTGAAATCAATCAGTCCTTTTATCGTTGCTTTGGCCTGCTCATCATTTACCGTGATCAGTCCGTTGTATTTTTTATGATCCAAAAGGCCGTCCAGATATAGATTATTGATCTCCTTATCCATAATTTCAATGCTTGAAATCTGGGATTTTGTCGTCAGACGCATGGTGTTCACATCAAAGCTCTGCCCGTTAAGATCAAATTTACCGGAAATAAGGCCCACCGTTTTATTTTTCGTGATGACTGAGGTATTCAGGTCTTTAACTTCCAGATATCCGGAATATTTAGGCATAGCCGTACTGTAGTCCGTAAGGGACAGTTTGGATATTTTGGCCTGACCTATTCCTGTCATCAGGTTTCCTTCCGCTACATACACCTGTTCAGGATTTACTTTTGCAGCTCCGTTGTATTTTAATTTACCGAAATCATCGGCAAAATTTTTCATTTTTGTGGCAATGAAGGAAGGCATCATTGCTTTCAGGTCTTTATAGGTAAAGTCTGTGGAAAGATCATTGGTTTCAATCGAGAAATTTCCTTTCAGCAGGCGGTCTACCTTCATGGTACTGGTTGCAATATTCACATCAGGATTTCTGATCAGAAAATTTTCCAGGTGAAATTTATTTAAAGGTCCGGTCATTTTCCCGGCCAGGTTAAACGGTTTTATATTATCCCAGTTGGTCACAAAATAGCTGATGTCATATCCGCTCAGCTGGCTTCCCTGTTTGATCTCCATATCCCAGCGTACCCGGTCTGCAAAATCGGCCCAGGAACCGTTATTCAGGTTAAATTTGATATTTCCCTGCAATAAAGTGTGATCTGTATTTAACGTAAGATCTTTCAGGGAAAGGAATTGATGGGTCAGGGAAAGTTCCGTGGAAAAGGTATCTACAAAATGAGATTTCCCCCATCTGGTAGTGACGAAGGACATATTGTTGATCAAAGCGGAAATATTGGGTCCGTTTACTTTTACATTGGGAGCTTTCAGATTGAATTTCGTTGCCGTAAGCCATTTTCCGGGATCTCCGGGAGAGTTCTGATTAACGATTGAAACTTTGGAGTCGGTAATCTGTACCCGGGAATTCAATTGGAACGGAGGTTTACTGGGATCTCTTTTTTTCCCGTTGTCAAACAATTCCGTGAACCGGATAAAGTTGGAAATACTGTCTCCTTTATAGGTAATTACTTTTATATCTGCATTTACAAGGGTAAGCGAATTAAAACTTAATGAATTGCTGTTTCCCGAAATGGCATTATAGGCTAATGACATCCAGTCTGAATTGGCCCGGAATTCCCTGGCTTTGATAAATTCGAGACCTTTATAATCTTTGATTTTCAGACCTTTTATCGTAACATCTCCGAAATAGTCTACTTCAACACTTTCAGTAGACATATCGGCTTTAAAATCTTTGTTCACGATCTGGAGGGCCTGGTCAGCTGCCCACTGCTTCGTCACCGGCAGGTTGATCACGATAAGAACACCGCCTACAATAATAATTCCCAGCCAGAAAAGGATGAGAAGAAGCTTCGCCCACCATGAATAGCTGGTAACGTCTTTCATCGCCTGCTTCCCGAACTCTTCAGCCGTTTCTACAGGATGATTGATGGCATCTGATGCCAGTTCAGATGCTTCCTTAACTGTTTCTTTTACAGCTCCCTCTACATTCTCAACAGTCTTCTGTACCTGATCACTTAAGTTTTCAGCTACTGATTTTTTATTCTCATTCTCGTTATTATTCTCTAACTTTGCCATTATTATGAGCGACTCTATAATTTTAGGTATTGAATCGTCCTGCGACGACACCTCAGCAGCTATCATCAAGGGAAACTGCATTTTGTCGAACATTGCTGCGAATCAGGCCATCCATAAAGAATACGGCGGTGTGGTTCCCGAGCTGGCATCGCGAGCACATCAGCAAAATATAATCCCCGTTGTTGAAAAATCTATTACTAAAGCAAATATACAACAAAATGCTATTTCTGCTATAGGATTTACACGCGGACCCGGACTTTTGGGATCTCTTCTTGTGGGTACCTCTTTTGCCAAGTCTCTGGCAATGAGTTTAAATGTACCGTTAATTGAAGTTAATCACCTTCAGGCCCACATTTTAGCCCATTTTATTGACGATGCAAATCCTATGCCGCCCAAATTTCCTTTCCTGTGCCTTACGGTAAGCGGCGGACATACCATGATTGTACTGGTTAAAGATTATTTCGATATGGAAATTATCGGGAAAACCATTGATGATGCCGCAGGAGAAGCTTTTGATAAAATCGGAAAACTCTTTGATCTTGATTATCCTGCCGGACCTATCATCGACAGGCTGGCGAAAGAGGGAAACCCGGATTCTTTTAAATTTAACAAACCCCGGATGGAGAATTATGACTATTCATTCAGTGGCATTAAAACATCGGTGCTGTATTTCATTCAGAAAGAGGTGAGAAAAAATCCGGATTTTATTAAAGAAAACCTTAACGATCTTTGTGCTTCCGTACAGAAAACCATCATTGAGATCCTCATGAATAAACTTGAAAAAGCCGCCAGTGATTTAAACATCAGGGAAGTGGCGATTGCGGGCGGGGTATCTGCGAATTCTGCGTTGAGAAAAACGATGGAAGACAACCGGGAAAAGCTGGGCTGGAACATCTACATTCCTAAATTTGAATATACCACCGATAACGCAGCAATGATTGCCATGGTAGCTCAACTGAAATTTGAAAGAGGCGAATTTACAGACCTCAGAACAACGGCAACGGCAAAGTACGATTTATAAAGGCAATTCGGCCGACCTATACTTCTTATGAAATTATTTTACGGACATATAGAAAACAACCTGGTTACCATCCATGATGAGGAACAGCAGCATATTGTAAAAGTGCTGCGTATGAAAGATGGTGAGGAAATTTATGTAACCGACGGGCAGGGAAATCTTGCTTCGGGAAAGCTATTGATAGAAGGCAAAAAAGCGGGCATAGAAGTTTCGGAAATCAAAACAGATCTTCCCGGATTCAGTCCAAAACTTCACATTGCCATTGCTCCGACAAAAAATATAGACCGGATTGAGTTTTTTGTGGAGAAAGCTGTGGAAATGGGCGTTTCTGAGATCAGTATTATTGTAACGGAGAAAACAGAGCGCAAGAATATCAATATCGATAAGATCAGAAAACAGGCCATTGCTGCTTCCAAACAAAGTCTCAGGTTTCATTTCCCTGTGATCCATGAGGTGGTAAAGCTGACTGATTTCTTACAGAATACAGATCCTGAATATACTTTTGTGGCACACTGCCATGAAAATCTGGACCGGACAGATCTTAATGCGATTCCCCAGCTTGAGCAGCTTACTTTTTTAATCGGTCCTGAAGGTGATTTTTCGGAAAAGGAGATTTCTTTTTTAGCCGGCAACAGGATTAAAGCCGTTTCACTCGGCAATCAGAGGTTAAGAACTGAAACTGCAGGAGTATTTGTAGCAGCCTGGAACTATTTTAAAATGACGACCGCTTAGCTTAGACCTAAGCTGAAAGATCATATCTTTTAATTTCCATCCGGACCGTAGATATATTCGGAACTGTCTGTAAGAATCAGATGACCTTTTTTCCACCGATAGGTATTGGAGAATTCTCCTACACCGGAAACTCTGTATTCTGACCGGATTTCTTTTTTGATGCTGTCGAACACAGGATTTTTGATCTCCTTAAATTTCTTCTCCCGGATGAATTGTCCGTTTTTGTTGATCCAGACTCTGCTTGTCCCCCAGTTCATCCCGATCTCATGGGCAATAAGAAGGTCTTTCTTTCCATCAAAGTTAACATCCTGAAAAGAGAATTCGGTCTGATCGATGCCAGAAAATCCCCAATTGGAAACAGCATGAAGTTTCTGAACATTACTTCCGTTTCTAACGGTGAGTTTATAATAGTCGACATGACTGTCTTTAACAGTATAAAAGATTTCCGCCGTAGTATTTCCGTCTTTGATGATCCTGGAATATTTTCCGTCCGCAGAGTCTTCCGGAGCCGTATCTACCACCGGAGAAACCTTATCAGGCTGAGTCTTTAGGGTATCTTTTGAAACAACAGCCTGGGTAGCCGGTTTTTTATCGCACCCCACCAACAACCCAATAAGAATAACAGCTATGCTTCTATATGGCCAGATCATGGTCTTTAAGATACTTTTCAAAGATCTGCTGCCCGCTTCTCATGGAGTTGACTGCCCAGCGGATTTTCATTTTCATCAGTTTTTCATCAGTGAGCTTATAATCAATATCCGATTTCATCAGTTTCTGTTTCAGCTCATACATACAGATGGCTGCTGCTACCGAAACATTGTAGCTTTTCGTCCAGCCGTACATCGGGATCGCCAGCGTTTCATCTGCAAAGTCCAGAACTTCTTCCGATACGCCTTCCTTTTCTGTTCCGAAAACGAGGGCAATAGGTTCTTTAATCTGATAATCAGGAAGCATTACGGCATTTTTCTCTAAAGATACCGCCATAATTTTGTATCCCCTGTCTTTGATATTCTGTAGGGAAGCTACATTTTTAGGCATTTTTTCCACTTCCACCCAGGTTTCTGCTCCTTTGGTTACCGTAAGACTAGGATCGAAAACATTCTCCTCCTCCATGGCCACCACTTTATGGAATGCGCATGCTTCTACCGATCTGATAATGGCCGCTGCATTCCTGAACTGGTACACATCATCCATCACCGGAAGGATAAAATCCGAACTTTCCTGAGAAAAATGTTCAATTTTTGTGAGCCTGTCTTCTGTTAAAAACTGTTTTAAATAGTCAAAAGTTTTCGCTAAATCTTTCATCTGCATTTCGTTATTTTTTCTTTAACCCGATATAACACTTATCATTAGAGCCCGATTCTGATAAAATTTTGCCCTAAGCGTTTCTTTCATTTTCAAATCTTTGCAAATTAACGTAATTTTGGAGTATGAACCGAATAAGGCTCAGCATTCTCTTACTAAAAAGTACTTCATGAAACGAAAAGTCCTGCTCATTTATACCGGAGGAACCATCGGTATGGAAAAAGATTATGAAACCGGAAGCCTCCGCGCCTTTGATTTCGGAAACATTTTTGAAAAAATGCCCGAAATGAAATTAATGGAATGTGAAGTTTTTGTACATCCTTTTGCCAAACCTCTGGACTCATCGGATATGGGACCTGAAGAATGGAAGATCATCGCCAATTATATCTATAAAAATTATAATGATTATGATGGCTTTCTGGTGCTTCACGGAACAGATACGATGTCTTATACTGCTTCGGCACTCAGCTTTATGCTGAAAGGACTCAGAAAACCTGTCATCATGACAGGTTCACAGCTTCCTATCGGTGATCTGAGAACGGATGCGAAAGAAAACCTTCTCACGAGCCTTTATTATGCCAGTCTTTATGAAAACGATGAAGCGGTTATCCAGGAAGTTGCAGTTTATTTTGAATATAAATTACTGAGAGGAAACAGAACCCTGAAATATTCTGCTGAATATTTTGATGCTTACGCCAGCCCTAACTACCCTATTCTGGGACAGTCGGGAGTTCATCTGAATATTATCAAAGACAATCTTTACCGCTGTGATCCTGACGTAGAATTTCATGTAGACGAACATATTTCTGAAGATATTCTCTTCTGGAGAATTTTTCCGGGAATGCATTTAAGCCATTTCAAAGAGATCCCTAAAATGAAGGTACTGATTCTTCAGGTATTTGGTTCGGGGACTATTTTCAGCAGTGAAAAAACACAGGAAACCCTTCAGGAAATCCGTAATAACGGCACCGAAATCGTGGTGGTAAGTCAGTGTATATCAGGTGGAATATCATTTGGAAAATACGAAAACAGCAATATATTTTCGAGGATCGGAGCCATCAGCGGAAAGGATATGACCGCAGAAAGTGCAATTACCAAAGCGATGCACCTGGTAGACAATCCCAGCTACCCGGGAACTTTCGCGGATCATTTTACGCAAAGCCTTTGTGGAGAAATAAGCAATTAATTTCAGAAATAATTTGCAGATTCCAGAAAATACTCTATTTTTGCAATCTCAATTAGAGAGGTGTCCGAGTGGTTGAAGGAGCTACCCTGGAAAGGTAGTATACGGGTAACTGTATCGAGGGTTCGAATCCCTTCCTCTCTGCAAATCAAAGTCTTAGATTTTTAAATCTGAGACTTTTTTGTTTTTATCATGCTATGGGCCTGATGGTGGTTAAATAATTTCACACGGATTTCCACGGATGTGTATGGTATTTATTCTCTCGCTGATTCCTCAGATAATGCAGGTTTTCTCTCTTCAATTCCGATGAAAATATTTAATTTTCACTTACCTTTTAAAAGCTTTGTGCTTATTGTGGTTAAATACAAAATTTAAATTTCCCTCAATCTTAAGACTGATCTCTATTGACTTATACAATTTATCTATTCTGTTCATCCATTTTATTTTTCAAATAATACGTCAACTTCTGGCGCATCTCTGATTTAGCTTTGTTTTAGAAACATTACACAAAATATGAATTACTAAAACACAGCTTATGAAGAAACTATTTGATGACGAATGGAGTGACGACCTCTCTGAGTTCAGGATTATTTCTATAGAGGATTTAAACAAAGGGTTTACCAGCACCAGTAAACAGTTTCTTGTCAATCCTGATGATTCTTCTGATTTCAGAAGTAAATTCCACGATTACAGAAACACGCCTACAGGGTATTCCTATCTTACGGATAATCCGATATCTGTTTTCCCTTATACAGGAGTAGATGAAGACGGAAAGAAAGGCTATGAATACAGAGCATCGGTTTTGCCCTGTGAGAATGGCTCACAGGTACTGGGAAACTATAGTGCTAATAAAAGGGAGCCTCAGAGTCTTTTTCTTTTTTACGAAAAGCCCAATTCTAAAAAATCTAATTTTTCAGGTGACTTTTACATTGCCAAAATGGGCGACTATTTTGTCAGCCTTATTAAGAAATTTCCAGAACCATTACCCTCTACGGTTGGTGGGAAATTCTTCAAAAATATTACTTCTCTGGAGGATGAAGCGGCTTATCTCACTCAGTTAGCCTACACCTATGAAGGAGATAAAATTAATGCCACTCTTGTTCGCGATGCCTTAATGAAAGAATATCAGTTTTACACCGGCGACAGGAGATTTCAGGAAATTATCGGAAATATTGGTTCCATTCCTGCCGATGCTATTGGGTGGTGTGCAGAACAACTGGAAGATTTTAAACCCACAGAGAAAAATTACAATCCGGAAGCTGAAGATTATTCACCTCTGGTTCCTATACTAATGGGCGGAGCTGTAATTCCTGTACCCATTAATATGAATAAAGCAGCGCAATTCTTTGAAAATTTAGGAAGCAATCCTTTTCTTCAGGGAACAGAAGTCGCCTTTAATCAGGTTTGGGAGCTGGTAAAACGAGCAGCAGATAAGGTTAAAGACGCTTCTATAGAACATCTCCCTGACGCCTTTAAAGGTCTTATAGAAAAGATCAGCAGTATCATAAATTCTATTAAAAGTTTTCTGGGTGAAGCCAATGACGAGCTCACCGAGATAGCAAAGAAAGGTATTGAATTTCTCAAACTTGTCAATGCTTTTTACTGTGGTTTTAATTGGGGACTTATCAGTCTTATACAATGCTTATTGTATATTCTGGAATTTCTTTTACAGCCTACCATCACTTTTTCTTATCAGCAATATCTTGAAAGAAGGGATTTAATGGAGAAGGCAGAGGAGGTAATAGATTGGATAACAGAAAATGCACTTAAGTTCCTGCAGGGGATCAAAGATCTTTTTAAAACCAGTGGAAATATTTCTCAGGCTGATATGGAAGGAATACTGGATAAGATGAAAGAATACTTTGGGAATATTTCCCGTTATACGGCCGCTTTTTATGTGGGTATTTTTGCCTTTGAATTACTGATTAATATCCTGCTGCTTATCTTTACAGGTGGGGTTGGAAACCTTGCAAAAGGAAGTACATATGCACAAAAAGCAGCAAGTTTACTCAAAGTTCTGGTACGAGAAAGTTTTTCTGTAGCAACACTGGGAATTACAGATCTGCTGGCCTTTCTTTCGAGATTTATTATTAGATTTGGAAAGGCTTGTGCTAAAGGATTTAAAGGCTTCATCAAGTTTATCGAGGAGTTGTTAAAGGGTGTAAAGAATGGAGCTAAAGCTGAGGATTTAGCCATGACAGCAGAAGAAATTGAAGAAATTGTATTAAAGGGAAAGAAAGCACAAAGTATTTACAATATTCTAGCTAATGCCAGAATAGGCTTTAAAAAACTAGGTATTGAAATTCTGGCTAAAGCTGATGGTTATCTTCTGAAATGGAAGGAAAAACCTATTTTCAAAGGGGATTTCAAAGAAGTTAATGCTTTCTGGAATAAGATTCTGAAGCCTAGATTAGGTGCTGGAACTGGAGGAATTTTAAAGTATCTTGAAGTTCTTTCCAGAAACATGGTTGCTCAGGAACATAATATGTCTTGTGCTGCTGCATGTATCAGACAATTAGCTAAAGATAATGGTATTGAAATGACTGAATCTGCTATAAGAAAATTAGCAGGTACTACGGAAGAATTAGGAACTTATGAAAAAGGGATGTCTGATGCAGCAAATAAAATCTTTAAAGAGAATGAGTTTAGTGAGGGAACCATAGACCATATTCCTGTTGGAACATCTGAATTGATTGAGATACTTGGTAAGAAAAACTCTTGGGTTGCTTGGATAAAAGAATCTCCTAATGGGGGTAACCATGCTATTATTATAGATAAGGTTGAAAATGGGTTAGTGTATATTAGAGACCCTTGGCCAATAGAAGGAATAAATAAAGGAAAAGGAGTAGAGGCTACTATAAAATTAGAAGATTTTGAAACAGCATGGAGCAGAACAGGTAAATATGCCTTTTGGTTTAAAAATTAAATACTAAATTATATTATGAATATTAATGAATTACAAGAAGAATTAGAAAGTTTAGGATACTACTGTTATCAAAAAAATGGAGTATTGTTTTCTGGCATTAAAGGAGATACAGGCCCTATTGAAGGTACTTTTGTTTTGAACAATACATTTAGTATTAATTTATCAAATAAAATAACTATCAGTTACTTAGTTGGTCAAATTTCAACAGAGAAAGAATTTAAAACTATTGAAGAACTTCTTAAGTTTGTAAGACAAGTGTTTCCAATAGAAGATTAATCATGAGTATTAATCAATTACTCAAAGAATTAGAGGAATTAGGATATTATTCCAATGTAAGAATTATTGATAATAAAGAATGCCTTTACTCTTATATAGAAGGCAATTTAAATTCTGTTTTCTTTATTAAAGATGTTGATAAAAAATTAAAAATAGAATATTTCACGGGACAGATTCCTGTAGAGAAAGAATTTAAGACTATTGAAGAACTATTAAAATTCATAAGACAGGTTTTCCCCATCTAATAATAAAACTTGATCATAAAAATACATGGTTTAATAAGTAGGCAGTGTCTCACTAACTGTGTAAGTTAGTGAGACACTACTGGTTACAAGTGTAAATCTTGAAGTTCTTCCTGATGGAATGATTATCCACAAGTTCATAACTAGGAAAGTTCATTATTGGAATATCTATTTTCCTGCTAGTAAAGAGATCAGATTGATTTACTTTTCTAATACATTTCTATATTTAAGAATACTTATAGAGTAAAAAGACATACTTTTAGGCATACCCTATTAAAGATTAATATGTAAAATGCTAAATATCAATATAAAATAAGAAAGGGTTCGAATCCCTTCCTCTCTGCAAATCAAAGTCTTAGATTTTTAAATCTGAGACTTTTTTGTTTTTATCATGCTATGGGCCTGATGGCGGTTAAATAATTCCATACGGATTTCCACGGATGTGTATGGTATTTATTCTCTCGCTGATTCCTCAGATAATGCAAGTTTTGTCTCTTCAATTCCGATGAAAATTCTTTCCAATGAAATGGCTAAACAGGAATTACCAATGTCGTGTACAGCAGCTTGTATGTTAAAGAATCATTCATAACTTATCTGCATGATATTCGTGATGGAAGACACACTGTAATTGTTGAAAAAGTAGATTTAATTAATAAAGAAGTTATCATAAAAGACCCTTGGCCAGAAGGTATTAAAAACTCTAAAGAATTTATGACTACAAAAAAGGATAAAGGAGTTGTTGGGATTGTTGATTTAGACCATTTTATTGAAGAATGGGCAAAAGGAGGAAGTTTAGTGTTTAGAACAAAATAATATATTACAATGAATAATTTAGATAATTTAATGAATAGAATCCAAGAAGAAGGGTACTATTGTGAATATAAGCAAATAAGTGACGTATCAGAAAAAATACTGTTTTGTGGAATCAAAGACAATACATTTGTTGTAAAACTTGGCAGAGAATTTTATATAAGAACGACTGATAACAAGTATAACATCCAATATGCTGATTCCCAATTAGGTTTAGAAAAAGATTTTACTGATCCTGAAGAACTTATTAAGTTTGTAAGACAAGTGTTTCCAATAGAAGAATAATGGAAAAATTAAAAAAACAATTACAGCAGGAAGGCTATTTAGTTATGCTTTCCAAAGATGGCGTATTAATTGCAGGTCAGGAAGATGGATATAGCGATATATTAAAGTGTAAAATGATGAAAAATACTTTTGGAGTTGAAATAAGAAACAGTTTGATTATTATTGACTATGCTATTGGTCAGATTCCTGTTGAAAAAGAGTTTAAAACTATTAAAGATCTGTTAACATTTGTAAGACAAGTGTTTCCAATATAGGATTAAATAATTATGGATTTTAAAACAGTATCAACAGAATTAGAGAAAAAGGGATATTCTACCCAACTTCATATGAGTATTAACTCATTAGCTATTTGGATTGATGAAAAAGGAGAACCTAGAAAAGAATCATGAGTATTAATCAATTACTCAGAGAATTAGAGGAAATCATATCGCAACCAGACTTACAGAAATTTTACAAATAACATCGGTCTCATAATGATGAGGCCTTTTTTTATTAATGGAAAAACAAGAAAAATCTCATATTAATACACAAAAATTCTCTAATCTTAAAGAAAAGCCTCTACTCTACCCCAAGGTAATAATTTTGAAACCACAAAAAAACTTCAACTTAAAACCCTAATAAACAAAACGATACATCCAAAGTCACAGAATTGTCGTAAAACTGTCGTAGCCATTTCAACTGGAAAAAGCAGTTTATTTCCGAATCTTGCATAAAAAAACCGATATGAATATATTCAGGAAAATTATATTATCTGTTTTCGGCACTGTTGTGGTTATTGTTCTGGGTGGTTATTGCTATTTCAATCAAAAATTCACGCCGGAAAATAATTATCTGACGGTCAACAATGAAAGCGGACGTATTCCCATTCAATGGCCGGCAGAGGATAAAAGTGCATTGCTCTTACCCATCAGTTTTCCCGGAGATCCGGCTCCTTATTATCTTCAGTTCGATACCGGGGCGGTGTATACAGAATTTTACAGCGTTCCGATACAATCCATCAAAGGGATCCGGGTTGATCACGACCGTGCAGCTTCCACTTTTTACATCGGAAAAACAAAAATCTCTTCGGACCGGTTTAAAGTTTCAGAGACCGGAAGTAAAGACAGCAGAATTATCGGTACGCTTGGGGCGGATATTCTTGAAGACCGGAAGACCCTGATCAGTTTCAAAGACCGATTTATCATTTTCAATCTTTCTGAAGAACCTGCAGCGTTTAAAAATAACCTTATCGATTTTAAGTTTAAAAGAAGAAAAATTATTGTTCATGGTCTTTTAAACGGAAAAGAAGAAAAATTCCTGTATGATTCCGGGACCAGTGCTTACGAATTACTGACCCATAAGGAGGAATGGGCCACTCTAAAGCTTCCTCATTCAAGAATTACCGTAGAAAAAGCACAATCGAGAACTGATGTATTAACGTCCTACACTGCAGACAGCCATACCATCATCCGTTTCAGCAACAAAGAAATCCCCCTGACAGAAGTTACTTATGTGGAAGGTTTCTCCGGAACCCAGTATATGCTCATGAAATTTTCCGGAATGACGGGAATGCTGGGAAATAAAATATTTTTACAGAACTCCATTTACATGGACTGTTCCAAAGAGAAAATAGGTTTCAATTAAACTCAGGCCACAAGCTGTTTATATTTTTATGCATTCCTAAATTTATCCTAAATCATGTTTTTAATTTGTCATGTTTTTCAACAGTATTAAAAGATTTTGAATAAACATTGAACCTTTAAAGCTTTTATTTTTGTTAAGACCAAATATTCTGTTTGCATGTCACCGCATTCTGATCTGATCTTTTGGCTTAACGATACTACACCTTAACATTGAAGCAGTTATCATGATGTTCAGCATTAAAAAAATTTTCACAGGATTATTTCTATTGGGTTGCATAACCGGTTTTGTAAAAGCGCAGATCAGCCCTCCGGGTTTGGGAGACGCGAATACAGCCTTCTGGTCGGCCTTCGGAGTTAAACGCCAGTTGGATTCCCTGGGAACGAAACAGGCACTGAGTTATATCGCAATAGGCCGGAAAAGCAGCCCTGATAACGATAACCCTTTTTCCAGGCAGGCTATTATGGTTCTGAACCATGAAGTGTATCATTCTTTTGCTCCCCACCAGCAATACAGCTATGCCATAAGCTACCGCCGTCAGCCGAAGTATAAAAGTGATGCTCCCTATGAAAAAGAAGCAACCGAACAGGAATTCAGGATTTATGGACGATATGCCTATACATTTAATCTAGGTAAAAGATGGAAACTGAAAAATACGGTACGCCAGGAATTCAGAAAGTTTTTCGATGCTGATTTTAATAAAGCGGAAGAAAATTTTCAGTTGAGAACCCGTCTCAAAACCCAGCTCACTTACAGCTTATCCCCTAAAAACAATCAGAAGCTGGCAATAAGTGCCGAAGGACTTTTTTCGGCAAGTTACCTCAACGAACCCGATCATGGCTGGACCCCGTTCGGATACCGGGAAATGCGTATTGCGGCTTACTATATGTTCAGCATTCCCAATTCTCCGTTTACCGTGGATATCGGATATATGGATGATCTGATCCGGGACAGCAGAAGCATTCACAAAGGTGGTGTTCATTATCTTGCGGCAGACCTTATCTGGAACCTGCCTTTTAAAAAATAATAAAATCCCGGTCATTGCTGATCGGGATTTCAATTGAAAAACGGTTGAACGTTTTCTGTAAAATATAATTTAGATATGAATGTTTAATGGTATTTTTAATTGCAGATGGTCAGAAACTGATGGCTCATCTGAACCCTGAACTTTGCCTCCGACTTCAGTTTTGCGTAGGCTGTGTATTCAAAAGCCTGTACTGATCTGAGTTTATAGTCAATATAATCCGCGATCTGAGCCACAGAAAAAATAAAATCCCTGTACACTGCAATATCTACCGTCTGTCCGTAATGCGGAAGATAAGCTTTCAGGAAAGGGACTGCCATCTGGTGCCGGCTATAGCTTACACAGTATCCTGCTCCTTCTCTGGAAGTGATAATTTCACGGTCATGGATGTAATCATGAATGCTTTTAGCCGATCCCGAAGCCTCTTTATTTTTTGAAATATGTCTGTTGATCTTATCCAGAATATGTTGCGCATACTCCATCATGGTAATGGTTTTCCATTCAAAAATAGGGTTCATCCCTTTGACGGGTTTTGGCTGCTTTCCGTTTTCACAGCTGGTACAGAAAGATAATCCTATCCTTTCATGATAAGGAAAAAAGCAGTCTTTGATCTCCATAGAAGCATCCGCCATGATCCGGTCATCTGCAAAGTTGTAATACAGATAAGGGCTGTACATCGCTGCCAATGACTTCAGATAATCTGTTTCGCTTGTATTATGATATTCCTCAAACCATTTTTCAAGGTTGTCGTAATAATGATTTTCAAATTCGTTAAAACTTAAATAAAACGGCAATTCCATAGCTCTGTAATTTTGATAAGGCAAAGCTATTACGGTAATGCGACAGAACTTGACGTAATATATTTTTTTATTGGGATGGATAAATAATAGATGATGGATGATAGATGATGGATGATGGATGATGGGCGGGAGATTAATGAAAAGTTGTGAAGAGTTTATTTATCGTAATTTTTCATGATGTATTCAAAATAATGGATCATTTTCAGGTAATTCCCAATGCTGATGTATTCGTTGGTACTGTGAATACTCTGCTGCTCTGAGCGGTTGATCTTAATCGGCATAAACCTGTAAATATTTTTGCTGACGATCTGGTATTTATAAGCATCCGTTCCGGCCATCGTAAGGTAAGGTGTTACAATAGCGCCCGGATGAATTTCTTTGATTCCGGCTTCTATCAGCTTATAGGCCCTGGTATTGGTGGGAGAAACGGCTGAGGCTTCCCGGGTATTATCAATTTCTTCCACTTCTACATCAAAACCTTCCGTTGCCTTGGCGATATGATCCCTAACGTCTTTCACCGTATTTCCGGGAAGAAGCCTGAAATTAGCGACAAATTCCACTTCCGGGGAAAGAACGTTGGTTCCGTCACTTCCTTTCATCATCGTTAAAGCAGTAGTTGTACGCACCAGGGCATTGGTTGTATTATTTTTGGTAAGCTGAGAGATCAGTAAAGGACTCAAAAGCCACTGATTGGCAATCGCAAGCCTGCTGGTAAACGGCATACTGCCTCCTATATTATCGAAAAAGTTTTTTATCAGAGGCGTAATAACCGGTTTCATCTGCTGATCTTCCAGACGCTGCATAATGACCGCTGCTTTTCCTATTGCACTCTCCATAGGCGGCATGGAAGAATGGCCTCCAAGGCCTTTCACCTGGATCTTCGCTGATAAAAATCCTTTTTCTGCACAGCCTACCACAGCTACATCAGAATCTACTCCTGCAACATTTCCTTTTTCCATAATCAGACCGCCTTCGTCGTAAACCGCATCAAACGTAAGCCCTGCTTTTTTGAAATGTTCTGCAATCTGCATGGCGCCTTTCTGCCCTCCTACTTCTTCATCAAAACCGAACGCCAGATAGATATCCCGTTTCGGAGTCTCACCGTTTCTGATCAGATTATTCATGGATTCCATCAGAGAGAAAAGCATTCCTTTCATATCAATTGCTCCTCTGCCATAAATCCTTCCATGGGCAACGGCTCCGGAAAAAGGTTCGAAATCCCAGTCTTCGGCCACTTCAGATACCGGAGGAAGAGGCTGATCGTCCGGTCTGAAAATATTCTGTTCCTTACTTTTTATATCGGCATCCCCCGGAGGTACCACATCAATATGAGAAAGAAAAAGAACAGGTTCCAGCCCTGAGCCGCTTCCTTTCAGTTTAAAAACCAAAGCATGTTTGTTGATTTCGTAGTTTTCCGTATGCTGATAAACGAGAGGATAGGAATTTTTCAGGTATTCTTTAAACCGGTCGAAAGGTTCGTAATTAAATACTCCCATACTCCCTGTAGAAACCGTAGGAATCTTAATACCGCCTGAAAGACGCATCACTGCAGAATCATTTTTCACGGGCTTCCACCCTTCAGAAGTTCCTGCGGTATTCTTTTTAAAGGGATACGTATAGGTTTTAACCAGTAATATAGCGACCAGAATAACGAGAATACCCAAAATTGCTAAAAGAAACTTTTTCATGGCGGTAAGATTTTGTGAGAGTGACTGTTTCACAAATATAGCAAACAAATCTCCGATAAACACGTTAAAAACCAGGTATTTCCGGAAATAATCAAGAAAAGCGGATCATTTTTGCATCCACCAGCCTGAATTCAACTCAAAAAATACCTTATTGTTTTCCAGACGGAATTTATCAGCAGACTGGTTCACCGAATTATTGATGGAAATAAACCGGATCACTCCTTTTTCCTGCTGTTTGTAAACTTCCATCACCTCATACTCTTTGTATCTGTAGGTATATTGGAGTCCGTTTTGCAGTTCTTTTTCCGGAGTTTTTATAAAGAAATCTCTTTTTATATCCTGTAAAGTTGTATCAGCATAATAAAATCCCAGGATATGATTGTAAATACTGTTCGGAGTATAGGTGAAAAGAATCTGACCGGAAGGTTTTGCGTGAAGATTACCCAATATTCCGCTAATGTCTTTATTGCTGAAAAAGATCTGTTTTTTATCGACCTTATCAAACAGATAGTCCCCATAAAAACCGGTATCTAAAGTACCTCCCGGAAAGAATATTGTACGGGTGATATTTTCAGAATCCGAGATCAGCTTAGTGGGAACCACTTTAATATAGCTGGTACAGGAAACGGCTGTTGAAAAGCAGATGACAGGAATAATATAGGAAATTAGTTTTTTCATAGACATGTATTACAAAGTTTTGTTTTTGTTAAAATATGAAAAATATAGAAAATATTGGCATTTTATCAACAAAAAGGCCAGCCCCCGAAAGGACCAGCCCAACAAAACATTAACTGTTTTTATAGAAAGAATTATGATGTCTTATTTCCAGCCTCCGCCCAGGCTTTTGTAGATGTCTACAACGGTGCTGAGCTGTTTCTGTTTGGCTTCGATGAGTTCCAGTTTAGCATCCAGGGCATCTCTTTGGTTCAAAAGTACCTCCAGATAATCGGCCCGGGAATTTCTGAAAAGCTGATTGGCAATATCAATAGACTGATCCAGAGCTTTGGTTTCCTGGGATTTCAGCTGATAATACTGGTCTATATTTTTAATCTTAGACATCAGGTTAGCTACATCCAGATAGGCATTTAATATGGTTTTGTCATACTCATAAAGAGACTGTATCTGTTTGGCATCGGCAGTCTGAAAATTGGCTTTGATGGCACTTTTATTGATCAGCGGTCCTGCCAGTTCACCCGCCAGATTATAAGCAATAGACTCCGGCATTTTAACCAAATAGGAAGGTTTGAATGCTTCAAGTCCCAATGTTGCAGAAATTTCCAGTGAGGGATAAAACTCTTTTCTGGCCGCCTCCACATCCAGTTTTGCAGCCTTCAGCTCCAGTTCCGCCTGTTTGATATCCGGACGGTTAGCCAGCAGCTGAGACGGAATTCCTGTATAAACAGTCTGCGGTATGGTAGACATAAAGCTTTCCTTTGTTCTGATAATAGGCTGCGGGTACCTTCCCAGCAGGGCATTGATCTGGTTTTCTTTTTCGGTGATCTGCTGACGGATGGTATATTCCGATGCCTTGGATTTGGCCAGTTCAGCTTCAAACTTCTTCACAGCCAGCTCCGTTGCAGCAGCAGCTTCTTTCTGGATTTTAGAAATTTCGAGTGCTCTTTCCTGAAGCTTGATATACTGCTGAATAATATCCAGCTGATTATCCAGCGCCAGCAATTCATAATAATTATCTGCCACTTCTTCAATAAGGTTGGAGAGAACGAAATTCTTCCCTTCCACTGTAGAAAGGTAATGGGCTACGGCAGCTTCTTTTTCGGTTCTGAGCTTTTTCCAGATATCGATTTCCCAGTTGGCCATCAGCCCGCCTTCAAAATTTCCCAGCGGATCAGGCATTTCTTTTCCCGGTTCAATTTGTGTAGTGGCATCTCCTGCCCCTTCACTGGTATATCGGCCGGCTTTTTTAAGCCCTGCTCCTATTCCTGCGGAAACGGTAGGGCTCAACTTTCCTTTTTTAGCCATAACACCACTTTTGGCAATTTCAATTTCCTGAAGCGTGATCAGAAGCTCCTGATTGTTCTTTAAGGCTGTTTCAATTAAACTTACCAGATTGGGATCTGTAAAAAACTGCCTCCAGGGTGTTGTTCCGCTGTTATTATTGGCATCCTGCTGCTCTTCCTGATTAAAGTTCTGCGGAAGATTCTCTTTTACTTCATCTTTTATAACGGTCGCCATCGGGGCCTTACACCCTGTAAGTACAAGTGATAAGGCTGCCGCAGCGAATATGTTCTTAATCTTCAAATTTTCCATCGTGTTCGTAAGGTTCAGTTTGTTCTGTTAATGGGTTTTCTTCTTCATATCTGGCCAGTCTGGATTTTTCCGCTATGGTTCCGAAAATGTAATACAGTCCCGGAATGATCATCAGTCCGAAAATAGTTCCGATCAGCATCCCTCCGGCTGCGGCCGTCCCGATTGTACGGTTTCCTACAGCTCCAGGCCCGGTAGCGATCACCAATGGGATCAATCCGGCAATGAATGCAAATGAAGTCATCAGAATCGGACGGAAACGGATGGCAGCCCCTTCAATGGCAGCCTTTGCTACAGGAATCCCTTCTTCAGCTTTTTTCTGAACGGCAAATTCCACGATCAGTACGGCATTTTTACCCAAAAGACCAATCAGCATCACCATGGCCACCTGTGCGTAAATATTGTTTTCCAGTCCTAATAATTTCAGGCATAAAAATGCTCCGAAAATACCGGTAGGAAGAGACAGGATCACCGGAAGGGGAAGAATGAAACTCTCATACTGCGCAGAAAGGATCAGGTATACAAATCCAAGACATACCAGGAAAATAAATACCGCTTCATTTCCTCTGCTCACCTCGTCTTTGGAAATACCGGCCCAGTCAATTCCAAAACCTCTCGGCAAAGTTTTATCCGCCACTTCCTGAATGGCTTTGATCGCCTGTCCGCTACTGTATCCCGGTGCCGGAGTTCCGCTCACCTCTGCGGAATTATACATATTATGCCTTGTGATCTCAGAAAGACCATATACTTTTTCAAGCTTCATAAAATCGGAATACGGCACCATCTGCTCTTTGTCATTTTTTACATACAGCTTCAGAAGATCGGTAGGAAGTGCACGGTATTGTGGTCCTGCCTGTACTATCACTTTATAAGGTCTGTCGAAACGGATGAAACTCGTCTCATAGTTTGACCCGATCAGTGTAGACAGGTTCCCCATTGCATTATCTATCGTAACGCCTTTCTGTTCGGCGAGATCATTATCTACTCTCAGCATATACTGAGGGAAACTTGCGGAATAGAAGGTAAATGCAGATCCCAGCTCTGGCCGTTTTTTAAGCTCTTTTACAAAGTCATTGCTTACCTGCTCCATTTTATGGTAATCTCCACTTCCTGCTTTATCCAGCAGACGGAGTTCAAAACCTCCTGCGGCACCATATCCCGGAATGGAAGGGGGCTGGAAGAATTCAATATTGGCTCCGGGAATATTTTTGGCTTTTTCTTCCAGTTTCTCAATAATTTCGGCAGCAGATTCTTTACGTTCTTCCCAGCTTTTCAGGTTAATCAGACAGGTTCCGGAGTTGGATCCCGTTCCTTCTGTAAGAATTTCGTATCCTGCTAGAGAGGAAACCGACTGAACGCCATCGATATCTTCAGATTCTCTAAGCAGTTCTTTGGCAATCTGGTTGGTTCTCTCCAGGGTGGAACCCGGAGGAGTCTGGATAATTGCATAGATCATTCCCTGATCTTCGGCAGGAATAAATCCTGAAGGCAGGGAGTTGCTCAGGAAAAATGTACAGGCACAGAAAGCGAGCAGCAATGGTAATGTAACTGCTTTTTTCGTCACTGTTCTGTTCAGCATTTTCTCATATCTTCCGGCTCCTTTTGTAAACAGATTATTGAATTTATCAAGGAAAGCCGTAACAGGGGTTTTCTTTTTAGCTTTCCCGTGATTGTTTCTTAAAATCAGGGCACAAAGCGCAGGTGTCAGGGTTAATGCCACGACTCCGGAAAGAATAATGGCAGATGCCATCGTAATGGAGAACTGGCGGTAAAATACTCCTACCGGCCCGGACATAAAGGCTATCGGAATGAATACGGATGCCATTACCAGCGTAATGGCAATAATCGCCCCGCTGATCTCATGCATTGCTTCTTCTGTAGCTTTTAAAGGCGAAAGATGTTTTTCCTCCATTTTGGCGTGGACCGCTTCAATTACTACAATGGCATCATCTACTACCACCCCGATTGCCATTACCAGGGCAAAGAGCGAAATCATATTCAGCGTAATCCCGAATGCAGACATTACGGCAAAGGTACCAACTAATGAAACAGGTACTGCCAGAGCCGGGATTAACGTTGAACGCCAGTCTCCGAGGAACAGAAATACCACAATAGCTACCAGTATAAAGGCTTCAAATAAGGTATGGATCACTTTTTCCATAGATGCATCCAGGAATCTGGAAACATCATAACTGATATCATAATGCATTCCCTTCGGGAAGGTATTTTTCTGAAGATCAGCCATCAGGGTTTTCACGTTTTTGATGACGTCACTGGCATTGGAACCATAGGATTGTTTTACGGTAATCGCTGCAGATGGTTTTCCGTTCAGGGTGGAATAAATATCATACATGGAGCTTCCGAATTCAATATCAGCCACATCTTTGAGCCTTACGAATTCTCCGGCTGCTTTTGCTTTCAGGATAATATTTCCATAATCTTTTTCATTATTGAAACGCCCCGGATATTTCAGGATATATTCAAAGGATTGGGAACGTTTTCCGGAACTCTCACCTGTTTTTCCTGGAGAGGCTTCAAGACTCTGCTGATTCAGGGCCTCCATCACTTCGTCTGCCGAAATGTTATAGGCCGTAAGCCTGTCGGGTTTCAACCAGATGCGCATTGCATATTCGCGGGTTCCGAGGATATCGGCAAATCCTACTCCACTTACCCTTCTGAGCTCAGACATGACATTGATATCGGCATAATTGAACAGGAATTTCTGGTCAGCTTTGGGATCATCACTGTACAGGTTAATGTACATCAACATATTGGGTTCTTCACGGGTGATTTTAACCCCTTCACGTACCACGAGCGGCGGAAGTTTGTTCACTACGGAAGATACACGGTTCTGAACGTTTACGGCAGCAACATTGGGATCGGTTCCAAGATCAAATACGACCTGGATGGAAGCTTCCCCGTCGTTTCCGGCATCGGAGGTCATGTATTTCATGCCCGGAACTCCGTTTAATCCTCTTTCAAGGGGAATTACGACTGATTTGATCAGTAATTCGTTATTAGCTCCGGGATATTCTGCGGTGATGTTTACTTTAGGTGGGGAAATAGAGGGAAACTGCGTCACCGGAAGCTTTACCAGTGACAGAATTCCCATAAATACGATAATCAGAGAGATTACAATTGACAGAACAGGTCTGCGGATGAATTTCTTAAACATACTGTTTCTTTATTAGGCGTAGACTATTCTGCTTTTAATTTCAGTGACTGCAGTACTTTTTTAGGGTCCTGGAATTTTGTTTTTACTTTCTGATCGTCTTTTACTTTCTGTACTCCTTCCAGCAGGATATTATCGCCTACTGACAATCCGGAGCCTACCACATAAAGGTCAGGCAGCTCGTAGGCTACTTTTATATTCCGTGATTTTGCGGTTCCGTTTTTATCGATGATAAATACATATTTCTGATCCTGAATTTCATAGGTCGCTTTCTGTGGGATGATAAGCGCGTTATGCACCGGCATGGTCATCTGAACTTTTCCGGTTTCCCCATTTCTCAGGAGCTTGTCAGGGTTAGGAAATTTTGCTCTGAAGGCGATGTTTCCGGTCTCATTGTCAAATTCTCCTTCAATGGTTTGAATCTCACCTTTCTGAGGCAGCATTTCGCCGTTGGCCATGATGAGGGAAACCTGATTGCTTCCCCGGTCTGAAGCATGCGTCTGATAACTCAGATATTCAGGTTCTGAAACATTGAAATAGCTGTAAACACTGGTGTTGTCTGATAAAGAGGTTAATAAATCACCTTCATCCACAAGGCTTCCCAATTTTAAAGGAATTCTGTTGATCACCCCGGAAAACGGAGCTTTGATGTCTGTAAAGGACAAATGGATCTGAGCCAGTTTCATTTCGGCATTGGCAGCATCCAGTTTGGCTTTTGCCATCGCTCTTTCATTTTTGGAAACAATATTGTTACTGGCGAGTGTACTTGCATTTTTAAGCTCGATTGTCGCCTGCTCCACTTCTGCTTTAGCTTTTAATAATTCAGCCTGATACAGCTGAGGCATAATTCTGAACAGGGTTTGTCCCGCCTGTACGTACTGGCCTTCATCTACATAAATTTTTTCGAGAAATCCTTTTTCCTGTGCACGGACTTCGATGTTTTTTACAGATTGGATCTGAGCTACATATTCTTTATTGATCACGGTATCCATCTGTACGGGACTGGTAACGGGATAAACAGCAGCTTCTTCTTTTTCTTCTTTTTTGTGACCGCAGCTTACAGCCAACAAAAGCGTACTCAGCGCAATGCCTGTGGCAACTCTTTTCATCATAATTCTAGAGTTATAAATTCGTTAATGTTTTGTTTTGTTGAAATAGAAAGTGGTAATGAGAGTTTCTTCCGCATTGTGAAGATTACCGGCTAACACAACGCAGCATATCTTCCGTTCATCCGGGAACAGAAAACAAATCGGAAAAAATGAAATTTTAAATTCTGATGGAACGGATCAGAATGAATTTTTTTACATGGGGAAACAGCGAAAGAAAACCATGAATATCAGGTTTCCTGCTTTTGAAAGATTGAAGTCCGAAAATGTAGACCAGGCTGAAAACGCCTGCCAGAACAATGATTGCCTGAAAGGTATCCGAAATCTGAAAATCGTCTTCGTAGAGTTCTAATGTGGAATTGTCTACACTGTCTGCCATCTGCTGAACGGTAAGCTTTTCATACGTCTGGTTCAGGCGGTTGACTCTTTTGGGCATATGATGAGAAACGTGTCCGGAATAGTCATTCCGAAGTGTTTTTACGTTGAGACGGCTTTCTATCACAAAAAGCAGAAAAAGACCGCTCAGAAAATATACTATAAAGTTTCTCATTTTGACGCAGCAAATGTACACTTAGAAACAGATACACTCATAGTACATTAACAAAATTTAACGCTTCTTTAAATAAGCTGAATAAAGGTATTTACATAATTATTTCACCTTATTCTTATGAAGTAATTAACATTTACCTGCTTTAATTACTATTATAAGAAAGCTATTATTTGAAACAGAATTTTCCCGGAATTTTAATTCGTCCGCAAGCTTCACATCTGTATGATTTAAATCATTTTATCTATGTATCAGTGCGTTGTAATTTTTAATACTTTTGCACCAAATTAAAACAGCACAGACAAATGATAAAAAATTGATGTTCTTATTCTTAAATCAGTTCCGAAATTTCCGGTAATTTTTTTAATTTATTTTCTTAAAATTTCCCATTCACCGCTTTAAAGAAAGTAGTTTAAAAGAAACCGTAATGCTTTCAGAATAAAAACATAGGATTAATTTATGTAAAATTAACATATAATTACTAAAAATATTTGTAATTTTATATAACATTAACACCACAATTCATGCAACACTTTAAAATCACTTATCACTATGAAAAAATTATTCACCACAGTTCTTATAGGGCTGGCAGTCCTTTCCTCAACAGCGTGTAAGCATCCCGGTAAAGAAGCTGAAACAATCATGGCAGCAACTCCTGAAAGCAAAGATGAAATCACCAAAAACGTCTTCACCGACAGTTATGGTGAAAAAATAGAGGTTACGGTAAACACTACCAGAAATACAGCAACGGTTCATCTTGAAGGGAAAACCTATGATCTGAAAAAAAGCGATGCTTTACCTGAATATACGGCATCCAACGAGGAATATCAATATTCCGATATCAAAGGAAACATTACTTTTTTAAAGAAAAATGTAGATATGGTCCTGTTCCGTACGAAACGCGATACGAAAGGTTCCGGATCTGCAAAAATGGCTTCCTACTAAATCAAGTCAATTATATATAACCCTCATACCCCCATTTACTATGAAAAACGTATCTTACTATCTGTCCGTATTGTTTTTACTTGTATTCATGATCTCATGTAAAACACCTTCCGCATCAAAAGGAACTGCTGATATTACAGGAAAAACATGGAAACTGACTGAACTTAACGGTCAGCCGATTAAACTTAAAAATCCGAAAAATAATCCTTATTTCAAGCTGAATACCGAAGGAATGAGATATGAAGGACACGCAGGATGCAATGGATTCGGAGGTACTTTTGATATCAAGCCTGAAGCGATGAGCATTAAATTCAACCAGGGAATGTCTACCATGATGGCCTGTGAAGATCTTGATATTGAAAACCAGTTTACCAAAGCAGTTCTTGCGGCAGACAATTATTCAGTGAACGGAAATACACTGACTTTGAATAAAGCTAAAATGGCTCCTTTAGCGAAGTTTACCCTTCAGGAGTAATTTAAAATATATTGCTGTATACAGTTTCGGCGGGCCTTTGGCCCGCCGAAACTGTATATATCCTTAAGATTTTTTATTTTTATACATGATATAACATGTCAGAAGGCTTAAGTTCACCAAAACGGCAAATGCATTCGACAGGATAATCGGCAGCTCATCTTTTTTAAAACCATACCAAACCCATAATGAAAGTCCGGTAATCAGGACGAGAAGCATCAGCAGAGAAATATCTTCTACATTCTTTTCACGGATCACCTTGATCAGCTGGGGAATCATGGAAATGGACGTCAGTACGCCGGCTGTTATTCCGAGGAGGTTTTCATTCATAGGGGTCATATTTTGAGCATTAATTCAGATGAGAAGGGTTTGATGATGGGTGATGGAAGAAGGATGTTGTGAATATCGTAAGGAAAAACTGTTTATCTTTCTTAAGTTATTTCAGTAATATCATTCCGGTTTCAAGCCTTTAAATCAATTCTGCTTATTTAAATCTGTTTAAAGAAACTTCTTCATGAAGCGGAATATTTTCTTCTATGAAAAGATACAGACTTCTTGAGAAATAGCATCCGTTCAGAATTCCCCGGGCCCCCAAACCGTTAAACACATATAAGTTTTGAAAATCATCATGTCTGCCGATGATTGGTCTCCGGTCCTTTACAGTAGGGCGGAATCCAAAGTTGACCTCCTCTACTTCGAAATCATAGGGATAAATTTCAGACAGTCCGTTGACGAGCTGTTCCACTGCTGAATCATCCACATGGTGATGAAGCTGCTCCCTGTCGTAGGTTCCTCCGTAAAAATACAATCCGTTATCCGTAGGAAACAGAAAGTGTTTCTTTTTAATGGTAACTTTTTCAGGAATTGTTTCGGAGAGCTTTACCTTTATGTGATGCCCTTTATTGGGATTGACTGCAATCTCAGAGAAATAAGGATTTTCTTTCACTCCCATTCCCTCACAGAACACAATATTCTTAAACTGATAGTCTTTATAAGATGAAGCATTGGTATCCAGCTGACGATAATTAAATTTTTCTTCTTCAATCTGACCATTATTTCTTAAATAATTGAATAGACCCGCAAAAAAACCACTTACTTCAAGTCTGGCAGACTGATTGACCTTTCCGGTCTTAAAATCGTTTTTTACCCCCTTTAAATGATCAAAATTTTTATCTAAAAAACCAGAAAGTTCTTCATTCTCCGATTTTTTCAGCCATAGCTTCTGTTCATTTTCATCATGAAAGATCCTATGAATCGGTTCATTGATCATATAATTCCGGCCTGTATAGGATTCGATCTCATTAAGGGTGTTTTTCAGAAAGTCTATCTGCTCCTGAGCTTTCCAGAATGTTGTGAACTTTTTCAGGACTACAGGGTTGATAATCCCTGCAGAAACCTGTGAGGCACTTTTTCTGCCTTCCGAATAAATGACAAAGGACTTGTTATTCTTTATCAGCTGATGGGCGAAAAACAGCCCTGCATAACCGTCTCCTACGATAATATAATCTACATTCTTCATAATAAAAAAAACCTGAGTAAAAATACTCAGGTTTTGTATAAATATCAAGTGAAATTTAGTAATTCCACATTTCATTTTCCATTTCAAGGATCTGCGTCTTGATTCTTTCACTTTCTTCAAGCTGATCATCGGCATCTCTAGGAATGTAATCTTTGATCGTCCCATCTCCCAAACCGCTTGATGACTTATAAATAACTGTAGAGAATCTTCTCGCGTTGATAATGTCATCGAAAGAAAGGTCAGCAGAGGAGTTCTTTCTGTTATACACGTAGTTATTCGCTAAAATTTCACGTGCACTTGGATAATAGATCCAGAACAGATCAACAAGCTCATCTCCACCTGGCAACGGCTGGCCGTCAGGACCAATTCTTCCTATAGCAGATGGATCCGGACCCATTGCTGCAATACCAAGAGGTCTGTATTTCATTTGTCCGTCTCTCTTATCGATGAACCACATTCCCATAACTTTAAGAACCTTAACTTTATCGGTTGTTGTTCTGATGATATCTGTTAATCTCTTTTTCTCTTCATCCGTAAGTGATCTTCCGGAGTTAAGAATATCGATTGCTTCTTCATCAAGTCTTACACTTTCAAGTCTTTTCTGAATTGCTTCAGGGCTAAGTCTTGTTACGAAGTTATCATCATCATACACTTCCTGGATAGTCCCGTTAAGTGCCCCGTCTAATAACAACTGATATAGTGATCTTGTGGAAGTAGAAAGAAGACCGTCCGGATTGTCATAGTAGAAAGGTTGGTTGATCTTATCATTCATATCAATGATCTCCCAAACATACATACTTTTCATGATGTCTTTATCATCTACGAATCCATATTCCAGTGGCTTCACTTTATTACTGATAACAGTATCTCCTGCTTTTCTCATGGATTCAGCTCTCATCTGTCTAAATTCCTCAGGAGAAGAAGCGTTCAGAATAGTCTGGGAAAAAGCAAATCCCGAAACCAGTACTAAAAGACTGCTAATATATTTTTTCATAATATGATTTTACAAATTAACCTTATTGAACATTAATAATTACAGGTGTTATCTCCTTAAGCTTTTGGTTTCCAAGACCTGTAGCAGTAGCCTGAATATCATAAATCTGAACTACATCACCTGATCTAAGATTCCTAAGCATTCCTTCAGCCGCCTGAAGTGTGCTACCCTGAATCATTGTACCTGCTTTACCAGGAAGCTTAAGAATAAAGCTGTTTACCGTGAACGAAACCGGGAAGTCGAAATCAGGTAAAGTAGCTGATACGATCTGATTAGGAATAGAACCTACCGGCATAAAGTTAACAGGTTTTCCTCTGATCTGTCCCTGTGGTCTAGGAATATTCTTAATTCTGTATTCAAATACCTGAGAAACGGTTTTACCATATGGATCAACTCCTGATAATGTTAGCTTAATGGTATTTCCTGTCGTAGGAATTACATCCCACTTACCGGCACCTTTACTCTTCACCACAGCTCCCGGAGCAGATAATGAAAGTTTAGAGTTATCAGCTCCTAAGATGGATCCTGAAACAGGGTTCTCAAGTCCTCTGTACATTACATTCATCTTATCAGCAGAAAGTAATAATCCTTTTTCAAGTTTTACTTCTCTTGGTCCTGCGATTACATTATAAGTATGTGTCCAAGGGAAAGGCTGTGATTTACCTGAAGCATCAGTTAAGGTAATCACCCCTCCTAATTTATGCTCTCCAAGTCCTGAACCGGAAATGGCAATCGTTCCTTTACCATTCTCTACTCTGCTTACGCCGGAAATACTGATCTTGTTACTGTTGGAATAGTTACCCAACATTACTTTCACTTCCGCCTGCTTTCCTGCCTGGATATCCACCGGACCGGAAACAATCGCTTCATAGCTTGTAAACTTGATGCTTGCATCTACCTTTTCCTGAAGCAATAACGCCAATGCATCAGACTGTACGTTTCTTGCATCATTCTGGATGATCTCCAGATTGGAAATTGCAGCGATTAGTGGCTGGTGGTAAAATTTATTCTGGAACCATGTTTTCTCATTCGGAGATTTTCCTTTAGGATATTCTGCGATAAGAGATTTGTTGGCTCTGTCTACAAGATCTTTTAACTGTTCGTTATTTCCAAAAGTTGAATTGATATAATTTCTTACATCATCAATTTTAGCTTTTAAATCCAAAGCACCTTTTGATGGGGTGTTTTCGTCTCCTTCTTTGAAGAAATATTCTGTAGTTGCCTCATTGTTGTTCAATGCAGCAAAGTTTTCACTTACATCAATATCTTTTCCTGTTTTAGGATCTTTATCATGAAACTCTGACTGTTTTTTCAAAGCATCTTTGATTCCCTGAGCAGAAGATACCAGGACATCAATTTTACCTTTAAGCACTTTATAGTTTTCCCAAGGCTGAGCGTACGTATCCGGAACCTGCTGAGCTTTTGCTTCAAGTGTTCTTTCAAAGATCTTTTCGTTCTTTTTCTCGGTTAAAGTTCTTGTTTCATTCAATGCTCTGGTTGAGTCATAATATGATCTGATGATTTCTGCATCAATATTGAGGGCCATCATCGCGATGAACACCAGATACATCAGGTTGATCATCTTCTGACGAGGGGTCTGTTTTCCTTGTGCCATTCTCTTTTCTTTGTTTTTTTGATTAAATAGTTAAATTAGAAATGGTTCAGGATTAAGACTTCATAGCAGTTAACATACCGCCATAAACTCTGTTTAAGTTATTAAGATTAGATGTTAAACCTTGTAGCTCTTGATTGAATTTTTCAGACTGTTCTGCAGACTTCTGCATATCTGCTACATATTTGTTAGCAAATTCAGATTGTCTTTTTCCGCTTTCAAGCTGCATTGCATAAAGAGCGTTCATGCTTTCCATGTGCTGAGCGGCTTTGTTAAGCTGATCGTTATACTTATGAGTAGATGCAGATACGTCAACAGTCTGGTTGATCTGATCTACAGAGTTTGAAAACTTGTCGATCCCTGTTCTTAATCTTTCGAATAACTGAACATCAAGTTTAGCATCTTCAAGCATCTTATCTAATTTTGTAGAAAGAGAGTTTTCCAATTCCGCAAACTGCTGTTGTGCATTCACTTTAGTGGTTACATTAGAGTGAAGCGGATTTGGGTTGGCATGTTTATCTAATAATTCAGGATATACATTTTCCCATGCATAAGACTCTTCTGACTTTGGAGGGTCGAATGCGAAAATGATAAAGATAATAGCTTCTGTAATAAGTCCCACAGTAAGTGCTATATTCCCGTTAATAGGTCCCAGGGTAATGTGAGTAATTTTAAGCCAAGCTCCAAGAATTACAATTGCAGCCCCGAATGAATAAAAGAAATTCATCCAAGCATCTTTAGTCTTAAACATATTAAGTTAGTTTTTTTAATGTTAAATAAAATTGTTATTGAAAAATAATTGTCTGATCGATTATCTGTTAACTCTTCTTGGCTTAACAGCTGCTTCAGGAATATCCTGTACAGTTCTGAATCCGATGTAGCTTCTTGCTGAATCTTTTCTTTCCCAATCTCTTGCTCCTGTCATCAGGGCATATCCAACATCTTTCCAAGATCCACCTCTTACCGATTTCTTGGTATCTACTTTATCCTTTGTAGAAGGGTTCAGAGTAGAAGAGAAACCGTAAGAAGAGTTATTATAAGCAGATACGGTCCATTCAGAAACGTTTCCAGCCATATCAAATAACCCAAACCCATTTTTCTTAAATTTCTTAACTGGAGCTGTATATGTATAAGTACCTTTTTTCTCGTCTTCCATGTAATTACCTCTCTTAGGCTTGAAGTTGGCAAGGTAGCAACCTCTGTCGTCCATCAGGTAAGGACCACCCCAAGGGTAAGTAGCATTCTGCATTCCACCTCTTGCTGCATATTCCCATTCGATTTCGGTAGGAAGACGGAACAGCAATGGTCTTTGTTTTTTTCTTTTTAAACTTTCGTTATAATCTGTTTTCAATTTAGATCTGAAGAAACAGTAAGCTCTGGCCTGATCCCAGGTAACTCCTACTACAGGATAGTTTTTGTAAGCTTTGTGCCAGAAATACTGCTCGAACAACGGTTCGTTATAAGCGAAGTGGAAATCTTTTACCCAAACTGTTGTATCGGGATAAATCGCAATACTTGAGCTTTTCAGATAGTTTGCTCCTCTTTCGTTATCCGCAAGTGCAGCATCCATATCTCCCCACTGATAGCTATATTTCAGTTTACTTACGTCTAAGATTCTTTCGTTTCCTATTCTGGAAGAAGCCGGCAGATACATAGATTCCAGAACTTCCGCATATTCTACATCAGGATACTTACCTGTACTCCAATGCAATGGGATTTTCCAGTCTAATCTTTTGCTTGCATCATAGCCTTCGTCTTCTCTTCCTCCCTGGCCTTCTAAATATTCTTGATAAGGTGTTAAATTTTCTTCTTTTTTAGCAAGATAAGCATAATCTCCTATGCTCGCCCCTCTACGTCCGCCTTCGTCACCTCCTTCTCCTGCTGCTTCAGCAAGAAGTGTTCTGGCGATAGAATCTCTTACGTAGTTGATAAATAACCTGTATTCTGCATTGGTAGTTTCCGCTTCATCCATGAAGAAAGAAGAAACGGTTACCGTTTTCAATGCTGTTTTTTCAGGAGTATTCATTGGGTCCTGATCTGCTAAACCAGCAACAAATGAACCTGCAGGAATTGCGACCATTCCGTATGGTCTTTCCGCAACAAATGATTTCGTTTTTTCTCTTGGTATCAATTCTCCTTTTGTTCCTGGCTTCCCTACAGAAGAGTTGCCACCACCTGAACAAGATACCGATGCTACTGACGCAGACAATAATAAAAGAAATATCCTTTTCATGTTAATTTTTATAATTAAGCCGTAAATATAT
This sequence comes from Chryseobacterium sp., assembly GCA_031277615.1. Classification (GTDB taxonomy): domain Bacteria; phylum Bacteroidota; class Bacteroidia; order Flavobacteriales; family Weeksellaceae; genus Chryseobacterium. Next base: position 5,650 of record JAITMC010000013.1, on the reverse strand, counting down.
AATTTTTTTAAGAAACTTTTAAGATTTTTTTTGAAATAACGGAAGAAATCTAAATTTATTTTATTTACAACAAGTTTTTATTCCACGGTTACCGATTTTGCAAGGTTTCTGGGCTGATCTACATTAGCTCCTCTGTACACTGCAATATAGTACGCTAACAGCTGTAGAGGCACTGATGCAACGATTGGAGAGAAACATTCTGAAGTCTCAGGAACTTCAATAACATAATCTGCCATTGAGCTTACCTGCTGGTCTCCTTTATTCACCACTGCAATAATTTTTCCTTTTCTGGCTTTGATTTCCTGAACGTTGCTCACAATCTTATCATAATGTCCTTTTTTAGGAGCAATAATAACGATTGGCATGTTTTCATCGATCAGTGCAATAGGTCCGTGCTTCATTTCTGCTGCCGGATATCCTTCTGCATGGATGTAAGAAATTTCTTTCAGCTTTAAAGCACCTTCCAATGCTGCAGGATAGTTGTATCCTCTTCCTAAATAAAGGAAATTGGTAGCGTTTACAAAATCTTTTGCAATATTCTGAACCAGCTCATGGGTTGTGCTTAGAACTTCTTCAATTCTCTTAGGTACGGCATCCAGTTCAGCAATCAGGCTCATAAATTCGGCATTTCCTAAGTTTCCGTTGTGTTTTCCTAATTTGAAAGCAATCAGGGTAAGAATGGTAAGCTGTGCTGTAAATGCTTTGGTAGAAGCCACTCCGATTTCCGGCCCGGCGTGGGTATATGATCCGGCATCGGTGATTCTGGCAATAGAAGAATCCACTACGTTACAGATACCGTATATAAATGCTCCTTTTTCTTTAGCCAGCTTCAGGGCAGCCATCGTGTCCGCTGTTTCTCCTGACTGGGAGATCGCAATCACAACATCTTTATCTGTAATGATCGGGTTTCTGTATCTGAATTCGGAAGCGTATTCCACTTCTACAGGGATTCTTGCATATTCTTCAATCAGGTATTCTCCGATAAGACCGGCATGCCATGAAGTTCCGCAGGCAATGATGATAATACGGTTGGCATTTTTAAACTTTTCCACATGATCCCAGATTCCGGCCATTTTGATTACGCCTTCATCTACAAGAAGTCTTCCTCTCATGGTATCATGTACAGATTTAGGCTGCTCAAAAATCTCTTTAAGCATGAAATGTTCGTAGCCTCCTTTTTCAATCTGCTCCAGGCTTAACTTAAGCTCCTGAATTTCCGGTTCAATTTTAGAGTTTTCTGTAATGGTTCTGATATCCACTCCTTTTTCCAGAGAGATCGTCGCCATATGGCCTTCTTCAAGATAAATGGCTTCTTTGGTGAATTCTACGAACGGAGATGCATCCGAAGCAATAAAATATTCCTGATCACCAATTCCGATGGCCAGTGGAGATCCTAACCTTCCTACCACCAAAAGACCCGGATAATCTTCGTGCATTACGGTAATAGCATAAGCTCCATATACTTCATTCAATGCAAATCTTACAGCAGAAGGAAAGTCTGTTTCTGAGTTCAGATCCATAAAATACTGGATAAGGTTTACCAGTACTTCGGTATCGGTTTCAGACTTAAAGGTAAATCCTTTACCTGCAAGCATTGTTTTGATGGTATCATAGTTTTCAATGATTCCGTTGTGAACAAGGGCTACTTTTCCGTTATTGGACAAATGCGGATGGGAATTTCTGTCGCTTGGAACTCCGTGAGTGGCCCAACGCGTATGCCCCATTCCTATTTTTGCTGTACCCTTCAATTGTGCAGAAATACCGACTAAATCATCTACTTTCCCTTTTGTTTTTTCAACTTCAAACTTTTTGTTTCCGTTTTCCAAAACAATTCCTGCACTGTCATATCCTCTGTATTCTAATCTTCTGAGACCGTTGATAACAATATCATACGCATCCTGAAATCCTGTATATCCTACTATTCCGCACATATTTTTTCTAGTGTTTTTGTTGTGTTATTGTTTAGTTCCGTAAGTTACTCTCAGCTGAATCCCATTATTCTTATTTCCAACTGAACCTACGAAAACCGCTCTGTCCATTGCAAAAGCTCTTGATGTATACTTAAATCCATAATAAAGACCTGAAGCATCTTTTATAAAATCTCCTGCATTGATGATCAAAGGCTTATTGGCTCCTGCTTTTTCAACAATCTCTTTAACGGTCTTTGTTACATTAAAGTCGTAATAAGCAGGGTTTTTATCTAAGTCATAAGGGGTAAGCAACCCAAATCCAGCAAGAAGATCTGAAGTGAATCCATCAGGAATAAGTTCATTATTCGCAGTAGCAAGGGTCAAAACCGAAGGCTTTGGATATTTATTATTCCAACTTACATTATCTGTATAAATTCTGATTCTTGCATTAATAATTGCAGCTTTATTATCATTGTACAATGTTCTCAATTGATCAAGCTCAGTTTCTCGAATTTTCACAGCAATTGAAGGACCTCCCATTCCCTGAAGGAAAAGTTTATCATTACCATCCACTGTGTTGATCGCTGTTTTTGCTGTTTCCCAGGCACTTCCTGCTCTGTCATATTGATAATGTCCCAGACGTGCTCCCGCTAAAGCAAATTTAAAAGGAGCCTGCTGTGTTCTTGTTACCGTACCGTTTGACGTTGTTTCATTGCTGTAATACATGATCACCTCTGTATTATCCGGAGAAAACTGCCAAAGATACCCATTGGTTTCATCTACAGAAATCCTGATTCCTTTAAAATATCTTACAAAATTAGCGGCATTCAGAAGCTCGGGCTTTTTATTCTTATCCAGGATTTTGGTCTGGAAAAGATTTTTATCCAAAGGAATTCTCATTCCGATATCCCCGGCAAAGATGCTGGAATTATCAGATTTCTTAGTTACTGTTACCGCACTGTAATTCCCGTTGAATGTTGTACTCCCCAACAGATCTCCTGTGCCGATCGTGGCATTGGATTTCTTTAAATCGGGGTTATTGACATCCAGGAAGGTAGTCACTTCATGTACTTTCACATGGTATACTACAGGGGCAGTTCCTATTTTGCCTCTTCCGTATTTTACAACCGGATAGAATTTCTTTTCTATGGAAGCAGCTACCGTTTCATTTCCTACCGGAAAATCTATATCCGCAGCAGGTCTTGCATCCACAGAATCCTTTTTATATTGCGACTCACTTGAAGGTCTTACCACCATGACAACGGAATCCACTTTGGGTGCTGTACCGAAATCGAAATCGTATTGTCTTAATCTGAGTTGAGAAACAAAGGAAGCTTTCTGCATTCCGAACTGACCTTCATGAAAAGCCCCCAGCACTGCTGCTGTCGGAGAGACCCCGTTGGTATTGATTTGGGTAACCAGCCTGGAAGCATCACTGGCTATGGTATCGTTATTATTGATATTGTAGGCTATAAGATCTAATATTTTTTCATTGCCTGCTACAGCATCTTTTATAAAAAGCTGTTCACCTAATGAATCCGGGTCCGGTTCACAGTTGTAAAGAAGTGCACTCCCGAAAACCGCCAGTAAAAGCATGGCGAAAGTCCTTTTAACAGTATGAGTCATTAAAAAAGTGTTTTTAGTAAAGTTGGTTTATAGAATCTACATCTACGTACTCTGATTTGGGAGCCGATGTTTCATTGAAGCCTTTATCAAGATCTTCATCTAGGAACTCATCTCCTTTTACCACCATATCTACGTAATTCATGCTTTCGATAACAAAACTTTTAATCGTTGGGTTATCTAACGCTTTTAATCCGGAAATATTATCGAAGGCCAGTTTTTCAGCAATATTCTTATCCAGTGCTGCGTCTTTCTCATTATACAGGGAAAGAACAATTTTGGCATCTTTAAAATAGGTATCAGATTCGTAGTACGTTTTAAGATAAATCGGAACAAAAGAAGACATCCATCCGTTCAGGTGAATCACATCAGGAACCCAGTTCAGTTTCTTGATGGTTTCAATTACTCCTCTTGCAAAGAAAATCGCTCTTTCGTCGTTATCATCGAAAGGGGTTCCCTCATCATCGAAATAATATTGTTTTCTTTTGAAGTATTCTTCATTATCGATAAAGTAAACCTGAAGTCTTTCTCCCGGAAGAGAGGCTACTTTGATAATTAAAGGCTGGTCCAGGTCATTGATAATAATATTCATTCCTGAAAGGCGGATCACCTCATGAAGCTGGAATTTCCGCTCACTTATTTGTCCAAATCTTGGCATAAAAACTCTTACATCATTGCCTTCATTGTGCATCTTAAGTGCCATTTTATTAACCACTGCAGCCATATTTGTATCTTCCTGATATGGATACATCTCTGTAGTAATGTACAGTATTTTTTGATTCGGCATAAATTTCTATCTATTTTTTGTAAAAATGCTTTAATGTGCAAAATTACAAAAAAACATCCAACATTATTTTAATTAACATTTTTTTACGATAATTCCCTTTTCCAAATTATTAAAAACACACATTATTTTGTGATATTTTTAGTAATTTTGAATTAGTATTAAAATAAGCTATGGAAGTTATAAACAACAGGAAAACCCTTCAGGATTTCATTGAAAGACAGAAAGAAATGGGAAAACGGATTGGCTTTGCCCCTACCATGGGAGCGCTGCATAATGGCCATCTTTCCCTGTATGAAGAAGCCAGAAAAGAAAATGATCTTGTGGTTTCTTCCATTTTTGTAAATCCTACCCAATTCAACAATTCCGAGGATCTGGAAAAATATCCCCGAGATATCAACCGGGATATTCTGATTCTTAAAAATTCAGGGTTGGTAGATGCCGTCTATATTCCTGAAGTTACAGATATTTATCCTGAAAAGACGGAAAGCCTTCATTATGATTTTGACGGATTGGAAAATGAAATGGAAGGAAAATCGAGACCGGGGCATTTTGATGGTGTAGGAACGGTTGTAGAAGAGCTCTTCAGGCAGGTAAAGCCGGACAATGCCTATTTTGGGGAAAAAGATTTCCAGCAACTGGCCATCATCAAAAAAATGGTTGAGAAAAAACAGCTTCCTGTCAAAATAAAAGGTGTTCCTATTTACAGAGCCGAAAACGGTCTTGCTTTAAGTTCCAGAAACCAGAGACTTCATGAGGACCGCAAAGAAGCATCTAAAATTATTTACGAAACCCTGAAAAAAGTCAATGACTGGTTCAGAACCGTAACCGTTCCTGAAATCAAGGAAAGAGTTACTGATATTTTTGATCATCAACACGGAATGAAACTTGAATATTTCCTGATCGCCGACGAAGAGACTTTAAAAGAAACGGATTTTTTCTACAAAGACCGGAACTTCAGAGCATTTATCGTGGTTGTGGTAGATGGTGTAAGATTAATTGACAATATGCATCTGGACTGATCATCAGTTTAAAGGATCCAATAAAGAGCAGCTCCGATCATTAAAATATGGTCGGAGCTTTTTTTACTATTCAATTAAAGCATACAGATTCTGCAGATGAAGCAGATCTTATTTTTTTCATCAAATCAACTCCTTGATTCCATTCTTTTGCTCTCTGAAGTCTCCTGACTTGGGAGTTATTAAAATTTTATAGGATCAGTCTCAAAAGTTGGGGGGAAATGTTAAGTTGGTGTATCTTTGAATTATGTTAAGCGATCACGAACTTCTTAAATTACTACTTCCAGAATTTTTAGTTGAATACTTTGATATTC
>JAITMC010000038.1 GCA_031277615.1 Chryseobacterium sp. | reverse complement strand
TTTAATTTAATATCGGAAAGCCGTTCTTCCTTCTTTCTGGATTCACCTTTGACATGCTTTCTCCACTGCTCGTTACCGTCATGGTCCAGGTACAGCATCCAGAAGGTTTCATCATCCTTTTCTATTCGACCTTCCGCATGGGTATAGCCTCCAAGCAGAATGCCTTTGGACGTTTTATCATCCGCTGAATGAATCACGCTCATGCCCATCAAAATGTCACGGTTCTTAAAATTGTAGGATTTCTGCCACTGCTCTTCACCTCTTTCGTTTAAAGCAATCAGCCACAAGTCTGTGCCCTCTTCTATGCCTACGGTTTTGTTTCCTGATCTTTCAGATCTGGATTCACCGCCAATGATGTAACCTGTTGACGTTACAGCCAGCGTTCTTAAGTGATCATCTGCTTTTCCACCATAATTCTTTTCCCATTCCACTTTGCCGTTTTTATCCAGCTTGACGATCCAGTAATCGCCCTCACCGGAGTTGCTGCTGGTTTTTGGCTGATGGCTGATAGCTACTGAAGCCGAAGATTTTTCAGAGGATGATTTATTTACAGTAGTTCCTCCCGGACCTGTATCATGAACTTCACTGCTTCTGGAATACATCCCTACAAGGACGCCGCCATCCTTTGTGGGGATCATTTTCTCGACTTCATCCAATCCTTTTCCGCCAAGTATCATTTCTGAAAGTACTTTTCCATCCTTATCCAGTCTGATGACCCAGGCATCTTTGGAACCGAAGCCTTTGGAAGAGTTCTGTACATTGCCGGCAACGAAAAATCCTAAATCTATAGTCTGAACGACTGCTCTGGCTTCCTCATCGGAAGAGGTTCCTAAAGTTTTCTGCCATAGTTCATATCCAAATTCATTAAGTCTTATCAGCCAGATATCTGATCCGCCTTTGGAATCGTCTTTCTTGTCAAGTCCTTTCCCTGAAAATGATGTTCCGGAAAGAAGAAATCCCCCTTCCTGCGTGGCTACCGAAGAAGATAAATAGTCGTGGTTTTGTCCGGAAATGTATTTTTCCCAAACCTGTTCTCCCTGCTGGTTGAGTTTGATTAAATGGAAATCGTATCCATTATTAGGCTGTTGACTTCCGGTTCCTTTAGAATGGTTTTCCGTCTGAATAGAACTTCCGGTAATAAGATACTGCTGATCGATAGTCGTGGTGATCTGGCTTAGGAAATCCTGCGTGGAGGATCTGATGTCTTTCTGCCATACCACTTCCTGAGCAGGCAAAGTAAAGGCTGTACATACGGCCAAAATACTGCCATATATTTTTCTCATGTATAGGTGTTTTAAAGTTATCAGTTATTTATTTTCGCGAATTTAACACTTTTTAAGATTACGCTATCTCATTAACGAGTCTTAATCTATATTTATTTCATTTAATTTTTAAAATTTCTCTTTTGAGCAAAATTACAGACGTACAACGACAAAACATGTCGTATTTTAATGTACTTTATTGTATTCAGGTAAAGAAAATTAAGATTAAAGGCTGGAAGCTGGGAGAAGGATGCTGGAAGTTACTCGTGGTTATAATTAATGTCAGCTATCCTTCAATTGATAAGCCATTGATACAGATAAGCAATTTTCCTTTACGGTTTTCAAAACTTCCCTCACCCATCACCCCTCACCCATCACCCCTCACCCATCACCCATCACCCTTCATCCTTCCCACATCCAATTTCTAAGATTAAAAACCAACAATTACGTAGAAATACTGAAGCTTATCTAACAGGAGTTGGCTAATTTCGGATCGATGAAAAAAGGATATTGTGAACTTTCTGAAAATTAATTTCCGGAAAAAGAAGTTCTGAAATGCAGTAAAAAAACAGATCAGTCAACACAGCAATATTCCAACCCGAATTTTAATGAAATGAATATGATTAACACAACCTTCGGCAATGATTATTTTGAGGTATTTCTCCCGATCTCAGCAGAACTTACCGGCTTTACCATACATGAACTACAGGCTGCGGGACAGGCAGAAAACTATTATGCTTATCTTACGGAACATTCGGATGCTGCTGCTTTTTCAGAATTTCTGAGCGTGTCTAAAAATATACTGGATACCTCATCCAATAAAAACCAGTTAAAAAATGCAATGGTTTCCCGGATTGTAATGAATCCCGTCTTAAGTGACATTGCCAGCAAAATAATCAGGTTATGGTATCTGGGAACCTGGGATGGGATTGATATCAGTGAGCTTTCCGCTCAGGAAGTATGGGCGTGATTCCGGATTGATTCAAGAGATTTTGTAATGAGGTTTAACGCAAAGTTGATGTATAATTCCGTTTTATTTGAGCAGATAAAGTGATGCAACTACGCCGCCGAAAAGCTTATGGATATCCCTCTGCTTCATCGAATCAATTCCGTTGATTCTCATTCTTGCTTCCCAAAATCAACAGTATGATTGATAAGGCCTTTTCCAAAAAGAATTATACAAATGAACTCTGCTTTTTTACTTGCCTTCCAGCTTTTGCGCCTGATCCATGATTTAGCCTGAAAAACAGCAGCCCATAAAAAGACGAACATCATTAAAAATGAAGTATTCTTTTACGAACCCATGATTAAATTCTTATCAGAACTTTAATTTTTATCGCGTTACTCCACTCTCCAGAATGCTGAATGTTTTCCTGTCGTGATCAATTTCCGCCATGGCACCATAGGGAAGAGTAAATACAGGACAGGTATGCCCGAAATCCATTTCGGTGACAATAGTCAGGTCATCACGTCCTTCTTCATCCCTTATCACCTGTAAGAGGATTCTGTTATATTCCTCCGCATATTTATTGTGATAGGGCCTGCCCAGAATAAGCGCATTGATTTTGTTGAAGACACCCTGATTTGTGGATGTTTTTTTCTCACGCAGATTCTGCGGATTGAGTAGATTTTAATACCCCAATAAAAATCTTTGATTTTTAAGAACTTTAGTGAACTTCTATGTGCAATGCATTTAACTTAAAGGTTACTTACGTGTTCAAACCTTTTGTTGCTTTTGTGGTTGAAGAATTTCCTACAGATTCCGCTGATTTCACAGATCTTACGGATCAGTTTTTTCCCAGGGATTTTATATTCTATTTAACACAAACTGTGTTTTTTAATGAATAATTTCAATAACAAATTTTAAATACGATAAATTTTTAAGATACCACAAAATACAATTTATTGTTAAAACGGTAAAATTTTGGAAAGATTATTGCTACTTCTACAATATGCAAGTACAGAACTATCATAACCACAGAAAGTTTTATCCGCCTCATCATTTTGTCTATCTTCCTTTACTGATTGTACTGGAAATATTCGGAATCTATAAAATCTGGGATGATCCTGGCAACCAGCCGATCTGGATTTTATTTTCAGTGATTGTATTTCTGCTTTTTTACCTTGCTATTATGGTCAGACAGCATTATGCGCTGGGGCTTCAAAACCGGATGGTAAGGCTTGAATTCAAACAGCGGTATTTTGAAATCTTTGAACAGCGGTCTGATGAAGTGGCTGAAAAACTGAGTTTTGACCAGATAGCAGCTTTAAGGTTTGCCTATGATGAAGAGTTTAAGGAACTGCTGTACCGGGCGCTTCACGAAAATATTTCCGGAAATGAGATCAAAAAATCGATCAGAAACTGGAAACCTGACCTACATAGAATTTAACACACCAAAATAGATACATCATGAAAAAATGGAGCTTATACAGTATGACGATATTCAGCTTGTTGACACTGACGAGCTGTGAAGCAGTAGAAACAATTTTTAAGGCCGGAATGTGGTGGGGAATTATTGTAGTTGTCGCCATTGTTGTCATTCTTTTACTGATCTTTTCGAGGGGTAAAAACTCTTAACCGTTTTTTATGGAAAAGAATGCAGACTTAGAGATTATTTCTCATCTAAAGCCTTCAAAAATTGTAAAAATCATGAAAGATCCGGAAGCTTCTGCAAAGGCGGTACATCTTGTATATACCACCGATGCAGAGACTGCTGGAATTACCCGTAAAAAATCCGGTAAGAAGTATGCGTATTTCAAAAACGGAGAGAAAATCAAAGATAAGGAAGAGATCAGCAGAATCAATAAGCTGGTCATTCCTCCGGCCTGGGAAAATGTATGGATCTGTGCCATAGAAAACGGCCATCTTCAGGCCACGGGCTTTGACATCAAAAAAAGGAAACAATACCGCTATCATCCGCTGTGGAGCGCCTTAAGAAATCACACCAAGTTTTACAGGATGCTTCAGTTCGGGTATGCCTTACCCAACATCCGGCTTCATGTGGAACAGGATCTTACGCTGAGAAATTTTGAAAAGCGGAAAATCTTAGCCCTGATCGTCAGCCTGATGCAGCGGACCAACATCCGGATCGGCAATAATGCCTATGAAAAACTGTATGGTTCTTTTGGTTTGACGACGTTAAAAGGCAGGCATGTGAAGATTAACGGTCAGAAAATTACGTTCTCATTTAAAGGGAAAAAGGGAATCATGCATCATGTGGACCTCAGAAGCAGAAGGCTTTCCAGACTGGTCCAGAAGTGTAAGGATATTCCCGGAAAGGAACTTTTCCAGTATCTGGATGATGAGGGAAACAGGCATTCTATAGATTCCGGGATGGTGAATGATTATATTAAAGAGATCAGTGGTGAAGATTTTACGGCTAAAGATTTCAGGACATGGTCCGGAACCGTCAGTGCCCTGATCGCATTTAAAGAAATCGGATATGCTGAAAATAATACCCAGTATAAAAAGAAAGTAAAAGAAGCCCTTGAAATTGTTGCCGAACATTTAGGCAATACAAGTACCGTATGCCGAAAATATTATGTTCATCCTCTCGTCATCAATCTGTATGAAAACAACACCATCAGAAAATACCTCGATGAACTGGAAGAAATCGAAGCCAATGACGGGAAAGCCGGTCTGACCCACGAAGAGAAACTTGTGCTGAAAATTCTGGAAAATGAGAAAATGACGTGAGGAAAATAGGGCGTGTAATAGACGAATAGATAATAGACGGATAGATAAAGTCGTGGCTATTACAGAATATGATAACCAAACATTCTCACTCTCCTACTCTAAAACTCTCCTACCCTCAAACGCTCCAACCCTCAAACCTATTTTTTCCTCACACAAAACATCAATTGTCAGTTTGCCCCACAGTGAAATTCCATCCTATTTTTAAACTGGAATTCTGCCTTTCAAAAACTGTGTTCTGTATTCCTTAGGGGTAACGCCTGCAATTTTCTTGAAAAGCTGGGTAAAGTGTGACGCGGTATGGAAATTCAGTTCATAAGCTATTTCCGCGATATCTTTACTGGAATGAAGCAATGCTTTGCTATAGTTGATATCGATCTCGTTGATCCATTGTTTCGGTGACTTCTGGGTAACGCTTTTTACACATTTGTTGAGATAGCTTTCGGTAACCGACAGTTTATCGGCGTAAAAGGCCACTCTTTTTTCTCCCACATGGTATTTAAAGAGAAGATCGCGAAACTGCAGTGATAATTCCATCGGACGGGTGGCCGACTTGTGGTGGGAATCGGAATCGGTGCTGAGCATTTTTATCAGGATAAGGTGGAGCATCGTAACCACCACCTCATTGGTATTGAGATTATTCAGCCAAAGCTCCTGTTCCATGATCGGAAGAAGCTGGGTAATGGTCTCATAAGTCAGACTGTCCAGATTCAGGAAAGGGGTCATAAAGAAAATACTGCTTTTATGCTTGGGAAGTTCCTGTTCAGACAGGATATTGTTTTCATAGGCGAGAAAGAATCCTTCAATATCATCAGAAAGTTCCAACGTAGCGGTTATTGTCCCCTGTTTGATAAAGATAACACCTGCTTTTTCAGCATAATATTCTTTGTTTTCAAGATACTGCCTGATATGGCCTTTTGTCACAAAAATGATAAAATTAAAGGTGGTCCGGTACGGAATGACGGGCATCAGAATTCCTTTGAGGTAATCTTCTATCCGGTAAAGCTGTATATCCGCATTATTCGCTAATATTTTCTCTGTAATATTCGGGAGAAAAAGCTTTTTGTACTGAAAATTGGATAATACTTCCATATCCGATATTATGATTAATTAAAATTAGACAAAATTTGTAATGTAGAGAGAAGAGAATTTGAAAATTTGAGAATGAGTTAATTTGAAAATCGCTTTACGCTCCAACTCCAAGACTCTCAAATCCTCTCACTCTCCCACTCTAAAACTTATAATATACTCCCACTCTTACTCCAAACGGGCTTCCCGGTGTATAGGTAAGATCTGTAACGGGTTCTGCTTCACCTTTCAGCTGGGTTTCTGTTGCAAACTGGGCTTCGTTCCATTTTACATTAAAAAGGTTGTTGACCTGAAGGTTCGCCCCCCATTTCCGGCGGTTATAGGAAAGCATCAGGTCGTTCACAAAGTAAGCTTTTGTTTTGATGCTGTTGTCTTCCACGGCAGGTCTTGCACCAAGATATCTGTACTGAAGACCAAGAGAAAAGCCATCAAGGAAATCCCAGTTTACGGAGCCTGTGCTTGTTACTACAGGAGCTAATGGAACATAATCATTTCCTTTTTCTTCTTCAATAAATCTTGCGTGGGAATAATTGATATCTGCATTCAGATAGAAGTTTTCCAATGGCTGAAAACGGATTCCCAGATCAGCTCCGAAGCGTCTTGATTTTCCGGAAGGTTCCACCACCGCATCATCTCCCACATATACAAATTCCTGCTGAAGATCCATATACCATAACGTTGGGGTGATGATAAGGGATTTAAAAGGATGCAGCCTTACTCCGAAATCGGCCCCGATGGAATAGGGAAGCGTTTTCTGATCGGGATTCGGAACCACTACTCTTAAATCATTGGAATGGAAGCCCATCCCGGTTTTTAAGAACCACATCACGTTATCATTCTGGGCATAGGAAAAGTTCAGTTTCGGGCTCAGTCTTGTGGCTTCTTTGGACTGTCCGGACGGAAGCTGTTCAGAATCAAGAAGATTGTGCATATTGAATATGAAATGATCGACTCTTAATGCCGGATTGATAGTCCATTTTCCTGTTTTCCAGATCAGTCCGGAGTAGGCATGAAGATTAGTCTCGGTTCCTGTTACATCCGCCATCCTGTCCAGCAGCAGATCTCTGTGATAAACGTGGCTGAGCTGTAAGGTATTGATGTCATCATTTCTGAATCCTACTCCTGAGATCCAGTTCAGGGAGCTGTTTGGAAGGGCGAAGCTTTTGGTATATTTCACTTCGGTTCCGTAAATATTTCTGCCGTCGGTCTGGCGGATTTCGTCACCATGATCTTTATCTTTCAAATAAAAGGTAAAATCAGAATACAGGTTAAAGTTGTATTTTGAATAAAAAGCCATCGCATCAATCTGTTCCGAGGATGAAATAATATGTTTGAAATTCATCTGAAGGTTGGTTCTGGATGTTTTTCCGCCTTCTGTAGGGTCAATACTTCCCCATCTTCCGATAATCCCCTCCTCCACGGCACGCTCCGGAATCTGTCCTGAAGCATTCCACGAAGAATTGAAGTTAGAAAACTGAACATTGAAATAATCATTATCCGTAATCCACTGGTTGTATTTTCCGAAAATATTGATCCTGTTGAAATTCTGCTTTACATCAAAAGGGCCGTCCGTATAATTGTATTCTGCGGCAACATAAGCATTTTTACGTCCGGCATCGTCGTGCAGGATATTGAACATTCCCAAAACTCTTTTTGAATTGAATGAACCTCCCTCCAGTTTGACCATACTGTTTTTCAAACCATTGTACGTCTGAAAATCAACATATCCGGCGGTATTGAAATCTCCGCGGTCCATATAGTAAGCTCCTTTCCCAAAATCGATATTGTTTACGGTTTCCGGGATCACAAAGTGTAAATCGGAATATCCCTGGCCATGAGCATGGGAAACAATATTCACCGGCATTCCGTCTACATTCACGCTGACATCGGTCCCGTGATCAGCATCAAATCCTCTCAGAAAAAGCTGTTCCGCCTTTCCACCTCCCGCATGCTGTGCAATAAACAGTCCGGGAACTTTTCTCAGCAGGTCCTGAGCGGAGTTAACGGGAAATTTATTAAGATCCACTTTGGTAATGGCAGATAAAAAAGAGCTGTGGCTGATGGCCACTTCAGAGATCTGAAACGGTTTGTGCTGTAAAAAGATAACTTTATTTTTATCTTCATCATGGGTGACGGCCCATTTTACCTCATCATATCCCTGACGGCTGATCACCAGCGTATCAGGAAGTGAAGCTGCAGGGATACTGAAAGTACCGTCTGCTCCGGAATGAGTATGGCTGTTTCCGTGGTTATACTTTACGAGAACGTCCGCAATGGGAAATTTGTCATCTGCATCTTTTATTAGCAGCTGTTTTTCTGTTTCCTGAGCCATCATTTTTCCACTGAAAGCCATTGCCAGAAATACGGCTGCTATTTTAGTTATCTTCATTTTTGATTGTTTTATTGTTGTTTTAGATTTTTTGGAGATAAGAGCTATGAAACCTTATCTTCAATGTTTTTTTCTTTATTTTTTTGTTTTAAACAGTTTCTGAATCAGAAGCGTGATCCATGTTCCGGCCACAAAAGGAAAGGTAAGCACTCCTCCTACTTCGCCCAGCGTGTTGTGATCTACCAGCAGATCATCTATTCCTACTGTAACAGCTACGGCAATCAGTACCCATAGCCCGTTTATCTTTTTAAATCCTGAGAAAACGATGGCAGAAAGCACAGCATTGAATCCGAAAAGTCCCATGTGGATCTTCTCGATGGGCTCCCCGTTCATATGGGAGATATAAGACCCCAGAATGGCTCCCGCAAAGCCATAGAGTGCTGCTGCCGGAGAGCTGATGAAAACAGCCACGAAGAAAATAATCCCCGAAAGAATTCCTCCCTGGAATATGACTTCCCCGAAGGCGTTGGTACAGGTAAGAAAATCATCATAATCTGCAGTTTCCAGCGGTGCAGACATCATCTCTGATGGCGGAATCTGCGTAAAGTGATGCAGAACAAACACACAAACCCAGGTAATCAGGATAAACGGAAGGGTAAATACCGGAATTTTTTTTACGATAAAAAAATGCTGGATCACCGCAGCCAAAGCTCCTCCTATTACAATGAGCACCCAGATCAGAAGCGTTGCCTGAAACACAAAAGACAAAGCCACCCCTACCAATGCTGCACTGAAACCATACAGTCCGGCATTGATTTCAGATGGGTTATATTTCAGCTTCATTGCCGTAAAAGTTCCGGCTGCCGTAGACAATAATACCGCTACACCACCCTGCCAGCTTCCGAGAAAAATACCGACCAGAAACAGAAGTCCCGTCCAGCGGTTTTCCTGAAGCATGATCTGCCCGATTCCTTTCAAAATAGTATCGATAAAAGGGATTTTTTTGAAAAATTCTTCCATAGTTTTTTTAATTGTATTATTGATAAGAAATATTGGATAGAGATAATAGACTAAGAGATGAGAGACATTGCAGGTTTAAAAGTCAATAGTCAGATTTGCTTCGCCAGTGAATGGTGAAATCATCAGTGAAAGAATGACGACCCTGAACTTTAACATTCCATCTCTCAAACCCTCAAACCCTCCAACTCCCAAACTCTCAAACCCACCCCACTCACCCCTGCAAACCAGCTACCATCCAAGGAATACCATCCCAACACCGCAAACCGTTACCACTGCTCCGCTCACGACTCCCATATATCTTTCCAGTTTTTCTGTGTTGAATAAGGTTGAATATCCGTAACGTCCCAGCAGCACCATTCCCAGCATGGTAAGCACTGTTGTTGCCGTAAATGAGGTTACAAGAACTGCAATTTCAGACATGGAATGTTTTACCCCGGAATAGAACAGTAAAGGAATCAACGGTTCACTCGGTCCCATCACGAAAATCATGAACAGCACAAGCGGAGTCACCTTTATTCTTTTCTGAGGCATCACCATTTCGGTATGATTGTGTTCATAGACATACACATCATCTCCCATGACATCGAAATGCTTGTGTGGCTTGTTCCTGATAGCCTGAATCAGCCCATAAATCAGATAAATTCCGCCAAAAATCAGCAATGCCCATCCTGAAAAATTGCCTCTGATGTCCTGAAACCATGAGATTTTGTTCAGCTGCCAGCCCAGAAAGACTCCGATAAAGCCTAAAATTAAGGAGCTTAATACATGTCCCAAACCGCAGACTACGGTTAATACGGCCGTTTTCATCCCACTCCATTTTTTGGATTTTGAGATCACGATGAAGGGCAGATAATGGTCCGGTCCTGAGGCTGTATGTATAAAACTTATTGAAACGGCACTTAGCAGAAGTGCCCAAACTGTACTATCCATTTTTATTTCTATTTATTTAAACGGGCTAAAGCCCGTTTGTATTGAATATTGTTCCCTGTAGATTCCACAGAGAATCGTATTTAAAAATTCATCGCCTGATTGATCTGGGGTAAAAATCATTGGATGATTTCCTTTATTTCAGCGGACTGAAACCCGCTTCTATTGAATGTATTTTTACCACAGATTGAGACCGCTCATTAAAGGACACTGATTTATTCCAGCGACCAGAGGATTTCCTGGATATGAAGAAAGAAGTTATACATCAGCTCGCCTCCATGTCCCAAAGCTCTTACCACAAAACCATTGTCTTCCATGGCGGAAACTCCTACTTCCATATCTTCCCGGTGCTCTGCTGCTGCTTCAGTGATTTCCTCAATTAATCCGTTTTTATCTACCTGATCTTTGGTACTGTAGAAAATAAGGGTTCCCTGATGGGTATACTGCTCCAGATTTCCGATACAGCTGATCGGGATCAGTTCCGGCTGGATCACCACATTATCTTTGATGACCAGTTTATGATTATGATAGATTTCCATAAGGTTCTGAAAGCGTTTCAGTTTAAAAACCTCTCCATAGTGCTTTCTTCCGCAGGTAATGATCTCACTGATGATAATCTGGCTGTTTTTTCCGACCTGAATACTGGCTTTGCTCTGAAAATTGGAATCTTCATGCGGTACCACCGGATGAGGAACATAAGCAAAAGAGGTATTATCTTCCATTTTCACATGAAGTTCCTGAACAGCCTTATCTTTCATATTGAACAGTCTTTGGTACGACTGCGACTGCAGCTGAAGGGAAGCCCCCTTTTCCAGAGCTACTTCCAGATGATAGTGGTCTCCGTCCAGAATTCCGGGAGAGGAGCTCATCACCATCTGATAGAGCTTTTTGTCGGTTTTCCGTTGTCCTACGGAAACTACCCTGAAGGGAAGTGAGACATAAAGATCTTTTACATAGGATTCTCCTCCCTTGAACCCTGCAATTATATGTAACCGGCTGTCCATTTATCTTACGAGGTTCGGTTCTTCAACTTCTTCAAGAAGCGCATATTTTTTGATCCATCCGATCACTTTATCCAGCCCTTCATCTGTTTTAAGGTTTGTGAAAACGAAAGGATTTCCGTTTCTCATTCTTCTGGCATCTCTTTCCATTACTTCAAGGCTCGCTCCTACGTGTGGCGCAAGGTCAATTTTATTGATGATCAAAAGATCAGACCTTGTAATGCCCGGGCCGCCTTTTCTTGGAATTTTCTCTCCTTCTGCCACGTCAATAATAAAGATGGTAACATCGGCCAGATCCGGACTGAAAGTCGCTGAAAGGTTATCGCCTCCACTTTCGATAAGGACCAGTTCTATTTCCGGAAAGCGGGCTGCCAGTTCATCTACCGCCTCAAGGTTCATGCTGGCATCTTCACGAATGGCCGTGTGAGGACAACCTCCTGTTTCTACTCCGATAATTCTGTCGTGGGGAAGAAGGCTGTTTTTCGCCATGAATTCCGCGTCTTCTTTGGTATAAATATCATTGGTGATTACTCCAAGATCGTAAGTCCCGAATAATTTTCTGCTTAAACGTTCCAATAATGCAGTTTTTCCTGACCCTACAGGTCCTGCCACCCCAACTTTTATATATTTTCTGTTTTCCATTTTTTCTAAATTTTACTTTGTTTGTTTTTGTTTTTTTAACGCCAAGTGCGCTAAGATTTTTAATGATTGTGAAGATTTTCGTTCGCAAAGGCGTTACAACTCAGCAAAGACATCTTCACTCACATATCGTATTTATTTTCCTACGACATATAAAGTCTTGAATACAATCTTTCATGCTGCATACACCTGATATCAAAGGCTGTATTGCAAAGTCCTACCATATCCCGGTCCAGCTCCATCGTTTCCCAAACCGTTTTTTCCATGACAGGATATAATGCGAATAAGATATCCTGCCCGTCAAGCTGTCCCAGAGGCACCAGCTTGACGGCATTGGTGACCATTCCGGCAACTGAGGTATAATAAAATCCTAATAATGCTTCATATAAAGGAATCTTCATTAAATAAGCATAAACTCCAAAGACAATACAGTAATGGGAATTGGCTTCTTTATTCTGAATGGCTTTTTCAAATGCCTCCATAAAAGGAAAACTTTCTCGCCTTTTGAATATTTTTATTAATCTTAAACCCAGTTTCTGGCTGGCCTGACGGATTTCTTTTGGGCATTTTATCGCGTTACATTCATTATCAAGATCCAACAGCCCCGAGAGATCTCCTTTTTCTGCTGCTTTGTAAGCCAGTTTCACAAAGGCACCATCGTTGTATTTCAGGTTGTACTGAAGCATATTCTGCACAAATTCTTTCGCAGTCTCTGCGTTATGAACGATTCTTTCCTGTACATAAGTTTCCAGGCCGTTGGAATGTGTATAGCCACCGATAGGAAGCGTAGGATCTGCAAGGTGAAGTAATCCTGATAAAAAGTTGATGTTCATATTATTCATCTTTCGGAGCAGCCATTTTTAGGATTTTGGTGAAAATTGTTGACCCCAGGCTTCCATGCCCATGAGGTTCTACATTGGATTTCAGAAGATTCAGCAGCTTTACGGATTGTTTTTCCGGTTTGAAACCGCTTGCTTCCAGCCATCTGAACATCGGCATTTCAAAAGGGAGCAACACTTTATCCTCCTGAATAAAAAGTGGAATGTGCTTGTTTCCGATTTCATAGCATACGGTTCCCATTTCCAGTAAAGAGCCGGGTGCCATTACAATAGCTTCTGTTTCTACAACATTTACGGCAATCACTTTTTCGGCATCTTCAAAAAGGATGTCACCTTCGCGCAGACGCTGTCCTTCTCTGAGAAATTTGATGGCCACATCCGTTCCCTGTCTGGTTTTTTTACGCTGAATCCTTTTGGTGGTTTCAAACCATTCCAGGTCCAGGTAGTCTATATTTTTTTCTGTAGGGTTTTCGGTGAGATTGCCTATGGTTTGATTAATGATCATTGTCTGATTTTTTTCTGAAGTCAAAATTTTTAGAAATACCTACCCCGAATGTGGAACCACTGATTCCTGCCACATAGCTTTTGGTCCAGCCTTCTTCTTTGGTTTTGGTCTGAAGCATTGAAAGTTCTGCAAACTTGAATTTCAGGGCCCAGCCTCCCCCTAATAGAATTCCGATCAAAGGGTAAGCACGGAGACGGAATCCGTTGAAGTTATTCATCCCTTCAGCCGCTGTCGCCTGTTGTTGCCCCCACACATAATGAGCGTCGATCTGCCCGATCAGGACAAAGTATTTCCCGAGCATTAATGACGGGCTGTACCAGATCCCCGCTTCGTTCTGTTTATAGACCACATTGTGATCAACAGTATTTTGCGAATAAGCATAGTTCACTCCGATAAGGTCATTATTATTAATAAAATATCCTACGCCAAGCGGTGCACTGGAAACGGTGCTGCTGCTCGTTGACGGCGTGGTAACTTTAGTGTAATCCAATGAACCGTATACCATCAGCTGGCCTTTGGGTCCTTCTTCATCGCTTTTAATCCTGTGTCCGCCCAGAAACTGAGCGCTTACATTTCCTGAAAGCACAGCCATCCCGGCTACAGCAAGGGAAAAAACGGTTTTATTTAAATATTTCATTCTAAACGTAGTTCTATAATTGTTTTACATGCTGTGAATAAATTTTAGATAAACCCAACAGGTTTTTGAGGCCTGCCAGGTTTGAGTCAACAAGATTTATCTTTAGAACAAGTAATACAGTTGGGTCAGAGGAAGTTTTTCAGCCGGTTCACAGGTGATGTATTCACCATCAACCGTTACTTTGTAGTTTTCAGGATTTACTTCAATTAAAGGGGTCTTATCGTTATGGATAAGGTCTTTTTTGGAGATATTTCTACAGTTTTTCACGGGAAGAATCATTTTCTCCAATTTATAAGAGGCAATCGTTCCGTTGTCGATGGATACCTGAGAAACGAAATTGGCACAGGTTCCGAATTTTGCTTTTCCGTGAGCCCCGAACATATTTCTGTAGATGATGGGCTGTGGTGTTGGAATAGAAGCATTCGGATCTCCCATCTTAGCAGCAATCACGAATCCACCTTTTACAATCATTTCAGGTTTTACTCCGAACAATGCCGGTTTCCAGATCACTAAATCCGCCAGTTTTCCTTCTTCAAGAGATCCTACATATTCTGAAATACCATGTGCAATAGCGGGGTTGATGGTATATTTAGCGACATATCTTTTAGCCCGGTAATTATCATTTCCGCTGTCCTGATCTTCCTCTAAATCACCTCTCTGCTCCTTCATTTTGCTTGCGGTCTGCCATGTTCTGGTGATCACTTCTCCTGGTCTTCCCATAGCCTGAGAATCGGAACTCATAATGCTGAATACGCCCATATCGTGAAGGATATCTTCCGCAGCAATGGTTTCAGGACGGATCCGTGAATCTGCGAAAGCCACATCTTCAGGGATGTTTTTGCTCAAATGATGACAAACCATCAGCATATCCAGGTGCTCATCGATGGTGTTTATTGTGTAGGGACGTGTCGGGTTTGTAGAAGCCGGTAATACATTCGGATACATGGCAGCTTTGATGATATCCGGGGCGTGTCCTCCCCCTGCACCTTCTGTGTGGAAGGTATGGATTACTCTTCCGTTGATGGCTCTCATGGTATCTTCAAGAAATCCGCCTTCATTTAAAGTATCGGTATGGATGGCCACCTGAACGTCATATTTATCGGCTACTTTCAAAGCGGCATCAATCGTTGCGGGAGTTGCTCCCCAGTCTTCATGGATCTTTACTCCCAGAGCACCTGCTTCCACCTGTTCTTCGATAGGTTCTTCTGCTGAACAGTTTCCTTTTCCGAAGAATCCAAGATTCATAGGGTATTCTTCAGCCGCTTCAAGCATTTTCTGCATGTTGAATTTACCTGGCGTTACTGTTGTAGCATTCGTTCCGTCATTTGGCCCTGTGCCCCCTCCGATCATTGTTGTGATACCGCTGTACAGGGAAGTTTCGATCTGTTGAGGGCAGATGTAGTGAATGTGGGTATCAATTCCTCCGGCAGTGACGATATATCCTTTTCCTCCGTGAACTTCTGTAGAAGCACCAATGATCATATTGGGCGTTACCCCATCCATGGTATCAGGGTTTCCTGCTTTTCCGATACCTACGATTTTTCCGTCTTTGATCCCGATGTCTCCTTTTACAATTCCCCAGTGGTCGATGATGACAGCTCCTGTGATACAGAGGTCAAGAACTCCTTCGTTTCTTTTGGCAGTTACGTTTTGTCCCATCCCGTCACGAACGGTTTTACCACCTCCGAAAACGGCTTCGTCTCCGTAATGGGTGAAATCTTTTTCTATTTCAATGATAATTTCGGTGTCTCCCAGTCTGATTTTGTCTCCGGCTGTAGGCCCTAATATATTGGCGTATTGTTTTCTGTCTACGTTTAAGCTCATCTTAGTGGTTTTTAAAGTTTAATTCTTCAACTTTGGCAAGGCTTTCTTTTTTCTGCTCTTCAGAATCCACCTGTCCGTCAACAAGGTTATTGAAGCCCATTGCTTTTTTGGTTCCTCCTATTTCTACGAGTTCCACTTCTTTTTCTTCTCCCGGTTCAAAACGTACCGCAGTACTGGCTACGATATTCAGTCTTTTTCCGAAAGCTTTTTCACGGTCAAAGCTCATGGCCTTATTCACTTCAAAAAAGTGAAAGTGTGAGCCTACCTGAATAGGACGGTCTCCTGTATTGGTTACTTTGATTCTGGCTGTTTCTCTGCCTTCATTGCAGATAATTGTGCCTTCTTTTACAAAAATTTCTCCTGGTATCATGATAGAAATAGGTATTAACGGATTGGGTTATGAACGGTTACCAGCTTGGTTCCGTCCGGAAAGGTTGCTTCAATCTGTACGTCGTGGATCATTTCTGCCACGCCCGGCATTACATCTTCTTTAGTAAGAAGCTGAGCGCCTTCCTGCATCAGTTCGGCTACTTTTTTTCCGTCTCTTGCTCCTTCAAGCAGGAAGTGACTGATTAATGCGATGGATTCCGGATAGTTCAGTTTAAGGCCTCTCGCCTTTCTTTTAAGGGCAAGTTCTCCTGCCAGGAACAGCATAAGCTTTTCCGTTTCTCTCGGTGTTAAGTGCATAGTAATGTATTTAAAATTGGATATACGATTTCCTGTCTGCCTTTGTGTAAAGGCAAATAGAGGAAGTCAAAGTATTGGATAAAGGGTAACGGTTATTATGGATATGCGGGTTTAACCTCATATCAGATCTAATAATAACTCATTAAAAAACACAGGTAATGATTAACAGCCCGCAATCTGCAGGGAATGATACAGGATGTATCTTGGTGCTGTAATATAAACGCGGTTCTGAACAGCCGCTACTTTGGTATTATACGTATAACGATTGAAGAAAAAATCCAGCCACTGCTGTGCAACGATTGAATAATCAAGCTTTACTTTTTCAAGATCTTCAGAATCCTGTGAGTCCTGAACATCGGAGACACTGTATATTTCCGGTTGGGTCTGCTGATCGGATTTCTGCTGAAGAAGATGGATTTTTGAGAGTGCTTCAGAACAGGGCTGAACTTTTCCTTTATGTGCAAAGAGACCCGCACACAAAGCTGAAAAAAATAACACAAAAGAGAAAAACAAGACTCTTTTTTTCATACCCCGTTAATAATGATGTAAAATTAATACTCTCTTTTAGTTTCAGCTATCAAAAAAAATATTTAAAATGTTCAAAATCGGGACAAATGCAAATTTAACTCATTTTCACATTCGGTGATAAATTCTTTATTTACAGCGTTTAAGATGCACCTATCAACTATGACAAGTATTTTTTTGTCACTCTTTCCATCATTTCATTGTTGATGGCCAAATGTTATTTATATTCAATAATCCACCAGATACATTCATTTATTCTCATTAATTTAAGGTTAAAAATAAATTATTTCATCTGTAATCTTAATTGACAAAGTTTATTTTATAAAAACACGTGCTATTTTTTCTTTCCTTATAAAAATTGTAAATTTGTATACCAACATATTTTTTAATTTAAAATAATACAACATAATATGTCAAAAGCAATTTCGCAAGTACCTTTAGCGGTAAACGAACCCGTAAATTCTTATGTACCCGGATCTCCGGAAGTTAAAAGCCTTATCGCCACGTATAAAAAAATGTGGGCTGAAAAGGTGGAAATTCCAATGATTATCAACGGAAAAGAAGTAAAAACTGACGAAAAAGTACAGCTTCAGTCTCCACAGGATCATGCGCATGATTTCGGATTTTACTATAAAGGGGGAATGCAGCATGTGGATGATGCAATTAACTCGGCATTGGCAGCTAAGGAAGCATGGAACGAGCTGGGCTGGGAACAGCGTGCGGCGATCTTCTTAAAGGCAGCTGATCTGTTAGCGGGTCCTTACAGAGACGTCATCAATGCAGCTACGATGATTGGCCAGTCTAAAAACGTACACCAGGCTGAAATTGATTCTGCCTGTGAGTTCATTGACTTCTTAAGATTCAACGTAGAGTTCATGACGGAAATGTATTCTGAGCAGCCGGTTTCCGACAACGGAATCTGGAACCGTGTAGAGTACAGACCACTAGAAGGATTCTGCTTTGCAGTAACACCGTTCAACTTTACAGCGATTTCAGGAAACCTTCCTACCTGTATGGCGATGTTAGGAAATGTTGTGGTCTGGAAACCTTCCGATAAGCAGGTTTACTCGGCCAAAGTTATCATGGATGTACTAACTGAAGCAGGTCTTCCTGCAGGGGTTATCAACATGATCTTTACAGACGGAAAAGAAACAGCTGAAAAGGTATTGGCTCACAAAGATTTTGCAGGTCTTCATTTCACAGGTTCTACAAAAGTATTCCAGGGAATGTGGAAAATGATCGGTGATAATATCCACAACTACAGAACTTATCCGAGAATTGTTGGGGAAACCGGTGGTAAAGACTTTGTTATCGCTCACCCATCTGCCAACGTTGAAGCGGTAGCGACTGCTTTGGTAAGAGGTGCATTTGAATACCAGGGACAGAAATGTTCTGCAGCTTCAAGAGCATACGTTCCGAAATCTCTTTGGGCTGATGTGAAAAAAGTAATGGAAGCTCAAATGGCTACTATTAAAATCGGTTCTCCTGAAGATCCATCCAACTTCGTAAACGCTGTAATCGACAAAAATTCTTTTGAAAAATGTAAAGGCTATATCGACAGAGCCAATGCGTCCGGAGAAGCCACCGTAGCGATTGGAGGTAAATGTGATGATTCAAAAGGATGGTTCGTACACCCGACTGTGATTGAGACGACAAACCCGCAGTACGAAAGTATGGTTGAAGAGATCTTCGGCCCGATCTTATCTGTATTTGTATATGAAGATGCAGACTGGAAAGAGACTCTTAAATTAGTTGATTCTTCTTCTCCATATTCATTGACAGGTTCTGTATTCTCTCAGGACCGTTACGCCATTGCTGAGGCTTACAAAGCTTTAGAAAATGCATCCGGTAACTTCTACATCAATGATAAACCGACAGGTGCGGTGGTAGGCCAGCAGCCTTTCGGAGGTGGCAGAGCTTCAGGAACTAACGATAAAGCCGGCTCTAAAATGAACCTTCTCAGATGGACTTCGGTAAGAAGTGTGAAAGAAACTTTTGTTTCTCCAAAAGATTACAAATACCCATATCTGGGGTAATTATGAGTAATAGGTAATGAGTAATTATTGCCTGCTCTTTGAATACAGCCTCGGAATTTCGGTTTCGGGGCTTTTTTTATGAGAGGGGTTTGAAGGGTTTAGAGTGGGAGAGTTTTAGCGTAAGAGAGTTTTAGGGTGGGAATGTTTGGTTATCGTTCCTGAACTCTCCATTTTTCCTTTTCAGAACATTGGTTTTGCTGTTTTTCAGTGGCGGAAGATCTGGCATTTCAGCAACATCGATGTTATATCTTTCATAAAGGTTTCGTGTATATTTCCCTGTATTTCCATTAAAAAGATACTCGCAGTACTCATCTACCATTTTGCTTTTTAGCTTTTTAAAAAACTGAACTGTTTGAAAAAGGGGAAGTCTTCAACAGGGGGCCTCTATATTCATACAATTTTTCAGATAAACTAAAGGTAGAATCTATATCACATAAATAAGAAACTATTCCTACTGCCATTTGTAAGCTTTTTACAAAAGCACCTGCTCTATCGTAAAAGGTATTGCTGCTAATTCAATATTGGGAGATTTTAAGTATTTTTTAATACCTGAATTTTTCAGATGTTATACGATTCCAATTTGTTAACGTATCAGCATTATAATAAGTTCTCATTTCAAACTCAAACTTTGAGAGAACTAGATAATTTATTGTAGAATCTTTTTTTGAATAAATTTTTAAAGTTGAAAAAAATCTCCCAGATTGTACATCTGATTTTTCGTTTATTATTTTGTACTTTATATTATTATCATTTAAATACTTAAAAAGTTTTTTATTATTTGTTATATTGTTTTCATTATGATTTTTATACTCCTGTATAAAATCTTTAAAAACCACTTTGTTTTCATTTACAATATATCCAATAAAGATACTATTCGTATTCGACCGAATATAGTTATAAAAAGCTTTATTATCTGTGAGATTAATTGGTTGATAAGGTAACTTGCCATCTTTTGGTTTTATATTGGAATATATCAACGGAATTGTATAGTATACTGTTTGAATACTTGTGTTCTTAAAATTATTATTTTTATCATAAACCCAAAAATTTTGTCTGATTGTACTATTACTTATTTTGCTTAATGATTTTACAGTATCACTATTATATACATATAGAGATTGCGATTTAATGATTTCAATCATGGGAGGTTTAGGGGAAAAAAGTTCCTGATATTCAACCGTTCTCTTACAAGAAAGTGTTATGAAAAATAGTGTACAAATAAAAATTGATTTGTTCATTATTAATTAACTTTTAAAATTTTATTTAGACTTTTAAACTGCTCTATGGCATCTTTTTTATTTCCTATTGAAATTGAGTCGTATGCTGTATTTTTTGTAGGTACACCCCAACCTCTTTCCCATTGTTCATTTGTAAAAGAAACATTTTTATTTTTATATGCTGATATATTAACATCTGATATAACAACAGGTCCCCTATATTCATACAGTTTTTCAGATAAACTCAATGTAGAATCTATATCACATAAATATGAGACTATTCCTACTGCTGTTTGTAAGCTTTTTACAAAAGCTCCTGCTTCTATGGTAAATGGTAATGCTGCTAATCCGATAATCGTCTTTATTTTTTCAAAAGTTTCCTGCTCCTCATTAGCAATATAGCATCAATTTTAAATTTAATTTTCTATATCAACACCTAAAAATGGTCTGACTGCTTGTGAGGACAAAGACCTTACGGTATCTTTAGCATTATACATAAGATATATCTCTAAAATATAACGTGTAGAATTAATAACACAATACGCAGGATATTCTTGGTTTTTCTTTTTTAATAAATAAATAAGCATGTCTCTTTTATTTTTCTTTAAAAAGAAATAATCTATTTTGTTTACATCAAAATAATTTTCAATTTTTTCTTTTGTATCCAGCTCTTGTAGTTCATTTTTTTTATAAAACTTTAAATAATATCTATATAAAATATTTCCATTTTCAAAAAGATAATCATTATACTTTCCATCCATTTTATCATCTATGTATTTATAAAAATATTGTAAGTCATAAGAATAGCTTGATTTAATAAGTGTTTTAGCTCTTTTGGGATTGGATTTACTCGGTTCTATTGGAGTGAATAAAGAATCATTAGGTTGAAACGGATCAATAGTTGAGTATTTATAATAATTCCTTTTTATGAGTGCTGTATCTGGATAAAGATTAATAAAATCTTCATCTAAAACCTTTTTATTCTTATTACAAGAAAGAATTCCTATTAGAAGAAAACAGATTAATGATGTAAAATTAAGTGATTGTTTCAATGTTAATTAATTTTTAAAATAGTTTGTAGTTTTTTGAATTTTTCTAGAGTATCAGTTTTTATTCCAACTGCTCCTGAATCATATGCTGGATCTTTGTTTGGAGTCCCCCAATCAATATCTCCTTTTTCATTTGTAAAAGGATTGTTACGATAAGAATAAGAATACACATCTGATATAACAACAGGTCCCTTATATTCATACAATTTTTCAGATAAACTAAATGTAGAATCTATATCACATAAATAAGAAACTAAACCTACTGCCATTTGTAAACTTTTTACAAAAGCACCTGCCTCTATCGTAAAAGGTATTGCTGCTAATCCGATAATCGTCTTTATTTTTTCAAAAGTTTCCTGTTCTTCATTCGCAACGGCATATACAAAATTCATATCACAGCATCGGTTAAAAATAGAAGCTTCCCTAAGTAACTTGAAATAAACAGACTTTGAATTTATCTTTACGTCTTCAAATCCCTCAATCCTTATAATGCCTTTTACAAAAATCTCCTCATGGAGTTCCATACCTTTTGATTTAAAATTAAGAGTAGTATTATATTCATCCTTTATTTTCTTTTCTATTCTAGCATCACTAGGCTTATTCTCTGGAGGTGATAAAACTTCTCCATAGTATTTTATTGCTCTGTAAAATCCCTCAACGATAAACCCTCCTCTGTCTAAATATATTGTACAAACCTTAATGATCCTATCAAATGAAGGAAGATCAAAATTTTCATTTTGATAATCCCCCCTATTATCTTCTATCCATGTAACAGCAGTAAGATTAGCATTCAATTGGTCTTTATACCGTTCACCAATATTCATTTCTATAGATTTGTTTATAGTGAAACCAACAGCAAATGAATTATTCTGAATTTTAAAATAACTATATTCTTCTTTTGGGAATACCCCTGTAAAATCCTGTGGTAAATAAATCTTCTCCATCACTTATTATTTTTTAGAGGGATTATCATTCTGTTTCTGTAGGATCTTTGCCAGTTTTTCAGTATCATGGGTTATTTCATTCAGTAATACAGTACTGTAAATTTTGTCTTTATCTTTCATTTTTGTAATACAAATAGTATCTCCCATTTGGGCAGGCCCTCTCAGGGTTTCTACTTTACCATATTTATTCGCTGCCTCATTAAGAGACAGTGTATAATTAAATATTCCAAATACTTTTTTAAACAAAGATATTCCACTAAACTTTTCTATTGCTTTATCCAGTAAAGGGCACGAGATCGTTATGTTTGTGTAGTCCTTCATCTTTTCAATATATGCTTTAGGCTGTTTAGTAAGCAAAAACACATAAGAAATATCTAAAACTCGGCATACTTTACTAGCTTCTACTAAATACGCTGCCATTTTGTTATAAAAGTTTTCATTTCCCATTTCCCCTTCATAATCCATCTCATAAGTAGTTCCGTTTTTAAGGCTTATTTTTTTATCCAGAAAAATCTCATCATGCAGTGCTTTTCCCGTATTGGCAAGAGGAAAGTTTGTGGTGGTTATATTCTTATACTTTCTGGAATTCAATCCAAATGGATCCTGCTCGTCTATCATCACAGAATTATCACATAGATAAGAAAACAAATCCAAAGTACCGTATACAACTTCGCCCCGGTTATTCATATAAATGCTAAAATTATACATCCAATTATGAAGATAAAACTGATCTTTTATTTCTTCATCTTTGGCTTCAACCCGCATCAGCATGGTAATACATGTGAGGCATGTTTTTACATTTATATCCGGATTAAATTCCTTCAATGGAAAATTTTTATTAATAGTAGAGCCAATGTAGGTATAATAAGTTTTAAATTCCTTAAAATTTTTCCAAGGCTCATAAGGTTTAGAATCATCAAAAACAATTCCTCCTTCTTCTCCGTGTTCCTGGTATTTACCTCCTGCCGAAGAAATAATATTTCCATCAGAAAACATCCAATGATCCCCTCCGGTTATTTTGGTGTATTTTCCCTTTACAATTCTTATTCTACTCATACTTAATGGGAATTAGATTTCTCACCACCGTTATTATATAAAGTCTTTTGGGAGTACTTTTTTATATTTCCTTCTGATTGTACTTCCATATCCTGGCTACTATATTCCTTTCTTTCTTTTTTTGATTCAGATACAGCATCTCCATCAATTATTTCCATAAGTTTTCCTGTAATAAAATGGCTTGAATTTCCTGCAATAGTACTCATGTAATTTACACCTACTGTTTGTGTATAATTTAACGTAGCAGATGTCGTAATATTAGTTCCTGCCATAACATTTACATTTTGTCCGGCATTGATGCTTACATTCTGTCCGGCATTAAATGTCATATTCTGCGGAGCTGTAACGGTAATATTTCCTTTACCATCCATAAAGTAAGTATTTCCGCTTGGGTCTTCTATAAAGATACTTCCTTCTTTATCATTGAAGATCACTTTATTACCACTTCTGGTCTGTATAGATTTGATATGATTATCTATATTCCCTCCAATTCCTGTTCCGCCATGAAACATTCCTCCCATTACAAAAGGCCTGTCAGGATGACCATGCTGAAAATTCACCATTACCTGATCCCCAACTTCAGGTATAGCAACATAGCCTCTGTTTTGGGTTATCTGATCGGTTCCGCCTGCATCAGGGCTCATCACTCTGATAAAGTTGGTGGTATCATTCAATTGCCAATCAAATTTTACCTGAACCCTGCCTTGCCCTTCTGTATCTGTATTGGAAATTACTGTTGCTATTTGTGGTAAAGCTTTAGGAGTTGTAAATTCAGCTTTTGGTAAGAATCCTGTATCAGCAGCAATGGCTACAAAAATTCCTGAATAATGCCCTAACGTATCTACTTCATGATTCACTTCTGTTATCATTACTTTGGTAAAATATGTAGTTTCGTTACTATCTGTTTTCCTCATTTTAACCTCAGCCACACATCCGGGATACAGGAAAGGAACCGTTGTTTTACCTGAAACTGTAAATACTTCTACCGCCTGGCTTCCCGCCGTACTTGTTTGTGAATTAGTGACATCCATATCAGTTCTCGCTTTGATTGGGGCAACCTGAAGTGACTCTGTCTTAAAAATTCCTTTGTTATTTTTATAGGCAGTCTGTGCCAAATTACCTTTATGGGCAATTGGGGTTTCTCCTGAAGTAAGTTTTGTATTACTACTGCTATTATAACCGTAAAAACCAGGATTGATATGTACGGCTTTTAACTCTACATTAATATCGGAAACATTGCTGCCATAAACAAGTTCCAGAACTTTATTCTGAGGTGGAAGGTTGCCAAAATGAAGTACTTCACCATCATAGTAAAACTGTTCACCATAAGCCTCTGCCATTCTGTTTAAATAATTATAATGCGTTTCTTCGTATTGTGTACTATACATAATTTGTGACGAAGCCTTAGCATCAACACGATAGTCGTATTTACCTTTATCTATACCTTGCTTAAGAATTTCAGTGGCAATAATTCCCATGTTAACTGGTTGGTCACCTCCAAAGCTTTGGGTATGGGGTGCAGCATCCAAAAGTATTGTGGGGCTAAAGCCTTTCAGTACAATATTTCCCAGACTATGATTATCCTGACTGAAGCCTACCTTCGTTATGACTCCAACAAATACTCTTTCAGGACTGCTATCTACATCTTTATACATGATTTTGACTGTTAGCCTGCCACCAAGAAATTTATTGACATCTTCCAATGTATGATCTTGTCTTTGTTCTAAACTGTCGTGTGCTAATACAAGTTCAAATTCATGATGCTTTTTAGTACTTTGTATTAGCTTAAAATCTTTAAAGTGTCGTATAATTTTACCGTTAACAATGCATTGTAGCTTTACAACACGATTAATTCCTGCTATACTATTCTCTTTAATAACATCAGCATTATCCGGAGCCCTATATCCGTCAGGTTTAAAGAATATTTCTTCAGATGTATTTTTCTTTTTCATATTTTGTTTTTGTGTTTTGTGTTTTGTGTTTTGTGTTTATTGAGTAAAGACATAAGGAATGAATACCTTTAAAAAATCTTTTAAAGACAGGCATTTATCTTTTGAGGTTTACCAGCATTATTGGTTCCGGAGATGTTATAATTTATTTGTACGGGATGAGTGTCATAAGAGTAGAGTTTTTCAGAATGTTCCCTGATGAGCCAATTTCTAAGACGCTCTGCCATGTGTGAAGTCCAGATTCTTTCAAAATCTTTGCTAAAGTTCTCACCAGTATTTCCGCTTATAAGCGTAACGTGTCGTGGTATAATCCGGTTGCATTCTTCCATTTGTCTTGGAATATCCGCAACTACGATCCAATTATTGTCTTTTATAGTATCAGTTACAGATCCAATAATAACATTATTGTCAATCTGATGAATTTGATAGATCATTTGTGTTGTGATTGAGTGTGTAAATCCAAAAATAGTGATTTTTTATACACCTTACATGTTTTATCTGAAAATATACAGGTTAAGTATTTAATATTACTACAATTAAAATATTTTACAATAAATTATAAATGCTTTCAGATATAATTATGAAAAAAATTTAAAAACATTGATCATCTCTTCACCTGTTACCTATCCTTTCTATACTCAATAATCTATATCTCTAATACTCTCCAACCCACAACCCTCCAGCTCTCCAGCCCTCCAACTCCTTCACTACTAACATTTTTTAACAAACTTTACCTATATTTTACGAGTTCCAAACCCCTATTAGGAATAATTATTGGACTTTATTTTCCACACCCCAAAATAAAATAGTATGAAAAAGTTATTGTTAGCAGCCATTGGTACAGGAATATTAGCCGTGAGCTGCGGGAGTAAAGAATCTACAATGTCTGCAAAAAGTTCGGATTCAACGGCGGCAGGAAGCATGAGAAATGTGACTCCTTCTACCACCGATACCATGACAAAAAAGACTGATACGATCAGAATGAAAATAGATTCGCCCACAACGGCTCCACAGGCTAAGTAAATATAACACGTTCAATTTAAAATGGAAAATCCGCAGATGAAAGCTCTGCGGATTTTTTTATGATTTCATAGGAACCGGTTCTACGGAATATCCAAGGTTTTTAAACTGTTCTATCAGCCCGCAGGTGTATGAGAAATGTCCTAATCCTACTGCCAAAAAAACATTATGATCTTCCATAAGTGCGGGGAGGATTTCCATCCATGTGCCGTTTCTTTGGGTAAGGAGAATCTGATCTCCTTTGCTGAGGCTCTCACAGGATTTATCAAAGATATAGCGGTCTTTCAGTTCAAGGTATTCATTCTGCATGCCTCTGCATTTTTTTTCGTTGGCAGCCATTGCCTTTTCGTACCTTTTCAGGGTGCCTTTTATAACGCCGGTTCCTGATTTATATCTTGAAATTTTTGCTTTATCTATATAGTTCTGCTGCATTTCCGAAGTTTCCAGATAGATCATTTTTTTACCGTTATCCTCGCCCTGTTTCTGGATATAGCCGTCCAGCATATATTGGTCTGAACCCACGCAGCCTGATTTCCAGATTCTCAGCTGCATCATTTTCACGATCTCATCACGCCGTAGCTTTCTGAGGTCTATTCCTGTTTTTTTAAAGACTGTTTTGAGCCTTTCATAGTCTTCCGGGGAAAGCTTGGATTCAAGGTCATTGGAATCCGGTCTGCCGGCAAATTCATCAATAATTTTTTCTTTTTTTATTTCACTTTCCGTGATGACCATATCGCTGGATAGTAATGACCGGTGAATAACCGGATACTGATTATAAAACGTTTCCCCCGCCATATGCATGGTTCCGAAGAAGTAAGAAATATGCTTTCCGTTCTTTGATTTTATTTTCCACAGGTAGGTTTCCTGGGAAAATACAAAAGTGCTGATGCCTATCAACAACAGGATAAGCTGTTTCTGAACAGTATTTTTCATAATGAAGTGTTGAATGAAATCAAAAATAAAACCGTATCCCTTCAAAAAATTGTAAAAATGGAAACCTCAGCTAAAGATTTTTTGCGTTGAGTCTGATTGTGAAATGATGAACACCATAAGTAATTTTTAATTTTAGTGTCCTTACTAAGGATGTCACAATAACATCCGGCACCCTTCACCCGGCATCCGCCATTTATCTCATTATTACTTTCCTCTTCATTTTCAGATCATTCATGATTGCCTGAAACCTTATTGGATTATTTATGTATTACATAAAAATTAATTTTTCACAGAATTTATCAAAGTTTGCTATAAAAATCCTATTATTTTTCTATATTTGATTATACCAAACATTAAAATAAAGGAATATGAAAAAATTATGGATAGGAGCTGTTCTCGGCGTGATCTTTTTAGGAAGCTGTGCCCAGAACAAGGAAAAAAGAGAGGAATTCAAAGAAGATCATAATAAAGACTCTATGAGAAACAGTATGGGCTCCACTGCTGTTGCCCATTCTGAACCGGCTGTAATTGCCAACGACTCCACAAAAGTAAAGACTGACAGCACGAGAGGTGCCCGATAAATATAAAAACAAATCCGCTGTGCTACAGCGGATTTGTACTTAAAAAAACTTGACTGAAAAAAACCGGGCAATCAACCCCGATTGTATGATATATAAATCCTCAATGTGTTTATTAATCCATTGGCCCTGCAAAACTTTCTCTTTTATCATTCAGTCAGCTGATAAGCGTCTGAAAGTTTGGTTTTCCACAAAAGGGAATACTTCTTCAAGGCTGGCGCAAAGATATAGCAGTGAATGCCTTACATAAAACAATAGGTTATCTGTTTTCATGAAAATGAAAAGACAGAATAGGAAAAAGGTCCTGTTTTTTAATTGTTTTCCTGAAAATGGGTATTTTTACCAGACTGGTTTTCAGCATCAAGGTATTTAATATAGGCTGAAGGGGAAAAATCTGTAACTGCTTTAAAGACCGATGCAAATTTACTGTGTGAAGAAAAGCCGCACTCGTCTGCCAGAATACTGATTTTATATTGCCGGTAACGGTCATCGTTGATGAGCTTGTCTACAATATAATTAATCCTGAGACGGTTGATATAGGCTTTAAAATCCGCATTTTTATGCTGATTAATAACATAGGAAAGATACTTTGTATTGGTATTGAGTTCTGCTGCCAGGAATGACAGGGACATATTTTTATTATTGTACAGGTCTCCTTTTTCAAAATCTTCAAGCAGTTCGAGCAGTTTCGCCTCAGTTTCCTGGGTCATCAGGGGTTCGCTTTTTCTTTTATCTGCCGTGCTCTCCTTATCATCCACTTCTTCTACGGAAATATTACAGAAATCGGATTCATTTTTATCATTACCCTGTAAAGTTTCATTCCCGTTACCGGTTACCTGCTGTTGTGCCCTCATGATGTTTCTGAATTTTGAGCGCTGTTTTTTCTGTTTGGTTTTAAAAAACACGACAAGCCCCACCAGCGAAGACAGCAATATGATGATTGCTGCATTCTTAGCAGTGCTGATCTGTACATGCCGTTTATTCTGTTTAGGCAGAATTTCAGGATTTCCTCCGGTGATTTCCCGCCCACGGGCCGCAATACTGTCGTAAGCCCTCACATATTTTACAGCATATAAAGAGGCTTTGAAATTATCACCGATACCTTCATAATAATCATTGATATTGGAATACACAGCTTTTTTCAGTTTAAGGCTTCTGGAACCATCTGCAATGCTTTCTGCTTTCTTAAGATATACTTCTGCTTCTTTCCAGTTCTTCTGCCTGATCCGGATTCCTCCAAGGCCGTTGTACACCAGTCCCAGAATACAGCAGTTTTCTTTAATCAGCGATTCTGCTTTATGATAGTATGTTTCCGAAAGGTCATAATCTTTCAGCCTGAAATAAACATATCCCAGCATCTGATAAGCTGCCGCCGCAGGTCTGTCATTGTTTTGTATGCCTGCTTTTTCAAGTTCCTGTAACGAACGTTCTATATATTCTATGGCGCTCGGGAAGCTGCCCAACTCCATTTCATAATAGGCCATCTCCTGATTCAGCAATCCTGATACTTCACTGTTTTTTGGGACATCGGTGATCTGTTTCGCTGCTTCAATTCCCTGAAGGGTATATTTTTTTGATCTTTCATAAAGCCCTACCAGCCGGTATTCTTTGGCCAGGAATTCGTTTACCCTGGCTTTCCACTCTGCATCATTCACCTGGTTCAGCAGGGAATGGGCATTTTCTCCGTAGCATATTGACTTCTTGAATTCCCCTGACAAATGATAGAGCTCTGCGGAAAGAATAAGACTTTTTACTTTTTCGAGAGGTTCGTAAGCAGACATATAGAGAGAATCTGCCTTTTTCAGGGCTTTGGGTATATCTTTTGGAGCGACCTGTACCGATGTTCTTTCACAGATCTGATCGTAATTATATTTTTTCTGAGCCCAGAAGGGGACAGCAGTAATGAATAAAAACAAAAATTTCAGCAGACTTCTGGACATAAAAGAATAAATTATTATGTATATTTTATAATAATTCATCATTTTCATGGGGTGTCTTTTTGTTTTATACAAATCTACTAATATTTTATTTTTTAACGAAACATTATTTTATTATTTAATTTTTTAATCAAAACAACAATTTAAATTTAATTTAATAATCATATAAATGAAATTTGCGATATTTTTTTTAATTAAATCCCGACTCTGTTAAAAATAAAATTTTCGTAACTATTTTTAATCTGCACCGACTGATATGTCATCATAATTATTACATTTGTAACCAATAAAAAGTTTTATGAAAAAAATAGCAATACTTTCCTCATTATTTATAGGAGTTTTATCCTGGGCACAGGGAATTAAATTTGAAGACAGCAATTTTGCTGCTGTTCTGGCAAAAGCAAAAAAAGAGAACAAACTGGTATTTGTAGACGCTTATGCCTCATGGTGCGGGCCATGTAAACTGATGGTAAAAAATATCTTCCCGCTACAGACCGTAGGAGATTATTATAATTCTCACTTTGTGAACGCCAAGATTGACATGGAAAAGGGTGAAGGAGTAGGCCTGGCCAAAAAATATAATGTAAAAGCATTCCCTACTTATCTTTTCATCAACGGGGATGGAGAGGAAGTACACAGAACACTGGGCTATGTGGAAGAAAAAGATTTCATTCAGTTTGCCAAAGATGCTGAAGATCCAAGCAAAAGACTTACTTCGCTGAAGGAGAAGTTTGAAAAAGGAGAAAAGGATCCTGAGTTCCTTAAAAATCTTGCCGGACTTACCCTATACAGTGACGGAAAGCTTGCCGGCAGAGTATTGGAGCGTTATTTCCAGCAAAAAACCACCCTGGATCAGGATGATGTACAAATGCTTCTTTCCGGTGTTCAAAGTACGGAAAGCCCGCTGTATAAGATTTTACAGGATAAAAAAACAGAGATTATTAAGTTTTTCCCGGAAGACCGGTACAACAGATTCGATAAAAACATTAAGATTAATACAGCCATATCAAAAGCTTACAATGCAGATACCAAAAAATGGGATGACAATACCTTCATGAAGGAGACACAAGCGTTTCTTACCAAAGAGGAAGCGGAAAAAATCCTGAAAAGCTCCAAGGCAGGTAAAGCCTTAAAGAATAAGGATATTGCCACTTACGAGAAGCTGACTATTGAGCTGTATCAGGATTACAGCAAGGCGACTTCCGAAGATCTTAATTCTGTTGCCTGGACTTTCTTTGAAAATGTAAACAATAAAGCTTCTCTGGAAAAGGCTGTAGCCTGGGCTCAGGAATCTGTAAAGAAAAAGGAGAGCTATGCCAATACAGATACACTGGCGAATCTTTACAACAAGATCGGTGATAAGAAGAATGCCAGAATATGGGCTGAAAAATCCATCCAGCTGGCTAAAACCGAAGGAGAAGATTCAGGAGATACTGAAAAATTATTAAAGAGTCTTTAGACCAAACATAAAAAATCCCCGTTGAAAATTTTTCAGCGGGGATTTATTTTTTTTAGCATCAGAACTTTATAAATTCTTTTGTATATCTGCTCAGTATCGGGTATTAATATTCAAACAATACACTTCCCCAGGTAAATCCGCTTCCGAATGCCGAAAGAAGCACCAGGTCTCCCCTTTTGATCTTTCCTTCTTCAATGGCTTCACTTAAAGCAATCGGGATAGAGGCAGCCGTTGTATTTCCGTATTTCTGGATATTGTTGTGGATCTTTTCATCCGGCAGTCCGAATTTCTGCTGTACAAACTGGGCAATTCTCAGGTTAGCCTGATGCGGAATGAACATATCAAGATCTTCAATCGTTTTTCCGACTTTATCAAGAGCTTCCTGCATGGTTTCAGGGAATCTGGTCACTGCATGTTTAAAAACGAAGTTTCCGTTCATAATCGGATATACCTCTTTATCGGTAACGTTTTCCGGTTCTTTTCTCATTCTGTCGCTCCATCCGTATTTGGATCCCGGGAACTGCGTACACAATTCATCGGCATATTTTCCTTCAGAATGCATATTCACGGCTAAGATATCGCCGGCATTTTCATCTTCCGTAGCAGAAAGCACAACCGCTCCTGCCCCATCTCCAAAAATAACCGAAACTCCTCTCCCTTCGTCTGAAAAATCAAGCCCGAAAGAATGAATTTCGGCCCCTACCA
Organism: Chryseobacterium sp.; assembly: GCA_031277615.1. GTDB lineage: Bacteria > Bacteroidota > Bacteroidia > Flavobacteriales > Weeksellaceae > Chryseobacterium. The sequence goes on along the minus strand of JAITMC010000038.1, from coordinate 103,131 downwards.
CCAAAATATTTTTATAGGTTCCGGATTTAATGAATGCATTGGCCACACTCATGGCATATACAAATCCCGAACACTGATTTCTTACATCCAGCGCACCAATGGTTCCGCAACCCAGCATTTCCTGAAGCAGTACCCCGCAACCCGGGAAATAATAATCCGGCGAAAGCGTGGCAAAAATAATATAATCGATATCCTGAGCGGTGAGTCCCGCTTTTTCAATAGCTTTTTGAGAGGCTCTGAAACCCAGGTAAGCAGTAGTTTCCTCGGAATCGTTTCTGTTTTTACGGTGTCTTCTTTCTTTGATGCCTGTTCTTTCTGTGATCCATTCATCATTGGTCGTCATGAGTTTAGCTAGATCATCATTGGTAACAACATTATCTGGTACATAAAATCCGATCCCTTTTATTGTACTTTTAATCATATAGTTTTTTAATTTTGGCAAAGATAAACTTATTTAACACATAGTATTTCAAAATATTAGTATTTTTATTGTATGCCAATTGACACGATATACAGAGATTCCCAATGCGAATGGGTAGATGTAGAGGCTCCCACAGCGGAGGACCTGAAGTTTCTTCATGAAAGATATGAGATCAATAATCTTCTGCTGGAAGATACCATGGATCCGAACCACCTTCCGAAATATGAGGAGGATGGAAATGTAAAATTTTTCCTGCTTCGGGAAAGCACGGAACTGGAGCGGAAAAACCTCAACACCATCAGTGATATCAGCACCAAGATCGGAATCTTCCTGCTGGATCATACCATTATCACGATTCACCGGATGAAAACCAAAAGTATTTCGGAGACGAAGAAACAGCTTGCCACCATGAAGACTGAAGCTTCGCCTTCGAAAGTAGCTTTAATGATTGCCCTGCTGATTATGAAAAGTTTCGATGATGAATCCATCAGCCTGCTGGAAACTATGGATAATATTGAGAATGAAATTTTCCTTAAAAACACCAATCACACAAACCAGATCCGCAGGCTTTATAAGCTGAAAAGAAAATCGGGACTCAACTCCCGGGTTCTGGTTATTTCCACGGACGCCGTAGATAAGTTTAAATTACTGGATCTTCAGGATTCTGAGATTGTCGATTTAAAGGATAAGCATAAAGATGTGGTAGCAGATTTCGACCACCTCAACATTCAGATCACCAACCTTATTTCGATGTTTCTGGCACTTTCCGACCAGAAAGCCAATCAGGTCATGAAAGTTTTAGCGATTTATTCCGTGTATTTTTTACCGATCACATTTATTGCCGGACTGTACGGAATGAATTTCGATAATATGCCCGAACTCCATCATCAATACGGATATTTTATAACACTTGGCGTGATGGGGATAGTCGTAATCTGCACTTTTATCTATGCCAGACGCAAGCAGTGGTAATCGTCAGATCTTAACCCAATCTCTATTTAATGTAAAATAAATACGGAACAGAACACCTCTCTCACCACACCACAAACTATATGCTATGAAAACTGAAGATCTGAATATCATTCTTGAAGATGAAACCCTTTCCGGGGAGTCTAAAGAGAAGCTCATGGCTTTGCATGAAGCTATTTCTGCCAAAGAATTTTCTGATCTTCTGGATGCTCACGGCAATCAGTATGTAGAATTTGTGCAGGAAGGAGGCGGTGTCTGGGGAAGCGCGCTGGTGGGCTATCTGTACGGCCTGGAAACTTTCGGAATCCGTTTTCTGAAAGTGGCAGGTACCAGTGCCGGAGCCATCAACACCATGCTTATTGCGGCCTGCAAAACCAAGGAGGAAGCTAAAAGCGAACTGATTAAGGATATTCTTTTCAGCTGGAATTTTGCTGATTTTATGGATGGGAAAACGTATGTAAAAACGACCCTCCATGCGATGCTTAACAACAAAAACTTTTTTAAGATCAATGCAATCATCGCAGCAATATTTGTAGTGATACTGGTTACCATTCCTTTTGCTGTTTCCACTGAAACGATCAGAGATACCAAACTGATGTTTCTCATTCCCCTGATCCCTGCCGTGATCCTCTTTTTCTACATAAAAAAACTCTACCATAATTTCAGGAAAGAAAACAGCGGTCTGAATCCCGGAAACGTATTTCAGAACACGATGAAGGAAGCCCTTGACGGATTCGGAATTAAAACAGTAGCGAATCTTAATGAAAAATTTATCCGGAAAGAACACCATCTCGGCCTTGATTACCGCTATGGAAACCAACAGCAATATTATGATCTCACTTTACGGAGCATTGAAGCGATTAAAGCTAAAAACATAGAGCATATCGACCTTACCCGATATAAAATTTTCTATGAAAGTGCAGCCAATAATGACTATTACAAAAACAATCCGTTTTATCAGCTTCAATCTGAATATGTGGTGATTGCCACTGATATTAATACCAAAATAAAGGTAGAACTCCCTACAATGGCCAATCTGTACTGGTCTGAAGAAGAGCTGAAGCACATCAGCCCGGCTGAGCTGGTAAGAGCATCAATGTCGGTTCCTTTCTTTTTTGAACCGTTTCAGAAAAGAATCAATAAAGATGATGATTCCGTAAAGTATGCCTGGAAATTCTGGATGAGCACTCAGCCGGAAGACATTTATCCGGCAGGAATTTTTATTGACGGTGGCAGCATTTCCAATTTCCCGATCGATCTGTTTCATGCCAATGATGTTTTTTATCCGAGATTACCGTTATTCGGAGTACAGCTCACCAATGATTCCGATCTTCTTTCTGATCGCGGGAAAACGAGTGAGGAGATCCTTAAAACTCCTTTTACGTATGCCGGAAATATCATCAGCACACTGAAAGGCTTCAATGATAAATCTTTCCTTACGAAACACAGCTTCTACCGACTGTTCAGCATCCAGTCCGTTAATTGCGGAACCAGCAGCTGGCTGAATTTCTTTATGAAAAAAGAGGAGAAGGAAGATCTTTTCAACAGGGGTTTTCAGGCTGCCCTGGATTTCCTGAATCAATTCGACTGGGAAAAGTACAAGTATGAAAGAATGATGCTTTCGATGAAGGAGAAAAAGATTTTGAAGGAAGAGGATACCCCAACGGTGGGATAAGGAATTTTGAGTATTTTAGCCATTCTTATTACAAAAAATGAAAAAACTAATTACCATTATCTTTTTAATCACTTTTATATTTTTCCCGGCACAGGAAAAAACAATAAAAGAATTCAGAAAAGATTTTGAAAATATAGTCCATAAAGATCTTACTGAGGATCAGCTGAACACTTTATTCCGGGATTACCCGTCTATTTTAACGCCTCACAGCGCAACACTCAATTTATCTGGGGAATTATAGCTGCAGTTCCTCAACATACCGAACCCGATCCACAATGTATTGCCCGGTTATCGGCTGAAGATCCTGATATATGGAAAATCAATCACTTTTCAATTCATGAAAGTGTTATAGAAATCACAGCTTTTGACAGTTCATACACTATTGTAAAATTTAAAGACAGAAATCTTTCTGACAAGTTCAAAGATTTCTTTCAGGAAGAAGCTGTAGATTTGGATTATTTTAACAAAGTATCTGAACTAAAATAAAAAATACAATCTTACATCCATCCGATACAATATCTGCTAAAGAAGCTCAATTCTATTTAAGATTACATTATTATCCATCACAAAAAGCACCCTACAATCAATTAAATAAAGAATAATATATATTTTTCGTAAATTCACCATCTAAATAACAAAGTATTCATCTTTAACACTTTATATTATGAAGAATATATTTACTGTTTTATATACTTTATCATCTCTGGCTCTTTACTCGCAGGGTTGGGTTCAGAGTTCGAAAGTGTTAGCATCCGAGAGAAATGTGGCAGGACAATTTGGATTTAATGTTTTCTTAAAAAATAACACTCTATACTCCAACGCTATAGGAAACAATACAGACGCTGATGAGCAGAATTTCCTTTTTCAGGCCGGCAGCCTCTATGTATTTGAACGTGAAAACAATACCTGGATCCAGAAGGCTAAAATAGTTCCCAATGACCGGGCTTCTTCAGACGGATTCGGGAAAGAATTTGCATTGGATCATGATGATCTTTTCATCAGTGCACCTTATAAATTGGGAGAGCGTCGTGGTGCTGTTTATCTTTTTAATAAAAACAGTACCGGAAACTGGGTTCAGACGCAGAAGATTCTCTCCCCTGTTATTGTTGACAATGATGCATTCGGAATGAGCATTGGTGCTGACTCAAAAATTCTGGCGGTAGGAGCAACTTTTTCAGATATTTCTGTTTTTGAGTTCAACAGCAATACGCAACAGTTTGCCCTTACCCAGACTTTGACTTTCCCAAACGGTGAGAATACTCATAATCCTTCAGTTTTTGTGTATGGGAATAAAATCTTTGCAGGAAAACGGACTACAACAGTTAATGGTACCCCACAGGCCGGACAGGTCAATATCTACAGTAAAAATACAGCCGGAGCCTGGGAAATTACACAAACCATCAATTCCCCTGTAGCAGGAGCAAACGAATTTGGGTACAACATTTTCGCAAAAGACGAGTATCTCCTGATTACGGCCTATATGGGAATGTTTGTATCAGTATATAAATACAATCCGGCTTCCGGTGATTATGAGTACAAACAGACGATTAATGGGGACAACAGTAGTTTTTTCGGAACTTCTGTTTCTCTTGAAAACAATACCCTGATCATTGGGGCTCCCGCTTCGATGAACGGAACGAAGAACAGCGGCAGTGTTTTTATTTACGGGCCTAAAGGCAACGATGAATGGATACTTACCCAAAAGATCTACCAATCAGACCCTGCTTCTTTTGACGGTTTTGGCTATGGCGTAAGTATCAGTAATGGCAGGATTGCGACAGGAGCTCCTCATCAGGCTTATGACGAAACAGGAAATAATTATGTGTCCACCGCAGGAGCGGTCTACGTTTTCAAAGATCCTACTCTAGCTGTTCATGAGGCAGGATCCAAAGAAGATCCGTATCAGATATTTCCCAACCCTTTCTCCAATTCTATTTCCGTGAAACTGGAAAAAGCTTATGATCAGCTGACCGCAGAAGTATTTGATCTCTCCGGAAGAAAAATATATGCTGAAAACTTTTCAGGAAAACAGTCCATTGAGCTGGAGCTCGGATTTCTGAATTCAGGGACTTATCTGGTGAAAGTATATTCAAAGGATAAAACATTAATCACGACAAAAGTTATCAAAAAATAATTGGCAATACACAAATCTCAGGATATGGCAGATTGATATCTGTAAATCCATACTGACTTTAAATCAACTTACAGGGCATCTAAAAATTCGAGATACATCGGAACACTCCTTTCAATCCATTCGCCAGAAGGATTATTTTCTATGCCATAGTATACAAAAGGCTCCTGATAATCCGCCTTGATATAATCGAAGGTAAGTTCGTACGGACGAAACAATTCATTCATTGTGTATTTATATTTTCCGCCTGTTCTGTATCCTTCTTCATCTATTCCTGCCGTAACCGCCAGTGAGATAGTCTTCCCACCAAGCCTGTAACCGCTTTTGCTTCCGTAAGCCCAGCCGTACAAAAGCACCTCATCCAGCCATTTTTTCAGAAGCGGCGGACTGCTGAACCAGTAAAAAGGAAACTGAAAAACAATCTTATCATAAGCCTCCAGCAGTTGCTGCTCTCTTGCCACATCAATCTTTTCATCGGGATATGCTTCATATAATGAGTGAACAGTATATTTTTCAGGGTATTTCTTTAATTCCTCCATCCATCTTTTGTTGATGACTGATTTTTCAATATCCGGATGAACGGTAATAATGAGTGTTTTCATTCTGCTTTAATTTCTGTGACAAAAATACGGCCTCTCACTTACATTTTGTACATTAGCTACCCATTGTATGGTACTATAAAAAATGTAAGTAATGACTAAAATAAAGGAAACCTCCACCAATTTTGCCAATAAAAAAGCACTGGCTGATGAATGTCCGGAAGTATATGCCTCCAATCTGATCGGCGGACAATGGTCCCTGGCCATCTGCTGCTACCTCATCAATGGTAAACTCAGATTCGGGGAACTGAAAAAGTGTCTTCCCAATATTACAGAACGTATGCTGACCCTGCAACTCCGCAGACTGGAAGAAGACGGCATCATAACAAGAACGGTATATGCTGAAGTTCCTCCCCGGGTAGAATATGAGCTGACCGAAATAGGCTATCAGCTAAAAAATATCATTCTTGAGCTTGAGAAATGGGGAAAAGCGCATAGGAAGATTTCTCAAAATGAATAATGTACTGCCAATCGATGAGTTTTGAAACATTATCGACTTTATATAATTTTTACCTCTAATCTTATGAGATCAATTTTGCTGCTTTTCTTTATAGCATTCAGCATTCAGGGATTATTTTCCCAGAGTTCCAATGACTATGACAGGATTTTAAAGACCGAAAGCTTACCGTTCCATAATTACGAGCTCAGAGTTTACAAAAAAACCGCAATCTCTACAGGGCTTGAAATGTTCAGGTTTTATCAGGACAGTACAAAAAACTGGAAAGCAGAATGGTTTGAAACCATTGTTTCTAAAGATCAACCGGAACAGATTCATATAAGAAATTCCAAACTGAATTCATATAGAAATCCTGAACTGATCTGGATACAGATTCTTAATACGGATGTTTTGCATCTTCCCGCCTGGGAAAAGTTCCAATACAAACTGGAAAAGAAAAATAAGGAAGTCATCATGGAAGACGGAGAATTTTTTTCTTCAGTAAGTAAATCAACAATACTGGATGGTGTTTCTTATCTCGTGGAAATCAGATGCCATCAGAAAGAGAATACGTTCAGTTATCATAATCCAGAATCTTATGTAAAAATATATCCTACAGTTGATGAACTTTTATCCTTTAAAGAACTTCTGCACCTTTTAAGAAATGATTTTAAGGTATTTCAAAAAAAATAAACAGAAAGAACAGCTTCATTACTTTAAATGAACTGTTGGGGGAACGTTTAGAATGGTTTTTTTTTCAGTTTCTTGGGGCGGCGGCTCCGCCGCCGCCCCAAGAAACTGAAAAAATTCCGCCACTACTTAAAGCTTCTTTCTGCAGCTTCCCATAAAGGCTGATGCTCCAGAACCTTTGCATGTACAGGGCAGCTTTCATGATGGGCTCCTTTCAGATATCCTGTACTCATCAGGAATTCATTGACGATCTCGCCTCCTGTAAACTTAAAGGTCTTTTTAAACAGTTTCATCCATTCCTGCAGGGTTTTGGGATGATGATGTTCCAGCCATTTTTCAAACGACCCGAATTCATTTTGTAATTCCAGAATAGTTTTTGCGTTTTCAATGGCTGCATTTATCTTAAGCCGGTTTCTGATAATTCCGGGGTCGTTAAGCAGCCTTTCACGATCTTTTTCAGTATAAGCGGCTATTTTCTGAATATCAAAATAATGGTAAGCTTTTCTGAAGTTTTCTTCTTTTTTTAAAACCGTTTCCCAGCTTAATCCCGCCTGATTGATTTCCAGGATCAGCCTTCCGAATAATTCATTGTCATCATGAATCGGAAATCCGTAATGATGATCATGGTAGTTTTTGTGCAGCTCCTTTCTGCTTTCCGGCTGCATTCCTTCGATGGCGAGGCAATAACTCATTGAAATATATTTTCGGTTAAATAAGTTTAAGTCTGTAAAGATAAGATACACTGCTGACAACTATCTGTCAGCAGCGTAAAAAACTCAGTTTATTTTTAGTCTTCACCTTTAATCCGTACCCATTTCATTGGGGAATTCCCGAAAAGGTCCTAAATTTATGCCAGCAAGCAAAATAATACCATGAAATCCTTATTGACCGTTATTTTTACACTGATTTGTTTCTCCTTCAATGCGCAGGATATGTACTCAAAAGCTTATGGAAATCAAAAAAATCCAGCCGTTATTTTTATTCATGGCGGTCCGAGTGGAAACGCCACCTTATTTGAAGGAACTACAGCACAAAAGCTCGCGGATAAAGGGTTTTACGTAATTGTTTATGACAGGCGCGGAGAAGGACGCTCCAAAGACAGTAGTGCTACCATGACCTTTCAGGAAAGCTTTAATGATCTCAACAGGATCTATCAAATTTATCATCTGAAAAAGGCGATTGTGCTGGCTCACAGTTTTGGAGGAATTATCGGAACTCTGTTTACGGAGCAATATCCGGAAAAAGTCAGCACTTTACTCCTTGCAGGGGCATTATTCACTCAACAGGAAACGTATGATCATATCCTGCAACAGGGTAAAATGTTTTTTAAAAATGATGTTCCACAGATGAAAAAGATTTCACAGATTGAAAGTCTGGATAAAAACTCAGCAGATTACCGGAAAAGATGTTATGATCTGGCAGGTGAAATGAATTTTTTTAATATGCCCTCTCCCACTACAGAAAGTCAGAGTCTCAGAAAAACCTATGAAGCCGGTGAATTCTATGCCTCAAATTTCAGGAATCAGGAATCCCCCGTTAAGTTTTACAAAAATGAACCGCTGAATAACCTTGATAACACTTCAGTTTTAAAAGCAATAAAAAAAAGAGGAATTCCGGTATATGCAATTTATGGTAAAAACGATGGTATATTTTCTGAAAAGCAGCTCAATACGATGAAAAATATAGTAGGAAAAGACCATTTTAAAATCATAGATAACTGTTCCCACTATTTATTTGTTGATCAGCAGCATGAATTTCTGAATTTTATAAGCCAGCATTTAAAATAAAGTGTAGTTTTGTAAAATGCCGGCCGCCAGAACCCATATGAGAACTTATAAAGCATTCCTTGTGATGCTTATTCTCGTATTTTCATTGTCTCCCTGCTCTGTAAAGCGGGATGTGCTGAGTATTTTCGATATTCAGTATATCAGTGGCTTAAATAAAGTAAAAATTACAGCAGGTACCGTATTTTCCTGTGACGGAACCTCGGAAAACCAATCATTCCAAAAATCATTTTCCCAATCCCAAAGCAAACGAAAAAATACAAAACCTTCCCTGGAGTTCCGCAGGACCTTATTCTTTGCTTCCGACGCTGAACGCTTCAGTAGATACTCCGGAAGTGCTTCGGGAAACAGCCCTCCCAAATATATTCTGTTTAAAAGTTTGAGATTAAATCTGGTTTAAAAGACGATCCAGCCTATTTTAATATCAACCTTTTAACATCAACAATTCATGAAACATACTGCTGACAGCCGGTCTTCCGACCTGGCGGGTCTTTATACCTTATCCCTCCGTCTTGTGATCGGATGGACCTACTTCTCGGCATTCTGGAGAAGACTTATTCTGGAAAACAAATTAAATCCTGATGAAAACGGATATATCGGTGAGAAATTCAATCATTTCCTGCCCAATGCTTTAGGAATCAAACCGCTGATAGAATATCTGGTTACCCATCCGGACGCCTTACAGAGATCGATGATGATCTTTACCATCGTTGAAGCCATTGTTGGACTTTTCATTATTCTGGGTCTTTTTACAAGATTAATGAGCATCGGAATTTTCGGTCTTGCCCTGGGAATTCTCCTCGGTTCCGGATGGATCGGGACTACCTGTCTTGATGAATGGCAGATCGGGGTTCTGGGAATTGCAGGAGGATTCGTTTTATTTCTTTCCGGAAGCAGTTCATACTCTCTGGATCATTATTTCATCAGGAAAAACTTTCCGTTTACCCGGAAAAAATGGTTCTTATGGCTGGGTTCCGGTCCGCTTCAGACAGCAAAGCCCAAAATACTTGTTCTGACAGGTTCTTTACTTATTTTTGGCCTGACCTTATACACCAACCAGTATTTCCATGGCGGAGTCTGGGGAAAACTTCATAACAAGTCCGTAAAGCCAAAGGTTGAAATTTCCAATGTTTCTCTTCATCATTCAGATCTTCAGTTTCAGGTGTACAGAACAGAAGGAGCCGATGTTTACGGGTCTTTTCTTATTGGCATCCAGATTCTGAACAAAAACGGAGAAGTCCTGAAAGCACTGGAACATCATGATCTTTCCGGATTCCCGAAAGAAAACATTAAAAATCATTATACAGCCAAAGTAAAACCGGGAAAACACAGCATGATCATTCCTCTCGGTGCAAAAGCAGATCTCATCATTCCTACCGAAGGATTGAACAGGGAGGAAATTCATCAGATAAAACTGATCGACATCAGCGGTACGGAATGGACTTCGGAAGTTAAGCGATAACCAGCACGTCTGTATAACAACAAAAAACCTCCGGCAGTTCCGGAGGTTTTGTATATTTCAATTAGTGCATCGCTTCGCTTAGATCGATCTTCTCTTTGCTTTTTCTTTCTTTAATGAAAAGAATAAACGGAATACAGATCAGGAATATCACGCCCAGATACAGGAAGACATCCATATAGGAAAGCACGGTAGCCTGTTTCGTTACCGAAAGATCCATCATCTTATAAGCGGCATTCATTGCGGCATCAGGTGTCATTCCTTTTGCAATGAAATTGGCCTTTAATGCAGCCAGCCTTTGCTGAACTTCAAAGCTGTTCTCATCCAGATGGGAAATCAGATTGTTCCTGTATTTCTGGCCTGCATTGGCAATAAAAGTCGTAATGGCTGCAATTCCGAAAGAACCTCCCAGCTGCCGCATCATTCCGGTAAAAGCTGCTCCCTGACCGATCTCCTGCCCTTTCAGCGTACTGAGTGACAGTGAAGTGATCGGGATAAATAAAAGTCCCAGACCGGCTCCTCTTACGATCAGCATCCAGAAGAATGCATCTTTGCTGGTATCCGGTGTCAGGATCTTATAGCCCCAGAAGCTGTAGATAAAGAAGATAAACAGCCCCAGCGATACCAGGATCTGCTGTTTTGCTCCTTTGGTTAAAAGCCTTCCGATAATCGGCATCATGAAAGCAGTTGTAAGAGCTGCCGGAATCATCAGCGCTCCCGACTGAAGTGCCGTCCATCCCAAAATACTCTGGGTATACAACGGAACGATAAACGTAGAACCATAGAGTCCAAACCCTAAAACAAATGACATTATCGTACCGATCCTCAGATTCCCGTTTTTCAGTACCCTGAGTTCAACAATCGGATACTTGAAAGTAAGTTCCCGCCAGAGGAAAAGGATAAACCCTAATACTGCTGTTGCGGTAAAGGTTACGATCATCCCGCTTTCAAACCAGTCTTCTTCATGCCCTCTTTCCAGGATAAACTGTAATGAACCTACCGTTACGGCCAATAAAGCAATTCCGAGCCAGTCTACATCCGAAACCTTACGTTTCTCAGCATATTTCGGACTTCTTACAAACTGAAGCGTCATCAGCGTTGCAGCAATCCCGATCGGAATATTGATGTAAAAGATATACGGCCAGCTGTAATTGTCTACGATATATCCTCCCAACGGTGGCCCCAATGTGGGACCGATGATTACTCCCAGCCCGTAAATGGCCTGTGCCATACTTCTTTTCTCAATAGGATAAGATTCCGTAATGATCGTTTGTGAGGTTACCAGAAGCGCTCCTCCCCCGATTCCCTGCATTAGCCTGAAAAATACGAGTTCCCATATATTGGTGGCATTTCCGCATAAAAACGAAAATACCGTAAATATAATAATGGAGGCTGCAAAGTAGTTTCTTCGCCCGAACTGCTGTGAAAGCCAGCTCGTCATCGGTACGATAATCACGTTCCCGATTGCATAGGCGGTAATCACCCAGCCTACTTCAGAAAGTGTGGCTCCAAGGTTCCCTTTCATCTCATTCAGGGCAACATTCACAATCGTGGAGTCCACAATTTCAAGCAGAGCACACAGGATTGCCGTAATCGTAATGATTACCCTCCGTGCTCCATATTCTACTAATGATTCTTGCATAAGTTTTTTTCAAAGGAAAAAGTCAATGCTGAATTTTGCTTCGCAGATGAATGGTAAATTTTAAAACAGTTTATGTAATTGACTGCAATGTAAATTCACTATTGAACGTAAAGCTCATTGACTTTTTTACCATTTTTTTAAAATATTATTTAAGGGAAACCTCTGCCTTCACATTCATTCCTGTTCTTAATCGTTTTGCAATGGATGGATCCAGATTTACAAAATCAATTTTTACAGGAAGACGCTGCACTACTTTTACGAAGTTACCGCTCGCGTTATCCGGAGGAAGAATGGAGAATGTAGCTCCCGTTGCCGGTGAAAATGAGCTTACGACCCCTTCAAATTCTTTGTCAGGGAAAGCATCAATTTCAATTTTCACCTTCTGTCCTTCCACCATTTTATCAACCTGTGTTTCTTTAAAGTTGGCTACTACCCATTTCTGATCATTCTTCACCAAAGCAAAAAGCTGGGCTCCTGCCTGAAGGAACTGCCCTGCCTGAGTAGGCACTTTCCCCACATATCCGTCTTCCGGAGCCAGAATTACCGTGTATGATAAGTTCAGTTTCGCATTTTCAACATCTACTTCTCTCTGCTTGGCGACAGAACTCGCCACGCTGATCTGCTGAGAGCTTGCAGCCGTCTGGGAAGAAGCAATTGTGGTCTGCTGGGCAATCTGGTTTCTCTGATCCACCAATACCTGAAGCTGCTTATCCGCAGACTGTTTTGCTGCCAAAGCCTGCTCATACTGCTGCTCTGTAATGGAATGGTCTTTCACAAGGTTGGCATATCTTTTCAGATCCTGGGAAGTTTTCCATACGTTTACCTTTGCGGCTTCAATCTGCGCATTAGCTGTGGCTACAGCGGCCTGTGAACTGTTGATATTTTTAGAGGTTGCCGTAGTGGTTGCTTCGGCAGTGGATATATTGCTTTTTGCAGTAGACAGGGCTGCCTGAGACTGCTCTAAAGCCATTTTCTGATCTCTGTTATCCAGAATCACCAGAGTATCTCCTTTTTTCACGAACTGATTGTCCTTTACTTTCACCTCAGCTACATAACCGGAAATCTTGGAAATTACCGGAGCCATATTTGAAGTAATCTGAGCATCATCGGTCTCTTCATGATACTGCCCGTACGTATAAGCTCTGTACCCGTAGATACCACCGCCAATAACTACAGCGGCTAAAATGATAGGAAAGACTAAACTTTTTTTCTTTTTCGGTTCAGCTGCCTGTGTATTATTATTTTCCATTTTGGTTTCGATCTGATTATTTAATTGTTAAAGTTCCTGTTGTCTGTAATAGTTTTCTGTAGGCCAGTGCTGCATCTGCCTTTGCATTGATTACCCCTACATTGGCTGCAATCTGTGCCGCATCTGCATCCAGCAGCTCAGTCATTGTGGCGAGGCCATTGTCATATTTATTTTTGGTAATCCTGTAGTTTTCATTAGCCTGCTCGGCAGATTTTTCGAAAACAGCAATTCTCTTTTTAGAGTAGTCGGTGTTCTGATATTCTCTGTTGACGTCCAGCTTAATGTTATCATTCAGTAATTCATCGGTAGCGGCCAGCTGCATTTCTCTGGCTTTAGACTGCTTCAGGGATGAGTTTTCTTTCCAGATATTGGACAGATTATAAGAAACCCCCACTCCTATATTTACAGCATTGTATACGGTAAATAGTTTAGGAATATCCGCGGCCACATACCCTCCGGTAAATGCTATGGAAGGTAGGTTTTCTGCTTTTGCAGCTTTCGTTCCCAGTTCCGCCGCTCTTCTCTGCTGTGCGAGAGCCTGAAGGTCTTTACGGTTTTCTCTTGCTTCATTCACGTAGAAATTTACCGGCTTGATATCATCCCCTTCTTCAATATAATTCTGATCCACTTCTATTTCCGTAGTTTCAGGAAGTCCCAGTAACAGGTCCATATTGATATTGGCAATATTGTAATTGTTTTTGGCCTCCAGAAGCTGAAGTTCGATATTGGAAGTCTGAAGATTTGCTTTCAAACGGTCGTTTCTTGCAATGATTCCGTTATTTTCCATTTTAAGGAAAGTTTCGTCTCTCTTTTGGGAAGCAGTAAGGTTTTCTTCTAAAACTTTAATGGACTGGTTGGCTTTAAACAAATTATTATATGCCTGGGCCACATTATAAGCAATAGCAATCTTATCGTTCTCTGTGCTTAATTTTGAAGCTTCTACCAGATATTTTGCCGACTGGATACCATACTTGATTCTTCCTCCGCTGTAAATAGGCACGCTCAGGTTGGCTGATCCATACGCTACCTGATGTACTTCCGGTCCGCCGGCTCCTCCTGATCCCATTGGAATTTTCAGATCAACGGTGGGTTTGCTGGGAAGATACATATAGCTGCCCGAAATCTTCAGTTCCGGAAGCTGTCTGTTCTTCGCTTCCAAAAGATTGGCCGTTGCTTCTTCAATCTTAGCGGCATCTATCTTAAGGCTTTTGCTGTTCTGGATTCCCAGCTGCACGGCTTCATCAAGACTGAGCTGTTTTTTCTCCTGAGCATGGATGGCCGTAAGTCCCATAAACAGAGACAAAGCCATCACCGAGTTATTTATTCTCTTCATAACCTAAAAGGTCTTTTAGTAAATATTTTATATGTTTATTAAGTTCTGTGTAGTACTTTTCGTCAAAAACGTCTTCATCCTCTGTATCATTCAGGAATTCCTTATACATTTCTTTGGCGTTGGATGCGTAGAATAAGGTTCCGCTGATGGTGGAATGAAGCAGATAAATAGGAGGGTTTTTAGTAAATATCCCCTTCTTCAGACCGCTTTCCAGGACCTGGGAATACATGGAAATGAAGCCCATTTTCGTTTGTTTCAGAAATTCAATAATCTGTGGATTCTGAGTATGAAGCTGCTCACGCTGCATAATCCTGTAAAAACATTTATGATGTCTGACTCTTCCTGAAAACTGGTCTACAATTCTTTCGATTTTCTGCCACTCATTGATGTCTGTTCTTTCCAAAAGGTCTTTGGAGAAAAACTGGCCTTCATTCATTCTGTATTCAACAAGGCTCTCGTATAATTTTTCTTTTGATCCGAAATAGTAAGAGATCATGGAGATGTTTACATTGGCTGCCTTTGAGATCTCCCGGGTTGAAGTTCCGTCGAAACCTTTTTCTGCAAAAAGCTTCTCTGCGGCGAATAATATATTTTCTTCTTTTGAAATCATATCACTTCATTTTTTTCAAGGCGCAAATGTACGGAACATTTTCAAAAAATCAAACGATTGATTGATTTTTTTAGTACAGATTTAATGTAGATTTAATTTATATTTACAGAAAACAAATTTTCTATGGGCTTATTTGATTTCCTTTTTAAGAGAAAGAAAAAAAATCAGACAGATACAGTAGCGGTTAAGAATGATTTTCCGGAAGAAATAACGGTTGTTCCGTTCCCCGAAGAGACTGATGTAAAACCAGAAGAAATACCTCCTGTATCAGTTGAGAATATGATGGTTGAACCTGAAGAAATCACTGCTCCCTTACCTGAAGAACCAGCCGTTGTATTCAATGAAGCAGGAAACCGTTTCGACCTGGAGATGGCTGAAGCCTTCAAAAGATATCATAGTGATCCGGGTCTGGATGTTAACCTTCAGATGCAGGATGAGAAAGGTAGTATTCAGGCTGCCCATCAGACTTATGAAGATCTTTTCAGAGAATGGGCTGATATTCAGTCCAAATGGGACCGTATCTCATTATTGTACCGTTTCTGGGATCAGTCCCAACTGGAAAAGCTTGATCACTGGCAGGTGATAGAACGGTATGTAAAAGACCGCTATCCTAAAAAAGCACTTCTTTATTTTGAGGAAAAAATGGCGGATAAAAGGGACTTTACGAAGGAAGAGCTTGTTTCTCTTTCAAAACTTCACCGGGCATTGCTGGATAATCAATCTTCAAGAAATTATATTGAAACCGCTTATCATAACCATCCTGAAGATGACCGGGTAAAAGTGGAATATGCAACGGTCATCCATATATTGGGAAATCAGTCTGAAAAAGAGTTTTCACATCAGCTGTTTCAAGAGGTACTTGACAAAAAGACCCGGAGAAATGATACGGAGTCTGTCTTCGATTGTTTCAGATTCTCTGAAGGCTATACCGATTCTTCCATTTTCGCCATGCTGTACCTGATGAATTCGGAAGCAGATAATGATGCATGGGATCATGTTGCTGAAGAATACTACTACTGCCCGGTTTTCAGATATGAACACGCCGTACAGCTCTCACAGACCGGTAATTCTTTAAGAGCACTGGCAAAGCTTACCTCTTTAAGTCAGGAGTTTCCGTGGTTCAAAACGGCTGTCGAAAGTACGATCGGGACTATTAAATCGGTACGGAAACAAACCAATGATCCTGATTTTATGGAAAAAGAGCTTCAGGAATTCCAGTCCTCATTAAAAAATTCGTAAACAGAAAATTTTCCTAGGCAGGCAAAAAACAAGAGGATAAAGCAAATTAAGAATCTGTTATTCTAAAAACCTGGAAGTATCCGATTCATTTCAGATCACGAAAAAAACGGGAATAACAGATCGTTGTTTATCATAAAGGATCCGCTTCACCACTGAAGCAGATCCTTTAATCTTATTATATCCACCATTTAATGGGTTACCATCATTTTCTTTGAATCCACCAGCTTTCCATTGGCTACCAGATTATAAATATACACCCCCGGAGTCAGGGTATTCGCAGAAACTGTGATCTGTTTTTCACCCTTTTTTACGGGAATCGATTGAAGCTGTCTGCCGCTGGAATCATATACTCCAATCATAATATGCTCCCCTTCTGCATTAAATCGGATTATGGTTTCCTTGTTGAAAGGATTCGGGACATTCTGTTCCAATGAAAATGAGGAAGTGCTTACTGTATTGGCCTGAGCAGTTCTGTTTCCTGCCAGCGCATCAATTTTGGCTTCCATTGCTTCCATTTTAGTCTTCAGATCATTAATTTCCTTTTTCTGATCTTTGAGTTCATTGAGCAACAGGGGAATAAATTCTATATAGTTAAGCGCGTAATTTCCTTTTTCGTCTATGCTGACCAGATTGGGAAATTCTTTCTCTACCTCCTGGGCCATAAAACCAAAATGGAGTTTTTGGGTATCATTTCTTTTTTCGGCCTCCTTTTTCTCTTTAAATGTATAGGAATAGGAACTGATGTTCAATAAATTCGGGGAAGAACCGCTCAGAGGTTTTATATTGTCTTTTAATCTTTTATCGGAAGAGGAAAGGAAGGATATGGCTTTTACATTAAACATTACATCTAAATTTCCTACCAGTTCCAGCTCATTATCTGTTCTGCACATCAGGTTAACGGCCTGACTTCCGGTGTAAATATTAATAAAATCAAATTTTGAAATCCCGCCAAGAGAATTTATTATTCCGTTATTGGAGTACGGATTGGAGTAAAGTTTAATATTGGGTGATTTAATATTTCCTGCCCCGTCACTGTATACCATCCTGTTTTCATTAGCTGTATTGGATAAGGAGCTAAGTCCGAAAATTCCATTGGTCCCTAACCAGCTGATTAGTGCAGGTGAACCCGAAAGGACATTGATTTTCTTGTACACTTCCATAATATTGGTGGGGTTGGTTCCGCCCAAAATCTGGGTATGATTGATCTTTAAAGCGGAAACAGAACTTGAATTGATATCCAGTTTTGCCGCCGGTGTCGTAGTGGCAATCCCTACATTTCCTGAGGTGGTTGTAGGAACATCTGTTGTTCCCCATACATTTTGAGCAGCCACGCTCATTCCTGTTCCTAACAAGATAAGCAGGCTTAAAGAAGTTTTAATTGTTTTCATATTATAATTTGTTTAGTGATTTAAGCAAAAACAATCCTTCAGGTCTTTCGTGATAAAAATTCCTGAAGTTCTTCTTTAAATATACCAGGTCATTCAAAACCAAGAAAACACCAAACAGCAAGTGCAGGTATTTTACAGATAAGCGTAGTTATTCTTCAAGCAAACGTAAGAGGCATTCGGAAAAAGAATTTCCAAAGATCAGCAAAGTTTCTGAAAACGGTTTTTAGGAATTTTTATGAATGTATCTCGAAAGTTTTATCCCAAGATCTGTCCAGACGATCTTAGGGTTTCCGTTTCTGGTGAGATGAAGATCTGCGGTATTAATCTCCTCCAGAATGCTTTCGATATTGGCTCCACTGATGAATTTTGAAAATCCTGCCCAATTAAACCCGTCAGCATTAATCTTTTTATACACCAGACTTTCCGACTGATAGTTCTGAAGCAGTGCCAACCGGAAAATCTCAGAACAGTAGTTGAGGAAATTTTTCTGTTTTTCCCTGTTCCATCCGGCAATTTCCCTGGCCCAAAAGATAATACTCTTCAGGAACTGAGGTTTCTTTTTCACCATAAATGCATCACGCACCCATTGTACGAACAGCTTTTCAAACTCGTCGGATTTATGTCCGGAGTTCATGAGTTTTATGGCGTCATTTAAATTTCCCTGAGCTTCGTGTACAATTTCACGTACTTTTTCTTCAGAAATGGAAAAATTATTTTTAAGGAAGGCCTCAAGATCTTCATCACTGATTCTTGGAACCTCTACAATCTGGGTTCTTGAAAGAATAGTAGGAAGAATATCATTGGTATTTTCTGCAGTCAGAAGAATAATCGTCTTCGCAGGAGGCTCTTCAAGGAATTTTAAAAATTTGTTGGAAGCGGCCACATTCATTTTATCGGCTCTCCAGACAATCAGGATCTTGGTTCCGCCTTCAAAACTTTTCAAAGCAAATTTCTGGTTCTGATCATCTATTTCGTCGGCAGAAATAAAGAGCTGTTTATTTTCAGATTCCAGAAAGGCAGTCCAGTCGTCGTAGCTGGCATAGGGAGAAGCCATGATCATTTCCCGGAATTCTTCAAATTTATTTTTGCTCAAAGAGTTTTTGTTATCCGTAAAAACCGGAAAGCTGAAATGCAGGTCAAGATGGTTCAGATGCTCCACTTTGGAGGCGGCATGTTCGTTCTCTCTGCTTAAAATTTCTCTGGCATAGGCTAATACCATAGGAAAGGTCCCATAGCCCTCTTTTCCTGTAAAAAGCTGGGCATGGCTTACTCTGTTTTCGGCAATGCTATCTTTAAGAAGTTGTTTCAGGTTCTGCTGTCCGGCAATGTTCTCCCAATTCATGTTCCAAAGATAAAAAATCTGAAGCAGAATATCATATTAAATATGAATGATGGGGTTGGTGTGCAGATGAATCCTGAATTTCAGAATGACTTTTAGTCCGCAGACCTCATCAGCCGGGAAGAAGACTCACTATTCAAAAATTCTTTATTTACACTACAAAATATGAATAATTTCAAGTCAGTCATCATAATACATTCACGGCAACGCCTATTGCCGATTCACTATTCACCATGAATTATTCAATATCCATCAACTTTTCCGCTTCCCTACCCTCCTTAACAAACTTTAACCACATATAATTTTTACAATTCATTAATATTTAAGATATTTGCGCATTGTTTTAAAAATAAAGAATGAAAAAAATCTTTGTAGTATCATTCATATCAGCTGGATACTTCCTGAATGCACAGAGCATAAGTAACTCCCCTTATGCCACTTACGGGATCGGAGATGTAAAATATGATAATACGATTGAAACTGCCTCTATGGGTGGTATATCTACTGCTTACATCAGTGATTTCACAAGCAGCTTCAACTTTGCAAACCCTGCAAACAACTCCAACTTCGAGCTTACAAGCATCAGACTGGAAGCAACCAACGAAAACAATTACTTCAAAACTAATTATAACGATACGAAGGCGACCAAACATTCTACGTATCTTTCTAATATTGCACTGGCTTTTCCTTTGTCTTCAAAGGTAAAAATGGGACTTTCTTACCAGCCATACAGTTCTAAAAGTTATGATATTGTAAATACCGAGAATGTAACTTTAGAGGACGGAACAAAGGCAGTATATGGAAACCGCTTTAAAGGAAGCGGAACATTGAATACGGCTCAGGCAGCTGTTTCCTATAAAATCAACCAACAGTTTGCGGTAGGTTTAAGAGCGAATCTTTATTTCGGAAATCTGTATGACCTTAATGAATTTACCTCTTCTTATAACGGTGTTCCGTCTGACCTGATCAATGGTTACGAGACTAAAAACAACATTAAAAACTTCAACTTTACCCTGGGTGGTAGCTACCAGAGTGTGAATCCCCGTACTGATAAGAAGCTTACGATCGGGGCAACCGCTACTTTCGGGAATACCAGCAATATGGTTACGGACTATACCAACAGTACCTATACCTATTCCAATATACAGGCACAAACGGGGAAAGCGAATGAAAGTATCATTGAGCAGAAAAGTACCAGCTCCAAGAATCTTCTTCCGGTACAGGCCTCTTTAGGGGTAGGTTACGGTAGCGAGAATCACTGGTTCCTGTCCGGTCAGATTGATTATAAAAAAGGGGAAGACATCTCTTATTTCGGAAAAACTCTTGACTTCCAGGACAGCTACAGAGTTTCTGCCGGAGGTTGGTACCTTCCGAACTATAACAACTTCAGAAACTATTTCTCCAGAGTGATTTACCGGTATGGGGCATTCTATGAAAGAGGAAATCTGAAATTAGACGGTCACAGCATCAATAAATTCGGGATCTCTGCCGGAGTAATGCTTCCGTTCAAAACCAGCAGCATTACCAGAATGAGCGGTCTTGAATTAGGCGTTGAAGTAGGAAAGAGAGGAACCACTAAGAATAATCTGATCAACCAGAACTTTATCAACCTGAGAGTCGGCTTCAATTTTGCTGATAAATGGTTCAGAAAGAATCTGTATAACTAACATGAATTTTTCATACAAAATATCATATAAAAATATAGCATGCCTTTTTAGTTGTGCTATATTTTTTATATTGACTTCCTGTGAAGAAGATCTTACGAAACGGAACGGAAAAGACACCAAGAACTTTCCTTCACAGATTATTAACAACGCGAATATCATTCAGCGTGATTCCGGCTTTATTACTTTAAAGGCCAAAGCTCCTATTATTGAAAAATATGAACTTATCGACAGCCCTTATTCTGTTGCCAGAAGAGGAATCAATATTGAGTTTTTCGATAAAAAGAAGCCTAAAGTTCCTGGAAAAATTACCGCAAAATATGCCCGTTTTTTTGAATACAAAAAGTTTTATGAAGCAAAAGGCGATGTAAAAATCACCACCAATGAAGGCCAACGGTTTGCCATGCAGAGTATTTTCTGGGATCAGAGAAAAAACCGGATCTATACCAAGGATACAGTATATGTGACTATGGAAGACGGCTCTACGCTGGTAGGTGCTAACGGAATGACGGCCAAAGATGACTTCTCTGAATATACATTCTACAACAATTCAGGGAATTTCAGTTCTCAAAGGCTTTCCCAGGATAAAAAAACACCACAGTAATGAAAATACGGGCTCTTGGATTAATGTCAGGAACCAGTCTGGATGGTCTGGACCTATGTTACGCTTCTTTTGAAAAGAGCGACCGCTGGACTTTTGAAATCCTGAAAGCAGAAACGTTCCCCTACTCTGCTGAATGGGAAGAAAAACTGAAAAATTCAGTGAATCTTTCCTCAGAAGAGCTTCTGGAGCTTCATTCAGCCTATGGTTTTTATCTGGGACAACAGGTGAAGGAATTCATCCGTAAGCATCAGCTTGAAGACATCGGACTGATAGGATCACACGGCCATACGGTATTTCATCAGCCTCAAAAAAAATTTACCCTTCAGATTGGTGACGGCAGAGCCATTAAACTGGAAACAGATTTTCCGGTGGTTTACGACTTCAGAAGTCAGGATGTACTGATGGGAGGAAACGGCGCCCCTTTGGTTCCTATCGGCGACCAGCTGCTGTTTCCGGAATATGATGCCTGTCTTAATCTGGGTGGATTCTCCAACATTTCCTTACAGAAAAACGGAAAAAGAATTGCTTTTGACATTGCACCGGTCAATATTGTTCTGAACAGACTTGCTCAGAAGCTAGGCAAAAGCTTTGATGAAAACGGAGATCTTGCCAGAAAAGGCAATATCAACCCCGACCTTATCGATCAGCTTAATTCTTTAGCGTTCTATCAACTTCCTCATCCGAAATCATTGGGCATCGAATGGTGTATTCAGAATGTTTTCCCATTGCTTGACAACATCGAAACTACGGATGCGATGGCTTCTTTTACAGAACATGTAGCCCAGCAGATTTCAACAGTAATCAACGAACATCACTTAAAGAACATCCTTTTCACCGGCGGCGGCACTTATAATACTTTTCTGGTGGAGAAAATTCAGGAAAAAACCACCGCAGAAATCATCATTCCGGAAAAAGAGATCATCGATCATAAAGAAGCTTTGATTTTTGGCTTTATGGGCGTTTTAAGAATGAATAACGAAGTGAATGTTCTTTCTTCAGCAACCGGCAGCTCTTCTGATCACAGCTCAGGAATAATGGCATAAAAAAACCTCCAGTACTGAAGGTTTTTAGTTTTTATTTGTAAGCTTCGATCTTATCTGTTAAGGTATTGATAAAATTCTGAAGCGGTTTTTCTACCATCATTTTGATGAACGGATTGAATTTTCCTTCAAAAAGCATCTGAACTTCAGTCTGATTTTCGTTTACAGGATTCAAAGTTGCCGTTAGAGAGAAATCTAAACTGGAGCTTGCTGATTTCAAAACCGCTTTCTGGTCGGTTACCTCATCAATTTTTAAAGCAATTTCAGGCATTCCCTGAAGTCCAAATTTAAATCCGTTGTCTCTGGTTTCAAATTTCTGAAGACCGTCCGGCATGAAATCTTTATAGTTCTCAGGGGTTTTCAATAATTCTGATAACTCCTTAGATGATTTATTGACAATAATTTTTCGTCCTTCTAAATTCATTTTTTATTTTTGTATTTAAATTCTTAATTCTTACAAATGTATAAAGTTTTTGTGAACGAAAAAAAATTATTGGTGTCTAAGCATCCTGAGCATCTCGAAAAAGAGCTTAAGTATGAAAGTTTCACAACTTTAGAGATCGCACTGGATCTTTTGGAGAACACCTCGGTGAACGAACTTAATGTATTCGGTGAGAATATAGATGAGATCTGGAAAGAGTTTCAGGGGCTTTTCAGAATCATAGAGGCCGCCGGAGGACTGGTCAATAATCCGGATGGGGACCTACTTTTCATTAAAAGGCTCGGGAAATGGGATCTTCCGAAGGGGAAAATGGAGAAAGGGGAATCCCGTGAAGAGTCTGCCGTAAGAGAGATTGAGGAGGAAACAGGCTTAAGGGATGTTGAACTGATCCGGTTCATCAATACCACTTATCATATTTATATTGAAAGAAACGGGGAGAAAATTCTGAAATGCACACATTGGTTTGAAATGTATTTCGACGGTGAAGACACTTCAAAACCACAGATTGAGGAAGGCATTACAGAAGTGGCCTGGAAAAATACATCACAGATTGAGAACGAAGTTTTTCCAAGCACCTTCAAAAATATCCGGTTGATCGTTGATGAATTCCGGAATTCCCAGCCTAAATAAATTCTATAGATTTTTCCAACGCAATTCCTCTGGATCCTTTTAAGAGAATATTTTCAGACAATATCTGATGCTGCTTCAGGTAATCGATAAGTTCTGCCGTGTTTTCAAAAGATACTGCTGATGAATGAACAGCTTTAAAGTTCTTTCCTACCGTAATGACCTCATCAAAGCCTAATTTCTGAGCCAGTTCCAGAATGTTCCGGTGTTCCGGTATACTTTCTTCTCCCAGCTCAAGCATATCGCCGATAATGATTGTCTTACGGCCTTCAAAAGAGATAAAGTTATTCAGAGAGGCGGTCATAGAACTCGGATTGGCATTATAGGTATCCAAGACCAAGGTTCTGCTGTCTTTCTTTACGACCTGCGAACGCATATTGGTTGGCGTATAGCTTTCCACAGCATGCCTGATCTTTTCAAAGCTGATCCCGAAATGCAGTCCCAGGCTTGCCGCCGCACAGAGATTCGTAAAGTTGTATTCTCCCGTAAGCTTTGATACTGCTTTTTCACCGTTGTATTCCAATCCTACAAAATGGTCTTCTGAAACCAGAACGAACTGATAGTCCGAGTCTTTACTTCCAAAAGTAATTATAGGGGTATAACCTTCTGCTTTTTCTTTCTGAATCGGATCATTTTCGTTGACAACAATGGTTTGCCCGTTATTTTTCAGGTAGTCATACAGTTCAGACTTTCCTTTGATCACCCCTTCAAAACCTCCGAAACCTTCTAAATGCGCTTTCCCGAAATTGGTAATATATCCGAAATCGGGTTGCGAGATCGTACACAAAAGTTCTATTTCTTTCTGATGATTGGCTCCCATTTCGATGACAGCCATTTCATGTTCTTTTTTTATGGAAAGAATGGTGAGGGGCACTCCGATATGGTTATTCAGATTCCCTATGGTATACTGAACATTGTATTTCTCCGAAAGCACGGCATGAATAAGCTCTTTGGTGGTTGTTTTACCATTACTTCCCGTTAAACCTATAACAGGAATCCGAAGCTGATTCCTGTGGTAAACGGCGAGCTCCTGAAGGAATTCCAGGGTAGACGGAACATAGAAAATATTCCGGTCCTGGTTTTCAAATGCTGTCTGTTCTACAATTACTGCCAGCGCACCATCGTCTATCGCTTTTTCTGCCAGGGTGGCTGCGTTGAAATTTTCACCGGAAAAAGCGAAGAAGATATCATTCTTCCCTATTTTTCTGCTATCGATGGTCACTTGATCTGCCTGTAGCAGTAAAGGATAAAACTGTGCTGTATTCATGTCCCAAAAATAAAAAAACCTTCCGAAAATCCGGAAGGTTTTTTGTAAGTATTTTTTGATAAATATTATCTTCTAGTTCTATTTTTATCCGTTGATCTGGCATCTTGTGCAACACGGAATCCGATCCAACCAAAAGCTTTCCCCTGGTTTTTATATCTTCTCTGTCCCGGATCCAGCCAGTAAGCAGTATCCATCCATGATCCTCCTTTTACTACTCTTACTTCATTAGATACGGCAGAAGTTCTGTCTTTTGTATCTTTCTGCATTTTCACTTTTCCGCTGGCATCTACAACAAATCTTGCTTTAGGCGAGTTGTACATGTCATATGAAGAAGCAGAATCTGAAGCGTTTCTGTAGTCAAGAGATGACTGTCTGTCACCGTCTCTGAAGTTTCTGTAATCTGCGATGGTTTCTCTTTCAAACTGACCAGGAAGTCCTTTGTATACCAGTCTTCCGTCAGCTAAAGTATCATACTTAATGGTTCCTTCGTCGATCATTTTGTAAGTTCCGTCTCCGTTTCTTACGATCGCCTGAGGCATATTTCCTCTGTAATAGTTGAAGTCGCTGAAGTCTTCGTCAATGATAGGTCTGTATACATCGGCAGTCCACTCGGAAACGTTACCGTACATTCCGTAAATTCCTAAATCATTGGAAGGATATTGTCTAACGTCTGAAGTTTGTGCAGATCCGTCGTTTTTCCATCCAGGAAGACCAGAATAATCCCCTCTACCCATTTTGAAGTTTTCAAGGAACATTCCTCTGTCTCTTCCTTTGGATCCTCTTAATCTTTCAATCTGAGGTTTTTTTCCTACGTATTGGTTATATTCTCTGTTTTTAGCCATTCCAAG
This sequence comes from Chryseobacterium sp., assembly GCA_031277615.1. Taxonomy (GTDB): domain Bacteria; phylum Bacteroidota; class Bacteroidia; order Flavobacteriales; family Weeksellaceae; genus Chryseobacterium. The sequence continues at coordinate 77,675 of JAITMC010000038.1, read as the reverse complement.
CGCTGCAAATTCCCATTCAACTTCGGTAGGAAGTCTGAATTTCTGAACCATAGAAGCGTTTGGAGCTCTGTTTGCGGCAAGAAGTCTCTGGTTGGTAGTTTTCATACCGGATTTCTGCTGCATTCTTTTTTCATTGATGTAGCCTTGCATTTCAGGATCATTCGATTTGAATTTATCCATATTGAAAGCAGTTCCACCCTGGTTGTTCGATTCGTTGATATACAAATCTTTTGCGATAATACCAGCCTGCATCAAAGCTTTTTCATTGGCTCTGTCTGAAAGCCATTCGCAGTATCTGTTAGCCTGAGTCCAGGAAACCCCTACTACAGGATAGTAGTCGAATTCCGGAGAACGCAGGTACGTTTCATTATAATCGTTTCTAGCTAATTTGTTGTCCCATAATAAGGTATCCGGCAAAGCACCGTTATAGATTTCCTTAAAGCTTGGGTCACTCGGTGGGAATACATACTTCAACCATGTCAGGTATTCGCGGTATTCGTAGTTAGTAATCTCAGTTTCTCCGATAAAGAACGAACTTACCTGCATTCTGCGTGGTGTATTGTTCCAATCGTGCATAACATCATCTTTCACTAATCCCATTGTAAAAGTTCCACCTTCTACATATACCATTCCCGGCCAACCCTTCTGCTTTTGTTGCTTTCCTGCAAAAAACCAACCCTGTTTTTCGTTTGGTTTCCAACCTGTCTTGCTGACAAATTTTTTGGTACCGCCTCCTTTGCTGGTTCCTGACCCGCCACAGCTGGTTAATGCAAGTGTAGAACTTAATGCTATTAATGAAAACAACTTTAGTTTTTTCATAGTCGATATAAATATTTTCAAAGTACAAAGAAAAAATAAATTATTCAATAAATCAAGTAAACATTTGATTTTTTTGAAAAACGTTAACAAATTAATTTTATTGTATCACAATTTAATTCTAAAATTTTCATTTATTTTGTAATTCAGAAATTTCAATAATAAACATGAAACAAAAAATCACGCTTTTATTTCTATTTTCTTTTGCATCAGTGCTTTGGGCCCAAAGGAAAACCATAGAATGGGATGGTTCCAAAATTCAGGACTTTGGCGAAACAAAATTAAATCTTCCGAATTTTAAAAATGAAGGTTTTTCATTTAGCCAAAATAACATTTTTATTATAACTAAACAAAAAGTAGGAGAAAAGCAGCTTAAAGTTTCAGATCTTACCTGGGACAACATTTCCGGGAAAGATTTATTTGACCTTGACAAAAACAGCCTGCCTGATTATGAGGTAGCGGATATTACGTATTATACATTGGAAGGGGAAAGATACGCCAACATCAGTGTCTCTTTATTTAAAAATGTAAAAGGCCGGGTTCAAAGGCTTTCGTCATTCAATGTTACAGAAACCTCTGCTCCGAATAATTTCAGATCCGGAACGGCCAACAGAGTCGGGACAGCTGATAATCCTCTTTCCAGTGGTGGCTTTTACAAAATTAAAGTAGACCGTTCGGGGATTTTTAAAATTACAGCACAGTTTTTAAGAGACAACGGAATCAATCCATCTTCTGTAAATCCCAGAAATTTCAGGATCTACGGAAATGGGGGCGTTATGCTTCCGGAATTCAATCAGGATACTAAATACAGTGCGCTTCAGGAAAATGCCATTCAGGTGGTAGGCGAAGAAGATAATGTATGGAATGACGGGGATTATGCTCTTTTCTATGCGCAGGGGCCCAACGGATATAACCTCTATGATACGTCCAATGGAAACGGCTTCAAAAGAACCGAAACCAGAATCAACAGGATCAACAATCTAAAAAATATTTACGAAGATTTCTCCTATTATTATATCAATTTTGATAAAGGCCCGGGTAAAAGGGTTCAGACTATAGACGGAAATCTTCCTACAACTCCTCTGATTACGAGGTACGATAATTATCAGGTGATCAACGAGGATCAGAAGAATCTTTTAAAAGTTGGAAGAGTCTGGGTAGAAGACGGCCCGATTACAACGGATAAGACTGTTACTTTAACCACAAATTCGCCTATTCAGGCTTCTGATATGGTGCGTTTCAAGACGCAGGTAATTGGTTTCAAAGCCCAGAAAAACACGATTGAATTTAAAATCAACAATACCAATCCTTCTTCTCAGCTGGTTCCTGACAATGATCAGAATACCATACGTGATTTTTATCCGGTAAGATATGAAGGAATGCTGACCGGGCTGACCGGAAATCAGATAGCCATCAGTTATTCACCCAATATTTCGATCAATCCCAACGGAACATTTTACCTGGACTATGTAGAGGTACAATATAAAGAAAATCTTACCTTCAATGGTTCTCAGATGAATTTCAGGGATTTTTCTCTGGTAAGCGGCTCCAATACCAATTATGGTTTTGGTATCAGTAATGCAGCGGCTCTGGAGCAGGTATGGGATGTGACAGATATTACCAATGCCAACAAAAGGGTCAACAAAGGAGGTGCAGGAAGCTTTAACTTCGGTTATCTGGCTTCAGATCCTAATTTTAATAATGAGTTCGTAGCCTTCCGTGCTGATGCGGCTTTCACGCCCCAGTTTGTGGAAAGAGTCGCCAATCAGAATCTTTCGGCTCTTCAGAATGTAGATTACCTGATCCTTACTGTTCCTGAAATGATGGGACAGGCCCAGAGACTGGCTAATTACCATCAGACCAAGAACAATTATAAGGTAGAAATCGTAGACGTTAATAAAGTTTATAACGAATTCGGAAGCGGAAGCAGGGATCTTACAGCCGTGAGAGATTTTGTCACAAAGCTTAATACTCCTGCAGGAAGCCTTAAATATGTATTCATTTTAGGGGATGGCTCCTATGATTACAAAAACAGGATCTCCAACAACTCGAATATTGTCACCGGCTACCAGAGTGAATATTCTTCGGATTTTGTAGCCTCTTTTATTACGGATGATTATATTGTAATGACCCAGCCGCAAACGGCATCCACTATTGATAATAATCTGCCGGACCTGCCTGTAGGAAGAATCCCCGCAGCCAATGTAAGTGAAGCCGGAGACATGATCAGTAAAACGCTGGCTTATTATAATTCCCTTCCGGGCCAGTCCTCTCCTTTTGGAGAATGGCGTATGAAGCTTGATTTCGTGGTGGATGATGATAAAGACGGCGGAGCGCCTTTCCATAATGAAATGAACACAACTCTCGTGAATGTATTTGAGCAGCCGGGGCAAGTGGACCTGAAAGAGTATAATGTAAGAAAACTGTATCTGGATGCTTTTCCGGCTCAGAGTACAGCGGGAGGACAAAGATATCCGCAGGTAACGCAGGCTATTTCAAATGATATCGGAAACAGCTTATATATGTTCTATTTCGGACATGGAGGAATCAACGGATGGGCACAGGAAAGAGTACTCACCAGCACTGAGATCCAGAACTCCAATAATTTTTCTACGGTGTACAGCAGATTCCCGTTTGTATCTACCATTACCTGTGAATTCACATTATGGGATGAACCGGCTACTTTCTCAGCCGGAGAGCAATTCATTAAACTGAAACAGGGAGGTGCAGCGGCAATGATTACTTCCAGCCGTGCCATCGACGTAGGATACGGCCGTAGCTTTACCGATTATTACACCAGAAATATTTTTAAATTAACCGGTGATGATTTTGAATCTTTAGGATACGCTCATTTAATCGCTAAAAAACAAAAAACAGCAGGAATTGACCACCTTAAAGTTAATTTCCTGGGTGATCCGGCCATGAAACTGAGCAGACCTCAGAGACTTTTGGTGATAGACAATATTGAAACGCCGGTTCCGGGACTGATCAGAGGTCTGGATTTTGTAAAAGTAAAAGGCCATATCAACAATCCTAACGGAACGCTTAATTCTACATTCAACGGAAGGGTTTCCATCAATATTTTTGATAAAAGACTTAATAAAAAGACTTTAAATAATGACGGTGGATTATCGCCTGTACTGGATTACACAGAAGAAGGAAGTGCTATTGTAAAAGCTTCCGGTACGGCTGTAAACGGTGTTTTCACGGTAGAGTTCTATGTTCCTAAAGACATTAATTATGCAGTAGGACAGGGAAGAATCTTAGGATATGCAGACAATAAGGTTTCTGATGTATTCAACAACCAGACTGTTCAGGTAGGAGATATCAACCCGAACGGAATCAACGATAATGAGCCTCCAAAAGTAAAGCTGTATATGAATAACACCAACTTTGCAGATGGTGGAATCACCAACCAGAACCCTATGCTTCTGGCCTGTATTACCGATGATACGGGAATTAACTCTACAGGATCCGGAGTGGGCCACGATATTACGGTGTATCTGGATGGCCAGATAATCAACACGGTTGTTCTTAATGATTTCTTTGCTTCCGGTGAAGGTAACGGATGTCTTAACCCAAGTCTGGCTGACTATCAGAAAGGAAACGTAACCTACCCTTTCAGAAATCTTGCGATAGGTCAACATCAATTAACATTTAAAGTTTGGGATATAAACAATAATTCGACAACTGCTACGTTAAACTTTGAAGTTAAGGATGAATCCGATCAGCATCTGGTGATTAACCGACCGCTGAACTGGCCGAATCCTTTCACGAATAAAACCTATATTCATTTTGAACATAACTGTGATGATATTCTGGATGTGAATGTTCAGATTTATACGATTACAGGAAAATTAGTGAGAACATTATCGCAGCCGGTGGTTGCAGAACCGTTCCTACAGGGCTTCAGAACACCACGTCAGGCAATAGAATGGGACGGAAGAGACGATTTTGGGGCAAGTGTTGCAAAAGGTACGTATATTTTTAAGATATTTGCAAAAAGTCAAAACCAAGAAAAATGCAAAGGAAGTGCCACAGCTGTAGAAAAAATGGTACTTTTGAAATAATTTAAATAAAGCATACATAATAATATTTATAAAAAACTGATAATATATAAAAGACAACATATGAATTTAACTACAAAACTGCTTTTGGGATTTGGTTTAAGCGCTGGTTTTCTAGGCTATGCACAGGACTTGGGCAAGATAAACCCCGTATTAACCGGAGCCCCATTTCTAAGGATTGCACCAGATGCAAGGTCTGGAGGGATGGGAGATCAGGGGGTAGCCACCTCATCTGATGCATTCTCGCAATTCTGGAATCCGGCGAAATATCCTTTTAGCAGAACAAGTTCTTCCGTAGGTCTTAGTTATACTCCTTATATGAGTAAGCTTACCAATGATGTATTTTTACTTTACGCATCTTTCCATAAATTCTTAGGACAGGATGAAAGATCTACCCTTTCTGCCAGTATTTATTATTTCAATATGGGGGAAGTGGATCTTACACAATTAGTAGGTTCTGATGTAGCCTCAATGGGAACTTCCAAGCCTAACGAATTCTCCATTGACGTAGCCTACGCCCTGAAGCTTTCAGATTCATTCTCAGGAGCGGTTACCGGTAGATTCATCCGTTCAGATTTAGCCGGAGGTTTCAACACAGATACCACTCTTAAGCCAGCCAACTCTTTTGCGGTAGATATATCAGGATACTATACCTCACCTAGATTTTCAAGTTTTGGAGGCTATGAAGGTAAGGTAAATGCAGGTTTTACCATTAAAAACATAGGTCCTAAGCTGGATTATTCAGGAAATGATGATACCAGAAACTACCTTCCTGCGACAGCAAGAATAGGGGTAGGATACGATATGTTTCTTGATGATATGAATAAAATCGGAATCAGCTTCGAGGGTTCAAAGATTCTTGTTCCACAGGCTGAATTTGTAGGAATAGATCCTAATACAAGACAGCCGAGATATGAGATTCCAAACGTAGGTCCTATTGCAGGGATCAGCAAATCGTTCAAAAATAAGAACAGCATCATGTACAGTGGCGCTTTGGAATATTCATATGACAATGCTTTTGCTGTGAGAGCCGGTTATTTTTCTGAAAGTGAAACCCAGGGAGCAAGACAATTTGCAACAGCCGGTGTAGGATTAAAATACCGTTCTTTCGGACTTGATCTTTCTTACCTGATCAATATGTCAAAAATCAATACTGCTTTAGATAATACCCTTCGTTTCGGACTTACCTGGAACATTGGTGAAGAGACGTCTAATGTAGATTATTAAGATATTTACCCTATAGAAAAGCTGGCTCAAAACGGGCCAGCTTTTTTTATGGGGTAAAGTCAAAGGTGAACGGTTAATCAGCTTCGCAGTCATTGATGAAAAGCTCCGGATATCAAGATGAGTCTTTGGTATAAAAGCTTAGAATTCTTTCTGCAAAATCCTATTCATCATTCACTTGCAAAGCTGAAGGCATCACTGACAGAAAATATTAACGGTTAACTTAAAAATAAGTTCATAAAAGTCTTATTTTTATAAGGTATTTTCGCTTTTCAATAATTATTTTTGTAGCATGAACTACTCAGCAGAGCTAAAAAAATTTGTGACCAGCCAATATGTATATTCTGCCATCAGGATTACACTGGCTACCGTTCTGCCCTGTTTGGTTCTTGCACATTTCGGAATTCTGAAGGAATACTTCCTCTTCCCTCTCGGAACCAGCTTTGTAGCGCTTACAGACCAACCCGGACCTTTTATCCGGAGAAGAAATGCCCTGGCTTTTGCCATCTGCTGCTTTGTATTTGTAGCGCTGATAGCCAGTCTGGTAATGAACGTCAAAGCACTGGTCCTGCTTGAAATCATTGTATTCGGGATGTTTTTCTCCCTGATCGGTGTTTACGGGCAGAGGCTGGCAGCTGTGGGCTCGCTATCGCTCGTCGTTCTCGCCATCTTCATCGACGGCCACCTTACGGGGGCTGATATTTTTAAAAGCTTACTGATATTCGCCAGCGGATGTATCTGGTTTTTAATGATATTCCTCGTTGTAACAACAATCCGCCCTTATAAACTTGCCGGGCAGATGATCGGGGAAAATTATCTTCAATTGGCAGAGTTTTTAAAGATCAAAGCCAGCTATTATCAGAAAAATCCGGATTTTAATAAACTGACAACCCAGGTGATTGCCAAGCAGATTGAAATAAAAAATCTTCAGGAAGATACCCGGGAAACTGTTTTCAAAACCAGAACAATCGTTAACGAATCTACGACAACCAGCCGCTTACTGATGCTGATGTTTCTGAATTCAATGGACCTTCATGAAAAGCTGATGACTTCTGAAAGTGATTATCAAAAGCTGCAGCAGAGTTTTGAAGACAGCATGATCCTGGTGAATATCCACGATTACCTCAACCTTCTGGCCGAGGAGATCACCAATATCGGGATTGCCCTTCAGAGTGGTACCAGAGCCCGGCCGATGGTTAATCTGGAGTTGGAACTGAAAAACCTTAATTACCATTATTTTGAACTCAGAAATAAGCAGCTTTCTCCTGATAACCTGGAAAACTTCATGATCCTGCGCCAGATCCTGATGCGTATTAATGAAATCACCAAAGAGATCAATGAAATCTATAAGGTATTTTCCCAAAATGTAAAGCTCGCAAAAAGTTTATCTACCGGACTGGATCTGAAAAAATTCATGCCGAATGAGCCCAAGCTTAATGCACAGGTCTTAAAGAATAATATTTCGTTATCGTCTTCCCATTTCCGTCATGCCATCAGGATTACCATAGCCCTGCTGCTGGGATATCTTTTCTCCATGTTCGACTTTCTGGAGCTGGGACATACATACTGGATATTAATTACCATTACTGCGATCTTAAAACCCGCCTACTCCATCACCAAACAACGGAACCTTCTCCGTCTGTACGGAACGGTAACCGGGGCGGCCATTGCCTATGCCGTTCTTCATTTCATCCATATCAACAGTGTTCTGTTTGCCATTCTGCTGATCAGCATGATCATGTGTTTCAGCTTTCTGAAAGGAAGGTATTTCTGGGCGGTTCTGTTTATGACGATCTATGTATTCCTGAGTTTCAACTTCCTGAATCCGGGGAAAGTGGATATCATATTCAAAGACAGGGTTCTGGATACGGCTATTGCCGGAATTATCGCTTTTGCAGTATCTTATATTGTACTTCCGGTTTGGGAGCATACGCAGAACCTGGAGCTGATGAAAAAATCCGCAGCCGACAACCTTATCTACTTTCAGAGTGTCATGTCTAAATTTCTGGAAGGAGATTTCGATATTGAAGATTACAAGGTAAAACGTAAAAACGCGATCATTTCCCTGGCCAACCTTTCGGATAATTTCCAGAGGATGATCTCGGATCCCAAAAACCAGCAGAAAAAACTGGAAGTTGTCCATCAGTTTGTGGCCACCTCACACCTGATCACCGCCTATACCGCTTCCCTATCCCAATACTCGAAAAGCAAAGAGAAATATCCTGAGATAGATGCCGAAAGCTGGAGCCGTAAAATTGAAGCTGAAATGCAGCAGACTTCCACCCTGCTCAATGGCAACGACGTAAATGAAACCCTGAAAATGGAAAGCCGCCTGGAACCGGAAGACTCATCCATCGAGGACATGCTTCTGAAAAGAAAATCCGAAATTGAGGAAAACGACATTATCGACCGCAGAGATCCAGATAAAATTTCGCATTTAACGGAACTTAAAAACATTCACGATATTCTGGAACTGATTTATGATGTAGCCAAAGAACAGCGCAAGGTTATAGAAAAATATAAGGCAGAAAAAGTGGATGAGACTAAATAATTTCTTTTTCAATAATTGAATATTTTTCAACGAAAAACAATAAAAAACTTTAATTAATTAAAAAATACCAGTATTCTTAAAAATAAAACATTAAAAAAGGATTTATTTTAAAGTTTTTCATAACTTTATAATATAACTCACATTTGATGGAAAATACTATTTTAGAATACCGGGTCCGTTCCGGAGACACCTTAAAGTCGATATCTTCCCGTTTGGGAATGACTGATGAAGAACTGAAGCTTTTCCATAATTCCCATTGCCCGAAAACAGATATTATCCGGCTGAAAAGCTTAACCGGAATCAGGCGTATCCTTGTTCCTGCTGTTTTTAAATCGGAAAAACAGCAACGGGAAGAAAGAAAAAACAGGCTACCTTCTTCCCTGCTGCTGGATTCTTTTTATGCTTCCAGCTATAAGGTCAGTGAAAACATCGAAAGCCTGTATGAACCCAACATCAGCATCAGCTATACTGTTGACCTGAACCTGAACAAAGATCATTATAAAAACCAGTTGATCCTCTCTTATGTTCAGAAGGATTTTAAATCAGATGAGCAGATCGTGGAGGATAAGGTAAGCAGTCTATCCATCGCATCTATGAACAGTATTATGCCGCTCTGCTTCATCATTCATGATCAGGGTAACATTACAGGACTCGCTGATCATAAAAAGCTCATGACCGCCTTTACAGAAAGGCGTCAGCAGATCGAGGATTTCTTTACGGGTGAAATTGCCGAAATTTATATGAATTCGTTTGAAAGAAGTATTATAGATGAAATTTTTGTCCTGCAGCAGTTTCAGAGTACGCTTCTTTTTCAGTCACTATTCCCTGAACTGAACCGTTTCCATCAAACAAAAGCCTGGAAAGAAACATTTTATTTTTATAAAAATTCTTTTCCCGTACAGTGCGAAATGAATATAGAACAGGAAATTTCAGACGACCGCCTTGTAAAGACAACTTTAAACGGTAGTCTTGCAGAACCATACAGCTTACAGGAAATCATACGCGGAATAAGGCTGCCTGAACTTCCTGCAGAACCAGCATCCGGAAATATTTTACTGGAATATACCACCCATCAACAAAGTAAAAACCTTCTTCAGCTAAAGGCGTCTGTATCGTTGCGGGAAGGAAAAGATCTTATTCACCGACATACAATTACACTAATACAGGAATAATATGAAAAATTATATCATCCAGCAGGGTGATACCTTCAGCTCTCTTGCAAGACAGTTTAAACTGAAAAATGAAGGTATTCTGAAAACCTACCATAACCTTCACTGTCCTCCGGAGGACATTATGCAGCAACCTATCCCGGGAAAAACAATCCTTATACCAGAAGATCCTCTGCTGATAGCCGATGAAGTCAACAACATTTCTGATGATCACAGATATCAGGGACAAACGGAAGCTTCCTCGGGTACAAATATGCAAAGACATGAACAACTAGAGAAAGAGAAAAGCAATTCTAAAAAATTACATGATCAGGAGCAAAATAAAGGCTCCGATGCTCATGAAGGAAAATATTTTGTGATCCAAAAAGGAATTGTACAGTGTAACCAAGGTTTTGCATTTCCGAAATTCAAGGTCACAAGCCATCAGAAACACTATTGGAACGATGCCGACGGACAGGAAGACTATCTTGCCGTTACAGAAGATGATCTTCAGTTTGATCCCGAAGCCCGGCCTTTCGGACAGTGTAAGCTAAAACCCTCTGCAGGAGGCTATCTTCCTTGCACTTATGCTCCTACCGGAAAATGGCAGAAACCTTATGAAAAGGTAAAAGTTATGGGAAAAAGCTGCCTTACGGAAATTTCTGAACTGATGTGCAGTACAGGAGGAAAAATCACCATCCTGAAACATGGACAGCAGAGTGAAATCGGAAAAAATCAGGTGGTTAAATCCCATACCCATGAACAGCAGATTTACAATCCTCTGGTAGATTTTGATGAATTCAAAGAAAATATACACGGAACAGACGAACTTTATTACACTTAAACAATGACAGGAAATATTATTGGTCATCAAAATCCCTTAACGGGAACAACATACCACTATGAAGTAACGCCCTCTGGTCTTTTAAGCTGTTTAAAAGGTCATTATGAGTGGTATCTTTATAAAAAGCAGAAAAACGGAACCTGGAAAGACATCACCGGAACACCCAAAACCGGGGTGAAAGTAAGCTACCGGTTTGGAGAGCCGGCCTTGGGGATAGAGTTTCAGATGAAAGTCTACGAAAACCAACAGGGTATACTACCTGGAATGCCGGCCACCAGGCAATTGACAGGCACATTAACTTTAGTTCCGACAGGCAGTAAAGTATCCAAAATAGAAAAGGTAATTCTTTTTAACAGAGGTTCAAAAAACGTGAACAAAGCCGGCTACCGTGATACCCTTATTGCGCAGGCTCATTGTATCGCCATGTTCAACAAAGAAATAGAATTTCATCTCTGGGAAGATGATGCACCGGGACACGGCCATGATCCTATTGTAAACAAAAATAACTTTCATCCCCGGACCTATAAGGCCAGAGTAAACCCTAAAGGGATTGCAGAAGTACCGATTCCCCTGATGGCTGATGAACGCATTCTCAGAAAAATGGCTGATGCCTTTACAATGAAAGGAGATCAGGATGAGGGAGCCAGCCATGAATATTACGTGACTGCCAGCTATTCAGGGAAAATACAAGGAGCCAGCCAAGCCAATGTACAGGTAAACAACCCCGATCATAAAACAGACCAGCCACCAAGCCTGCTTAAACCTCAACCCCAGAAAAGCACCCCAAAATTCCCCATAGGACCAGGAAAAGCGCCCAAACAACCTGATCCTACCGGCAATATCATAGAAGCCTTATTTGTAGACAGCACCGGAAAAGAACTCTCGCAAGTAGCTGTTGGCGATAAAGTATATGTCAGGATCTATTCCAAAAATATGGTTGGAAAACATGTACAATATGTAATCTGGGAATATGATGCCGCTTCACATGATGAAATTTACAGAAGCTCTGTCTTTAAGATCCCGGGCGATCTTTGTGACACTCTCCCACCCTTTCATATTACCGAAAGCGCCTTCAAAAAAGGAATATCCTTTCTTCCCCAGGATCCTGATGCAAAAAGCCAGAACTATTTTATCGAAATTATTTCCAAAGACCTTGCTGCTCAGTCTCAAAAATTTGGACTAACTTCGGAAGGGCTTCTGGAAGTGGAGAAAGTGAGAAGTGCGACGGGAGTGGAGAAAATGCAGAAATCACAGAATCTAAAGAACAATGAATGTCGCAACTGTAAAAAATCAATTACATTAAGTGAATTTACTAAAATATATCCAGACGTAAGGAAATTATTTACTTCTGGAAAAAATAATCTTTCATCAACAACTATTCAACAATTTATTAATGCCTTAAATGAAACTCTTATTGAATTCAAAATAGATACATGTATAAAAAAAGCTTTTTTCTTAGCGCAAATAACAAAAGAAACTGGTTACTTTTCGCGAATAGATGAAAATCTATATTATACTTCAGAGCAAGCTCTTCATACCTATTGGAAAAAAGATAGCCACCCAAATTTATATAGTATTCCTAAATTATACTTTAGAGATCCTGAAAAGCTAGGAAATTATGTATACAGAAATATTGCTGAAAATGGAAACGAATTATCAGGTGATGGGTATAAATTCAGAGGTCGAGGCTTAATACAAATAACGAGAAAAAAAGGTTATAGAAGATTTGGAAAATATGTTAGTAAGGATTTAATATCAAATCCCGATTTATTGTTAAATGACTTAGATTTAATGGTAAGATCTGCAGGATGGTTTTGGAAATATGGTGTCCTATTAAAAGATGGATCGGAAAAAGATATTAATGAGGTTGCAAGACAAGGAGATTTTAAAGAAGTCACCAGATTAGTTCATGGCACAACGTTAGATTTAGTAGCAAAAACAGAAATATTAAATAAAATAAAACTTATTTTAGAAACCGATAGATGTAAAAGTTCTATTGCAATACCTTCCAATGTATCAAATGCTGATATACAATTTCATATAATGGCTTCAACCGGAGAAATAAATTATAAAATACAGAATGAAAAAAGAGAAGTTTCCGAATACTTTTATCATGACAAAACAGGAAAAATTCATACTCTAGGTAAGTATAAATTAAATAAAATTAAAAATATTTATGGTGATCTTTATAAAGACCGAATAAAAGGAAATAATGTATATTTAATTGATATTCGATCCTTAAAAAATTATAAAAATGGTCCAATTAAATTTACGTTAGACATAAACACCAATCGTTATTATATGAATGATGTTTCCTTAGCTGCATTACTAGGGGCCATGCTAGATTGTAGTTATGAAGATTATACTTTCAATGGCTTTAGTAATGAAAGAGGTGAATCTATTGGAGGAAGTAAATCTCATAAAAATGGTATGAATGGTGATCTAAGATATTTAAGAAAAGACAAATCAGGTAGGAAAGTTCATCTTAACTTAGATGATGAAAAAGGAGATCCTTGCGGTTGGAAAGGTATGGATGAAAACCGACAAAATAATTTCAATGATGCACTTTACAAATATGGTTGGAAAGGTATCTTATCATGGAAATATAATGGAAAAATATTAAATCATGCAATTAAGTTTGAAGATCATCATGATCACTTACATGTCCAAACTTTCACACCAAAATTAAAACAATTATAAAATTCATGAAAAATCTTTTTTTATTAATTATTATATTAATAATTAACTGCTGTAAAGGTGAACAGAAAGAAAAATTTTCTGATATTTCACTAGATAATAATATATCTCAAAATAAGCCAAACAACCCTAATTTCATATCAATAGATGAAGCATTGGTTGGAAAAGAAATTCTTAATACAACAAAGGAAAAACTTGTAATAATTTATAAAAAGGCACTCGAAAGGGATTTTGAAAGGCCTTATATGTGGGATGCATTTCTTGCTGAAAATGAAAATCTTATCAAATTTTATTCTTATAAAGATTATATCATTAATAATCAGAGTTTCAATTCATTCTGTATTAAAATAAAGTATGAGGATGCTAAGTATGAAGCTATTTTACTTGTCTCAAAGAATTTAGATGCAGCTATCAATGATCAATCTTCAATAGTTGTTTATGAAAATTTATACTCCGAAGAACTTTATAAAAGATTTTCTAATGTTGACAAAACCAATATTTTAAATATCGTTTTAGAGAAAAGCAAAAAAGAATCTAAACGCTATCAATATTTAATCGATAAAAATATGTTTTTGGACTATTTTATAAAAAATAATGAAAAAGTAAATAAAAATTGGGACAAGAATGAGAGCAATACATATGAATATCAGGAAAAAGGTGAGGTTAGAAATCATTTAAAAAATGGTCATTGGGAAGAAAAAAGATACTCTTTTGAATATAATACCTCCATATGGATGGATGGTGATTATAATAACGGCCTAAGAAATAAAGAATGGAATATTTCTCCTAATGGTCCTGTTGAGAAAATAAGAGAATATCATAACGGATCTGTTGTAAGAATATCTACACCATAAAGAAAATACAAATGAAAAACTTAATTTTATCTCTGTTCATAAGCATTTTCATTCCTATTTCATGTCAACAAAAAAAAGATATAGCTGAAAATAAAAACATCATTGATAGTTCTTTTATAGGAAATCTTGAAATTACAAATGCAAATTATATAAATAATTATTTTTCTGAAGCATCTGGTTATTTAGACTCTTTGAAAACTCCTTATAAAAACTATGAAGACAATAAAATAATTGGATTTAAACATAACAATGAATTTATAAGGATTGCTAGTTTTAAAAGTCCTTGGTATTTAATATTTTTTGAAAATGGTAAGTATAAAACTCTGGATATGATAAATATTAAAAATGAATATCCAAAGTTCTTTAACCACCAAGAACATACAGCCTTAAAGAATTTAGATTCAAAGAAAATTATTGATTCAATTGCAAAAAGCAAATATTTTACTGTTGAGGAAAAAGATGCTGATCTAAATAACGATACATTTACAGATAAAGTTATTGTTTTAGGCAATAATGATGATATTGACCCTCAAAATCCAAATACGAAAGTAGCACCGATACTAATTTTATTAAATGAACAAAATAAAAAATATAGAATTTTAACTAATGAAAATATATATCCTAATGATTTCGGAGATGTTTTCAAAAAACTGGTTATCAAAAATCAATTTTTCACCATTGAATTAACAAATGAGGTTCCAGATAATTATAGTACAGATAAATATATTACTTTTAGATTTGACGGGAAATTAAACGAAATTATTCTTTCTAAGTATGGTGAAAATGTACATTGGAATGACGGAACACAAAATAATATTTTATGTTCCGAGAAAAATTTTGGAAAATTATCGTTCCAGGAATTTAATTCCAATACAATTCGGAATCAATGTTCTCATTAATACTATGATTTCTTAGTCTTGAAAAATCAATACAGTTACCGCAAATCAATAGATCTTACAGACTGAAGTCATTATAATTTTCAATAAAAATTAGTTTGAAATACTTAATAATTAAGTAACTATTCAACAAGCCCAAAAGCTATAAAGAACATCAGTAATGATTAAATATAGTATAAACATTTCAATAAGTTTAGTAATTCTTATTTTACTTTCTTGCAAAAAGAATACAAAAGCATCTTCTATCTCCAAAGAAAATGTATCAGATTCCGTTGATACTTTACAGATCTCTTATTATCCCAATAAAAAAGTAAAAGAGCTCTTATTATCAGAACATGAAAACCATAAAAATGTACAACTGTATTATTCTGAAACAGGATCATTAACGGGTAAAACAACCAATTTCAATCACTATCCGCAGAATCATTATGAATATGAAAACAACCGGTTGGTACATCAGTGGACAGAAGGAAATATCGGGGGATGTATAGCCATTACCGGAAAGGAATTTTTTTGGAATGCAAAAGGTTCTTTAATAAAAGAAACGCTTCATACACAATATGGAAATAGTTGCAGCGAAAAAATACTGATCCATGAAATTAAAGAGTTTTTTGAAAACACAAAAACAATTAAATCAATACAATATACCCATGAAAGTTATGAGGGAAGTGCAGAATGTCCCTGTGGTATCTGGAAAAATCTTGATCCAGCAGGAAAAATAATCAGTCAGCAAGAGTTTCCCGAATGTAAAAATAATGTTAACTGCGAAGAAGCTGAATAAGATTTCCTCTCTACTCCTCCACAATTGTAAAACAGTAATCATCAAAAAACTCCACTCTTGCCTTAAACTCATCCGAGAACTGCTCGTCGTATACCCGGCAGCTTATTTTGTGAAGGTGTTTCAGCTCGAAAGGCTTTACTTCGTAATTTTTTTTCAGCGACCAGTATTTTGAGTGGTGGATCTTGTACATGCTTTCCTTTACGCTCCAGATAATGGTGTAAAAGGTATCCGCTTTGTCGGCAGGAATAAATCCCCTTTCATTTTCATACGTGAATTTATCAATGACCCTTAAGATCTTGGGATTGAATTTCTCGATATCGATGCCTATTTTATTTCTGGAAATAGCAATGGCGGCAAAAGGAAAAGAATGGGTAATGGAGATTTCGGCATCTTTAGGCGAAAGAAAAGGTTCCCTTTCTTTATACAGGATTTTGGAATGGGGTTTCAGGCCTTTCAGCAGTTTGCGGACCATCAGGACTTCCTGAAGCTTTTTGGGATGGTAATCTTTTACCTTTTCAGCATTTTCCGGCTCCAGAAGCTCATGGATGTCAAGTTCCTCACTCTCATCATATTTCCACACAAGAATGGTGGCGTTGTCATCTGAAAAATCTCGGTAAAGGGGCATTGCTTTTTTATTCTGCAAAAATACAAAAAAAGAATGGGAAAGAGGAATGGAAGCTGGAGAATGGAAATTATAAGGTTTTACAACTTCTTTTAAACTTATGATCAGAAAACATATCACATTCAAAAGAACTTCAGGTATTACCTTAACATCCAAAGCCTCCCGCCTCCATCACCCTTTCACCCATCATCTTTTCATCCAGCTCCTCCCTTCTCAGCTCCTCGCCTGATGATTCACATCATTTCTGTGCTCCAGAATTTCCAGGTTTTCATCCACAAAATAAGCACTTCCGAATCCGTTTACATAAGAACCTTTCACAGGCTGAAGCGCAATCAGGATAAAATCTCCCATTTCAGAAATAACGTCCACCACTTTTCCGTGTGTTTCCTTAAGCTTCGCAACCGCTTCGTTCCAGATTTCCGTTTCTCTTTCAATCTGTGAAACGGCGGCCTCAATCGTCAAACGTTCACGCGCATAGATTTGCTTGGTGGCAGATTCATCTTCAATGAACATCACTGAAGTTTTCCTTCCGTCTGCCAGATTTTTGGTATGCTTTGCCATAAAAGATACAAGAATATAGAACGTATGGCCGATCTGTACGAAAGGAGCATAGCTTGAATTGGGATTTCCTTCCGCATCTACTGTTGCTAGAATAATGCTTTTGGAAGCGTCTATCAGCTCTTTTACTTTTGGGGCAACCGGTTTTGCCTTTCTCTCGGCGCCGTGCTGGGTATTGGTTTGATCCATAATATATTGATTAATCACGTAAAAATAGTTATTTATATTAAGACTAAATAATTTTAAGCCCTGTATCATCTCATTTCATAAGAACCGGACGATGTTTTTATATCTTAATTATTAATTGTAATTTTGCATTTCGTTATCAACAGAAATAAAAATTATTCATTACATATGAGTACTACAACACAATACGTTCCTTATAAAGTTAAGGATATCTCCCTTGCAGAATGGGGAAGAAAAGAAATTACCCTTGCAGAAGCAGAAATGCCAGGTCTGATGGCTATCCGTGAAGAATACGGACCCTCTCAACCGCTTAAAGGAGCAAGAATCGCAGGATGTCTTCACATGACGATCCAGACGGCTGTGCTTATCGAGACATTGGTAGCCTTAGGAGCTGAAGTTACCTGGTCATCTTGTAATATTTTCTCTACTCAGGACCACGCGGCTGCCGCTATTGCTGCTGCCGGAATCCCGGTTTACGCATGGAAAGGTTTAAATGCGGAGGAATTCGACTGGTGTATTGAGCAGACTTTATTCTTTGGGGAAGACAGAAAACCTCTGAACATGATCCTTGATGATGGAGGTGACCTTACCAACATGGTGTTTGATAAATACCCGGAATTCACAAAAGATATCAAAGGACTTTCTGAAGAAACCACTACCGGAGTTCACAGACTGTACGAAAGAATGAAGAACGGAACTTTGGTAATGCCGGCTATCAACGTAAACGATTCGGTAACCAAATCTAAATTCGACAACAAATACGGATGTAAAGAATCTGCTGTAGATGCAGTAAGAAGAGCCACAGACGTCATGTTGGCAGGAAAAAGAGTGGTCGTTTGCGGATACGGAGACGTAGGTAAAGGTACCGCTGCCTCTTTCAGAGGAGCAGGTTCTATCGTTACGGTTACTGAAATTGACCCGATCTGTGCGCTTCAGGCCGCAATGGACGGTTATGAAGTAAAAAGATTAGATACTGTGGTAGATAACGCAGATATCGTGATCACAACAACCGGTAACTTCAACATCGTAAGAGGAGAGCACTTCCTTAAAATGAAAGATAAAGCCATCGTGTGTAACATCGGTCACTTCGATAACGAAATCGATATGGCGTGGTTAAACAAAAACTACGGTCAGACAAAATCAGAAGTGAAGCCTCAGGTAGATATCTACACCGTAGAAGGAAAAGAAATCATCATCCTTGCAGAAGGAAGACTGGTAAACCTTGGATGTGCTACCGGCCACCCAAGTTTCGTAATGTCCAACTCTTTCTCTAACCAGACTTTGGCACAGATCGAGCTATGGAACAACTCTGCAGCTTACAAAAATGAAGTATACATGCTTCCTAAGCACCTGGATGAGAAAGTAGCAGCTTTACACCTTAAGAAATTAAGCGTAGAGCTTGAAACGCTTTCTCCTGAGCAGGCAGAATACATCGGAGTAGACGTAAAAGGGCCGTTCAAGCCTGAATACTACAGATACTAATATTTTTTAATCTTATTATAGCAAAAGACTTTTCAGATTTCTGGAAAGTCTTTTACTTTTTCTATTCAATTTGTTTTTCAGAAGCTGTTTCCCGCTATCCGCTCCTACTCCTCGCTCCATACCCGATACCGGGCTTGCTGTGGGGTAACCGCTGCTATCGGGGCTAAGGAATAAGCCATCAATAATGAATGATGAATAATCGGTAATATAAAAATGAGCCCCAAAATATCAATACCTTGTTATTGATCTATGAAGCATATAACAGATTGAGCTATAAACCTGGAGCCATTTAATAAAGGACAAGCTGTAAAAACATAGCCGGTTATTCAATAGGGATGGGCTTCAGCCCGTCCCACACATTCCACATATCTACACGTCCCGCACCATACAAACGACAACATTCCCACTTCCCGATCGGGTACAAAAAAGACAAACCGTAAAAGCATAGCCGGTTATTCAATAGGGATGGGCTTCAGCCCGTCCCAAACATCACATGCGTCCCAAACATCCACACGTCCCGCACCATACAACAAACGACAACATTCCCATTTCCCGATCGGGGACAAAAAAGACAAACCGTAAAAGCATAGCCGGTTATTCAATAGGGATGGGCTTCAGCCCGTCCCAAACATCACATGCGTCCCAAACATCCACACGCCCCGCACCATACAACAAACAGCAACACTCCCATTGCGGTATTTCATCCGGATTTTACCGGAATTCATAAAAAAATGAATATATTTAGCCCACAAAAATATTAATCATGAAAAAACAAAAAGTATCGAATGCATTTGTCGCAGCATCATGGGTGGCATTGGGCGCAGGAATGATCGGCTATATCGTTGGTCTTGCAAGAGCAGAAATGCAGCTGAATGAAAAAGGCTATTATTTTACCATCCTTCTATATGGACTGTTTGCGGTAGTTTCCCTTCAGAAAGCAGTTCGCGACAGATTAGAAAATATTCAGGTAACGGATATTTATTACGGAATATGCTGGTTCGCCACGCTGTCCTCCATTGTACTGCTGGCTATCGGGCTTTGGAATGCCACCATACTTCCCAGTGAAAAAGGGTTTTATGCATTTGCTTTCCTTCTCGCCCTTTTTGGAGCCATTGCGGTTCAGAAAAATACCAGAGACAATATGCTTCAGGAATAATATTCAATACAAAACTCTTCACAATTGAAGAGTTTTTATATTTTTAGAGCCTGTTTAAATTTCTAAATTTAATTTCTGTAGAACATTCAAATCTTTACCTCAATCATATTCTTCAGGAACAAAGATGATGTACTGATGATATTTTTTTACCACGCAGAGTTTTATGAATGATATTGTTAATTTCAGGGAGCAAAGGATAGAATCAACTTCGTTGATTCGTCTAAGCATATGGATAAGTATACTGTATCATCAGCGTCATCTGTGAAATCTACGCGAGAAAAATATCCACAAACATCCGTGGAATCTGCGGAATCTGTGGGAAACTCTTTTAATCCCAAATTCAAGAGAAACCCAAGGACTGATAATCATGTACACATTTTTTTAAATAAAATTTAAACAGACTCTTAATGAAAACTATCATTTTTTCCGCAAAATCATTTGATATTTATATATTTTTACTACCTTTAGCCGTAAGAGCCTAACAGCCTTAAAAAAAACTTTTAACCTTTCCTTTTTTTCAGATCCCCCCGGAATCAAAAGACCTGGTTACTTAAGTTTATTGAAATAATGCAGCTGTCTGACCCAGCATCAGACTACTGTTTTTTTATTCATTAACCTCAAATACCACCTTATGAAAAAAACATTTTTTATGCTTGTACTGTGTTTGGCCGCTTCCCAGCCGGCTAATGCAAAAGACAGAATCACCCGGATTTCAGAACTTTCAGAAAACCGGTCCCATGATAACAATGTCTCCACTTTTGAAACAAGGCAAAAGAAAAAAAGTACATCCCAGAAATATGCGCGGGACCTTATCTTCATCAAGAATATGCCGGGATTGAAGAAATATACCATACAGGATTCCGAAGGTAAAACCATCGCAGAAAACAGCTTCACCAAAAGCTATATCAATGTACGCGGGCTTCCTTCGGGAAAATACAGTGTCTCTGTTACCAATCCTAATGAAACAAGAACCTTCAGATTCACCAAAAAATAAAAGTTCCCGCTTTATCACTGGATGAAGCGGCTTTTTTTAATTACTTTTCATCCTAAAAACACACAGATCAGCATTAAAAAGATTATTTACAGTATTTAATTATATTGATTTTACAAAATATTATGTACAAAAAAAATTTACTAGCTGCCATTCTTTTTATTCTGTTATTTCAACTGACCAAAGCTCAGAATGAATTTATTACCGTCTGGAACCCGAGTCTTCCGTCTGCCGGCCAGGGAACTCCGGGCAGCTCAGGCAATACCCAGATCTGGTTTCCGGGAACAGGAACCGATTATACCATCTATTGGGAAGAAATAGGCTACCCTTCCCATCATGCAACGTTAACGAATGTAACTTCTCAATATCAGATCCTGATAGATTTTGGAACCCCTTTGAACCCAGAGCCTGCTCAGGCTACCTACCGCATCAAAGTAAGTAACGGCAACGGAAATTTTCAACGGATCGCATTTTCAAATGCTGACGTCCCTCCCGGCATTACCATTCTGGGAGATAACTTCAAAATACTGAAGGTTGAACAATGGGGAAATATCAGCTGGTCCAGCATGGCAGGAGCATTTTATGAATGTAGGGCTTTAGACGTAACCGCTACTGATATTCCGGATCTTTCCAATGCCACCAATATGTCTTATATGTTCGCCAACTGTTTTAACCTGACAGGAAACCCAACCATCAATAACTGGGATATTTCTCATATAACGAGTCTGGTAGGAACTTTTTCAGGTTGCTTTCTCTTTAATCAGCCTATCGGAGGCTGGGATACTTCCAATGTTACCATGATGGAGGTGATGTTTATGCTGGCCATGAAATTTAATCAGCCAATCGGAAACTGGAATACCTCCAAAGTAGTTACCACGACCGCCATGTTTCAGAATGCCCAAACTTTCAATCAGCCTGTCGGAAACTGGGATATGTCTAAAAATACAGATGCTGAGCTTATGTTTGCCAATGCAGCACAGTTTAACCAGCCCATCGGAAGCTGGAATACCTCGCAGATCGTTGAAATGAATTTTATGTTTTTTAATGCCAAAGCTTTTAATCAGAATATCAGCAATTGGGATACAGGCAATGTAAAATATATGGACGGAATGTTTTTTTCCGCAGAAAAATTCAACAGTGATATCACAAACTGGAACGTATCCAAGGTAGAACGAATGCAGAATATGTTTAACAATGCTAAAATATTCAATCAGAATGTGGGAAAATGGGACGTAAAATCAGTTAAAAATATGACGAGCATGTTCGATAATGCCACAGATTTTAATCAAAGCCTGGGAGAATGGGAACTTAACTCCCTTCAGTTTGCGGCCAATATGCTTAGAAATACAGCCATTACCTGCCAGAATTATGATGAGACCCTTTTCGGCTGGAGCCAGAATCCATTGGTTGCTTCCAATATTGATCTGTCATCGGTTTCTCCACTGGTGTATTCGGGAACCAATGCCGTAAGTGCAAGAAATTTTTTAATGAGCAACAAAAGCTGGATCATTTCAGGTGATACTTACGACGGAGAATGTTCCCCTAAACTAAGCACCTCAGACCTCAAAATGAATCAGAAAAAACCACTCTACCCCAATCCTGCCAGAGATATCATTTATATCAGAATACCTCATACAGAAAGTTATACGATCTACGATCTGTCCGGAAGAGTTGTTTCAAAGGGCTCCCTAACGGATCAACACATTAATATCCAATCTCTTACTCCCGGGAATTACCTTTTACAACTTCGTACAAAAGAAAATATTCAGAACCTGAAGTTCACCAAACAATAAAACAAAAGCCTCGCTGAAAAGTGAGGCTTTTACAATAAATATGTAGTTCTGTTACTGATCAAAATGATTGGGATGTTTTGCTTTGATGTCATCCACCGTTCCCAGTACCTTATCTTTCAGGGAATCCTGGTATTTCTGAAGGTTTTCAGCTACCTGAACATCGGCACTTCCCAAAATCTTCGCTGCTAAAATCCCTGCATTCAGTGCTCCGTTCAAAGCCACTGTCGCTACCGGAATTCCGCCCGGCATCTGAAGGATAGATAGGACAGAATCCCATCCGTCAATAGAATTACTCGATAAAATCGGTACCCCGATCACCGGAAGTGTTGTACAGCTTGCTACCATTCCCGGAAGATGCGCGGCTCCTCCCGCTCCGGCAACAATCACCTTCAGCCCTCTTTCTTTAGCTGTTTTTGCATAATCGAACATTCTTTCAGGTGTTCTGTGCGCAGAAACTACCGTTAATTCATAGGGAATATCCAGACTTTTCAAAAAATTTGCAGCCTGTTCCATGATCGGCAGATCGCTCTGGCTGCCCATAATAATTCCTACCATCTTCAATTTTTATTAGATCCCCAAAGATAAAGAATTTTAAGCGGTTGCTGAAAATATCACAGCCGTTCAGATTTAAATTATCAGAATTAATCGCTTTTCCCTAAAATCTGATGGCTTAATTGAAAACCTAACAACTTTCCACTAAAAAACATCTCACATCATCCTAATCTGAAGATCCCAGTCCATTCGCTCAACAAATCCCCCTCTTTCCGTTCACAACCTGAGATTAAACATCAACACCTCATCTGTATCATTAAAAAACGCCTTAACTGTACCCGTTCTGTTTATTTTAAAACCAATACATTTGTTTGTTATATTTTCACCTGCCTTGAAAGATTATAAACTCATTTTTGCAGTCCTTACCGTTGCCCTTGTCTGGGGAACTACATTTTTGGCAATCCGTGTAGCGGTAGAAACCATCCCGGCCTGGTTTGTAGCCGGAATCCGTCAGTTTCTGGCGGCTGTCATCATGTTTTTTGTACTTCTTTCTAAAAACCAATTCAAATGGATAGGCTGGAAAAGCCTTCGTTATCAGGTTATATTTTCACTGCTGATGCTTGTTGTAGCCAACGGAATGACGACTGTAGCTGAAGAAACCGTATCCAGCAGCCTGGCATCACTCATCAGTGCCTGCTCTCCTATTCTCGTTTTTTTGGGAAGCGTAGCTGTAGGACTGCAGAAATTCAGTCTCCGGGCTCTTGCCGGAGTACTCATGTGTTTCAGCGGCATTCTTTTTATCTTCTGGGATGGTATACAGGATCTCGCCAATCCCGATTACAGGATGGGAATGATCTTTCTTTTCTGTGCCATTTCAGGATGGGCATCAGGCACTATATTCACCAAAAAATTAAATATTCAGAGCGGAAATATCACCCTCAACCTGTTCTATCAGTTCTTGTTTGCAGGAATTGTTCAGATTCTCTTTGCTTTTCTTTTTTCAGAAAATTACAATTTCGGAAACTGGACCTTAAAAAGTATTTCTGCCATGCTTTATCTCGCTGTTTTTGGCTCTGTAGCTGCCTTTTTTGCATTTCATTATGCATTAACCAAAATTTCCCCGGTACAGGTTTCCATATTGGCTTATATCAATACCATTATTGCTATATTCCTCGGATGGCTTATCATGGACGAGCAGATTTCGGCTAAATTTATTCTTGCGGCGGCTTTAATTATCTGCGGGGTTTTCATCATCAATTATAAACCGGAAATGTTTAAAAAGGATAAATCTCCTCAATCTGTAAAAAACTAATTAATTGATAAGAGTCTGTCTACATTTTAATCAGGAATTTTTGATTAAAAAGATTAACCGCAAAAGTGATGAATGATTGTGTTTTATTTTAAGCGGGTAAAGTGAAACGACTTCGTCACTGATGAAATCGTATACTTATCCATACACTTCGACAAATCAACTATTGACCTATCCTTTGTTCCCTGACACTTAAAAATAATTCCTATTTTTACAATTAATTTTTAACCAAAAATGGTCAATCTATTTTTGGAATATGACACAAAAATAGAAATGAAAATAAAAAAAATATTATTTAGCATATTAACCGCTCTTGTTTTAATGATATCAATATTCCTTTATATGAATAGGGATAAATTTGTCTATGTAGGTTCAGTAGATATTATTGAAGTCGATTGCAGCAAAAAACGTCAAATCTTGAGCGAAGTTTTAGAAAGTGACCAAAGGATTAGAAAATCAAATGAACTCATCAAATACGCTAAAGAAGATCACAGGAATCAGGAATTAGTGATTAGTATTATTGAAAAGTGTGGTATGCCGACATTAAAGGAGGTGGATCAAAAACACATGGATGCAATCTGGTTGGGTCTGCAACATAGTACTAAAGAAATCAGAAAAAAGTATTTTCCACAAATAGAGAAAGCGGTAAAAAATGGAGACTTATCTAAACAGCAATATGCATTGATGAAAGATAGGATGTTAATGGACGAAGGAAAACCCCAAATATATGGTTCGCAAATAGAAAATGGTAAATTGTATACATTAGAAAATCCTGAAACTGTAAACGAAAGAAGAAAAGAAATGGGATTGGAACCAATAGAGGATTATTTAAAGTATTTTAATATTCAGTTCAATCCGAATTAACAGCACAACATGTAATCACGTAGACGACTCCGGTCATAATTATTTGGAGTGTGTCTCTCACATAAATTTTATTAAAAAAAACGTCAACCTAGAGCAGGAAGATCCGGCAGAATAGCAATAGGCTTTTCTGGCACGATATTTTCCTGTTTTTATATTTTTTCTTATATTGTATACTACAATCTACACTTTATGCTTAAAAACACATTTTTTTTACTCATCGCCGCTTCCTTTCTTCTGATCAGCTGTGATTATAAGGAGAAGGAAAAAAATCTTATGGAACGAGAAAAACAATTGCTTGAAAAAGAAAAATTATTCGCCCAAAAAGAATCGGAGTACCAGTCGCTTCTGAAAATGAGAGACAGTATTTTCTCCGAAAAAGATTCTGCCGAAATAAAAGTAGCGGTATGGCCGGCAGAAATATCAGGACCGTGGAGCGGGAAAGTGATCTGTACAGAGTCCAACTGCAGCGATTATGTTGTGGGTGATCAGCGTACAGACCTCTGGGAATTTGATAACGATCCAACCCAGCCGGTTACCAAGATCATCAACAATAACAATCTGGTCAGACTGTATTCCGGGAAATTTGAAAACAATGAGATCCGTCTCAACTTCAAAACCGATTCTACGGCTAAAAAAAATGTGGAAATGAACGTTGTTCTTAATGATATTTCCGACAATAAGATCAAAGGAACAAGAACCGTTATTTCTGACAACGGCTGTACGGCTAAGTTCTCCGTAGAGTTAGTACGTTCCACCAAATAAAAAACACCTATGATTTTACTGAGTATACACAATCTGAGTTTTCCTATAGAAGATCCGGTATTAAAATTTTTGTTGGTACTGATCATTATTCTGGCCGCTCCTCTGCTATTGAATAAAATTAAAGTTCCCCATCTTCTGGGGCTTATCATTGCCGGGGCTGTCATTGGCCCGAACGGCTTCAATGTGCTTTCAAGGGACAGCAGTATTGTTGTTACAGGAACAACAGGTCTTCTTTATATCATGTTCCTGGCAGGATTGGAGATTGATATGGGTGATTTTAAAAAGAACAAATGGAAAAGCCTCACTTTCGGAATCTATACCTTTACGGTTCCTTTTGTTCTTGGGTATCTGGGAGGATATTATATTCTCCATTTCTCGATGCTTACCTCTATCCTTTTTGCCAGTCTTTTTTCATCCCATACGCTCATTGCCTATCCGCTGGTGAGCAAGCTGGGAATAGCCAAGAACAAAGCCGTTAATATTACCGTTGGAGGAACTATGATTACGGATATTCTTGCGCTTTTGGTGCTTGCTGTGATTGTAGGAATGTCCCAGGGAGATGTAGGCACGGAATTCTGGGTGAAACTTTCCGTTTCTTTTATCGTTTTCGCATTGATTGTGCTGATTGTATTTCCGATTATCGGGCGGTGGTTCTTCAAAAAAGTAGATGATAAGATCTCCCAGTATATTTTTGTTCTCGTCATGATTTATCTGGCGGCCATGCTGGCGGAACTTGCCGGTGTAGAGGCGATTATCGGAGCATTCTTTGCGGGACTCGCTTTAAACAGGCTTATCCCCCATACCTCATCCCTGATGAACCGGGTAGAATTTGTCGGAAACGCTATTTTTATTCCGTTTTTCCTGATCAGTGTGGGAATGCTGATCGACTTTAAAGTATTCTTTAAAAGCTGGGAAACTTTGGAAGTAGCGGCCATTATGCTGGTGGCATCCATCGGAGGAAAATACCTTTCTGCGGTAGCCACCCAGAAAACATTCAGGCTTTCCAAAGAAGAGGGCAAGCTGATCTTCGGATTAAGTTCTGCTTCAGCAGCGGCAACCTTAGCATCCGTAATGGTAGGATATAACATTATCCTTTCCGAAACCGAAACCGGAGAACCCGTAAGACTATTAAATGAGCACGTCCTGAACGGAAGCATCCTTCTGATCCTTATTTCATGTACCATTTCATCTTTTATTTCACTGGCAAGTGCTCAGAAAATTGCGGAAACCGATAATGAAGATACTGTTTCCGGAACGAGCCATGAGGAAGAAAATATCCTGCTGGCCATTAATCATGAAAAAACAGTGGAAAGGATGGTTAATCTGGGAATCCTGATCAAAGCCCACTCCAATACGGAAGACCTTTTTGCCCTGAACGTTATTAATGAGGATAAAAATGAATCCTCTGTAAAAAATGCGGAGAAACTGCTTCATCAGGCAGCTGATGCCGCAGCCGCAGCCGATGTTAAAATGCAGACACTGAAAAGATATGATAATGACGTCATAAACGGGGTGAATAATGTGATCAAAGAACAGGAAATTACCGATCTCATCATCGGTCTGGAAGATGAAAAAGGCTTCTCCCCTTCTTTTGTCTATAATCTGTACAACGGTTATCTTCAGAATGATGATGTAAATGTGCTGGTCTATCATGCTGCCCAGCCTCTTTCCACGATTAAGAAATACGCAGTGATGATCCCTGAAAATGCCCATAAGGAAGCCGGATTTTTCCATGCGCTTCTGAGGGTTTGGAATATCGCCAGAAATTCCGGAGCCACTATCGTTTTCTATGCTCCTGAAAATATTCTGGATATCCTGCATAAGATCATCAAAAAAGCTAATATTGAAGCAGAATTCATCATCATGAACACCTGGCAGGACGGGGAAAGAACCGCTGCCAAGCTGAAAGATGACGAGGCACTGATCCTGTTCATGGCCAAGCGGGGTATGCAGTCATACATTCCTCAGATGCGTCTGATTCCGGAGCTCCTGAACAGAAACCTGCATGATAATAACTATCTTCTGATCTTCCCGTTTTCTGAATTTGATAAAAACAGTCCGGAAATACGTTCTGTAGGTAACCATGGTGACTTTGTGGAAATAGGAAATGTAATCCAGAAGATCTTTAAATAATAACTTCAAACATATTCATTGAAAACCAATAAAACACTATTTCTGGCAGCCGTTTTATGCTTCCAGTGGTCTCTTGCCCAGTTTGCCAAAGTTGTGGACAAAGACGGCTATGTTAATATCAGAAAAAGTGCTGATGCCAATGGCGATATTGCCGGAAAAGTCAGTTCAGATGAGATTATTTATGTCTACGACCGTGACGACAGCAGTAAAAACTGGCTGATGACAGATTATCCGGCTAAAAACGGCGATCTCCTTTCAGGTTATATCCATCAGTCAAGAGTCCGGTATATCGAATCTTATCGGCCTGTACCTTCGGTTTCCATCAATGAAAACAAAGCTGTTTTTTCATCAAAGAATATAAAAGTGGAGATCATTGCAGAGCCTTTTCCTTATAAAGAAAATAAAAAATATTTTTCTTCAAGCAGCCGGGAAATTCAGATAAAAGATCTGTATAAAGGAAAACAGGCCTGGGGCATTGACGGAACTATTCCGCAAACTCATTATAAATCGATTACAATTAAAATTGGGAATAATACCGTTGAAATCCCTACAGCAGAAACAGAAAATCTCTTCAACGTTAATACCGAGTTCACTAAATGCTATTTTGATTCTGAAAACGAAACGCTCTATATCAGCATGATCAATTCGGATGGAGCCGGAGGGTATGCGGTCCTTTTCAGGATCGAAAAAGGGAAATATAAAGGAAAAACAGTAATTATGCCGTTCTAAAAACAAAAACCATGAAAATCAATACATTATCAGTTCCCTTGTTTGCTCTTATTTTATTTTCGTGTAAAGAGAAAAAAGAAGTTCTTAAAAATGAGGTTCCACAATCTTCCACAACGGATACTTTAGCGACGGAACAACCCGCAAAAATTCCGGATACGGTTAATATTAATAAAATTGAAAGTAAGTCGTTTCAGGAATCGAAAATAGAATCTGATACGGCTGTTGTTAGTTTCAATTTCGATAAATTTTCTTCAACTCCATACCAATTCACCAAAAAAGCAAAACTGGATTTTTCTGATGATGAAGGCTTATACAACTTCAGAACAAGGATCAGGCAGGCTTATGAATCCGGAACACCCGATTTTGCCAGCTATTATATCACGGTTATTTTCGGTTGCGGAACAAGCTGTATCATGGGAATGATGATGGATGTGCGTGACGGAAAAATTTACGGCCTTCCGCTGGGAGAAGAAACTTCATGTCTCTTTACTGATGACAGAGCTATTTTTGACACAGACAGCAGACTCTTCATTGCCAGCATATACCGTGAAACCCCTGAAGCGGAAAACGTCTATTATAATGCTTTTGTCTGGAATGAACGGAAGAAGATTTTTGAAAAAGCAGATGAAAAAGAGATTAAATAAGACTAAGCTTCTAATAGAAAATATTTTTTGGAACGCAAAGTTCGATTTTTGATATCGTTGATTTCAGGAGGCAAAGAGTAGAATCAACTTTGTTGATTCGATGAAGCGTTCTTTTAATAAAATTATTTATCAGTGTATTCTGTAAGAATTTTTTTCAACCACAAACCGAAGGTTCGACTGAGTCAAAAGGTACAAAGATTTTTGACAATTGAGTAATTTTAAGTTAAATGCATTGCGTATAGAAGTTCACGAAAGTCTTAAAAATCAAAGATTTTATTGATGAATTAAATCTGCCCAATCTGCGGAATCCGCGTGAGAAAAATATCCACAAGATCTGTGAAATCTGCGGAATCTGTGGGAAACTCTTTTCAACCACAAACCGAAGGTTCGACTGAGTCAAAAGCCACAAAAATTTTTAACACTTAAGTAAAATTTAAGTTTAATTTATTACGCATAGAAGTTCACGAAAGTTCTTAAAAATCAAAGATTTTTATTGATGAATTAAATCTGCCCAATCTGCGGAATCCGCGTGAGAAAAATATCCACAAGATCTGTGAAATTTGTGGGATCTGTGGGAAAATTATTTACCCACAACAACCTTACTCCTTTACAGCCCTTAATGTTCAAATTATTCATCCAAAATACAGCTCTACAGCTTTAAAGCATCATCTGTCTTATACCATCAATTTTTGTATTTTAGTCCACAGAAAAATAATCTATGAAACAGTTAACAGGAATTCTTCTTATCCTCATGTCGATGCTTATTTCCGCACAGGAGAAAAAACATTCAGATCAGGAGCTGAAGCAGAAGCTCGATTCCATCAAAGCGGAAGGGAACTTATTGTTTGCTCATGAAAATGCTTCATGGCATTCCGGGGATCTCATCGGCCAGAACAAATCTGTTGCCGGCTCTGTAGGAACTTATCTCACCTATAAAGCCCATGATACTATAAAAACAGTGTTTCTGAACAGAGATCAAAGTCTGGTTCTGGCTGAGTATTCTTTTAAAAATAACCAGAAAACACCTGTAAAAGAAAGCTTCAGGGAGAGGAAGCTTAATGTAACGGAATCAGGAATCAATAACGTCAGAAATACGATTATTCCACAACTCTCCGATCCCAGATATGAAGTAGGGGCTCCCGAAGGTTTTACCCTCAATGTCATTATTCTTCCGATGAATGAAAACTATAAGGTGTATTTAATTCCCGGAACCTCACAGAACGGGCTTATTCCGTTTGGCAATGATTATTTGTTCATTACCGATAAGAAAGGGGCCATTCTTTCTCACCAGAAATTTCATTCAAGACTGATTCCTGCTTTTACTCAAATGGAAAACGGAGCAACGATCACCAAGGCTACCCACAGTCATTTAAGGACCAGTCCGTTTATTTCGGCTACCGATATCTGTACCTTTAAGCTGTATGCTCCGCTTACAAAAATGGAAGAGTTTTCAGTATACTCACCTGCCCTTGGTACCTACATGACCTATAATTATAAGAAAGATTCTCTGGAGAAAACGAAGAAACCTTAATTTCATCTTTAAAATGAATTATATTTATCCAAACTGTTCATATAAGATTCAATGAAGAAGACCGCACTTATTTTTATCTCTATCGTTGTACTGATCGTGATTTCCTTTACCATCTACTGGAACCTGCCGATATCCGTCACCAGACATTCTGATATTGAATATGGAAACACCCTGATCAAAAATATTGAAGATTACAGGAAAATTCATCATAAGCTACCGGAAAACACTGACTGGAAAACGTTGGAAAAATTAGGATTCAAATCCGGTGATATGGAAACCCAGCCGGATTATAGTACGGATGGTGCCGGCTCATATGAAATATCTTATCCGGATGGTTTTGATGGTCCTTATCTGATCTGGAATTCCAATGAAAAGGCCTGGAGCATTGACTTTCCTAAAGTTTTTAAAAAATAGGACGATGGGAAATGGAATTTGATGAAGCTTATAAAAGAATAACTTTTTTATTCTTCATTCCATTTTATAGTGACCCTTTTAATGATCATTAAAAATAATTGCAAGCCTCCATCACCCATCATCCAGCCTATCTTTTATTCAGCAATCACTTTCACCATTCCTTTTACCTGCACCAGCTTTTCCATCAGTTCTTCTCTTGAATCTGCCAGAACGTTGATGTGCCCCATCTTCCGGCCTGGCTTGGTTTCTGTTTTTCCATAGAGATGTACATAGGTTTCAGGTAATCTGAGGACGTCTTCCATACCTTGATATACTACTTTTCCGGCATATCCTTCCGCTCCTACCAGATTCAGCATTCCGCTGTAGGTAATGGCATCGGTATCAGCTAAAGGCAGGTTTTTCACGACCCTGTACATCTGTTCGAACTGGGAGTTGGTGTTTCCTTCCTGGCTCTGGTGGCCGGAATTATGCAGTCTTGGAGCTGTTTCATTCACCCAGACTTTCCCTTCTTTATCCAGGAATAGCTCAATGGCAAAAAGTCCCGGTGAGTTAACTGCATTCAGGAATTTTTCTGTAATAACATCGATCTGGTTTTGAACATCCCCGGTCAGAAGAACCGGACAAACATTGAAGTCCAAAAGGTTAAGTTTAGGATCAGCTACCATTTCCGTTACCGGGAAAATATTGGTTTCCCCGCTTTCATTTCGGGCAACGATCACGGAAAGCTCTTTATCGATGTCTACGAGGTTTTCAATAACGGACGGTTCTTTCCACAGGTCCTGAAGCTCGCTTTCTGTTTTGATTACCTGTACTCCTTTCCCATCATAACCTCCGGTATTCATTTTCTGAACAAACGGCAAAGGCACAATGATTTTTTCATCGCTGTTCCACACTACCTGAAATTCAGGACTTGGAATATCATGGGTTTTATAGAATTCTTTCTGAAGGATCTTCTGCTGGATCGTTTTGATAATCGCTGCATTCGGTACTACTTTTATACCCTGGTTTTCAAGTTCTGCAAGAGCATCGGCATTCACGTGCTCGATTTCGATGGTGACCACGTCCTTATCTTTTCCAAAATTCAGGACTGTTTCATAATCATTGAAATTTCCCTGAGTGAAATATGAGATATTGTGACATGGGGCATCGGAAGCAGGATCCAGCGTATAAAATTC
The DNA here is from genome assembly GCA_031277615.1 of Chryseobacterium sp. Taxonomy (GTDB): domain Bacteria; phylum Bacteroidota; class Bacteroidia; order Flavobacteriales; family Weeksellaceae; genus Chryseobacterium. The sequence continues at coordinate 44,956 of JAITMC010000038.1, read as the reverse complement.
GTCATCGTATTTCAATGCGCTCTGGATCAGCATTCTTCCCAGCTGTCCGCCTCCTAAAATTCCTATTTTCATTTTTACTTTTATTTTTTCTATTAGCTGTTCAGGCTTTTGTGGCCTATTGAATTTTATCAATCTTAAGGTATCCTAATCCCATTGGATTTTCCTGATTTCCGGCATCCGATCTGGTCAGAATAATGGAATATTTCTCTTTCATCTTTTCAGGCAGGATATCGTTCACATTGAAAATATCATCAATATCAACCCCATGCTTATCATCAATATGGCTTACCGCTCCTTCAAACCCCATCGTGGCATAAAATTCCGTAGCTTTTGCCCTTTTTACAATCTCTCCCATTGATTTACCTACCATCAGGTGCTGCTCGTGAAATTCTTCAAAAAAACCTTTTTTGTAGCCTCCTAAATTTAAAAAGTACAACTGATCTTCTGAAGTCTGTTCTCCTTTTTCAACAATTTTCACTTCATATCCGTCTGCAAATTTCACTTCCTGATAACAGTCCAGGTGGATTTTTCCTTCCGCTTCCTTCCAGAATTCCTTCATATCGGGAACCAGATCTTTGAGATTTTCCGCAATTCCGAAGAAAACGTCATGCTGCTCGATATTTCTGCCCTTTGGTGTTGCACCCAGGATGATATAGAATAATTTCATTTCGCTTTTCATGCTTACAAAAATACGTCAAATTTATCTTTTTTAAACGTTTGGCAGAGTACGGCAATAGTTTTATATTTGTAACATGTCAGAAATCATCATTCTCTTCCTCGGGGCTGTTTCGGCGGGGCTTTTGGGTTCGCTTACCGGTTTAGGAGGAGGAGTTATCATCATCCCTTTATTGACGCTGGGTTTCGGCGTTCCTATGCACTATGCCATCGGCGCTTCTTTAATTTCCGTGATCGGAACTTCGTCCGGTGCTGCGGTAGCCTTCGTGAAAGAAGGTTTTACCAATATGAGGATCGGAATGTTTCTGGAGATTGCCACCACGGCAGGAGCCATTATGGGAGCCCTGGTTTCGGGGATGCTTAATCCGAATACGATCGGGATTATCTTTGCCAGCATTCTTCTTTTAACGGTTATTTTAAATCTAAAGGGAAAGCCGGATCACCAGGAACCTCTGATCAAAGGAAGTCTTGAAGACAAGCTGAAACTGTACGGAACTTTTCCTGACAAAGGAGTTCTGAAAAGCTATTCGGCAAGAAATACCGTTCCCGGATTTCTGATGATGATGTTTGCAGGGGCCATGTCCGGTCTTTTAGGTATTGGTTCTGGGGCTCTGAAGGTTCTGGCGATGGATAATATGATGAAGCTGCCGTTTAAGGTTTCTACAACCACCAGTAACTTTATGATTGGTGTAACAGCGGTAGCCAGTGCCCTGATTTATTTTCAGAGAGGTGAGATCATTCCGGTGATCGTAGCTCCGGTTCTTATTGGTGTGGTCGTGGGAAGCTTTATCGGTTCAAAAACCCTGATGGTTTCCAAAACCAAGAAATTAAAAGTATTTTTTGCCATCGTGATTACGGTGCTTTCAGTATATATGATGTATAACGGGATCAACAAAAGCTTCAGATAATGAAAAAGAATTTTACAGATGTGGATCTGAACCGTTCGGTAGGAAATCTTCTGAGACTGGGCGTTATTTTGTCTGTGATCACTTCACTGGCAGGCTTCATCAAGCTGTTTCTGGAAGGTTTTAAAATGCCTAAAAAATACACCAGTCTTGAAATAGGAACCTCATCTGAAAAAGTATGGGGACATTTCTGGAATTCCTTATGCAAAGGGGAAGGAATGGCCATTATCCAATTAGGAATCCTTCTGCTGATCTTTACGCCTCTTATGAGGATCATCTTCGCCCTGATCGGGTATTTAAAAGAAAAAGACTACGTATACGTAGTCATTTCCTCTATTGTATTAGCGATTATGGCGGTAAGCTTTTTTACCGGATACGCGCACTGATTTTACATTTCATAGAACTCCAGCGGCAGCTGATCAGGATCCTGGGTAAAGAAAAATTCCTTACCGGTATATTCATCAATACGGATTTCCTCACAGGTAAGGCCTTTTGAGACCAGTTCCTCTCTTTTATGCCCTACATCCTCTACAGAAAAAGCCAGATGCCTTAATCCGCAGGCTTCCGGTCGGGAAGGTCTTTGTGGCGGCTCCGGAAACGAAAAAAGTTCAATGACATAGTCTTCTCCGATGGCAAGGTCCAGCTTGTACGATTTTCTTTCTTCACGGTATACTTCCCGGATGATGTTTAAGCCTAAGACTTCAGTATAGAATTTTTTTGAAATTTCATAATCCGAACAGATCATGGCAATATGGTGAATCTTAATTTTCATTAGAATGTTTTAAATTTTTCTTTCAGGAGTTTTCCGTAGAGCTTTCTGAGTTTTCTGTCAACTTCCTGAGCTTTCATGGTCTCTCCTATTCTTGCAGACTTTACGGTAATCTGGGTTCCTTTATTTTCTGTGATCCTGTGCATATCAAACTGTATATTCCAGACCGTCTGGTCATCCAGCTGAATGCTGTCTATTTTATATTCATTACCTAAACGGACCATTCTGAAAATAGCAGCTTTTAAAGAATCATCCGAAACCTGGTAGACCTTCTGGTCGTTATAAAGATTCTTCTGCTCAAAATTTCCGGTGCTCAGAAGCATGCTTTTGTGTTTGGCAATAATTCTTGCGGTATCTTTCTGTACAACAATATTCCGTTTTTTGAGTTCAGAAAGTATTTCATCTTTAGACCGGCTTACTTCAAAAGAATAATCATTGAAATACAGATTCCCGGTGTAAGGAACATAATCAAAATACCGGTTTCCGGGAGAAGTGGACATTAAAATCAATGCTGTTGGCAGCAATACCAGAGACGGATTCAGTTTTTTTAAACTGAAACGATCAATAAGAGCGCTGTTCTTCATCAGTACATAAGGCACAGGAAGCAGTATCAGCACCATAAGGTCCGTATAATCCACAACTCTGTGTAACGGAATGAAAGAAAAAGTATTGTACAGTTTGATAAAACTTTCCGAGAAAGGAGATTTCCAGAAAGCAAATAAAAGCCCGGCGGGATAGACCGAATGCTGTTTCAGCTTTGGAAATAAATAGGTGAGCAACATCGGTAGCAGGATAATTCCCACAATATCCGACAGCTTTCCGGTCAGCCAGCTGGTAAACTCATATTTAAAGAAATGATCATTTAAAAACAGAATAACAAGACTGGTTAAAAAAATATAATTGAAGATCAGGTTTTTATTTCTCATTATTTTGCTTCCTTGCAGTTATCTTTTCTTCTTGTATCAATAAGGTATTGAATTTTCCAGGTATTATCCTTCTGCTTTACAAGCTGGAAACTGTTGGTTCCGCAATGGGTAAATTTTTCCCTGTAATAAAAGGAATACGGAGTAAATACGCTGGCCAGTATCCCATCTGAATGAATGGCTTCAATCTCAATCCTTTCATCGATGCTTCCCTTAGGAATACTGACAACGGATGAAATAAAATCTTTGATTTCTTCAGTTTTTACGGTTCCGTCTCTGGTGATGGTCTGAAGAACTGCTGTTTCGGTAAAAGCTGATTTTATCATGTCTGCATCTGCATTTTTCATGCCCAGAAATAAGTTCCGGATCGGTTTTTCTATGTCCTGATTCTGATTCTGGGCAAAACAGAATGTGTTCAATATTAATGCTGCGGCGGCCAGTTTGTTCATAACGGTTTAATCTGATCCGATAAAAGTAAAAAAAATATTGGAAAACTTTAAAATTAACAAAGTTTAAAAGATAAAGAGGCCGGATATATTGAGAAATAATTTATTTTTATCTGTTATTTATTGATATGTGGGGTATTTATTTATTTATTTATTTTTAATCGTGTTGCTGGTACTGCTGACGGTATTTCCTAAAATTCAGAATTCGCACTGGATATTCAGAGTGCCGGAATTTGGCAAGATCCAGATCACTTATATTGTTGTTATTACGTTTATCTTAGGTTTCGGACTGGAAAAACCGCAGTATTTTTTATATTCTCAGGGGCTTCTGTTGCTGATGTTTGTTCATCACGGGGTTACTCTTGTCAAGTATACACCGCTTTATCCGGTAAAAAAGCACAGACAGCGTAACCGTTCTTCTGAGAAAATTCATTTTGTTTCTGCAAATGTATACCAATTCAACAAAGACTATGACCGCTTCATCAGGTTTATTGAAAAGTACCAACCCGATGTTTTCCTTACAATGGAAAGCAACGGTGACTGGGAAAAAGCAATGCGAGGTCTTGAAAAAGCGTATCCGTATCAGCATAAAGTGACCCTTGAAAACACCTACGGAATGCATTTCTATTCTAAAATGGAGATTGAAAATGCACAGACCCATTATTTTGTTGCGGACGATATTCCGAGTATTGAAACCCATTTAAAGACAAAAGACGGATTCCGGTTTGTATTTTTCGGAGTTCATCCGCCGCCGCCAAGTCCTACGGAAGAGGAAACCTCAAAAGAAAGGGACGGCGATCTTCTCAGTACGGCAAAGCGGGTAAAAGACCTTCATCAGCCTGTTATTGTTGTGGGAGATTTTAATAATGTAGCCTGGTCCAGGTCTTCCATCCTGTTCAGAAAAACAAGCGGCCTGATCGATCCCAGAATCGGACATTCATTTGTCTCTACATTCCATGCCAAGTACCGCCTGCTGAGATTTCCGATAGACCTGATGTTTCACAGTGACGATATTTTTATTAAAGAACTGAAAACGCTGGAAAATTTCGGTTCAGACCATCTTCCGGTTTACTGTGAATTCTTTATCGACCATCATAATGATGAACAGGAAGAGCTTGTAGAAGAAGCTACTTCCGAAGAAAAAGCGGAAGCTGAAGAAATGATACAGGAAGGAAAAGAAGAAGACGGAAACCGTGATGAAGTGGTAACGGAAGACTGATTCACATCAAGGCTGTATCGGCCACAAGAACTCTTTAACCATAAAGACACAAAAGCTTTTGACACTTAAGTTTTCTTTAAGTTTAATAGTTTGCGCGTAGAAGTTCACGAAAGTTTTTAAAAATCAAAGATTTTTATTGGGATGAAATATAAAATCAGCGCCATCTGCAAAATCAGCGTGAGAAAAATCTCCACCAGATCTGTGAAATTCGTTTGATCTGTGGGAAATCATTCACCTACAAAAGTTTCATTTTAAGTGATCTTTTAAGTTGAATCTGCAAGCACAAAATAAAAAACCGTTCCACTGTTTGTGAAACGGTCTTTTTATTATAAGATCATATTCTTTTTAGAATAATTCTTTTCTGATGATGTTCTGGCTTCTTTCAGGACCTACAGAAACAAGATATACATTGATTCCTAAGTATTTCTCGATGAACTCGATATACTTCTGCGCGTTGTCAGGAAGCTCATCATAGCTTCTGGCTTTCGTGATATCTTCATTCCATCCCGGAAGTTCTTCATAAATCGCTTCGTAGTCGTATAATTTTGTTGTGGAAGAAGTAAAATAATCGATGATTTTCCCGTCCTCTGTTTTATAGTGGGTCGCGATTTTCAGGGTATCAATTCCGGTAAGAACGTCAAGCTTAGTAATGACAAGATTGTTGATTCCGTTGATCATACAGGCATGCTTTAAAGAAACAAGGTCTAACCATCCCGTTCTTCTTGGTCTTCCGGTTGTAGCACCGAACTCACCCCCGATCTGTCTGATTTTTTCTCCTAATTCATTATCCAATTCAGTAGGGAAAGGTCCGTTTCCAACTCTTGTACAGTATGCTTTGGCAACTCCGATCAGGTTCTGAAGCGATGTAGGAGGTACTCCGGCACCTGAACAAACTCCTCCTGTAGACGGAGAAGATGAAGTCACGTATGGATAAGTTCCGAAATCGATATCAAGCATCAATGCCTGGGCTCCTTCGAATAATACGTTCTTCCCTTCGTGGATCGCCTCGTTCAGTTCCAGTTCCGTATCAACGATTCTGTCCTGAAGCTGTTTTCCGATCTCCAGAAACTCGTTGTAGATTTCTTCAACATCCAATACCGGCTTTCCGTAATATTTTTCAAAAAGAGAATTCTTAACTTTTAAGTTTTTCTCGATTTTTTCTCTTAAAATCTCAGGATTCAAAAGGTCAACCATTCTGATTCCTACTCTTGCTATTTTATCTTCATAGCAAGGTCCGATTCCTTTTTTAGTAGTTCCGATCTGAGTTCCGCCATGTTCCTCTTCACGGTACGTATCCAAAAGAATATGGTAAGGCATGATCACATGCGCTCTTCTGCTGATAAAAATGTGGTCCGTTCTCAGGCCTTTGCTTTCGATCTGGCTAACTTCCTTAATAAAAGATTTAGGGTTTACCACTACTCCGTTCGCAATGATACACTTCCCTTTGCACTGCAGCACCCCTGAAGGAAGAAGGTGAAGTACGAATTTTTCATCGCCCACATAAACCGTATGGCCGGCATTATCACCGCCCTGGAAACGTACAACGTAATCCGATTTTGCGGATAAAACATCCGTGATTTTTCCTTTACCCTCATCTCCGTACTGAAGACCTACAACTACGTAAGTTGACATATTTTACTTTTGTTTTTAGATTCATGCAAAATTACTCTGAAAAAATAGGGTGAGCAAATTATAGACAGATTTTATTTTTGAATAGAATGAAAATCATATGCTTGAAACAAAATTCTCAATTCTTTTTTAAGCTAATTTCCATATATTTGAAATTAGCGGAAAATACATACAACTAATGTGCACAGCTCATAATCATTCAAAGTATTGCGGATGCGGATTTGGTGAAGGAACAAATAATTTTAATAAATATCAGCAGTATTTAGCTAAAACTAATTACGCAGATAACGTATTAGAAATATTCCCAGTAAAATCATTCTCTTTTACTGTTCCCAATGCAAAATGTCCTGTATGCTCAGAGAATGTCTTTTTTTATCAAAATTATCATGGAAGCAGGGTCTACTTTGACCAACTAGGGCCGCCATGGCCAAAACATCCTTGTACAGATAATACTACTTATTCATATAATAAAAAGTTTAATAATATTAATATATATTCTAAGAAACTCAACTTTATACCCCAAGAAAACACAGATCAGCATCAGGTAATAGAATTTTCTAACGACTGGCGAAGATTAGATATGTCTGAATTACAACATTTATATGATTACGTCTATAAATTCAAAGAAAAGGAATTTTTAATTACTTCATTTAAAGCTTTACAAATTTTCGATGATTTTCATTTTATCAAAGAAATAGATAAAAACACAATATTTATCTCTTCGTATGATGTATATTTAGATAGAATTACAGAACTAGAATTAAAGAGTCGCGAGTTATGTTTAAATACAGGTTTTGATTACCATTTTAAAGCTGTAGAAAACGATATTTTTTATGTTAAAATTGCAGATGACCGGCTGTTCAAAACAACTGTAGAAACTGTAAATAGAAAATATGAAGTTTTCGAAATGAGAATTAATCAGTTCAATGAAGATACAAAAAGAAAAATCCTTTTTAATGGAGGAAGAGGAATTGGAAAAATAAAGGTGAATCTAAAAAATAGAAAACTTTATCAAATAGAGTAATCTAACATTCTCTAACTTCCATTCTCTTAGAAATTTAAAAATAAATTCAACATGACTTATTTGCAAAAATCATCTTACCTATCTCCATCTTCTGCTATTGAGCCTCAACTCTTCCACACCCTTTTCATTCCGGAAGCTATCCCTCCCAAAGCCACCCTCCTCATCATCCACGGTATGCAGGAGCACAGCGGAAGATATACTGAAATAGCTGCCTATTTTGCTGAACGGGGGTTTGCAGTTCTTACGTATGATCATTTGGGACACGGCAAATCGGTGAAAGATAAAAAAGACATCGGATTCTTCCAGCTTCACAGGCCGGATAAAAGGCTGATTGCTGATGCAAAGGTTATGGCAGCCCATCTTCATCAGCAATATCCGGATGTTCCCCATTTTGTACTCGGCCATTCTATGGGCTCATTTGTAACGAGATGTCTTCTTCAAAAAGCAGCCAGCCAGTTTACCGGAGCAGTCATCACCGGAACCGGAGGTCCTTTAGCCGGAATCAGTTTTATAAAAGGATATCTGTCCCTGGCCAATACCATAGCTCATCATTATCCTACTTATCTCAATACACTTTTTAATAAAGTCAATAACAGCCATTTTAAGAAGGACCCGGATTTCAGTGATACAAGCTGGCTCAGTCTGAATCGAGCCAACAGGAAAGTATTTGAAGAGGATGAACTCTGTGGAATTCCCTTCACCAACAATGCCTTCTATGCCCTGTTCAGCATTTACAAAAAAGCGACGGCAAGAAACTGGGCTGATTCTATTCCTAAGTCCTTTCCGATTTTATTGATCAGCGGGCAGAATGATCCGATCGGAGATTTCGGAAAGGGAGTGATGAAAACGGTTAATAATCTGAAGCACGACGGATTTACCAACATCAGCTGTAAACTTTATCCGGAAATGCGCCACGAAATCCTGAATGAAGAAATAAAAACAGAGGTTTTCCGGGAGATTGATGAGTGGTTTCAGAAATATTTGTAATATTAAAAATAATTTGCACCATTAAGGTGAATGAAGATTATTAAGAAAATCAAATAGATTTTTGAATAAGGCGTGTTTTAATTAAACCACATTATCGATTTGTATAAATCTTAATATTAAATTTGACTCTCGCTGATTTCGCCGATGAGGCAGATTTTATAAAAATCTTTGATTTTTAAGAACTTTAGTGAACTTCTATGCGCAATGCATTAACTTAAAATTACTCAAGTTTCAAAAATCTTTGTCCCTTTTGTAGTTTAAAAGAGTTTCCCACAGATCCCGCAGATGTCACAGATTATTATTGTTTTACTTATTGGCAAGGATGCATATTTCTTACTTAATTCCAATAAAAATATTTGATTTTTAAGACTTTAGTGAACTTCTATGCGACATGCATTTAACTTAAAATTACTCAAGTGTTAAAAATCTTGTCCCTTTTGTGGCTTTTGACTCCGTCGAACCTTCGGTTTGTGGTTGAAAAGAGTTTCCCACAGATCCCACAAATTTCGCAGATCTTGTGGATATTTTTTTCACGCAGATTTCGCTGATTAAGCAGATTTTATATTTCATCCCAATAAAAATCTTTGATTTTTAAGAACTTTAGTGAACTTCTATGCGCAATACATTAAACTCAAGGTTACTTACGTGTCAAAAATCTTTGTACCTTTTGTGGTTTAAAAGAGTTTCCCGCAGATCATACAAATTGCACTGATGTTTGTGGGTATTTCTTCTCACGCAGATTTCGCTGATTAAGCAGATTTTATATTTCATCCCAATAAAAATCTTTGATTTTTAAGAACTTTAGTGAACTTCTATGCGCAATGCATTAACTTAAAATTACTCAAGTGTCAAAAATCTTTGCGGTTAAAAAAAATTCCTCAAACATTCAGTATTTATTGTTTTTTTGAAAGCTTTCAGGTGATTTCAACCGTCACATTCCATTATTTTCAATCCATTCAGAAAAGGGTTTTCGATACGTCTCTCCTACGGTCACAAAATCCATGTTCCGCATCTGGATCCGGTTTCCTTCAATCACCTTGATTTTATCCGTAGCAATAATATAAGACCTGTGAATCCTCATAAAACGGTTTTCAGGCAGCTTTTCCAGGATATCTTTCATATTTTCAAGCATCATTACTTTATCGTTGGCGGTGTGTATCCGGATATAATCTTTCAGACCTTCAATATAAATGATCTCTTCAAAAGCTATTTTATAGTATTTACGGTCGGCACGGATCAGCAGATATTCCGTCTGGGAAGTGGGTGCAAATGCCTGCTGCCACTGAATAAATTTTTCTACACTCTGGTAAAAGCGGTTAAATATAATGGGTTTCAGTAAAAAATCCACAACATGGAAGTCAAAAGCTTCCAGGGCATATTCTGCGTAGGCGGTGGTTACAATGAAATTATGGTTCTTATTGAACATTTTCATCATTTCAATACCTGTCAGTTCAGGCATCTGAATATCGATGAAAATAAGGTCGATATTTTCTGATCTCAGGATTTTCATCACCTCATATACATCGCTTCCGGCATACACTACATGAAGAACTCCGGCTTTCAATGCGTAATCATTCAGGAGCCTTACCGCAAACGGCTCATCGTCCAGTATAATACAGTTGATCTTTTGTTTCATGAGAATTGAAGGTATATAGAGGCTTTAAATTGATTGTCAGAACGGTCGGTTTTAAGTTCATATCGATTCGGATACAGCATATCCAGTCTGTTTTTCAGGTTATCCAAACCAATTCCGCCCAATTTATCTGTTTTCTGTTTTCCGATGGTGTTGATGACTTCAAAATTCAATTGCCCGGCATCTGTTTTTATAATAATTTCTATAGGGTTTTTATCGGAATAAGCACCGTGTTTCAGGGCATTTTCTACCAGAGGTGAAAGAATATAAGGAGCAATCCGGATTTTTTCATCTTCAATATCTGTGGTCCAGTGTACGATATGATCTTCATAATGCCGAAGCTGTTCCAGTTCAATATAAGCCTTGATATAATCGACCTCTTCGGACAGGGCAATATGTTCTTTCTGGGCTTCATAGGTCGTAAAACGCATAATACTGCTGAGCTTTTCAATGGCAGAGAGCGATTCCGGTGACTGAAAATGTACCATAGAATAGATATTATTCAAAGTATTAAAAATAAAATGCGGATTGATCTGAGCTTTCAGAAATTTGATCTCCGTATTTTTCTGTTCCTCCAGAATGATTTTATTATATTCCAGAAGGCGGATAACGTGGATCACCAGCCATAAAAATGAACTGAGGATAATGGGCCTCGGACTGTACAAAAGGTTATCAGCCAGATAATTTCCGAGGATAGGATTAGTATAATTGGTCTTTCCAAACCACCAGTCTGTCACCAATTGTTCTGCTATAAAACGGGTCAGGGTAAAAAACAGATAAGAAGCGGCAATCCCGGCGATCAGCTTCGGCCATTTAAAATCTTTAAAGACCTTCGGCATAACCAACCAGTAATGAAAATAGAAAGTAAGGACAAAAACAACAGCATAGGTCTTAAGGAACAGATCGATTTCCGAAATGTTCAGATAATAAGCTGTATTGCCAACCACTACAAAATACAGGGTCAGGCCCCAAAATAAAAGATGCAGGCCGATCTCTGTTTTCCTGTTCAGATAAAGTTGATCCATTCCGGTGATTAATTTTTTTGTAAAAATAGGATTTTAAAGGTGAGCAATTGACCGGGTTCGTAGATAAAATCCCGGGAAACGTCGATAAAAGTAGCATCACACTGTACAAAGAAGCAGTTTTGCTGCAAAATAAATACAAAACCTATGAAATCTCTATTAATTCCTGCCTTTCTTCTTCTCTCTATCTACAGCATCAATGCCCAGGAAAAAGAAAAAACCGATGAAACAGCACTGGAAGCCGTTGTGATCAAAAACCGTAAAAAGGTCATTGAGAAAAAAGTGGACCGGATGATCTATCATGTTGAAAATTCCGCAGCAGCAACAGGCGGAAATGCCCTTGATGTCCTGAAATCTGCTCCATTGGTAAGAGTACAGAACGAATCCGTTTCCATTGTGGGAAAAGGTGAAGTATTGGTAATGGTAGACGAACGTTTACAGAGAATGCCGGAAAGCGAATTAGCCTCTTTTTTAAAAACCATTCCTTCCGATAATATCAAAAGTATAGAAATTATTACTGCACCACCCGCAAAATATGAAGCGGAAGGAAACAGCGGCATTATCAATATCAGACTAAAAAAAGCCAGAAACAATTCCTGGAATGCCAGTGCCGGAGCCAATTACACCCAAAGATATTACGCAGGAAACAGCCTTCAGGGGACATTTGCCTATAACCGTGAAAAACTATCTCTTCAGGCATCTCTTTATACGGAACAGCAGAAACTCCGTTCTTTCTCTGAAAGCCAAACCTATTATCAGAAAGAATTATGGGCAATGAATGAGACCGGCAGGGACAAAAACAAAAATACAGGACTGAGCCTGGGTGCAGATTACAAAATCTCTGAAAAATGGACGTCCGGAATAAAATATCTGGGAAGCTTTAACCAGGAAAATTCTTCCAGCGCTCCCCTTACTTCAAGAATGAACTACGGAAATATGAATGCGGATTCCTTCATTGCATCCGATGTTAATGCATCCAATAAACCCAGCACCCATACCTTCAACTGGTTCAATACCATCAAAACAGACAGTACCGGAACAGTTCTTTCCACAGATTTTGATTTCTTTCAGTATAAAAAAACAGACCGCAGGGATTTTAGCGGCGAAGAGCTTAATGCAGGATATCAACCGATTCCCGGCACCTACTTTTCAGCATTGAATACCAACATCAACAGAATCCGCAACTATTCCGGAAAAGCCGATCTGGAAACCAAACTTTCATGGGCAGACCTTAATTTCGGAGCCCGATTTTCCTATACAAGGACCGATAATGACCTTACCGTTTACGGAAAAGAAACAGGAGCTCCTATCCTGAATACCGACCAATCCAATACATTCGTTTATAAGGAATACAATGAAGCAGCCTATGTATCTTTAAACAGGAAATTCAACGATCATTGGGAAGCCAAACTGGGACTTCGTGCTGAAGCCACTCAAACCAAAGGACTTTCCGAAAATACAGGCCGAACGGATAAAAATGACTATATTAAACTGTTTCCTACAGCCTATGTAACCTATACCCTGAACAGCAACCATTCGCTTTCATTAAACTACAACCGAAGAATCAGACGCCCCGGTTTTGATTATCTGAATCCGTTCGTCGTTCGTACCAGCCCTTTTTATTATTCTGAAGGGAATCCGTACCTGAAACCTTCTGTTATTGATAATGTAGAATTCACTTACGTAAACGGGCAAAAATGGATCTCTTCGCTGTACTATTCAAAAGTTTCAGATTTCGGGCAGGCCTTATCCATTCTGGATGGAGAAACCAATATTACCCGAAATACTCCGGTGAACTATGCAGATACCTATCAGATCGGATTTTCCACCTCGTATAATTTCAATACACTGAAATGGTGGAACAGTTTCACGGGATTCAATGTTAATTATCAGAATGTAAAATCAAAAGTTGCATTTGCAGAATCAATTGATGGGTATAATGCGTATTTCTATACCAATAACGACTTTACTTTAAATCAGGAAAAAACCGTATCCCTGAGTGTTAATTATGCATTACAGCTTCCGGGAAGATACCAGATCTTTCACATTTCTACAATGAATATCATGGATGTTGCCGTTAAATTTTTATGCCTTGATAAAAAGTTATCTGTAACCGTTGCCGCAACCGATATCCTGAACGGTCAGAAACCTTTGATCTCCTATCAGTCTAATGGGATAGACACCAATATCAGAAACAATAATTACACCCGTGGATTCAGAATTTCCTTAAGCTACAGATTCGGGAATAATAATATGAAAACCAAAGACAGAAACTTCGGGAATGAAGAGGAACGGAACAGGATTAATTGATATGGCTGCAGGCTGGAAGTTGAATTAATGGAGGTTTACAGGTGAGTATAAGATTAAATGACTGCTTTATGTCTTACAATGTAGTTTTTAAATCTGGAGAATTTATGAAGAAATATTTAACCACAAAAGGGTAACACTTAAGTGGTCTTTTAAGTTAAATTCTTTGCACATAAAAGTTCACTTAAGTTCTTAAAAATCTACGATTTTTATTGGAATAAGTAAGAAATATGCATCCTTACCAATAAGCAGAACAATAATAATCTGTGATATCTGCGGGATCTGTGGGAAATTGTAAACCAAAGGGTTCAACGGAGATAAAATGTACTAACGCTGTAGGACCTATTCAATAGAGGTGGGTTTTAACCCACCTAAATAATAAAATCCAATCCTCCGGCTTCAGCCAAAACCTGTTCAATAAATCTGTGCCATCTGCAAAATCTCCGAGACAACCAATAAACAGAATTTGAGCCATCCATAAAAAACCTTTACAGAAAGTTATTTTAATTACAATCTACTCCCACCAGATTAAAAAGTCCAGAACACCCACCATTCAATTTCATCATTAACAACTATATATCAACCCATTAAGCTATTCTCTCTAAAAATTCTCCGTTTTTCCAAATGCCGGATTTTATTTAAATCCACTCAAAACGACAAAAGCACCCCGAGGTGCTTTTTTATTTTAAATCCAGTAAAACCAGCTTCAGGAAGGAACTGAACCTGATCTTTTCATTTTGTAATATTTCGGAACCCAACCTACAAAAGATCATTAAAAACAGCTGCATGGACATTTGGGTGGACATCTGCACGGACAATTACCTCCCTTTTCACCCGGATTAATCAACCCATAAAGCCTGAAAAGCAGCCCGGATTGCTGAAAAATAATGATTCAGTACCCTTTAGGGGATTCGGATAAAAACCAAATTCAACTGAAAATCAATTGTTTATATTCCTATTCGTTTTTAAATACTGTATTTCTGCTTCTAAATCATTCAAACGGTCGTAAAACTCTGCCGGATCCGGAAGATTGAAATTCAGGTGAAGCTTTACTTCCCATACTTCCTTTATTGTGCTTGGGTGGATATTCTGAGTAGGATAATTACGACGGTTATCTGATTTGCAGATCAGGTTGTCATATTTTTTGATTCTGTTCAGGCATCTTTTGATAAGACCGTCTTCAATTTCGTTGGAAACGATAGCATACAGTTTATTATCACTGATGTCATGGATCCAGTCATCCACAAACTGAGCCACAACGTGCGTTCGGTCAGGAAGCGTAGGAAACATCGAATGTCCCTCAATTTCAAACATCCGGAATATTCCGTTATTAAGATTGGGAAGTCTGAACGTGGGTAATGATTTAATGAAATTGGGGTCGTTATATCCCTGGAGGTATCCAGCCTTCAGCTTATTGGGAACCAGTGCAATATTATCCCTGTTATGCGAGTCTACAGTGATCACCTGCGGTACGCGGTGATAGAAATCAGATAACAGAGCGGTCTGCTCCTTTTTATCTTCCCTCAGCATCTCTCCTATATCCATAATCAGCCATTCGGGATTTATTGCGAGAGCATTGCAAATTTTTTCGATTACATTGAATTTAGGCTCCGTTCCGTTGATATAGCTTCTTATATTGGACTCATTGACGCCTATCATCGCTCCGAAAACAGAATTGTTCCCGTTAGCGAAGTAATCAACAAGTTGTTTTATCCGAAAATTTATTCCATTCATAATCAATAATTTGAATCTTGATTCGAGAAATTTTTCGAGTTTTCGTTTGGTTATTCGTAAAACTTTACGATATTTGTCCCGTACAAAAGACAAACATGATAATGAACAAAACTACTAAAAAAAGAACATATTACAATACAGAGATCCTAAATATTCTCATGAAACGTCATGACTGCTCCGCAGACTTCATTCGTAAATCTTTGCGTGGTGACAGAGTCGGAGAAAAGCCGGATGTTCTGAAGAAGGAATACAACAGCTTTTTAAGGAAATCTGAAGAAGCCATTAACACCGAAGCCCAATCACTAAAAAACAAGATACCATGAGAAAAATACTTCAGGCATTGTTCTGTCACAGAAAGATAGAGGTCATAGATGCCAAAACAGGAAGAAAAGAGATTGCTACCTATAGAATCATACTGGGAATTTTCTTTAACATCAGTTACGAACCTCAGTAAAAACCAACAAAAAATAACGATACCATGCCGATCCACTGGGGCAGTACACTCGCAGTAACAAAAGATGAACTGGTTCCGGCATACTTCAGCACATTGGATGCTCTTCAGAAGAAAATCCAGCGGTACAGGGATCTGCCTTTCGGGATTAAGCAGGTCAGAAAAGGAGGAAACGGCCGCCAGATGCTCATTGACTTTGACTCGCTCCCCAAAGAAATACAGGACAGCCTGGGAGATCCGCGTAAAATGCAACATCCCATGATTCCCTTCTTTCAGTTTGACCCGTCTGCAGTTCGTTATTATACAGATTTCAGATTTGAAGACGGAACACCTTTAAAAGAAAGCTTCAAACAGGAATACATTGTCAACGCCAGTGTCCTCCTAGCCGCAGAAAGATTGAGAACAGCAAGGCTGGAAGAATGGAAAAAGCTTAAAAAAACATCCGGACGCGGCCTTATGCCCTCCATCTGTACGGATATCATCACTTTCAATGAATATCTGCCCAAGCTTTTCAATACAAAACATACCATTCCCGCATCATACAGGGCATTTGACAGGATCTGGAAACCGTTTTTCAACAGCTATGAAGACGGAGGACACAACTACAGCTGCCTGATCTCCGGAAAACTGAAAAACCAGAACCGGAAACTGATGACCGATGAAATGATTGCCCTGCTGAACGATATGTTTGCCGGACAGGACTATAAACCCTCAAGAACGCAGGTGGCCTCCCAATATAAGGCTTTTCTGAACGGAGAACTGGAGATCATCTCCAATGAAACCGGCGAAATGTATGATCCGGAAGACCAAAGAAGATTTAAGGAAATATCAGACAGTTCCGTCATTGCATGGCTCGGAAAGTGGGAAAACAAAATCGGAACCTACGCCAGAAGATCCGGAGACCGGCAGAAGCTGATGCAGGAATTCATCCCCTGGCATAAGCTCACAAAGATTAAAGAAGCCGGAACGCTTATTTCGATTGACGACCGGCAGCCACCGTTCATGTATGATAAAAAGAGAAACAGAGTCTGGTTCTATATGGGAATAGACCTCGGTTCCGAAGCCTGGACATGCTGGGTACACGGAAAAACCAAGGAAGGAATTATTACGGAATTCTACCGCCAGATGATCAGGAATTATACGGAATGGGGCTTCAATCTTCCTTTAGGATTGGAATGTGAAAGCTCCCTGAACAGCAGCTTCAAAGATACATTCCTGAGAAACGGAGCGATGTTCGACAGTGTTAATATTTATGCCAACCGCGCCAGATCCAAGGCCATTGAAAGGAAATTTGAAGAACTGCGGTACCGACACGAAAAAAGCAGGCTGGGATGGATGGCCAGACCCCATGCCCGGAAAGAAGAAAACCAGAAGAGTGCAGATGAAGAAGTCATCATCCCGTATGATGACATTGTAGACGGCTCTCTGAACGACATTGAAACATGGAATAACTCACCCCATTCCGTGTATAAAGACAAAACAAGATGGGAAGTATTCTGTGAGATGCAGAACAAAAATACCAACCCCACCAACTGGCAGTCACTCCTGCCTTACCTGGGAAAAGAAACGGTATCAAGCTGTAATGCGGGTATCATCAACTTCAGGAATACCACCTATGTTTTGGGGTTAGACGGTGAAATAGTTTTAGGAGAAGACCTCATCAGGCTGATGAAATATGTGGAAGGAAAGGAATTCAGGATATTCTGGCTGGACGGAAACGATGGAAGCACCCTGAAAGCAATGATCTATTATGAAGATATGATGCTCTGTGATATTGTTCCACATCCGGAATATTCAAAATCAAAGCACGAAAGAGGTACAGAGGGAGAAATCAACCGAAAGCTGATGTCCGCCTATGAAAATACAGTAAATGCTTTCATGGCCCATCAGAAAAGAGAAATTGAACAGATCACGGTGATCGATAACCGAAAGAAAATAATCAACACCAAGTTTCAGATTCCCGGCAGAAAAAGATATACGCAGACGGAATCGGTTCCTGAAGAAGTTCTTTTTGAAGAAGCTCAGGAATACAGCTACCAGGAAACGAAAAGTACTGCGAGAAGCTGGAAATCAAACTTCAGATAACAGACACAAAACAGATAATATGGAGATCAATAAAGAATTAAAATACCAGATCCGGGAAGCCATGATGAAGTACCGGAATAATTTCGGCGGAACAGATGCTGCTTTTGCCAAATCATTAAATATAAGCAACTCTATCTACAGCAGAATCAAGAAAGGAGAAACAGAAAAAATCCTGTCTTCAGGGGAATGGCTGCATATCGGAAGGAAATTCCGGGTAGACCTCAGCCGAAACAGTTGGAAGTTTGCCAGAACTGAAGTATATGAACAGATGTACGAAAGCTTCATGTTCTGCCAGAAATCAAAAACATCCATGATCCTGGTAGACGACTGCGGCATCGGAAAAACAGAATGCGCCAGAGCCATCATCTCACAAATGAAAAACGCTTTCTATGTGGATGCTTCCCAAACCCATACCAAAGTAAGGTTTATCAGGCAGCTCGCTCTTGTTTTAGGATGCGGCACAAAAGGCAAATACCACGAAGTCCTGGAGAATGTAAAATATGCTCTGAACGTCCTGGAAAATCCTTTTGTATGCATTGATGAAGCCGGAGACCTGGAATACAGCGCTTACCTGGAGTTAAAAGGAATTATGAATGATACGGTAGACAACTGTGCCTGGTTCATGATCGGGGCAGACGGCCTGAGAGCCAAGATCACCAAAGGCATCAACAATCACAAGGTAGGATTTGCCGAAATATTCAGCCGTTTTTCCGATGATTTTGTCACGCTGGTTCCCAAGGGTCCCGAAGACCGGAAGAAATTCTACACCAAGCTGATCGGTGATGTTGCCTACGTTAACCTGGATGATAAAACAACCGTAAATGAAGTCATCAGAAGCTGTATGGTAAAAATAGACACCCCCTATTCTACCCGTAAAGGCCAGGAAGACGGAAAGATCAAATCATTAAGATACCTCAAAACATTAGTAAACGTAAGCAGATCATGAGATCCATATCAGTAAAACAGGCTCTGTCCATCGTCTTTAAACAGTTTGAATTTACAGGCTTATGGCAGAAAGCTTTCGGACAGCCGGAAACCGCCGGATTCTGGTACCTGGGAGGCGCAGAGAAAAACGGAAAAACAACTTTCGCCATGATGCTGGCCAAATATCTCGCCAGATTTGGAAAAGTACTGTACGTATCAGCGGAAGAAGGCTTTTCAAAAGACATCATTTCAGCGATGGTGGCTGCGGGATTATCCGATACCGACAGGAATTTCAAGCTCCTGGATTATATGCCCTGGGATGAATTGAACCTGAAATTTGAATCAAGAAAATGCCCGAAGATCATTTTTATCGACAATACAACGGTTTACCGTGATGAAATTACCCGGAAAATGGTCCTCGAACTTAAAGAAAAGCACAAAAACAAGCTCATCATTTTTGTGAGCCATGAAGAAAAAGGACTTCCGGATAGTGCGCTGGGAACCGTCTGGAGAAAACTGTCCAAAATCATCATCCAGGCAGAAGGCCTGAAAGCCATCATCTCCGGAAGATGTCCCGGCGGAACCTTAAATATCAACGAAGAAAAAGCAGACCTCTATTGGGGAACAACAATCGAAAATCAACAACAATGAATACAAGAGAAAACCTATTAACCATTGCACTGCAATATGACAGCTACGGCGAAAAATACCTTACTGATTTCGACAGAATGTTTATTCATAAAGAAATCAGCTCCATCTGGAATGAATCAGGATACGTAATTCCTGAAGAGGTGGAAGGAAAAATCCAGATCAAACTCAGAATTATCAATCAGCTCCAGTGGGAATCGCCCTACTAGTATAGACTTTATGATGGAAGCCGGATAATGGAAGAGGGAAAAGAGAAGTTATGAAAATCATAAAACAATAATTTATCAGTTTTTCAGGCATCTGGTTTTAATGGTCGTTATTAACTTCCAGCCTCCCGCTTCCATCTTCCAGCCCCCTAAAAAACAACCATTATCAACCCACCAAAAACAAAAAATATGATTACAGAAACATTAAAAATACTATCTATTGAAGAGCTTGAAGCAGAACTTCATGCCAGAAAACAAAAAGAAGCTCAAAAACGGGAAGAAAAACGTACCCAGTATGAAAGCTTAAAGAAATCCGTCATCAACGACCTGGCTCCGGCAGCGGACCGGCTTTCGGCACAGATCCAGCATTTCAAGACACAGGCTTTTTCAGAATTGGGATCGCTTTTTGACCTCCTGAAAGACTACAGCAAAAGGCATCAGGACGGGAAAGGGAACTTTAAAGTAGAAGACGAAAACTTTAAGATCCAATACAAAAGACAGGGAAAGGGCACTTTTGACGAACGTTCCCACCAGGCAGAAAAACATATCGTAGACTTTTTAAGTTCAAAATATGAAGGGGATCTCGATACGAAAGATCTCATCATGTCTCTTCTGGAACGTAAAAACGGAGCCCTGGATATTCTTCTCGTTCAGAAGCTCTACAGTATGGAAGACCGCTTTGATGACGAAAACTGGAAAGAAGGAATCAGGCTGCTGAAAGAAAGCTATAGCTTTTCACTGAGCAAAGATTATATCTCTTTTTTCAAAAAGAATGACAACAATGAATGGGAAGGAATCAATCTTAATTTTTCCTATTAAAATCAGCCATGAAACTCCTTCTATCCTTAGACAACAGCAAGCTCAACGTGCTCAACAGCAGTATGCAGATCCTGGATATGCTGAACATCAATACCCAGCCCAGAAATCTGAAAAGCAGTATTTCCATCTGTATGGAACTCAGAACCGAACTGCTTCAGAAAGCTGTAAAAACAAGGCAGAAAGACCGGTCCTTCATCATTAAGCTTCCTTATTATAAAGCCGATGCCCTCTGGCATTTCCTGAAGGAATATGAAATCTACTTTCCGGACGATTTCGGAAGCTATGAAACCAACGCAGTCCTGATGATGAAAAATGAACTTCACCGGCAGCTGCAGTAAAAAGCTTCAGTAATTCAGCTCAGAATAACAGCTCCAAACAGGCTGGAAGCTGGAAGAGGGAGCCAGGATGATACTTTTAGTGAGCATTACAGACAGTCACGATAAAACTGAAAAGTTTCTTTTTAGGGCTTTCATAACTTCCCTCTTCCATCATCCATCATCCAGCCATTTAAACCTTTAAATTCAATAAAAATGATAAAAATAAACGGTCACTGGTACAGCAGTACCGAAGTAAAAGAAGCCCTCGAAAGAAAAGGCTATACCATCATCACTCTGGAAATAAGTACAGAACGCAGGGATTACCCTCAGTATGAGACTTATGCACTGATTAATCAAGAAGAAGCCAGCGTTTTGAACACCTTAAAAAGCGTGGCCCTAAAGGTATTCCAAAAGAAGCCTCCGTTACTCTAAACACCAAAAGCTATGGGCATCCATAGCTTTTTTTGTGGCTGAAAATCGCCTTGACTTGTACAAAAAGACCCTTTAATTTTGCCTTATGTCTTACAACAATAAAAATTACATCAAACGTGCCCGGTACATTATAAGTGTTTATAATGCACACAAGCACGCCGATGTTCCGGATACCAAAATCGTAAGGCATACTTTCCCGAAATACAACATCCATCTCTCCTACAGACAGTGGATGAACATCAAAGGAATGGTGATTCCCAAAGAGGAAACCCAGCTTACCTTATTCTAGTTCGCCTTTAATTTTTCAAAACGATACTCTGTGATTTCAGCGCGCATTTCTTCCGGAGCTGCTGATACATCCTCATGCTGAGTCGTAAAAATCAGTTCTCTTACTTTAAATCTAGGATGATGCTTACTGGTACTCTTCACCCTGGTTCTTGAAAGCGGTGAAAAATAATCGTTGCTCCATCCTTGAAGAGCCTTATACAGCTTCTGCTCGATTCTTAAAAAATCAAAACCTTTCTTTCTTTCTTCAACTTGAATCCCATGCCAGCTCGGAAATGCATCATCCGATACCAGCTGAAAAGATACCGGAACATTTCCCAGTTGTCCGTTGGCAGACATCTCAGAATAAGAAGCTTCCGGGAAGCCCACATCATACATGGCTTCCGGAAAGTCGATGAACAATGCCGGATAAACGATCGCAGACGGCGTTCCCTGGGCATTGTCAAGCTGCCCCAGCTGCTGATCGATGTATCGGATCTCCGGAACCTCCCGGGCAATTCTTTCCTGAAGGTCTAATAATAACTGTACATAAAAATATTCTTCCATAAGTAGTAAATTATAGTTTATCAAATTAGTTTCTGTTGTGGAATAGTTTCATTTAAACAGACCTTATTTTCTTCCCGTCTACACTATTTCACAGTACAAAATTGAGCTTTAAACAGTGCATTTTAAAAAAGTTGTGCAATCCTTGCGCTCTTATTTTCAAACCGTTGCAGGATGTTAGAAATTTGTACTCACAAAACAAACACAACACTCAATTATTAATATGGATTCACTATCTGCAACCGCATTAAAAGTCGCCATTACCCAAATAGGACAGGAGGAAAAACCTCAGGGCTCGAATTGGGGAATCCCTGTTAAAACCTATCTGGCCTCAGTGGGAATTAATTTCCCGGCAAGCTGGTGTATGGCTTTTGTGTACTGGTGTTTCAATGAAGCTGCAAGGCAGAATAAAACCACCAATACAGCCATAAGAACAGGCGGAGTTTTATACGCATGGAATAATGCTCCCAAAGAAAAGAAATCTTCAAAACCCTCTGTTGGATCCGTGTTCATCATGGACTTCGGAAAGGGTCTCGGCCACACCGGTTTCGTTGAAAAGTTCGATTCTCAGTACATCTACACCATAGAAGGAAATACGAATGATAATGGAAGCCGCGAAGGAATCAAGGTGTGCAGAAGAAAGAGAACATTAACCTCCATCAAAGGATATATACAATATTAGAATGAAACAATTCATGTTCTTCATATCGTTATTTTTTGTTTCGCTGGTTCAGGTTTCCTGCCTAAACAGGAAGCCTCAGGAACCGGTGATCATCGAAAATACGAAAGAAGTGGTGACTGTGGTTAAAGACACCATTTTCAGAACAGAGGCAGACAGCACCTATTATCACGCACTGATAGAATGTATCAACGGAAAACCGGTTCTGAAAGAATCTGAAATGAATAAAAACATCAGCCGCCATGGAAACACTTCCGGAAGCGGTCTGCAAACACCGAAAGTCTCGGTTATTAACGGAAAACTATCGGTAGAATGCTATAAACAGGCACAGGAGTCATTTAAAACATGGCGGGAAACCTATATCAAAGAACACGAGAAAACACCAATTTACATTGAAAAACCTATATACAAAGAAAAGGCTTTGTCATGGTTTCAGGAAACACAGCTATGGCTCGGAAGAATCTTTCTTGGTGTACTCGCCCTGTTCACTCTTGTCCTGATTATAAGATGGAAAAAGATCATTTAAACACCATTTAAAATAATAAAAAATGAACAGAAAAAGGATTTCTGATTCAAAAATATGTACAACAACTTTTTAAAAAATAAGTAAAAAATGTCACAAGGAAATGGAACACCAAAAGTAAAAGCGAATGTGGCTTCAGGCAACTTACTACGTCAGATTCAGGTAATCGACGGCGTTGCAGGAATCGTGGGAACAGCCAGCACACTGACCAATATCGGTAAAGTGCAGACTGTTTACTCACCGGAAGACGCTAAAACAAAAGGGTACACTGAGCAGGACGAACCGTTCTTGTTTCAGGCAATTAATGAATTTTATCAGGAGCTTGGGGGAAGCCAGGAGCTGTGGATCTTAGGAACTCCGGCTGCAACAACAATGGAAGCTGCCCTTACCAGCACTAACGAAGCAGGAGTGAAAAAACTTCTTACCGCTTCCAATGGTAGGGTAAACTTGGTAGGAGTTTGCAGAAAGCCGGATGCCGCCTACGTTTCCGAAGGGTTTTTAGACAAGGACGTTGAAAAAGCGTTATTGGCTTCCAAAACATTGGCCAAGTATCAGCAGTCCATCAACAGACCGGTAAGAATTTTAATCGAAGGTAGAGTAAATGACGCCTCTCTTGAATCTTCTTATGAACCGAAATCTGCTGACAATACGTTTGCAGGGGTTGTTCTCGGAGGATCAAGAAAAGACGGTTCAGCATCTGTAGCGCTAGTTCTGGCAAGAGCATGTAAATACCCTGCTCACGTAAAGATCGGAGACGGACAGAACGGAGCACTGAGCATTACGGAAGCGTATATCGGAGATGACAAAGTAGACGAAATCCCGGTTGAAAAACTGGACAAATTCACCGATGCAGGTTTCATCACGTTGCACACCAGAGAAGGAGCGGCCGGATATTTCTTCAGCGTAGATAAAATGGCTGGTTCAGACGACTTCAGAACACTGGTTCACGGAAGACTGATCGACAAGGCACAGAGAATTTCTACCGCTACGGATACTCCATTCCTGGAATCTTCTATCAGAATGGCAGCAGACGGAAAACTGAACGAAGCAGATGCGGTTTATCTGGAGGAGCTTACTAGAGCCCAACTTTTGAACAACATGGCCGGACAGATCAGCGGAGCGGAAGTATTGGTCCCGTTAGACCAGGATTTAATCAACACAAACACCCTTGAAAAACAAATTCAGATCCAGCCTTTAGGCTATATGACATGGATTGTACTGAACATGGGTTTAACAAAAACAATTTAATTTAAAACATGGCTAATATTAATATTACATCATCAGAATGTGCATGGGCTCATTTTGAAGTGAAGGTGCTATCGAAGGTAATCAAAGGACTTAGAGGTTTCAGTACAAAAAAGACTGTTGAATCAGAGCACATCTACGGTTCAGGGAACGAACCTATTGATATTTCGAAAGGGAATACTAAGTACGAAGGAAACATCAAACTTTTAGGTTTTGAGGCGGATGCATTGAACAAAGCAGCAAGAGATGCAGGATATGATGACATCACTGAAGTTCCTCACGAGCTTATCGTGATCAACATTTCTTACAAGAAAAAAGCTTCTGATAAAGGAACATCGATCGTTACCTCAGGAGTTCAGTTCACAGAAGATGGTTTCGAAATGGAACAGGGTGCTAAAAACAGAGAAGTTACCCTTCCGTACATCGCAATGAGCAGAAGAATTGTATAATCAGTAAAACAAAATAAAATGGCAAACGAAAAATTACAGGAAATTTTCAATAACAGAAAATCTAAAGAAGAAAAAAAGACCCAGGAAACCAAGAAAGATACAGTAAAGGATCTTAGCCCTTTTGAGGCAAGATACACTGCTAAAAAGCTTGATGAGTGGAAAAAAGAGTACGGCAACAGAGACCTTATTTATCTGAAGGTGGATGACTTCCTTGCTGTTCTCAGACCGCCTAAAGCAGACGACCTGGGCGATTATCTTACTGCTATCGGTTCCAACGGAATGAGTAAAGCTGTAGCGATGATCGTAGAACAGCTTTGGATTGACGGAGATTATCAGCTGATTGAAGATGAAGACTGCTTCATCGCCGTGTTCTTACAGATGAACAACATCCTGGAGAGCAAGAAAGCCGACTTTTTTCGCGCTTAGTGAAGCCGGTCGGAATTCATTCTCTGATAAAAAGACCGAAGGAATAGAGTTCCTGATTGTTTTTGGAAGTATGCAGTTTGGAGCAGATGCTTTAAAGAACTGGGGTGATGAAAAGTTTTTCTATCGCACCGGAATAGCCTTAGAAATCTGGAAAAAACAAGGCGAAAGAAAATTTTAAATTATGGATCAAACAAACAATTTCAGAGCCATGGCCGAACTTGCCACACACTTTGAAAGAATCACTACACAGTTAAGAAACACTGATTTTGCCCAGGCCTTTATACAAGTAAAGGATGATATAAAAAATGCTTTAAAACAGATTAAAGATAATTTGATAAACGCTTTTAAAGATTTTTTTAACCTAAAAGGGCATTATCAAAACCTAAGAAATTCTATTTCGGAAAGTTACTCCAGAAGACGGGATAGCTTCATGCAAAGAATAACACCACCTCCTCCACCTCCCGTATCAGTAGATAGTTACGAAGATATTCAACGCCGTATAAATCGGGTACGAAATAGTATGAACAGTTCCAGAAACGTGAGTAATATTTCAGGTTTCAGATCAGAGTTAAACGATTTGGAAAACCAGGCAAGAAATCATCCTTCTCAAGCCGGTAGTTCTATTACTGCAGCCTCTCAAGCAAGTGATGGCGGGAGCGGTGGTAAAAAAGGCGGTGGCTTTTCAATCAACGGAATGCTTGGAGCCTTTGGCCTGCCCGGTGTTGGAGCCATGGTAGGAAGCGCATTGAAAGACGGAGCAATAGCAGCCATTTCCGGAAGCATTCAGAAAGAACAGGATGTTTTAGGACTTTCCAATGTTCTGGGCAAAGGAAAAGATGCCAATGCTGCTTACAAAGGAATCCGTAGTGATGCTGAAGCTTCCTCTTTTGACACCTCTACTCTCCTGGAAGCCAATAAATCTCTTCTTTCCGTAGGAAGTGGTGCGCAGCAGGCAAGACAGGATGTAATGAATCTTGCCAATGCTGTCACTGCTACCGGAGGTGGAAAAGATCAGCTTCTAAAACTTTCAGAACAGATGAAGGAGATCAAAAGCAGCGGAAAAGCATCCGGAGATCAACTTAAAGAGTTTGAATCCACGGGAATTGATGTATTCGGAATGCTGTCGGCTTCTACCGGAAAAAGTGTAGCCGAACTTCAGAAACAGGGAGTTGATTATGCTGCACTTTCCCAATCACTTGGACAAGCCAGAGGACAGGGAGGAATGTATGAAGATGCATTAGGGAAACAAAACAACACCGTTACAGGAAAATGGGAAATGATCAAAGAAAAAGGCTCCAATGCCCTTACCGATATTGGTGATGCATTTTTGCCTATCATTTCAAGAGTTCTGGATATCGGGGTACAGTTTGCCAATAGCTTTGCACCTGCCATACAGCTTGTACAGCCTTATATAGATATCATTGCCAATGGACTTGGACAGGCTGTTGAGTTCATCACAGGTTTAGGAGAAGGAACCAATACCTGGTCCGGATATGTAGATATTGCCCAGGGCTTTATTTCTACTGTCTGGAGCACACTGGGAAGTGTTTTTGACGCGGTCTGGAGTATTGTTTCAGGACTTATTACCTGGATCGCCAACAGTGAGATGATCAAAGATGTTTTCGCAGCAGTGTACGGAATCTTAGGAGTGGTTCTCAAGGCCGTAGGATGGGTAGCAGACGCACTTAAATGGGTTTGGAATAACGTCCTGATGCCGATTCTGAATGGGATTGAAACTGCTTACCGATGGGCGAAAGAACTGATTACCGGAAAAGAAATCAAAGTTACCAAAACCAATGAGATCAAAGCCAGTGCAGATTTGGCCAATGGTATGAAAGCAACCGATGCCCAAGTAAAAGGTTTTATGGCTTCTAAAGGACAGGCAAAAACAGATCTTACTGCAGCAGGAAGGCCAACAATCAACAAAAGTGAGGACACCAGAAGAGACAATGCCGCTAAATCCAGAGAAACCGGAGACACCGTTTCCGGAGGCGGCCAGAAAACCATCAATATCACGTTGGGTAAATTCTTCGATACCATCCAGTTCAACACCCTGAACTCGGGAGAAACATCAGACCAGTTAGAAAGTATAGTAATGGAATGCTTAGGACGTGTTCTATATAACGGAGCAAAAGTAATGTAAGATGCAGACAGTTTTTGATTTACAAAATTTATATAAATCCTATTTTTCAAGGACTCCCTTCAACCTTCCGGGTTCCGAAGGAGATACCGGAAATATCAGAATTTCACCAAATAGCAACAGAAGGGCAATTCATACGAGCAGCAAAGACATTCCTTTCAACAAAGAGGGCGCTTATGGCAAAGACATCTGGTTTCCTGTTGAATTCAGAATCAATGGAAGCCCTGAAAACCCTCTGATTATAGACGCCTGCACCATTGCAGTCAATCTCAGCAAAACCATTGTGAAAACTGCTGTGAGCGAGAGAAAAGGAACGGTAAAGGAAATGTTCAATATTGATGATTACAAGTTCACCATCAGAGGCTTTCTGATTGATAAAAGCAGGAAAGTTCCGGAAGGCGATATTCTAAAGCTCAAAACTGTTTTTGAAACAGACCTTCCCGTTACCCTTCACGGAGGCTATCCGGAAATGTTTTTAGATGAAAGCTGCCGGGTGGCGGTTACCTCACTTGAATTTCTGGAAACACAGGGAAAAACGCATTGGATAAGGCCTTTCAACCTGACCTGTGAGAGTGATTTCATTGCAGATGTAAAAAATTTAGAAGTACCACAGAAAAATGCTAACACTAACCAGTAACATCTCGATTGAAGATGAAAAAAATATAAAAGCCAGCAAGGTGACCTGGAAAAGTGAGGTGGGATCTTTTATTGATTCATGCACCATTGAACTCCCCAGGATCAGCTACCTGAAAACAGATAAAGTACAGACCCAGGACCTCAACCGGGAGCGTACAAGCAGTGAGAGAATGGGCTATGCCTTTAAGGAAGGAGATAAAGTAAGTGTCGAATTAGGCTACAACAATGTCAATAAAAAACGCTTTGAAGGCTTTATCAAAAGAGTCAACATGGGTATTCCCGTGAAAATAGAATGCGAAGGCTTCGGATACCAGCTGTATGAGGTCATGTTCAACGAATCCTACCGATCCGTAACGGTCAGAAAGCTTCTGGAAGACCTTACCAGAGACACAAAAATCATCGTTTCCAAAGAGATCCCGGATATTCCGCTCACGAATGTAAGGTTCAAAAATGTAAACGGCATCAAAGTTCTGGAATGGCTGAAAGATGAATGCAAGCTCGCCGTCTATTTCAATATGAATGAAATCTATGTAGGAACCCTCTACGGGAAAGTACAGGACAGAGTAAAAGTGAGAATTGGCTGGAATACGGTAAAAGATGATGAATTCAAACAGAAAGCCGTAGATAAAACAACGCAGATCGTCATCAGGGAAAAGAATGATAAAGGAGTCGTAAAGAAGACCAAATCTGACCAGGAGAAATCTTCCAGTGAGAAAAGCCTGAAGGTAAAGGCCGGAATCCCTGCCCAATTCTTAAAGCAGATCGCCAACCGTTTACAGACCAAAGAAAACTACAAAGGCTATGAAGGAAACATTACCCTCTTCCTGGAACCTTATGCCGTAAAAGGAATGGTCCTGGAGCTTGACGGAGGAATGTATCCGGACAAAACCGGAGAATATTTTATTGAAAGCGTAAGCGGCGAGTTTGGCTCTTCAGGAGGAAGACAGACGGTAACATTAGGATTTTTAATGCAGAAATAATGGCAACACCAGAATATATAAGAGAAGGATTAAAACAGATCGCAAGCTCACACGCCCCGGCGGTAAGCAATATCGCCCAGGTAAAATCGGTGGATGAAGAAAACGCAATATGCATCCTGATTGATGAAGATGACCAGGAATACCTGGATGTAAGACTCCGTCCGGTGCTTACCGGCAACAAAAGCTTTATCCAGATCCCAAAAGTGGGAAGCTACGTGCTGGCGGTAAGGGTGGAAGATGATGATGACTGGATGGTGATTGCCTGTGATGAAGTAGAAAAATTCTACTGGAAGACAGAAACGGCCAATCTTGAGCTGACGGATAAAATTCACATGGAGGCCAACGGAAAAAACCTGGCCAAACTGGTGGATCAGCTTTTTGATGCCATCAAGGCGATGAAGTTTACCACCAACTACGGTCCCACCATCAACCTGATCAACCTTGCGGATTTTGAAACCCTTAGAAATGAATTTAAATCCCTTTTAAAATGAGTTTAAGCGCAGCAGAACCAGCACTTATCAGTGATCTGATCAACCTTATGGAAAGTGAGACCGCTGAACAGGACGATGCAGGAGCATCAAGAACCAGAATTGCCAAAGCCATGGCCAAAGCAATCAGAAAATTTGTAGAAGCCGGACAGGTAAAAGTAATCGTCAATACAACGGGAACAGCAACCGCCCAAACCGGAACAGGAACAGGAAATATAACATAGTATGCCAGTAGATATTCTTTTAGATGAAAATTTTGAGCTGCAGTTTGCAGAAGGAGATTTTGTTTTTGGTGAAAGCACGTATGAACACCAGAGAGCCCTGCTTTTAGCAGATAAGGGAGAAATAAAGCTTTTCCCGAAAAACGGAGTCGGAGCAAGAAGATACCTGGAACATGCCGCTCCTGAGGAACTGGCAAGGGAAATCCGGCAGGAATTTTTTGCCGACGGAATGAATGTACAGAAGATAAAAATTGATGAAAACCTTGAAATAGATATAGAAGCAGATTATGGAGATTAAAGTATTAAACAGACAGTCAATTTTAGATATCTCAATACAGTATACCGGAGATGTTCAGAAATGTTTTGACATAGCCATTGCGAACGGAATGGCGGTTTCCGATCTCCTGGCTTCCGGAACCAGTCTTACCATTCCGGATGAATTAGGAAAAAATAGTGATGTAATCAACTACTATACATCAAGAATGATAAAGCCCGCAACAGGAACCACATTAGAACAGGAAAACCAATTCCCGTCCTTGAAAGGAATTGGGTATATGCAAATAGGAAACACCTTTAAAGTAAGTTAAGATGAATAAAACACTTCAGGAAATAATTAATCAGATTTTACAGCTTAAAAATGAAAACCCAGGTCTTCAGGCCCTCAATACATCTTCCAACACCTCTTTCTGGACCAAGTTATTTGAAACAGTAGGCTTTGTGATCTGGAATTTTCAGGAAGCCTGTAAACTTCACCTCAAAGAAATTGAAACCCTGATCCGGGAACAGAAAGTTCCCACATTAAGATGGTACAGGAATCAGGCGTTGAGATTTCAACACGGTTTCAGCCTTCTTCCGGACAGCGATCAGTTCTCCCCTACTTATCAGAACGCCAGCGGAAACGAAGTGGTGGCCACCCAGGAAGAAATTGACCAGTCAAAAGTCATTAAATATGTAGCGGTAACAAAAGCCCCCAACAGCTCCAAAATCTCCATGAAAATTGCGACCGAAGAAAATGACGAAATCGTACCGGTAAGCAATGAAATCAAAGATTCTTTCACAGCTTATATCGATGAAATTCAGGCCGCCGGAGACAATATTGTGATTGTGAATTACAAACCGGATATTTTAAGACTGCAGTTCAAGATCTGCTATAATCCGGGAGTTCTTCTTCAGAACGGGATGAGCATCAGAACATCCAGGTTTCCGGTTCAGGACGCTATTAAAAGATTTTTAAAGAATCTTCCCTTCAATGGTGAGCTGAGTGTTCAGAAGCTTGAAGCGGCCATTTTAGCCGTAGAAGGTGTTACAGACCTTTTAAACAAAGGGGTATCAAGCAGATGGATCGAAGCAGGAGCACCGGGATACGGGAACTTCCAACCGGTAGAGATCAGCAGGATTCCAAGCTCAGGAAGCTTTACCCTGAAAGATCCGGATACCCAGCAGGAAGACTGGAGCGGTATTGAATACCTTAATTATCAAGCAGAATAATATGGATGATAAATTATTTAATATCAATTTTAAAAGGCTGGCCAGCTGGTGGCTTTTTACATTCTGGAGAACGAAATCGGTCCTGAACCTGATGTCCGTCTTAATCTTTTATATCGAGGAGCTTTATATAGAATTCGGAAGAGAAAGAAAAGACAATCTCAGAAAAATGAAGTACAACTATCAGAAGTTTTCCCTTCAGAGTATTCTGAATTACAACCATGACAGAGC
Organism: Chryseobacterium sp.; assembly: GCA_031277615.1. GTDB lineage: Bacteria > Bacteroidota > Bacteroidia > Flavobacteriales > Weeksellaceae > Chryseobacterium. The sequence continues at coordinate 13,470 of JAITMC010000038.1, read as the reverse complement.
GAAAAACCGGATCAGAATTATAAAAGCATCCTTACATGACGGTGTCTATGTATACACCGAAGGAGAGACCAATAATCTCAGTGTAAATGATCCGAAAAGAAAATGGCTGTTCGGAAACGAAAGACCCATTTACCTCTGGACAGAAGCAGAGCTGTACAGTGAATATGATTTTATCGTACAGATACCGGTAAATGCAAACGCTCCAGACGTCCCATTAGTGAATATAGACCAACTGAAAGCAGATATAGACTTTTATAAGCTGCCTTCCAAAAGATACCAAATACAAACAAAAGAATATCCAAATGAAATATAATTTCAAATTTTTACAGACAGGCGGTGTACCTTTAACCAATGACCTGATGGCCACCATTGAAGAGGCTTATGAGATTTTTGAAGCATTGGGAGATCTCGCAGGGGATAAAACAATCCTTTCGGGCTGTGATGTTACAGGTTCCAGTGTAAACCCGGGTGTTGTAGTCATCGAAGGTAAGCTTTATTACTTTGAGGGAGGAGTTTATTCCCCTACTGCTACCGTATATATACACACAGAGAATATTCAGAAAACATTTGAAGATCAGCTTCCCAAAACACTCATCGAGAAAAGAACGGTAAAATTCGGTACCGGAACGGTAAGCTATAACTGGTCTGAATTTGTAAAGCTGGAAACCCTGAAAAACATCCAGATTAAAGTAAACAATATGGCCACCCAGGTAGATGTTTCTGCATTGGTAGCAAGAATCGTGAAGCTGGAACAGAAAACGGCACCTTTCATCAACGGAGGAATTGTCGTAGCATGGAGAAAACCTGTTGCCGAAATTCCGGCAGGATGGAAAGAATGTCTGGATTTCAGAGGAAAAACAATCGTTGGATGGAATCCCGGTGAATTTGAATTCCAGAATCTGGGTGGTGAAGTCGGTTCAAAAACCCATACTCTTACCATTGAGCAGATGCCAAGGCACTCACACCTGCAGTATTGGACAATCGGGCGGGGAGGCGCCAGCGGAAGTGGAGGAACATTGGTAGACGGCAACAGAAGCACCACTGAAACAGGTGGAAACCAGCCTCACAACAACATCCAGCCATCAAGAATTGCCATTTATATAGAACCGAACTTCCAGTAATCCAACAATCACCTTTTAAAACCCTGTACAAAAGTATATTTTACCTGACAGGAAATATGTTTAAAAAAAAATAAAATATTTCCAGATCATCTTTAAGATCAGTAAACCTTTTGACTATAATTCAACTGAACAATGAAAATACCTTTAAACCAGATATTCAGCTATTTTGAAACCGGAGACTTTCCTACACAGGACCAGTTTCAGGCAGCATGGTCATCGTTTTGGCATAAAGATGATTCCATCCCTGCAGACAAGGTTACCAACCTTACCAATACGCTACAGAATAAAGTAGACAAATCCGTATATGAGCTTCATCTTTCTGATCCGGAAGCCCACGCAGCAACTTTAGCCAAAAAAAACGCAGCCAACCTTTCCGATGCAGACAAAGAAGCCTGGAAAACAGCCCTGAAAGTGGGACAGCTTCCGGATAATATTGCTACGGTAGACAGTGATCCTCTTGTGGGAAATGTATACACAAAGACACAATCAAAAGATCTGTTCATGATGATTGATGATTATGTAAACAATGACGGAAAAATTACCGCGGATAAGTTAGAATCCTTAGCTCTGACAAGGATCTTTAAGGTAAATGAATATTCCATTCAGGATTTTGTCAATAATTCTCATCTCTATCAGTATGAGGAAAGTGATCTTATTGCAATACCTTCTGCAGACTGGAAATATACCCTGTATTTTTATATCGGCGGTGACAAAACCAACACTGAAAATTACCTACCTACCGGCTTATCCAATGTAACTATCGGAATGGTAGAAGGCTTACAGGCTGCCTTGAACACTAAAATGGACAGGCCTACTGCCTCAGGAAACTATATTGCTTCCAATCAGGGCGGAACTGTAACCTGGAAAGCAGTGAATCCTGCCTCCAACTACCTTCTGTACTGGAACGGAACCGATTTTAAAGAGTCTGGTGTTTTCCATAATGCCGGTAAGCTTGGAATAGGATTAACAAACCCTGCTGAACAGCTGCATTTAACGGGGAAAGTGCGAAGTACAGGGTATATTTTGGAGGAAAATAATGAAACGGTCAATAATCAGATCACCTGCTTCAACAGAAACCTTTTATTCACCAACAGTGTGGGAATCAAAAAGACCATTTTAGCTAATGAGGATCTGCCTTCTGAATTTTTGAAACTGCCTGCGAAGTTCACCAAAGCTCAGAAAGAACAGTTTGGAATCGATTGGAATAACCAATATTCCAACGGAAATCTGAATGTATACGGAGTCACTCCTCCTGTTATTAAAAACGACCACATTGTCAGATATTTTGTATTACAGGGATTGAACCTCAATGTGAATCCGGCATTTACTTCCATTAAATTTATACCAGCCGGAAATGCTATCGGAACAGGCGAAATTGAATGTTTAGGATTCCAGACTTTTGCCAACGGATTATCGATGATTGTTTCTGTGTATGGCGACGCTCTACAGTCCGGCAATAAGTATAATCTGGTCATCAGAACAACCAATCCAACGATCCAGGTACATAGAACGACAAGTTCCATTAATGTTGTAGATACGATCAATAATATTGATATAAGCGGGCTTAAATGGGAAACCAAATCCTATACACCGGAACAGGAAGGAAATATATTTAACGTTAACGGAGGATTATTCAAGTATACTTCAAGCCCTAACAATAAGGCGTATGTTTATGAACCCAATGTTATTGTAGCCAGTGCTAAAAGTGATGTTGTTTTTGAAGCCAACACCAACTTCTATCTTGAAATGAATATGGCTCTTTCAACAGTGATACCATCTACCGTCAGTGATGCGTATGATTTTTATGGTTACTTGGGTTTAATTCAAAAAGGTATCCCTTTAACCTTAGCAGATAATTCATTTTTAAGAGTGATAGGTTCCAGTTTCAGAAGTGGCGGTTATGAATCTGTATTGGTTTGGAATAATATTTCATCCCTTACGACCAAAATTGAACCGGGTGCTGTAGTGATCAATGCCAATATTATTATCATGAGACAGGGAAATGTTTATACTCAGTTTGTAACAGTAGGCAGTACCTCTCTCATTCAATCCATTACCTCTACAACAGAAGCTGTTTCCTTATCATTGACTGCTTCAAACAGTTCAAAACAGAAAACCATCAGCGGGTCTGTTGTTCAAGCTTTTACATTTTAAGCACAATATATAAGATTATTATTCAATTACAGAAATTATGTCAATTCCATTAAATACCATATACAGTTATTTTGAAACCGGGGACTTCCCTACCCAGGAACAGTTCCAGGCTTCATGGTCATCATTCTGGCACAAAGATGAATCTATACCTACCGGCAAAGTTACCGGCCTGGAAAATCTGTTACAAAACAAAGTAGATAAACAGGTCTATGAGCTTCATCTTTCTGATCCGGAAGCCCATGCTGCATTTTTAGCGAAAAGAAATGCTTCCAACCTTTCCGAATCAGACAAGCAGGCCTGGAAAGAAGCTTTAAACGTAGGGGAGCTTCCCGACAACGTTGCCACAGTAGACAGTGATCCCCTTATCGGGAACGTGTACACAAAGATCCAATCGAAAGACCAGTTCATGATGATTGATGATTATGTGAACACTGAAGGAAAAATTACCGCGGATAAACTGGAAGCACTGGCACTGACCAGAATTATTAAGGTAAGAGAAGAAACCATTGATGACTTTATATATAATTCTGATGCTTACCAGTATGAAGACAGTGATATCGTTGCTATTCCGTACTACGTTGCAGCAGACACGGGAGATAATGACATTAACTTACCTACGATCCCTGAACCCCAGTACACCCTGTATTTCTATATAGGCGGCGATAAAAAGAATGTTAACAACTATCTCAATACCGGGGTTTCTACAGTATCCATATCCATGGTAAAAGGGCTTCAAGGGCGTTTAGACAGCAAAGTTGATAAACCCTTATCAGACGGTATTTACCAGATCGAAAGAAAACAAGGAGTTACCTCCACAATACCTGTTGCTGTTGAAACATTAGCATCTGTAATGAACCGGAACAACTACGCTCCGAGAGGCATCGCTTTCACCGAAGAAACAGATGGTACCGGAATACCTGGTAAAGAAGCTGTTTTAGTAGCCAATCCGGCCACCTATTCCTTTTCTTTTGGAAATATCAACCCTGCTCATACCGGAGTATACAACATTGCCGTAGGATATAATAATATGCCGGCTCTTACAGAAGGAGCATCCAACACCGTAATAGGTCATTTTGCAGCAGAAGGGCTTACCACAGGAGGAGCTAACGTTGCTATGGGACTGGATTCTGCTAAAGGACTTACCACAGGGAATGATAATACCTTAATAGGAGTATCGGCAGGTTACGGTATTGAAGGCGGTTCGGGAAATACGATGCTCGGGAAATGGACAGGATGTAATATCAAAGGAAACAACAACACCTTCCTGGGCTATCAGGCCGGACTCAACTGGGGGAAAGGAGGCAGTGGTAAATGGTCTTCCAACATTGTTATCGGAGCCAATACCACCGGACATCCTATGGGAGTATGGGGCGAAAACAGCATCATTATCGGATCTAACCTGGAACTGAACGGGCAGCAATACAATAAGTTTATTATCAACAACTTCACGGCAAAAGATAATAACTACTATAAAACCCACTTCATCGAAGGAAACTTTGCAGACAGATGGCTAAGGTTCGATACAAGCTTACAGGTATTAAGAATGCCTGCCGCAGATGCTTCGTACACCAAAAATATTGTGGCAAGACCCGATGGAACATTCGGAACAGAAGATAAGGTAGATTATGTCCCATTAAACGGTACACGTTTGGGAAAACCCCTTAACGGTTCTTTTGAATTTTCAAATGAATCGCTGGGAATGTTCTACTGTGGCCCTTCAGTACTTAATGTGAATGACGGGGCCATATCAATGGTCACTAATAATTCAAATGTTTCAGTAACCGCTTCTAAAGTCTCTATGGCCAATGGCTTTAAATCTATTGATATTGACAGCAGTAATTCTCATATTGATGTAAAATCTGATCTAAGAGGCCCCGGATTATTAGGAGCAGACTATTATGGTTATAACTATCAACCCAACTCTTTTGTTCAGAAACAATGGGTTGATGAGAAACTTCAATATGCAACTAAAAAACCTTACGAAGTATATACCGCCCTTATTCAGTTTACTGAAGACGGAAAGTTTGACCCCGTATTCATTGATCTTGAGAATACAATCGGTGATATCGAATGGAAGCATGACTCACAAGGCAGATACCTCGGACTCTTCAAAGAAGAACATTATGGAAACTGGTGGATCGACAGTAAAATAAACTATTATGATAAAGACCTGGCAGACTGTCGTGCTGTAAAGTTAGATAACAGCACCGTTGCTCTGGATATTTTCAGAGTGCTTTACTCCCGTCCGATAGAACTGTCCGGGAACGTAGGTATCATAGAAATCCGCCTTTATCCAGGTATCGAATAAAAACAAATAAATATTATATGAAAGAAATACTAACCCAACATTTAAGCACCTTCTTAGGACTTATGGCCACCGGCCTGGCAGGATTTGTTTTCGGAAAAAAGAAAATGAACGCCGAAGTCGCAGGAATGGATGCCGACAATGAAGGAAAAGAAATAGAAAACGCAGACAAACTTGTCAAGCTCTATAAAGATGCTCTTGACGATCTTGCCGGGCGCTATGAAGTGAAATTTAAAGAATTTTCCAACCTGGCAGAAAGAAAAATCAAGCTGCTGGAAGAAGAAATAAACATACAGAAACGCATCAATGATCAGCTGAAAACTGAGAATTCCAAACTGCGGGCAAAACTTAAAGAAAATTGAATTATTAAAAATATCCTGTAATTTTTTTAGTAATACTGCCATGAGACACCCGAAAGGGTGTTTTTTTGTTGGTATGAAAAGGACCTCACCCCTCTCTTCTTTTCTAAAAAATGGAGATTCCGGCATCTGATATTGCGGTCCGTATGCATTAAAAATTTATTTTGAACCGCTTAAAGGCGGAAATTGGCGAAGTTGGCCAACACGTTTGACTGGCAGTCAAAAGGTGACGGGTTCGAATCCCGTATTCTCCACTTCGAAATCCGACTTTGGAACCTCTATTGGAAACAATACCTGTAACCAATTTATGTAATTCTTCTCTGTTTTCCATAGAAATTAAGTTGTGTCTTCCTTTTATAGCGAAAATAGGTATTTCTAACAGGTCGCCTCTACAAGGCTCTCCAATCTTTTAAAATTATTCAATAGCTATTAACAGGTCGCTCCTACGGAGCTCCTTTCCAAAATCTCACGACTTCGGAGCTATATTTCATGACTTTGTTTAGCAATGACCTCAATCCTCTTTTCTCCTAAAAAATAGACGTTTGAAAAACGAATTTCGGCATTTCGTATTGCACTTCGTATTTAATATCTCATACTGAAACTGACAGTGCCGGTTTTATACTTACAAAAATGTGCGCATATCGCGGTATTGCAAAAAACTGCGATATTTTTTATTTCTATTGGAAACAATACTTGTAATCAATTATATAATTCTTCTCTGTTTTCCTTAGAAATAAAGTTTTGTCTTCCTTGATTATAGCGAAAACAACCTGAATATAAAATAATGTGTATAGGTATTTCTAACAGGTCGCCTCTACGAGGCTCCCCAATCTTTTAAAATTATTCAATAGCTATTAACAGTTCGCTCCTACGGAGCCCCTTTCTAAAGCCTCCCGGCTTCCGAATCTTTATTTTTATTGCGGTAAAAAAAAACAGAGCATTTTACCCAGCAAATATCCTTACAAACTGAGTCCCGAAGGGACGATTTAACACAGGATAGGAAAAATTCCTATCCTTATAAATAATATAATAAATTTACATCCCATCAGAAATTCCTGTCTATTTTTAAAATTAAACAAGACATCATATCATCATGCAAACCTTTAAAAACAAAAAAGGATGAATCCTAAAACTCATCCTTTCCTTTCATACTTATTTACTTTTTATCTAACAGAGACAGATATTCCCCATATCCTTTTTCCTTCATTTCAGCTTTCGGAATAAACTTCAGCGAAGCACTGTTGATACAATATCGGAGACCGCCTTTATCAGCGGGACCATCTGTGAAAACATGTCCCAGGTGGGCATCTCCGGTTTTGCTTCTCACCTCTACCCGGTCCATTCCGTGGGAGCGGTCTAATTTTTCATCAATCAGTTTCTTCGTGATGGGTTTTGAGAAGCTTGGCCATCCGCATCCTGATTCAAACTTGTCTGTTGAAATAAACAAAGGTTCACCTGTCGTAATATCTACGTAAATTCCTTCACGGGTTTCATTCCAGTATTCATTCTGGAAGGGCCTTTCGGTTCCGTTTTCCTGGGTTACGTTATACTGTTCGGCGGTAAGCTTTTCCTTTAAAGCTTTTTTATCCTGCTTTTGATATTTGGCATGAGGAAGCGGATTTGCTTTTTTAGCCATTTCAAAAAGTCCCGGCTCGATATGGCAGTAGCCTCCCGGGTTTTTATCCAGATAATCCTGATGATAATCTTCGGCTTTGTAGAAGTTTTTCAAAGGAACTGTTTCTACCACTACGGGCTTACCATAGTTTTTAGCCAGCTTCTGAACTTCATTTTTTACCACAGCCTCATCGGATTTATCGGTAAAATAAATTCCTGTTCGGTACTGATTTCCTCTGTCATTACCCTGCTGATCTTTACTTGTCGGGTCAATTGTTTTAAAATACAGATCGATCAGCAGCTTAAGATCTACCTGCTCGGGATCATACTTTACTTTTACGGTTTCTGCAAAGCCTGTAGTATGGCTTACCACTTCCTCATAGGTAGGATTCTTGGTATTTCCGTTGGCATAACCAACTTCTGTTCCTACCACCCCGCGAATCTGCTGAAAAAAATGTTCGGTTCCCCAAAAACATCCGCCTGCAAAATAAATCTCTCTGACATTTTTACTATCCATAATTTCCTGATTTTCTTTTTCTTTAGTGACAACTTCCGGTTTTTTATGCTTAAAAAATCCTGTTCCTGCAGCAAAAACTGCAACCCCCAGAATAATTCCGAGGACTATTAATATATTTTTCATTTTTACCTTTTTATTCATTATTATTTTTATTGCTTATCATCATCAGACCAAATCCTAAAAGCATCAGGTCCTTCAAAATAAAGAAGTCTGTGACCGGTATGCCATCCACTGTTTTCCAGATACCCGGAGTGGTAAACAGATAGCTTAACGTTACCAGAAAAGTCACCGTCATTCCTATTCCGGCATACTTACGTAAGAATGCAAATTTCACACTAAATATCAACAACAGGGCAATGATAATTTCTATCACTCCGATAGTGTTTGACACAGCCTGAATGCTCATCACCTTATATATGAAAAAGGTAAGAAAATGGTTTTCTACTAAAGGTTTGATTGCGGCAGCTTCCGTAGGAGTAAACTTGAATATTCCGATCCAGAGCAAAATAAGGGCTGCTCCGAAAAGAGAAATATAATATCCGGTTTTGTACGTTCCCGATCGGGCGTTAAGTAATGAGGTTCCGTTCATGTTTCTGAGATTTTGAATGATACTTTATTATTTTCAAAAGTATAGTCGGAACAGATTCAAAATCCTGACAGTTTTTTTCTAAAGATCTAATTTTTCAAGTATTTTATCTTTAAAATACTGAATTTCAGAATTATTCATTTCAATATTTTCTTTCTGAGCTAATCTTCGCTTCAGAATATCATCTAAAATTTTAAGTTTTACTTCGTAGGCTCTGCACCATTTACAGATCTTCAGATGCACGGAAAGCTGCAAGTTCTCCCTCCGGGAAATCGTATTGGCATTTCTTTTTTCCATGAGCATGGTGGCTTTGCTGCATGGCAGGAACAAAATATGAATAAATTTTTTCAACATGTTTCACATATGGTTATAAGTTGGCAAACCAGTTCAGATCCAGACATTCTCTCAGCTGCATTCTGCTTCTTTGAAGGATCTTCCACAGATTAGTCGTGGAAATTTGTAATTCCTGACTCACTTCAGGTGCTTTTTTTTCCTGAAGATAATACAGCTTCAGCGGCATCTTCCATCGGGCAGGCAAATTGTCAATACAGTCTTCCAGTGTTTTATTAAAATCTTTATTATCCAGAAGTTCAGATTCCTGAGAAGCATTCCAGTCATTTAAGACCCCGTCATTCTTCCATGAACCTGTCTCATCAAAAAAATGATCCAGCCTGATCTGTGGTTCTGATTTATATTTTTTGCGATAAAAATCAGCAGCTTTTCTGTTGAGAATAGCCATAAGCCAGGTGAGCGGCTGGCTTTTCCCTTCAAAAGAATCATAGGACGAAAAGGCGGCCAGAAACACTTCCTGGACAATATCTTCCGCTTCTTCCTTATCCGAAAGCAGGTATATAGCTCTTTTCAAAAGAGGTCCGGAGTACAATTCCACCCAGCTTTTCAGTGCTTCGTTCTTCGTCATTTTTATGTATTCCTCCCAGCTTCAGGATTTCTTTATCAAATCCGGACAATCCCGCAGGAAATTTTAAATTTATTGAAACGAATATAATAAGTAAAATACAAAAACACAAAATTTTTTAAATGATCTGTTTTATTATCACTAAAAACAGCTCAAATCTCATATATCTCTTTCACCAAAGACTGAAAAAAAGAATAGCCTTATCGGTTTTTGATCAACAGCTTTCAGGAAAAAAGAGACCGGAAATACTTATAGCTACCACACATAAACAGGAAACAGATAATTACCTATCTTCTTATGACTATCAAATCACCCGTCATCCATCACCCATCACCCAACCTTCCCAATCCTTTAGCTAAACCGACCTCAACAGTCAACTTCAATTTCCTGCATAACGAAAGTACATTCAGCATCCTTCAAAACATCACATAAAATTACATTCAAATCGCTTAAAAAATCTTAAATTTGCATCTTATCATAAAATTGATTAAAAAGCAAAGCAATACATATGACATCACAAGAGATACGTCAAAAATTTTTAGATTATTTTAAAAGTAAAGGCCACCTTATCGTTCCTTCAGCGCCTATTGTGCTGAAAGACGACCCTACCCTTATGTTTTCCAATTCCGGAATGACGCAGTTCAAAGATTTTTTCTTAGGCTATAAAACGCCTACCGCCCCGAGAATTGCCGATACCCAGAAATGTCTGAGAGTTTCAGGAAAGCATAACGACCTGGATGATGTAGGTAGAGATACTTATCACCATACCATGTTCGAGATGTTGGGAAACTGGTCTTTCGGTGATTATTTCAAAAAAGATGCTATTGCTTTTGCCTGGGAACTGTTAACGGAAGTTTACGGAATTCCAAAAGAAAATTTATACGTAACCATCTTTGAAGGGGATGCTTCAGAAAACCTTGAAAGAGATCAGGATGCCTATGATTTCTGGAAAACCCACATTGCTGAAGACAGAATCATCAACGGAAACAAGAAAGACAACTTCTGGGAAATGGGTGAAAGCGGGCCATGCGGACCCTGTTCGGAAATTCACGTTGACCTGAGAACTCCGGAAGAAAAAGCCAAAGTTTCAGGACTTGAGCTGGTGAATAACGATCACCCTCAGGTAGTGGAAGTATGGAACCTCGTTTTCATGGAATTCAACAGAAAAGCAGATAAATCCCTTGAAAAGCTTCCTGCACAGCACGTAGACACAGGAATGGGCTTTGAACGTCTTTGTATGGCGCTTCAGGGCAAATCATCCAACTATGATACTGATGTTTTCACACCGCTTATTGCTAAAGTGGAAGAGCTGTCCGGAAAGAAATATACCGGAATCCTTGAAGATGAAAAAGACATCGCAATCCGTGTTGTGGTAGACCATATCAGAGCAGTTGCTTTTGCCATTGCAGACGGGCAGCTTCCATCTAGTGGCGGAGCTGGATACGTGATCAGAAGAATCTTAAGAAGAGCCGTGTCTTATTCTTACCGTTTCTTAGGAATGAAGGAACCTTTCCTATACAAACTTGTTGCCGTCCTTCAGCAGCAGATGGGGCCATTCTTTCCGGAAATCGATAAGCAGGGGAAACTGGTAACCGAAGTGATCAAAAGTGAGGAGGAATCATTCCTTAATACCATTGAAAACGGATTGCTAAGAGTTGAAAAACTGATCCAGCAAACCATTGCCGACAACCAAAAGGTATTGCCTACACCGGAAGTATTCGAGCTGTATGATACCTATGGATTCCCTGATGATTTAACAAGGATTATTGCGGAAGAAAAAGGACTGACCATTGATGAAGAAGGTTTTAATGCTAAAAGAAAAGAACAACAGGACCGTTCCAGAGGAGGTTCTGTTCAGAAAGTATATGACTGGGTTGTTCTTGAAGAAAAACCTGAAAACTTTGTAGGCTACGACCAGACCGAGTCTGAAACCTATATTACAAGATACAGAAAGATAGAAAATAAAGACGGAGAATTTTACCAGGTAGTACTGAGCAATTCCCCATTCTATCCGGAAGGCGGAGGCCAGGTTGGAGATAAAGGAGTTCTGGAAAATGCAGCGGAAAGCTTTGAAGTACTGGAAACAAAAAAAGAAAACGGACTGATTATATCACTTATCAACGGGCTTCCGAAAGATGCCGGAGCTGTTTTCTATGCTAAAGTAAATGCTGCTGACAGAAAGAACTCGCAGGCCAACCACTCGGTAACCCACCTTTTACATGAGGCACTGAGAGACGTTTTAGGAACCCACGTAGAACAGAAAGGATCTTATGTAGGTCCTGATTACTTACGTTTCGACTTCTCCCACTTCAACAAAATGACAGAAGAAGAACTGGCACTGATCGAGCAGAAAGTAAACCAGAAGATCAAAGACAGCATTGCCTTACAGGAATTCAGAAGCATTCCCATCCAGGAAGCGCTGGACAAAGGAGCAATGGCTTTATTCGGTGAAAAATACGGAGACAATGTGAGAATGATCCAGTTCGGAAGTTCAAAAGAACTTTGCGGAGGAACTCACGTAAAAAACACCAGTGAGATAGGTCATTTCAAGATCACTTCCGAAGGATCTGCAGCAGCAGGAATCAGAAGGATTGAGGCCATCTCAGGAGATCAGTCTGAAGAATATTTCAGAAATCTGGAAAAACAGATTCTTGAAATTTCCCAGTTATTGAAATCTAAAGATGCTGTAAGATCCATTGAAAAACTGATCGAAGAAAACACAGCTCTGAAAGCTGAAGTAGACGCCCTTAAAAAGGAAAAAGCAAAAGGCGAGATCGGCGAATGGAAAAACGCTTATGAGCAGAAAGGCAACAAGCAGCTTCTTGTTAAAAAAACTTCCCTTGATGCAGGTTCTGTAAAAGATATCGTTTTCCAGCTGAAAAGAGAGATCCCGGCTTCTGTAACCATCATTCTTTCTGATGCAGACGGAAAACCAATGATTACCGTTGGTGTTTCTGACGATCTTGCAGCAGATTACCAGGCCGGAGCGATCGTAAAAGATCTTGCAAAAGAGATCCAGGGCGGCGGCGGCGGAAATCCGGGCTTTGCAACAGCCGGAGGTAAAAACCTTGACGGTTTGGAAAATGCTTACCAAAAAGCATTAACTATCTAAGATCAGATCTTATATCATACAACATTAAAAACTTCTGGAAATTTTCAGAAGTTTTTTTGTTAAGTCTGTTTAAACTTAACCACAAAAGGAGACAAAAGAATTTGACATTTGAGTTTTTTTCAAGTTAAATACTTTGTGCATAGAAGTTCACATAAGTTAAAAAATCAAAGATTTTTATTGAGACACCTTAAGATCTGCGCTATCTGCTTGATCCGCGAGACTATAAAATCTGTGTCATCTGAGTGATCTGTGGGAAATTATTTTAACCACAAACCGAAGGTTCGACGGAGTCAAAAAGAGACAAAAGAATTTAACATTTGAGTTTTTTTTAAGTTAAATGCTTTGTGCATAGAAGTTTAGATAAGTTAAAAAATCAAAGATTTTTATTGAGATACTTAAGATCTGCGCTATCTGCTTGATCCGCGAGACTATAAAATCTGTGTCATCTGAGTGATCTGTGGGAAATTATTTTAACCACAACAGGAGACAAAAGAATTTGACACCTGAGCCTTTTTAAGTTAAATGCTTTACGTATAGAAGTTCACATAAGTTAAAAAATCAAAGATTTTTATTGAGACACTTAAGATCTGCGCTATCTGCTTGATCCGCGAGACTATAAATCTGTGTCATCTGAGTGATCTGTGGGAAATTATTTTAACCACAACAATAGACAAAAGAATTTGACACCTGAGCCTTTTTAAGTTAAATGCTTTACGTATAGAAGTTCACATAAGTTAAAAAATCAAAGATTTTTATTGAGACACTTAAGATCTGCGCTATCTGCTT
>JAITMC010000028.1 GCA_031277615.1 Chryseobacterium sp. | reverse complement strand
TGCCTATCCAAAATTGGGGCATTGTCCTCAACCAATTTATGCTTATTTTTGAAAAAAGGCTCAGATTATAAAAGCCAAGCCTAACTTTTTAACTTACACACTTTGTGGGATAGTGTCATAATTTTGTTTTTTTAATGTGTAAAGGATGGGTTTTTTCCCGTCCTTTTTGCATTAATTTTTATTAAAACTTTTGTTTGAGGGCTTTTATTCCCTATTTTTGACTATAAATTTATACTTATGATCAGCGAAAAAATTGCAAAATTAATTAACGAGCAGATTGCCCACGAACAATATGCCGCACAATATTACCTTTCTATGTCTGCATGGTTTTCCGGAAAAGACCTTGACGGAATTGCCAACTATTTCAGAGTTCAGAGCAAAGAAGAATTGATGCACGCAGACAAAATGTTTGATTATCTGAATGACGTAGGAGGGGAAATCATTATCGGGGAAATTGCAAAACCGCCTCACCAGTTTGAAAATGCAACAGATATTTTTGAAAAAGCATTGGCACACGAGAAAACAGTAACGAAAAGTATTTTCAATATCGTTAAAAATGCCAATGAAGAAGGAGACTTCGCAACAACATCTTTTATGCAGTGGTTCATCAATGAGCAGGTAGAAGAAGAAGCGAGCGCTTCACAGTATGTAACGAAGATCAAGATGGTATGTGATAACCCTTCTGCATTATATCTTTTCGATCAGGAACTGGCTCAGAGAGTGTTTACGCCGGATACGACAGCTTAAGATCAACTCTTTGATAAAAACAGATTCCCGCCGTTCGCAGAACGGCGGGAATTTTATTTATGGCGTTAAAAGCTTAGAATGACTGGATTCTTTAATGAAGATCAGGTAATCGAAGTCTTCAGCAATCTGAGTTTGGGCAAATTCCTCCGGAACAACAGTGGAACCGGCTTTTCTGAACTTTATTTTGTCCCCGGTAATCCAGCGTGCGGCTGCCTGGTTTTCTTTTTTAAGGCTTTTAAGATCCAGAATGAAGATCGGGATATCCAGAGAATTCAAAAGATACTCTGCCGTTCCTTCATAAGCCGTTTGAGCAGGGAATGTACCCGTTGTTCGGGATTTTCGGTCATAAGCTGTATAATGGCCGCTGTAAAAAGCAAATCCAAAAGTGGTATAATCATCTTTTAAATCTTGCCTTAAGTACATTCCCATTTTTCCTTTATGAGTATTGATATGGCCGTTATGGGCTGAAACAATCATTTTGGCACCCGGATTTTGTGAACGGATCCATTCAATATTCTGAGCCATATAAAAATCCCTTTTCACAGATGATTTATCCAGGTTTTGCTCAATAATCCGGAGGTTCTGGAGAAACCTGTTTTTTTCCTTTTCATCTGCAATCTTAAGAGATGACGTTTTGAGATGGGCTAAAAGATCAGCCAGCGTTTCTTTTTGTGCAGAGGTGATTTCATTCTTTCCGTCCTTTCTGTTGCTCTGCTCTTTAATGGCCTGGAGGATTTCAGAGAGCTGATTCACATCGTTTTGCGGAAAACTGTTGGCCGCACAGACCTTTCTGATTTCGTCCAATGCTCCGCCGGTATACAGCATATCAAATCCCGCAAACAGAATTTTATCAGAGCTTTTTTCATTGTATTGCCTGATCCAGTTGATGGCAGCCAGCATTTCTTCCGTTTGCCATATCCAGAACCCCATTTTCTCGAGAACAGCTTTAGGATCGCTTTTTCCGTTCATCGTGTATTCGTTCATCAGAAAAGTTTCAGGCATGGAAGCTTCGAGAGAAAAAATTCTGAAATCCTTATGGGAAGCCAGATACCTTACCATTCTGTCCTTCATTCTGTAAATTTCACTGGAACCATGGGAAACTTCTCCCAACGCAACAACTTTAGAATCATCAACCAGCTGATCAAGGAGTTTTAAATCTGATATTTCAGGAGAATCAGGATCAACAGTCGTTAAAGGATAAATGAATTTTTTAAGATAGGTTTTCTCTTCTTCCGTAAGATTCTTTTTCTGTGCCTGCGCATGATGGAATGGCAGCAGAATCATAAGAAGAGTGAAGGCAAAGCCGTAGTGATATTTTCTCATGGTCAGTTTTATACGGCAAAACAAAGCCAAAAAACAGAAGATTAAAAAAATTAGAGTATAAAATTGTATTAAATTTTGTTTTAAAAAGTTAAAAAAATATCAGAAGTGTTTTATTTGCTTATTTCAGCCGCCACCTTATTTAAAAGATTCTAGCTTCTGTTTTTCCGCCTCAGGATTCTCGCTGAAATGAAAAAGGACAGGACTGCAAACAGAATACTGTAGATCATCGTGATGAAAACATTTCCGGTAGGCATATACCGATGGCCATCTTCGGTTACAGGCGGATTCATATAATCGGCGATCTCATAAACCACCACAATGGAAGCAGCCAGAACAACAATACTTATAAGAAATGCAATAGAATAGATTTTCATGGTATAGCTTTCATATGATTCCTTAAAAATAAGAATCTTATCCGGATTGCCCGTTAAAACCGGATGAAGAATTGTTTAAGTTTCCATAAATAACAGGATATATTACCTTTTAAAAATAAAAAAGACCACCTTTTACAAGATGATCTTCTATACTTTTCAGCAGATAAGCATTAAGACGGCCAAAGACCTTCATACTTGGAATTACCGAAATCAATCGTTTCAGCACTTACAATGAAGCTGATCAGCATGCTGTTCTCATCGATTGCATCAAATTCTACCTGGTGCTGAATAACATATCCGTTATTCCAGTTCAGGGTAATTAAAGTACCTTCTTCGTGAGATTTGTTGAATGTAACCTCTCCTGTAGTAGGCTTGTATTTTCCGTTCAGTAAGCTTTCAAGAATGTCTGATTTCTCAGTTGCTTCTACTGTGATTTTAATAAGTGCGTTGGAAGGGTCAGAAGCTACACGTCCTGAAACGTCTGTAGATCTTGATACGCTGTAGTTCAGCTTTAATAATTTCTGTCCTTCTCCGCCGTTGAATTTTAAAATTCCTCTAGAATTTGCTGCCATGATAATAAATTTTAATGTTTAACAATATTTGTATCAGTGATTGTATCACAAATGTAGATTACTTTATTTGAACCTGAAAATTTTTTCGCATAACTTTCACATTTTGTAGTAGTTCTACGATTTCATGTCGTAGTTCTACGATCAGGGCTAATATAAAAATTTTAAAGATAGATCAGCTGAATTTTCAGAACTTTTCTTCCCAGGCTTTCCAGGATATTGCGGTAACCCTCGATCTGAAGCTGGTCCTTTTCATTAGGTTCCCCGGTTTTGAAATCCACGATAATATAGCCTTCCTCACTTTTCAGGATACGGTCGGGTCTGAAAATATGGCTTTCTCCTTTTTCGGAAATCATAATATCTTTTTCATTGATCACTTCCCATTTCTCATCGAAGAACTCAGCATACTGATCAATAATATAAAGAAGAGTCTCCTGAATTTCATTTTTTTCTTCCAGAGTGATCTGTCCTTCCATCACATAACGTTCGAGTACTTTGGCCGTATCTTTTTTTGTGTTGATTTTGGATAATAATTCATGAACGAAAAGCCCGATCCTTACTTTCTCATTCCGGACCTGATAGTTTCTGGAAGGAGTGGCAATCTTTATGGAAGTAGTTTTTTCACTGATATTTTTCAGATGCCGGATATCTTTGGTTTTAAATGAAGACGTTTTATCTTTTGAATGCTTTTTCAAACCCTCAGGAGTCGTTTCATAAAGATCAAACTCATCGGCCTGATCAGTATTTTTTCCATTGAAAAATTCCAGCAGTTCAAGATTATTGGACGTTTTATTTGCTTTCTGAAGATAAAAAAACAGCTGTTCCACGGGTCGGGTGGTTGCCACATATTGAAGGCAGAGCCTGTCGATCAGGTTTTTATAGGAATTCTTTTTATTGAATTTTTCAATTTCTTCATCATAAACTTCCAGGGTTTTACTGAACTGATTGATGTTTACTGATTTCAAAGCATCATCATTCTGTGTTTCAAACCAGTTGGTAAATTCGCCGTCCCTGTTTTTGTTCATCATCGGGATAAAAACGATCGGGAATTCCAGTCCTTTGGATTTATGAATCGTCATAATCTGTACGGCATCTATATTTTCTGAGGCCTGAATAGTATACGCAGAAGCCTCCTCGTCCCAGTATTTCAGAAACTCTTTCGTGCTGGCTCCTGCATTTTGTGTAAAGTTGAAAAGCATTTCCAGAAAGTTCAGGAGGAAATCGGTTTCCTTGTTTTCTACCGAAAACTCATTGATGTAATATTCCACAAAATTATACAGGTTAAACCTCGGGAAATTATCCTGTTTCAGTGTCAAGGCATAGCGGGTTTGGATAAATTCCAGGATCTCATCATGTTTTTCAATCTCCAGAATCGCTTTCATTTCCAGGGTAAAATCAGCCATATGAATCCTTCCCAGCGTATTCAGATAATACATCAGCATGATCAGGTTAGTTCGGTTCTTGGAATTGATCTCCCATCTCAGAAACTCAATAACAGCTTTTAACGTATTGGACAGTTCCAGGGTAAGTCCTTTATCAGAAATGGTTTTGATGTTGGTTTCTTCGCCCCGGTAATTCACCTTCAGGTTCCCCAGCTTTTGTGAATAGCTGAAAATATCAAAATTGCCACGGCAGAGAATCGTGATATCAGAAAACCTGAATCCGTTATCAAGGCTTTCCTGGATATCTTTCCGCATTTTTTCGGAAGTATCGTTATAAAAATCTTCATTGGTGAGATTCTCAATAAGGCTGACCTTTACACGTCCTTCTATCTTTGATTTCGGGTTCTGTTCGGCATCCGTTCCAAAAATGTTCTGATGTTCCTCTTCCAACCCGGTGGAATGATACCGGTAAAGCTCATTATTGAACTGAACGATATTTTTGGCACTCCTCCAGTTATCTTTTAAAACAAGAAGGTCAGCCTGCCGGGGCGAAAACTCTTTTTTGTTGATGATATCAAGCATCAGTTTACTTTCTCCACCCCTGAAGCGGTAGATACTCTGTTTCGGGTCACCCACCAGCGTAAACGAAGTATATTCCGTGGAAACACTATGGTCCCGGAGCGGAATGAAATTCTGCCACTGAAGCTCCGAAGTGTCCTGAAATTCATCAAAGAAATAATGCTGGAACTGGGAACCTACTTTTTCATAAATAAAAGCAGAAGGCTCGTTCCTTAAATTTTCGTTGATCAGAATATTGAATTTGGATAAAAGAACAAGATCATTTTCCTCTTCAATTTTTCTGAGCTCATCCTGAATATCCTTATTAACTTTTAAAGGAAGGAGAGCAGACAGAATTTTCTCTTTTTTCTGGGTTTCAATATACAGAAGGATCAGCTGCATTCTGTTTGCTAGAAGCTGATCCAGGATCTCAAAAATCTCAGACTCTTTATGCTTTGATTTGGATGAAGCCCCTTTTCTGTAGTTGTTAACTACGGATTCCTCCTGGGCGGTCGGAAAAGGAAAACCGGGTCTTTTTTGCTGGTAAAAATCAATGACTTTGGTGAAAAATCCTCCGATTCCGTTTTTACCCTGTGCAAAATCTTCCACTTCAATATTTCTGGACCGGAAAAGTTCAACAGATTTCAGGGCCAGCTCAGCAGAATTTTTTTTGTTCTGAACAATCTCTTTCCGGAGCGTATTCTTGATGTTCTCATAATTGGAATCATCAAAACTTTTATTGCTCTTCAGATGCTCATAATGAATATCTTTCACAAACTCCTTTGCCGAATCGTACAGGTTTTTATTCAGATTGATCCTCTCGTTGTTTTCCAGACTGTAATCTACATAGTCCATGAATGAATTGGAGATGGATTCATTTTCTCCGATCTGATCCAGCATTTTATCCACAGCTTCAATCAGGAAAGGTTCCGCTTCAATTTCAAGATTAAAATTTTTCGCTAAACCCAATTCATATGAAAAGCTTCTTACCAGTCTTGAGTTGAAACGGTCAATCGTCCCGATATTCAGGGTTGAATAATTGTGGAGAACATAATCCAGCAGCTTTTTAGAACGGATATGAAGCTCATCAATCGTGATTTTCAGTCCTTCCGATTCAAAAGCTTTCTGAATGTTTTTCAGATCAGTGTTTTCTGCAAAGTTATCCGCAGAAAAATTACCCAGCCATGACAGAATACGCTCCTTCATCTCGTTGGCCGCCTTATTGGTAAAGGTGAGGGCGAGAATATTCCTGATCGATTGCTGCTGATTAGGATAGCGCAGACAGATCATCAGAAGCCGCTGGACAAGGGCATATGTTTTTCCCGAGCCGGCAGAAGCATTGATAACCGTATAAGAATTGTGCATGGACGAATTTAGAATTGAGACTGCAAGTTAGCTAAAATTTAAGTGAAATTTTAACAATTTTAAACTGCTCTTTAACACTTTTACCTGTGAAATTCAAAAAGAAATCCCAAAACGCGTTAACTGTGGTTAAACTTATGGTTTGCTTTAAAAATAATTTTAGATTTGCTTCATAAAAAACTGCCCGTGAAACTTAAACTATTCTTTTTTCTATTCATTTTTTTTTCCATTAACGCGCATGCCCAGAATTATATTTTCGGAAAGGTAACTTCCGAATACGGATCGGAAATGCAGGATGTTGTGGTGATCAACATCAGGACGGATGAAAGAGTGCTTACCAACAGGGACGGTCATTTTATGATCTCCGGAAGAGCCGGTGATGAACTGAGGTTCGTAAAATCCGGCTATACCC
The DNA here is from genome assembly GCA_031277615.1 of Chryseobacterium sp. Lineage (GTDB taxonomy): Bacteria > Bacteroidota > Bacteroidia > Flavobacteriales > Weeksellaceae > Chryseobacterium. The sequence goes on along the minus strand of JAITMC010000028.1, from coordinate 90,166 downwards.
GTTCGGTGAAAAAAATCACGAAGGAAAATATAGAGGCTCCCGTGAATATTATCATGGAAAATCAGGTGATTCAGATTGAAGAAGTGGAAGTGAAAAAAGGCCTCACCGGTGATCTTAAAACGGATATGAAAAGCCTGAACAGACCTCAGAAAGTTGAAAAGCTGGTCAAGGAAATAGACCGTTATATCGCCCAGAAATCCGATCCTAGAATACTGGCAGCTAAACCAGGTGAATTTGTTCAGCCTAAAGGACAGGGATTCTATCTGGGAAAAGTGAAAAACAAATGGGATGATATCGATCTGGGGAGCTATCTTAAAACAGCATTGGGCGATGAATTCTTTACCGATCTCAAGATAGAAAAACCTCAGATTGACCATTTTATTACTTATGTTCTGGCAGGAGGCTTTGAAAGAAAAGCCATCTTAAAATACGGATATTGCAGTGAAGGAGACCTGAACCGCTTTAAAAGATTTGTGATGATGAGAATTTCATCTTACCGCGCTCCCCAGACCCAAAAATAATACCGATGAAAACTTACATGAAACAAACGATGTACGGTGGAGCCTTAATGCTGATATCTGCCAGTGTTTTTTCCCAACAGAAAGCAAGCGGAACGATTATGGATGAGGAAGGGATCAATATTAATCCTGTTCTGGTCGTCAATATTTCCAATCAGCAAAGTACATACACTGATATTTCCGGAAACTTTGCTATTGAGGCCGGAGAAAATGATGAGATCAGGTTCATCAAAGATGGCTATTATCGTATAGATAAAAAGATGACAAGAGAAAATTTCAATACCCCTCTGATCATCAGCCTAAAAAAAAGAGAAATAGAAATTCCAGAAGTCAAAATTACCTATGTACCTACCGGTAATCTTGAAAAAGATATGAAGACCCTGAGAGAATCTCCAAAGCTACGCGATCTGAAATCAGGATTGGGAGACTATATGAGAAGTCCGCTTACTGAACCTCTTCCGGACAATACCGTTTCCAAAACATTTGCCGCACCAGACTTTAAAGCAGGGCAGGTAAGCATTCTGGGGGTGCTGAATGGTGTTTCCAACCTGATTAAAAGAGCCAGGAATCCCAAAATAACCAAAGCGAATTACATAGAAACCCAGGATTTTATCAGAAGGGTTAAAACAGACATCAATCTGGATTTCTTCAGAAAATTCGGGATGAATGAGGAACAGATTGATCAATTTCTCGTATACGCCAATGATACCCGTATGATGGCCAAAAAGTACAGAAAAAACTTTAAAAAGGATGTTGTCCTGCTTGAGCTGTATGCCGCTTTTGATCAATACAGTAAATTGAATAAATTAGACAGTCTGTAGCCGGACAAAAGATTATATTTGAAATAAAAATTTAGAATTGAATCGGATATACAGGAATACTAAGCTTTTCGGAGGAAGAAAAATTTTTCTTTTTCTTATTTTCCTGTTCAATAATTTCTTTTCCCAACAGACGGTTACAGGATATATTACAGATGATGATGGTACGGCTCTGAGCAAAGTGGTGGTGGTCAATATGTCTACCAGTCAGAAAGTGTATTCTGATGCCGGCGGGGAATTTGCCATTGAAGCTTTTCCCGATCAGGAGCTCAGGTTTGTAAAAGAAGGTTTCAGAAGATCCTCAAAAACCGTGCTTACCAATGGAATCAATTCCCGGTTATTCATTACCCTTATTCCCATTCCCAGAGATATTGGCGAAGTGAAGGTGGTGAGAAAACCTACCGGAGATCTGGCCAAAGATTCAAGAATGCTCGATAGGGAAGATAAGGCAGAAACAGTGCGTCAGGCAGTGGGACTTCCACAGCCAAAAGGGAAAATGAGGGAAACGCCGGCGGAAGTTAAAAAAGTTTTGCTTCCGGTACTTTTAGGAGCACTCGACGTTCAGGGGACTTATGATCTGATCAGTGGGAAAGCGAGAAGACAGAAAAGAAGATACCGGTATGATGATCTTCAGGAGCATATCAACTGGGTGCGCAGCAGAGTAGACAATGAATATTTTGCGGAAGTAGGAATTCCGGCAGACAAAATTTCAGAATTTATCGAATTTTCATTTGTTGCTCAACCTTTGATCCGCACCTATGTGAAAGCTAAAAACCTGTCCGGAGCTTTACTGAAAATGGAGGAAGTAATCCCTGTTTTTGTGGAACGCCTGAAAGAGCGTAAAAAACAGGAATAATGTTAAGAAATCTTAAAAACCGGAATGAAAATTGATGTAAACTTTCTTTAAATCCATCAAAATCACCGTTTTTATGAATAAAAATATTATCGCTGTAGCCGTCGCAGCACTTGGATTTGTCCTTGGGCTCGCTTTTTTGGGGAATGCCATCAAAAATAGGAATAAATCTGAGAACACCATTTCTGTAACCGGTCTCGGTACCAAACAGTTCATTTCCGACCTGATTACCTGGTCCGGAAGTTTTTCCAAAAACAATATAGATCTGAAATCAGCATATGATGAGCTGGCCCTGGACAGGAAAGTGATCAATGATTACCTGCTCTCCAAAGGAATCAAGCAGAATGAGATCGTATTCTCTTCCGTGGATATCCAGAAACAGTTCAGAAGCTATAACGATTCCAACGGAAATTACGTTCAGGGAGAATTTTCAGGATATAACCTGACTCAGAAAGTTTCGATTGAAAGCAAGGAAGTCGCAAAAATTGAAAACCTTTCCCGGAATATTACGGAAATCATCAACCGCGGTATTGAATTTACTTCTTCTTCACCGTCTTATTTCTACACCAAACTGGCCACCGTAAAACAGGAAATGATTGCCAGCGCCACCAAAGATGCCAAAGAAAGAGCAGAGAAAATAGCAGAAAATTCAGGCAGCAGTCTTGGAAACCTTAAAAAAGCAACCATGGGAGTGATCCAGATCACCGCCCCGAATTCCAATGAAGATTATTCATATGGCGGAACCTTCAATACCTCTTCCAAAGAAAAAGAAGCCAGTATTACCATCAAATTGGAATACGAAGTGAACTGAAGCTGAAAAATAGCCTGAAGGAATAAAAAGAAAAACGCTGGAAAATAATTCCGGCGTTTTTTATATTAGTGGTAGACTACATCATAGATTTCGTCTTTTATTTCCTTTAGATTTTCTGGGGAGTAATTGGCAAGCAGCCAGAGATCCAACGGTTTTTTACCATCACCGTAGCTGGGCTGTACGTACATCTCGTCAATCAGGCTGAATCCGTTTCTCTGATAAAAAGCATACCGTCTTTTGGCATCATCACCCAGATGATCCGGTTCTATTTCCAGTATGATCCGTGGATAATTTTCAAAAAGATAACCCGTAATATGCGAACCCAGTTTCTGGCTTCTGAAGGCTTCAAAAACTTCAAAATGCTCCACAAAGACATAAGAACTCAGCTCCCAGATAATCAGATATCCTACAGACTGAGAATCGTGGAGTACAGAAATTACTTTTACATGGGGATTGGAAAATAAGGCGTTAAACTTTTCGTGGCCCCTTCTTTCGTCTTCAGGAAAAGTTGTGGTATAGGAAGTATAGATGTCCTGAACTCTATAATCTTCAGCAGTAGTAATCGGTAAAAATTCCATAATTATAAATCAAAAACGCTTGGTCTTCGGGTAATGAAAATATCCTTGATCCAGAGCGTGAAAGCCAGTCCCAGATAGATCAGGAAGAAAAAGCCGGCAGTGGCAAAAGTAGAGTAGATGAAGAATATCCTTAATTTAGAAACCGGAATTCCCAGCTTGGCTCCGGTTCTTGTAAGAACTCCGAACCATTCTCTTTCCATTTTGTGGCGGATGTTGTCAAACATTTGAAGATTCTTTTAAAAGTTTAAATCCAATACTGCAATTTAAGCAATTTTTTTCGGTACACGAGTTTTTGTAGTGATAAATCAGGCTTTGGCTTTCCAGTGCATTGGCAGAATTCATGCCTGTTTTTTTCCATCCTGCGGTAATGGTATTCTTTTCGGCAGAGATATTCCGGTAGAAATCAAGAATTTCATCAGCAATTTCCTCATGCTGGTATTTGTGATAGGTGTACTTTAAAGGAAGTACGGTATTTAAAATCACAAGTTCAATAAAATCTTTACTTAAAGTTTTGGGCTGAACCTTTGAAATCGTTCCGAAATTAAAATGACAATCCCAGTATTCCGACGCTTTAACAGGTGAAAATACACGGTAAAGTTCATCCGAATGCTCTGCTTTAATGATTTTTGAAAACAGGTTCTGATGTCTGTAATAAAGGTCTGCCAGCTGAGACAGGCGGATCGTAGGGAAATTAGGCGGGCGGAGTCTTAAAAACTTAGGCCGGAACTTCAAATCTGTCATGCTGAACTTTTTCCTGATGAATTCAAATTCCCTTTTCCAGATAGCCATTTGTCCGTCTTCAGGTTCTTCAAGCCAGCCTGCAATCCCGAAAAATAACGCTTCAAGCTGGGCTTCATTCTGGCGGATCTTATTGATAATACTGAAGTCAATGCTTTCCGCAATCTGTCTGAAAATATGGGCATTTACTTTTAATCCGAAAGAGTAGGCAAGGCTGTGAAAAAGAACGGCCTCAAAATTATTTTTGTAAAGCTCCAGGCTCTTTTCCAGCTCCTGCGATTTTTCATCCAGCTTTTTCAGGATATTCTCTTCATGGAAAGCAACAGGAACTTTTTCCGGATCAAAAATATTTTCACAGGGAATAAATTGGGTTCCGCTTACTAATTTTTCATGTTTCCACAGGATATTTTTATCGATATGATCCTTTAATTCCAGTGTCGGAACATTCCGGTTGATGAGGTCATCAATCTCGGCATCATGCTGAAAAACGACATGGAGAATAATATTCTGATAGTGGGGATCTTCGGAATGATGATGGAAAATCCAGTCGGAAGTACGGACGTGAAGTTCTATATTTCCGGCAATCAGAAGTCCCTTCGTTTTGATTTGAGCATCTAAAAAGTCCGGTCCGGCATTGGTATTCCATTTTCCGAACTGAATAATTTCAACAGGATTACCCTCAGTATCCCTGAAGTCAAAATGTTGGAAAATTTTATAGTTCCACAGATATTGAAGGAGTTTTTCTGTCATAAGTGTTACCTAAATATACTGCAAATAGCAGAAATAAAGTCCCTCATTCTTGAAGTTTCCGGCCTTCATTCTATAGATTGTTTATGGGGAAGGAAAAGTATTTTTCTAAATCGGTTTTTTCAACTGATCATTCGTGATTGTCTGGATTTATATTGAAATTTTACAAACAGTCAACAAAAAATGTCTCCCGTTTTTTACAGGAGACATTTTTATAGATGAATAAGATTTTAATTGAATCAGATAAAAGAGGAAATTCTCAGAAGAAGCTCCCATCATCCAGAAAATCAATTGATCTTCGCCACCGTTTGATTTTTAAAGTTTTCAATTGTGGTTCTGTACATTTCTTCATAGATCGGGAGGATATTTTTCAGATCAAACTTGATGGCCTGGTCTTTGGCATTCATTTTCATTTGTGCCAAAAGATCATCATTGCTCAATAATTTGATCGTATAATTGCTCATAGCCTCTACATTTCCGATCTCTGCCAGGAATCCGGTTTCTCCCTGAATGTTAACTTCAGGAATTCCGCCCGCATTTGAACTGATCACAGGAGTATAGGCAGCCATGGCTTCCAGGGCGGCAAGACCAAAGCTTTCCTGCTCGGAAGGAAGAAGAAACACATCTGAAAGCTGTAAAATCTTATACAGATCATTCACTTTTCCTAAAAGACGGATTTTTGAAATCAGTTCAGGGTTTTCCTCCAGAAACTGGTTCACTTTTTCCATATCAGGCCCCTCACCAATAATGATGAGCTTCGATTTTACCTTTTTCTCTACATTTTTAAAGATCTGAAGAACTTCATCCACCCGTTTTACAGGACGCAAATTGGAAACATGGATCAGAATCTTCTCATCAGGATTGGCAAACTGTGTTCGCTGGCATTCCGTACAGTCGTCAAATTCAGAATTATCAATAAAATTGGTAATAACCTGGATCTCTTTTTTAATATTGAAAAACTGTAGGGTATCCTTTTTCAGACTTTCAGAAACCGAAGTAATGGCATCTGACTGATTGATAGAAAATTCTACAGCGTGTTTATAGCTCGGATGTTGTCCTACCAGGGTAATATCGGTTCCGTGAAGCGTTGTGACCAGAGGAATATCATTATTGTCTTCCTTCAGCATCTGCTTGGCCGTAAAGGCAGCATACGCATAAGGAATAGCATAATGGGCATGAAGCAGATCCAGCTTATACAGATTTACGACACGGTAAATCATGGAGCTTAATGCAATATCATAAGGCTGATACTGGAAAAGCGGGTACGTTTGTACATTCACCCGGTGGAAAAATATATTCGGGTTGGTAATGTCTAATCTTGCAGGAAGTGCAGAGCTGATGAAGTGTACTTCATAACCTTTATTTGCAAGGGACATTCCCAGTTCTGTTGCTACAATTCCGCTTCCTCCGTAGGTGGGATAGCAAAGTATGCCTATTTTCATTAGATTATTGTTGTTTTGATGTTGATGAAACACTTGTGTTCATAGTGGATATTCCCTGGTTGAGGTCTATTCCCATTCCCGGTTTAAGCTGGTCATTCACCAATACAGGAAGTCTTCCCCATATTTTTGTTTTACCGTTCAGGGCGTCGGCTGCTGCACTCATGGAATCGTCGTTGTTTTCATAAGCTACCAGAACTGTGGACACTTTTGAAAGATCAATATCCTTCAATGCATAGGCACTTCCGAACACATTTAAAATAACATTCTGATTTTTGGTAAGGTCAGCAAGTACTTTTTTAGACTCTGCTGAAATTTTATAAGGCTTATAAGCCGTTGAATTATCTTTATGGAAACCTACAATCACGGTAGAGCCTGCCGGAATACTTCCGATCTCGCCGGCTTTTTTAACCACAACATTGGAACCAAGCCGGTTGGAAAAAGTCTGGTAAGGCGCTTCTTCCAAAGGAACATAATACACCTGTTTTCCGGTGATAGGAAGAAGTTTCTTCTCGTCTTTTAAAAGCGTGAGGGCATTGGCATAAAGATTCTGTACCAAAGCTTTATGGGAGTCGTTATTCAGGTCACTGTTGATATTTTCAGGATTTCTAGGCGTGTATTTGTCCAGTCCGAGGAAATACTTTGTCAGTAAGATTTTCTTCACACTTTCCTCTATTCTGGATTGTGGAATTTCACGTTTATCAATGGCTTTCTGAATTAATTTTTTACCTTCAGAAACGCCCTGGGAGAATAGCATAATGTCGTTTCCGGCTTTAAAGGCCAGAGCATCCAGCTCGCCCGGTTTGTATTTATTGGCTACAGCACCCATATTTAAGGCATCAGTAATGATCAGACCTTTATAGCCTAACTTATCCTTCAGCAATCCGGTAATAATATTTTTAGAAACCGATGCAGGAATTCCTTTTCCGGATTCTAAGCTGGGAACGTATAAATGGGCTACCATCACCCCTCCGATCCCTTTATCCATTAAAGCTTTGAATGGAGCAAGTTCAACGGCATTAAGACGGTCTGCGTTATGAGAGACTACAGGCAGGTCAAGATGTGAATCCGTACTTGTATCACCATGTCCGGGGAAATGTTTGATGGCAGCCAGGATGGTATGGTCCTGGAGACCGTTGGAGTAGGACAGCGCAGAGCTGATGACATTATCCACTTCCGACCCGAAACTTCTGTTTCCGATGATCGGATTATTCGGATTGGTATTTACATCTACTACCGGAGCAAAATCCCAGTTAATGCCCATTCTGTGGCAGTCTTCTGCAATTTTGGCAGACATCTGGTAAATAAGGCTTTTATCCTGAATCGCTCCAAGCGTCATGGCCCATGGAAATTTATGAGCGGTAGCAATTCTCTGGAACAGACCCCATTCGGCGTCCATTCCGATCATTAAAGGCACTTTTGATTTCTGCTGAAATTCATTCACCAGATTGATTTCCCGTGCTGCATCATCCTGCATTAAGATCAATCCTCCGATTTTATCATTCACCACAATATTTCTGACCTGCTCAATATAGTTTTCGCCTTTATTGGTGTATAATGCAACAATAAACAACTGCCCGAGCTTTTCATCCTGGGAAAGGGAATTATAAGTCTTGTCTACCCATTGATGCGCCTTTTTCAAATCATCTTTTGAAAGGTTTTTAGGCTGGTATTGGGCCTTCACAGAAGGGGATAATAATGCAAAAACAAAAAGGGAAGTATATATTAATTTCTTCATGATCTTTTCTATTAGAACAAAAATACAATTAAAAAAATCATGAAAAACAAAGTTTTTGAAATTTTTGGTATATGTTTTGAATACGCTATGTAAATAATAACTAAACTTTTATGAAAATGAAAAAAATACTTCCATTTTTACTTCTTGCATTTGTAACATTATTTGTTTTCAGCTGTGATGATAATAATGATAATGTTGTGGGAGATGGAGATACGTATTCCAGAATGAGAGACATCACAGGATCATTCAACAACTCAAATGGATATGGAGTTAATCAGGCAATCGAAATTAATCCAAGCGATGTGGTTTTAGTATACAGATGGGTTGGGAACTCTTGGCAGATAATTCCTAAAACATACTATTTAGATGATGAACAAAATTATCCTGTAAACAGAGAACTTGATTATAATTTCCAATTTGATAATCAAAATGTTGAAATTTATACTTCTGCTAATTTTAATCAGGCTACACAGATGTCTTCTAATGATATTGGAAAATATTTGAATAATCAAAGATTCAGAATTGTATTGGTACCTGCAGCGGCCAGCAAAAATGCAGCAACCGTAGATACAAGCGATTATAATGCAGTTGTAAAATATTATAATCTGGATGAAACTAAGGTAAAAACTACCAAAGTGAACTAATTAAGAATATCTTTTCAGTTTTTTATAATTAAAAAAGCCTCAGGAGCAATCCTGGGGCTTTTGATTTTAGTATGCAAGTAGCTGTAATTTTGGAAAAATTTTGAACTTAAGTTTTGGGAGCATATTTTACTAATCGCAAAAACATGCAAAGGATGAACTATCATACTTATGTTTTTAGGATAAACAAGGCCGCTTTACTTATCCTTGAGCTATCGGTTGCTATTTAATTGAGATTTATTAAGCGTTATAGTTTTGTTTTTGTAAAAAAAGGAGTTTATTTGAGCTTTTCCAACATGCTCCTTAGGAGCAGTCTGTTCATAGAATTTAACACGTTAATGAAGGTAAGCTCCATAGGAGGGACCTGATTATTATATTGATTAGAATGTGTTTTTATAGAGCCTTCTTTTTTTTTCTTCAATGATTGGGCACAAAAAAAAGCTCCAGATATCCTGAAGCTTATATTGTTTTAATTATCATTGTCATCCAGCAGATGTCCAAAGAAATCTTTTTTTGTTTTCAGATAGCCTTTGCTGATCTCATTGGCCGGGATCTGCAGAGGAATCCTTGAATTGAGATGTACATTGCTTTCTGTGACGTATTTTACCTTTTCGGGATTATTGGTCAGCAGATTGACATCTTTTACATCCAGCAGATTCAGGATCTCAATGGCTACGCCAAAGTTTCTGTCATCAGCGGGAAGTCCCAGTTCCAGATTGGCCTGTACAGTATCCAATCCTTTTTCCTGAAGAGAATAGGCTTTCAGCTTATTGATGATTCCTATATTTCTTCCTTCCTGACGGAGATAGATAATAATTCCTCCGTTTTCATGGATGTATTTCATTGCGGCATCCAGCTGTTGTCCGCATTCACATTTTTTTGAGTGGAAAACTTCTCCGGTAATGCATTCTGAATGAAAACGTACGTTCACCGGTTTTGTGAAGTCTGTATTTTCTGCGACAATAGCCATATGAGGCATCCAGTCATTTTCGTTTTCCGAGAAAGCGATCATTCGGAAAGTGCCGTGCTCTGTGGGAACGTTGGCTTCCGCCTGAATTTTAATCATTAATACTGCAGTTAATTATTAATTTTTCAAGGAATCTTCAATCACTGAGATATTGGTTTTCAGACGGACAAGATACCTGTTAAGGACCTCATTATCATCTTTCTCAATATTCTGTCTCAGTTTCTGAATTTTCCGGTATGATTTTTCGAAGCTTTTGATCGCTCTGTTCTTCCCGTTGATATTATTGGCGTCTATAGCATACAGATAGTTCTGAAGGCTGTATTTTAAACTTGTAATCTCTTCGTTCAGCTTTTCATTTTTAAACTTTGGAAAAGTAGAAATAAGGTTTGAGATTTCAGAAGCGTTTACATTTTCTTTGATGTTGATATCAAAACTCTTCTTGGAACCTCTGTCTGAATCCGAGCCTTTGGTTTCGCTATAAAAATTATTAGACAGCGGAGAAAGGTTAAGCTTTTCCGTTGCACAGGAAGTGATGATAATCAGTACTCCAAAAAAAAATAGTTTTTTCATTTCTGTTGCCCCTTTTGATAAAGGATTGGGTTAAGACTTTCATCGTTATACATTTTCATTTGTTTGTATACCTTCATCTTAACGTTACCGTTCTCAATATCAGCAAGCAACTGATCTATAGAAGTGGAGAGATCTTCTTTCTGGGTAAGCAGTACATCCAGTTTAGCCTGGCAGTTTGCACGGTGCTCTTCAGAAGCTGAATCTCTGTTGGCTTCTAATGACATATGATAAACCTTTAATGCAAGAATAGATAACCTGTCAACTGCCCAAGCGGGAGTTTCCGTATTGATTTTTGCATCAGGGTCAGGAGTTATATTGTCAAACTTATTAAGGAACCAGCTGTCGATATATTCCACCAGGTCAGTTCTTTTCTGATTGGAGGCGTCTATCGTTCTCTTCAGTTGAAGAGCTTCAGCAGGATCAATATTTTCATCTCTAATAATATCTTCTAAATGCCATTGAACGGTATCAATCCAGTTCTTTGCATACAAAATCCGTTCCAAACTATCTTTTTCAAACGGGTTATTAATTAGAGTGTTAACGTCATCAGACACGTGATAGTCTTCAATAGATTGATTGAAGACTTTCCATGCAGTCTCAGTAAAATTCATTAATTCTGGGCTTTTTAGTTGCTGGAAGAATTATTGTTGGTGTTGGAAGAGGTTTTCTCGGAACCCGGCTTATCTTCCTCTTTTACCGCATCTTTAAATTCTTTGATCCCTGAACCTACTCCTCTCATCAATTCCGGAATTTTCTTTCCTCCGAAAAGTATTACCAGAAGTAAGGCTACGATCAGAATGTGTTGCCAGGATAAGGCAAGTATTGTTAGTGTATTCATCTCTTAAAATTTTTGCAAAGTTACACTTTTTTTAATATGAAATCCAACCTAATGGATCAACTGGTGTGCTTCCGTTCCATACTTGGAAATCAAGGGTATATGCGCCGTCAAAATCCTGCGCTACGCTTCCTACCGGTGTACCTGCGGAAACCTGTTGTCCTTTGGAGACACTTACACTTCCTAAGTTGGAATAAATGGTAAAATAAGTACCATGTTTCACCAGAACGGTTTTCGTTCCGTCACTGTTAGCCATTACAGAAGATACGGTTCCGGGGAATACAGATCTTGCCCGTGTTCCGGAAGGTACTGCGATTTTCACCCCGTTATTTTCTTCGGTAATATTTTTAAACACCGGGTGAGGCTGTCTTCCGAACCGGTGGGTAATTTGTCCGGCTCTGTCTGCAGGATATCCTAATCGCCCTTTATTATCCGCAAAACTGCTTCCTGCAGGCGCGGCAGAAACACCATAATTGGTCATTGCCTTGCTTTCCGCTGCTTTTTTCTCTTCTTCTTTTTTCTTGTTAAGAGCTGTTTCGGCTGCTTTGGCGGCCGCTAATTTTTCTTCAGCTTCCCGTGCTCTGGCGTTGGCTTCTTCAGATGCTTTTTTAGCAGCGACTCTTCTGGCCTCGTCTCTTGCGTTAGCTTCAGCTCTTTTGGCTTCTTCATTACGTTTTCTCTCTTCTTCAGCTCTTTTTGCGGCAAGCTCGGCAGCTTTTTTAGCTTCAGCTTCAGCCAGCTTTCTTTCTCTTTCCAGAGCTTCGGCTCTTGCTTTGGCTTCCGCTTCAATTCTTGCTTTTTCTCTTTCCGCAGCCAGTTTAGCCAGACGTATTTTTTCTGCTTCTGCTTTTTTTCTGGCTTCTTCTTCCGCTTTTGCAATTCTGATTTCTTCAGCAATGATCGCCCTGATCTGCCCTTCGATCACTTTATTCTGAGTCTGTTTTTGTTTCAGTTCAGCGGTAAGTTTTGATTCGTTTTTCTTAAATTCATCTACCAGTTGCTCTTTTTGAGCCCTTTCCGCGTTAATGGTCGTCAGATCTTTCTGCTGGTTAACCAACAGATTTTCTTTTTCTTTAACGGAAGTTTGCTTCTGAGCAATGGATTTTTTGATCTGATTGGCTGCATTGGTAATTTCAGCCGCTTTTTTATCCTGATAATCAGAATATTGTTTCAGGTATTGTACCCTTCTGATGGCTTCTCCCAGGTTTTTAGCAGAAAGAATGAAGGTTACTTTATTCTGTACTCCTTTGTTTTTATAGGCATTCACCAGCACTTCAGCGTAATTCTTTCTCAGAACCGCCAGCTCTTTGTTCTGACGGTTGATTTCCAGCTGACGCAGGTAAATTTCATCTTCAATAAATCTTTTCTCCTTCTGAGTATTGGTGTAAACCTTTTCTCTCAGAGACAGTTTTTTATTTACATTGGTAAGGTAGGCTACTGAAAGTTTAGATTCGCTTCTGGTTTTAGCTAAATCTGAATTTATTTGTGCAATTTGTTTTTTAAGTTCGGCATTTTGCTTCTGAAGCTGTTCTTTGTTCTGCTGCCCCTGGTGCAGTCCGAACACAAAAATACCTATTAAAAAGCTAAATTTTCTAATCATTTAATCTCAATTTTCTTGTAACTGGATGGTACAGAATAAGGTGTTTCCATCCTCGAAAAGTCAAATTTCGTATTTTCCAGTAAAATCTGACTAGATTTTGAACCTTTTATAATTATTTTAACATTTTTCGGAAGGCGGATTCCGTTGTATTCATTCCAGTTGCTGTACGATATTTCGAGTTCGTCCGAAGAAAGAACGTCCTTAAGATTTACGCTCAGCAAATCATAATTGGTGTCATACCGAAGAGCAATTTTATATTCTCTTGTCTTTTCATCGGTAACGATCTTCTGGTTGGTATTGGAAACCATTGTAAAGCCCTGTGAATTTTGAGTCAGGGTAAAATTGGAATCATTGACCTTCACGAAAGTACGCCCCATCAATATTTTTTCCAAAGATTTATAATCGATGAAATTTACATTGAGCAGGTTGTTGAGGTAATCGAAATCTGAATCAATATAAGTTTTACTGGTTTTATCCTGTCCTTTTATTCCTTCAGGCGTTGCAATTCCTCGGGCTACGTTGAATAAAAGGGCCTGAAGATTCATCCATACCTTTTTATCATTTTCAATATAGATAGTGGCATCAAGGGTAGGAATAAAACTTCCGATCTGCACATTCACCTTGGTATTCATTTTGATCTGTTCAAACTTAGGAGGAATAAGAACATGTTCAAAAAACGTGTATTTATCTCTTACCGGCTCTCCGGCTTCTTTGGATTTTCTGCCTCCTTCAGCCACTGATGTGCTGTCCTGCGCATTGCCATTGTTATTTTTGGCTGCATTTCTGGTTTTGCAGGAGAATAAGGTAAAAAGCACTAAGAGGATAAGGATGCAGTTTTTCATGTTTTTATCTTTCAATTAAAAGAATACTTTGCAATATTAACGCCAAACCACACAAATATTTTTGTGTGGCCCGGGATATGTTATTTATACTGAATAATTTCTGACTTATTTCGATAAAAAATCCAGTACGGAATAATCACCTAAAGAGATTTCTCTCGCCACTCCAAAATACTGTGCCGAATTTCCGATCATAGAATTGGAAAGGTTTCCGTGGTTGATTCTTGTATTTTCCTGGATCAGCGAGTTTTCAATATTGGAATTCACCACAACGGTGTTATTTCCCAATGAAACACCGGGACCTACTTTGGAGTTGGAAATCTTTACATTTTCCCCGATAAAGCAAGGTTGAATGATCAGTGAATTCTCAATCACTGCCGATGCCGGATAATTCAGCATTTCTTCTCTTTCGTATTCAAGGATTTTACTGTTGGTTTCCACGGTTGCATTTTTGTTTCCGCAATCCATCCAGTCATTTACTTTTCCTAAAGTGAATTTTGCCCCTTTGGATCTTAAGTTTTCCAGCGCAGTAGTCAGCTGATATTCACCACCGTTTTTAATATCATTATCCATGATGTAATTGATCTCATCCATCAGTTTTTCAGCACTGTTAAAGTAATAAATCCCGATGATGGCAAGATCTGAAACAAAGGTCTGAGGTTTTTCAACAAAATCTGTGATGAAACCGTAATTATCAAGCTTTACAACCCCGAAAGCAGACGGATCTTCTACGCTTTTCACCCAGATCACCCCATCTGAATTCTTATCCAGCTGGAAATCTGCACGGAAAAGGGTATCTGCGAAGGCAATGACAATGTCTCCCTGCATGGAGTTTTCTGCACACTTAATGGCGTGAGCTGTTCCCAACGGATCATTCTGGTAGTATATGCTTCCTTTAGCTCCCAGTTTTTCAGCGATCTGGAGTAAAGATTTTTCAATCTCCGGTCCGAAATCTCCGATGATAAATGCTACCTCTTCAATAGGTTCTCCTGCTACTTTAGCAATATCTTCCACAAGTCTCTGAACAATTGGTTTTCCGGCAATCGGAATAAGAGGTTTTGGTACTGTTAAGGTATGTGGACGTAATCTGGAACCGCGTCCAGCCATAGGAACAATTATTTTCATAGACTATTTAAGAATGTTTTTTTAATGTTAGTGTATTGAATTCGTATCGTTAAAGATAGTAATTAAAATCTTCCGTGTGGTATGATTTTTATCCTTTCAAAACTGCTTTATTCAAGGCAGGCTTGAAAAGCATCAAATTAGGGACCAAATTTTAAGCTCTTTTGATTATTTTGGATAAGATGGCTTTTTCTTTATAAGCCACAAGGGCGATGAAAAGAAGAAGGAAAAGGTTTCCAACCACGTAATTAGTCCTGAATTCATAAAAAGAAAGCAATGAAAAACCTACTGTAAAGGCTAAATACATCAATATCTTTCCTGTATTATAATGAATAGGGTATTGTTTCTGCCCCCATACATAAGAGATAATCATCATAGAAGTGAAGGTGATTAAAGCAGCCATGGCACTGGCCCAATATCCGTATTCAGGAATGAAAAGGAAATTGATCAGAATGGTGATGCAGGCTCCGATTACGGATATATAAAGACCAACACGTGTCTGGTCAGACAGCTTGTACCATATGGAAAGATTAAGGTAGATCCCTAAGAATAATGCTCCCAGCATGACAAACGGAATGATGGCAATCCCTTCATAATAAAGCGGATTTCCCAGGTATTTTTCTGAGATCCACTGGAGATTAACCATAAGTCCCATATAAATAATACAGCTGCAGATGACGAAAACATCCATGAGGACAGCATAGGTTTTATGGGAATCCTTATTCTTAAAGCTTGAAAAGAAATAGGGCTCAATACCCAGTTGATAAGCCTGTCTGAAAACCGTAATAAAAGTGGCTATTTTATAAACGGCTCCATACACCCCGATCTGATGGCGTGCCTGATTTTCAGGAAGTAAATATTTCAGGAACTGTCTGTCCAGAGTTTGGTTAACGATACCTGCCAATCCTGCGATCATCACCGGCCAGGAATAATTCATAATCCTTTTCCATAAATTGAAATCGAATTTGGAAATACTGAAGCTGAAAAATTCTTTACCCACAATTAAAAGGGTAATGATACTTTGGATAAGATTGGCCACAAAAACGTATCCTACCCCGAAGTCCGGATTGTATTTCAGCCCGAATATTCCTTCAGGATGTTTTGGAAGCCAACGGATGAAGAAGACCACCAACAGGAAATAAACTACCGAACCGGCTACCTTGGAAAGCATATACTTAAAAGGCTTGCCTTGTAGTCTCAGTATGGCTGAGGGAATGGTAGAAAAGGCATCCAGCGAAAGAATAAATAGGAAAATGATAAGAAAATTAACCTGATCTGGGGTTTCAAAGGCTTCCGCCAGCTGATATCTGAACACATAGCCCAAAATAAGGTAAATAAGGCCTATACTGATAATGCTCACCGAGCAGGTGGAAATCAATGTTTTTTTATCAATATTATCTTCCTGTGCAAATCTGAAGAAAGAAGTTTCCATGCCGTGAGTGAGCAATACGGTAATCACTCCTGCAATGGAATACCAGTCTACAAAGGGCGACGAAGCTGCGGGGCCAAAAAATTTTGTAACAATGGGTGCAACGATGAATGGGAAGATACGGACTAATACCGAACTCAGTCCATATACAGCAGTCTGCCCAAATAATTTCTTATACAAATTGAAAATTTTTATGCAAATGTAAATATTAGAAATTGATTTTTGCCGGGCACGGTCTTAAAATTCATTCATAAATCTTAATTTTGCTTTTTACAGAAGCCGGATATAAAAAATGAGTAATCAGGAATCCTGTTTTTATAGGAAACTGATGATGAATACCTCCGATTTTTTCTGACTTCTGGTCTATCTAATATCTAAAAAGTACAATGAAAATCCTTATCAAAAACGTAAAGATCGTAAATGAAGGCAGTATCTTCGAAGGCGATATTTTAATAGAAAATGACCTCATCTCTAAAATTGATGCTCAGATCTCTGAAGAAGCAGACCAGACCATTGACGGTTCCGGAAAATATCTGCTGCCGGGTGTTATTGACGATCAGGTGCATTTCAGAGAACCGGGACTAACGCACAAGGGGGATATTGAAAGTGAGTCACGGGCTGCCATTGCCGGAGGAATTACCAGCTTTATCGATCAGCCGAATACCGTTCCCAATGCTGTTACGCAGGAACTTTTAGCCGATAAATACGAAATTGCTGCTCAAAAAGCATATGCCAACTACGGTTTTATGATGGGCGGAACCAATGATAACCTTGAAGAAGTTTTAAAAACCAATCCGCGAAATGTGCCGGGAATAAAGCTATTCTTAGGATCTTCTACCGGGAATATGCTAGTGGACAATCCTGAAACGCTTGAAAATATTTTCAGCAGCACCAAAATGCTGATCGCCGTTCACTGTGAAGATGAAGCAACCATTAAAGCGAATACGCAGAAATATATTGATGAATACGGGGAGGATATCCCGGTGAAGTTTCATCACCTGATCAGAAGTGAGGAAGCCTGTTACAAATCATCTTCAAAAGCTATTGAGCTGGCGGAAAAAACAGGAGCCAGGCTTCATGTATTCCATCTTTCAACAGCAAAAGAAACTGAACTGTTCCGAAATGACATCCCGCTAAAAGATAAAAAGATTACAGCTGAGGTATGTGTTCACCACCTGACTTTTACCAATGAAGATTATGAAACGAAAGGTGCGCTGATCAAATGGAATCCGGCGGTGAAAACCCAGAAAGACAAAGACGGGCTCTGGGAAGCTCTTCTGGACGGAAGAATTGATGTCGTTGCAACCGATCACGCCCCGCATACCGCCGAAGAAAAGCAGAATACCTATTTGAAGTGCCCTTCCGGAGCTCCTTTGGTACAGCATTCTTTGCCCGTTATGCTGGAGAATTATAAGAACGGCAGGATCTCTCTGGAAAAAATCGTTGAAAAAATGTGCCATAACCCGGCCATCCTTTTCAGAATTGAAAAAAGAGGATTTATTAAGGAAGGCTACAAAGCAGATTTAGTGCTGGTTGATTTAAATGAAAACTGGACGGTAGCTAAGGACAACCTTCTTTACAAATGCGGCTGGAGCCCATTGGAAGGGATGAATTTACATTCCAGAGTAACGCATACTTTCGTCAATGGTCATCTTGTGTATGATAACGGAAAGATCGCTGAAGATAAATTCGGGGAAAGACTGCTTTTTGAAGTGGAATAAAAACCGGAAAATAAAATGATAAAAAGGCAGATTTGCAGATAAGCAGATTTGCCTTTTTATTGGGGAACATTATTTTTTAGGTTTAGCGCTCATATGAAAGGTCAGCTTCCCACCATTCATGATATCCGCATGTTTCAGGGTGAAGTTCTTAATCTCCTTACCATTTAAAAGGATTTTCTGAACATATACGTTTTCAGGCCCCTGATTGATGGCTTCAATTTCAAAGATTTTGCCGTTTTCCAGATTCAGAACTGCATGATCCACGGCCGGGCTTCCTGTTGCGTATTCATCTGATCCTGGTGCTACAGGATAAAAACCAAGACTGCTCAGAATATACCATGCGCTCATCTGTCCGGCATCATCATTGCCGCCAAGACCATCAGGAGTTGCTTTGTACTGCATATTCAGAATGCGGCGGATCTGTGCCTGCGTTTTCCAAGGCTGGCCTGCCCGGTTATAAAGGTAAGCTACGTGATGAGCCGGTTCGTTGCCATGAACATAACCTCCAATGATTCCTTCGCGGGTAATATCTTCCGTATCGGCAAAAAATTCATCAGGGAGGTGCATTGTGAACAGTTCATCCAGCCTGGAGGCAAATTTTTTCTTTCCTCCCATCACGGTAATCAGCTCATCTGGATTCTGTGGAACAAAAAAACTGTAATTCCAGGAGTTGCCTTCAATAAAGCCTTGTCCATGGGTACTCAGGACATCAAAATCTTTTTTGAAGGTGCCATCTGTCATCCGGGGCCTCATAAAACCAATGGAAGGATCAAAATTATTTTTCCAGTTTTCAGATCTTCTGATGAACTGATCATAGATTTCTGTTTTTCCCAGATGTTTGGCCAGCTGGGCAATGGCCCAGTCATCATATGCATATTCTAAGGTATTGGAAACTGAAGTTCCGCTTTTTTCGGCAGGAATATATCCCAGATCAATATAATATCCTATTCCTTCATATTCTCTTTTGTTGGCTGTAGCGATACAGGCTTTTAATGCTTCTTCAGGATCGCCGCTGTAATTCCCTTTGATAATGGCATCAGCAACAACACTTACACTGTGATAGCCGCTCATACACCAGTTATCATTGGCATAATGAGACCATATCGGCAGCATTTTCATGGAAAACTGGCTGTAGTGAGCCATCATGGATTTTACCATATCATTATTCCTTTTGGGCTGGATGATATTAAAAAAAGGATGAAGTGCCCGATAGGTATCCCAGATTGAAAAGGTCGTGTAGTTGATAAAGCCTTCCGCTTTGTGGATGTTCTGATCCAGACCTTTATAGTCTCCGTTGATATCCATATAAGTCGTTGGACTGATAAACGTATGATACATGGCTGTATAAAAATTGATCTTTTCTGTTTCGGAGCCTTTAATGACAATTCTGTTCAGTTCCTTATTCCATTCTTCCTGAGCCTTTGCTTTTACCTGATCAAACGATAATTTCCCCGTTTCCTTTTCCAGATTTTCCAGTGCGTTGGACTGGCTTACAGGTGAAATGGCCAGTTTTACCTCAATAGACTCCTGTTCCTGGGTGTCGAAATCAAAATACATCTTCAGGTTCTTACCGGCGATCTCCGGAAAGTTTCTGGTCTGGTCGAACTTTCTCCAGAAGCCTTTGTAAGGCTGCTGTCCGTCGTAGTTTTTCTGCCCGTAAGATTTAAAGGGTTTTGAAAACTTCATGGCAAAATAAACCGTTCTGGTTCTTGCCCAGCCATTGGTCTGCCGGTAGCCGGTGATGGTTCCGTCATTTTCTACCCGTACGTAGGTCCAGATATTTTTACCGTCATAGTTATAGATGCCGGCAGTAAGATCCAAAATAAGGTGAGCCTGATCGGATTTTGGAAAAGTATACCGGTGAACACCTGTTCTGGTGGATGCGGTAAGTTCTGCCAGAATACGGTAATCATCCAGCTTTACTTTGTAATATCCGGCTTCTGCTTTTTCATTCTGATGGGAGAACCTGCTGCGGTATCCGCTTTCAGGGTGAGATGCCGTTCCCGGATTCAGCTGTAGCTTCCCAACAGTGGGCATAATAAGGAAATCTCCGAGATCAGAATGTCCCGTTCCGCTGAAGTGAGTGGAACTGAACCCTGTAATGGTTTTATCTTCATAGCGGTAACCTGCACAATACTTATAGACTTCTCCGTTGTATTTTCCGTTGAGCTCATAGGAAATGGTATCAGTCTCGGGACTTAACTGCACCGCTCCGAAAGGAACCGTGGCTCCGGGATAAGTATGGCCCATCTTTTCGGTTCCGATCAAAGGATTGACGTATTGAACTAATTTTTCAAATTTTTGAGCAGTAAGGTGTAGGCTGAATAACAAAAGAGAAATAAAAACAGGGGCAGTGGTTCCGTGATTTTTCATTAATGATGACTTTTCTGAGATTAAAATTAATTAAAAATCGGATAACACCTGTTTTAATATGAAATAAATTGGAAGCCGGAGGTTTCAGCGGGTCTTTTGTATTGTACTCACCACCCATAAAATATTTATATTTTTTCTGAAAAACGAAAGCCTATTCCATGCAGGTTTTCGATGATGATATTGGGCTCACCGGCAAGTACTTTCCGTAACCGGGAAATAAAAACATCCAGACTTCGGCCCATAAAATAATCATCATCACCCCAAATGGCTTTCAGGATATCCTGTCTTTTGACCACCGTATTTTTGTGACGGATAAAATATAACAGCAGCTCGGATTCCCTTTGGGTAAGGGTAATATTGTCTTCCTTATCCTGTAAGGTGTAATTTCTGGGGTCAAAATCATATTTTCCGACCTTATATCGTACAGGAGAATGTTCTGTTTTTTTGGTTCGCTTAAGAAATACTTCAATTTTCAGGATCAGTTCCTCAATGCTGAACGGTTTTACCAGATAATCATCGGCACCAATCTTCAATCCTTTGATCCTATCCTCCTTTAAAGCTTTTGCAGAAATGAAAATAATAGGAATATCCGAATTTTTACTGCGAATCTGCTGGGCCAGTTCAAACCCGTTGAGTTCCGGCATCATAATATCCAGCAGGCAGATATCAAAGCTCTGGCTGTTGAATGCATCGAGCGCTGATTTTCCATCCGGATAGCAATCGATATCATAATAATTTTCCAGGCTGTCCTGAATCAGAAAAGCGATTGTTTTGTCGTCTTCGGCATATAAGATTCTGGATTTTTCCATAATTCAATCTGTCTGTTAATTTTTAAAGGGGAAAAACAGGGTAATGCTAATTCCCTGGTCCGCATTATTTTCAACTGAAATTTTCCAGCCATGCTGCTGTACGATTTTCTTTACATAAAATAATCCCAGTCCGAAACCGGTTACCTCATCACTTTTTTTTGTATTCACTCTGTAAAATTTATCAAAAATATGAGGAATATTTTTAGCAGGGATCCCCATTCCGTTGTCTTTAAACTTTAAATATAAGCCTTTTGAATCTTTATATGACGAAATGACTATCTCCGGATGGTTTTCGCAATACTTGACGGAGTTGTCGATAAGATTGTAAATAATATTGGTAAAGTGAAATTCATCCGCAATGATGGAAATATGGTCTTCTATATTGATCTTAATACTCAGGTCTTCATCTTTCTGCAGAATGGTATCGGCAATTTCCTGAATAAATTGAAGCAGGATGATCCTTTGAGGTTTTAAAGATAACCCTGAAGTATCGGTTCTGGCAATATTCAGGATTTTCTCAATATGATGATTGAGCTTATGGCTTTGATTGATGATAATGGAAGTATAGGTCTGAAGTTTTGCATTGGCCTGCACACTTTCCTGCTTGTCGAGTGCTTCCGAAGCCAGCAGGATAGAAGATAACGGAGTTTTGAACTCATGGGTCATATTATTGATAAAATCACGCTGCAGCTCAGTGAATTTTTTCTGCTGAATAATGGTGTAAATGGAATAAACATATACCAGAAGAATGATGATAAGGGCAAATGTAAGCAAATACCAGAACCTTAGAGAGCTGACCAGATAAGTGGCTTTATCAGGAAAACGGATGGAAAAATAATAGGTAAGGTCTTTATGTTTGGGAAAGTTGATCCCTTTTTTGTCGGAGTTTTCCTGATTTTTGGGAATGTACTTTCCATAGATCATTTTATCGCTGTGGCAGTTGTATAAAGCATATACATAATCCGTATTGATCTGAAAACGGGTGAATTCTGTCTTCAGATAATGTTCAAGAACAACAGGATGGAATTCATTGTTGATATTCACCACATAGTAATCATTGGCAATGTTCTGTACCGGGTTTTCGGTGAAAGACGTTTTTCCTCCCGACAGTTTTTCCACGACCTCCAGCAGAGCAATGTTTACTTTCTGATTAAATTTCTTATCTTCAAGATTATAGGCCTGGCGGGTCCACAGAAGCTGGGCTATTAAAATCCCGATAATAGCAACAAACCCGAGCGTGATAATAATATTGAGTCTTTTTATTTCCATATTCCTGAAGCAATATTATCCAAAAATATCTATTAATCTTTTATCATTAACAACTCGTTAACAAATGTTTGATAGTGGTTAACAAGTTCTGTGGAATTTCCGTATTACATTTGTTGATATCCAAAAAGGATAATAAATTTCTCCGATCTTTAACCAAAAAATTATACACATGAAAAAATTAACGATCTCTGCGCTTTTAGCGGTTTTTGCTTTTGCTCCTTTCTATGCCAACGTACCGGCTTCGGAAAATCCGGGTGTCGTAAAAACGGTTGCAGATGCCATTAAATGGAAATCAGAATCCATCAATGTAGGAAATATTCCTCAGGGAAAACCAAAGTTGATCCGTTTTGAATTTACCAATACCACTTCAAAACCGATTATTATCGAAAATGTAGCACCATCATGTGGATGCACCACAGCAGATTACACTAAAGAGCCTATTGCTCCGGGAAAAAAAGGATTTGTAGAGGCCAGCTATAATGCAGCGGCTGCAGGACCTTTTATGAAAACGGTGACCGTAACAACAAGTGACAGCAAAACTCCTAAAACACTTTCATTCAAAGGAGTGGTTGTTTCATAATTATATTTTGAAATCAATGAAAGCCGTTTTACTACCCGTGAAACGGCTTTTTTATTTACATCTGTTGAAAATAATATCATGTTGAAAATGTTGTGCCGTTAGCTCTCTCGGGT
Organism: Chryseobacterium sp.; assembly: GCA_031277615.1. Lineage (GTDB taxonomy): Bacteria > Bacteroidota > Bacteroidia > Flavobacteriales > Weeksellaceae > Chryseobacterium. The sequence goes on along the minus strand of JAITMC010000028.1, from coordinate 67,058 downwards.
GATCGTGATCATTTTAAAAGGACTTTAGTATGGGTATTATCTTCTGCATAATTTTAAAAAATGACATCAGAAATAATTATATTAAATTTACGTACTAAGTATTCAACCTTATCATGAATATTCTATGGTATTGATAACATCCTGTAGAATGATATAAAATAACAACATTATGAACATGTATACACAACCCATGCTGCGTGAAGGCGCATTGAAAGATAAAGTAGCTATTGTAACGGGCGGCGGAAGCGGCCTGGGAAAAGCAATGACCAAATATTTTCTGGAACTGGGAGCCAAAGTGGTGATCACTTCCCGTAATCTTGAGAAGCTTCAGACTACCGCTCAGGAGCTGGAACAGGAAACAGGAGGGAAAGTTCTTGCCGTAGCCTGCGACGTCAGAAATTGGGATGAGGTGGAAGCCATGAAGGAAGCAACCTTAAAAGAATTCGGAAAAATCGATATCTTACTGAATAATGCCGCCGGAAATTTTATCTCGCCAACGGAAAGACTGACGCACTCAGCATTCGATTCTATTCTGGATATTGTTTTAAAAGGAACGAAAAACTGTACATTGTCCGTAGGAAAACACTGGATTGATACTAAAACTCCTGGAACTGTTCTGAATATCGTTACTACTTATTCCTGGACCGGATCTGCTTATGTGGTGCCTTCAGCATGTGCCAAAGCAGGAGTTCTGGCGATGACAAGATCCCTTGCCGTAGAATGGGCAAAATACGGAATCCGTTTCAATGCGATTGCACCGGGACCATTCCCGACCAAAGGAGCATGGGACAGGCTGCTTCCGGGAGATCTTCAGGAAAAATTCGATATGAAGAAAAAAGTACCTTTGAGAAGAGTGGGAGAACATCAGGAGCTTGCCAATCTTGCTGCTTATCTGGTTTCCGATTATTCTGCTTATATGAACGGTGAGGTTGTTACCATTGATGGTGGCGAATGGCTGCAGGGAGCCGGTGAGTTTAATATGCTTGAAGATATTCCTAAAGAAATGTGGGATGCCCTTGAAGCGATGATCAAGGCAAAAAAATCAAATTAAAAAGAAATTGAAATATAAAAAGAATCCCGGATTGTAACGATTCCGGGATTTTTTATAACTTATACCGTGAATTTAGTAAACTTTTTCAGATGAATTTTAAATTTCCAGGCCTGGTAGCCGCCGCAGTTTTTCTTTTTTCAGGAACTGCCTTAGCGCAGGAAACTCCAAAATACAGTTATGTAGAGGCATTTAAACCTTTCTTTTATCCGCAAACAGGAACAGAAACACGTTCCGCAAGCGGGCAGCCGGGATATGCCTACTGGCAGAATTCGGCAGATTATCATCTGAATATCTCATTAAATGAAGCAAAAAACGAAATTTCAGGAACTGCAGAAATTACCTACACCAATAACAGTCCCGATCCGTTAGGATTTCTCTGGCTGCAGCTGGACCAGAACCTGTTTGCAGAAGATTCAAGAGGGAATGCCTTAGTTCCGCTTTCCGGAAGCAGGAATGGAGCCCGTGGGGAAAAATTTGACGGAGGCTACAAAATCAAATCGGTAAAGCTGGACGGTAAAGACGTACCCTACACGATTACCGATACCAGAATGCAGATTGATCTTCCGACAGAACTCAAAGCTAAAGGAGGAAGAGCCCAGGTTAAAATTGAATATTCATTCATCTCTCCCGAATATGGTTCCGACAGAATGGGCGTTCAGAACACCAAAAATGGGAAGATCTTTACCATGGCGCAATGGTATCCGAGAATGTGTGTGTATGATGATGTGATGGGCTGGAATACACTGCCTTATCTGGGGGCGTCAGAATTTTACCTGGAATATGGGCACATTACCGCCAATATTACCGTACCCTCCAATCATTATGTAGTCGCTTCAGGAGATCTGCTGAACAGCAAAGAGGTGTACACCAAAGAAGAAAACAACCGTTGGCAGGAAGCAAGAAACAGTGATAAAACCGTCATGATCCGCCCGGAATCCGAGATTGGGAAAAAACAGACCCAGGGAACCAAAACATGGAAGTTCAAAATTGAGCAGGCCCGTGATTTTGCGTGGGCATCTTCACCGGCATTCGTTCTGGATGCGGCAAAGATTAATCTTCCAAGCGGTAAAAAATCTTTAGCCATATCCGCTTATCCTGTGGAAAGCGCCGGGCAGAAAGCATGGGGCCGATCTACGGAATATACAAAAGCTGCCATAGAGCATTACTCAAAAAAATGGTATGAATATACCTATCCTGCAGCCACTAATGTTGCCGGCAATGAAGGAGGTATGGAATATCCGGGAATTGTATTCTGTCATATGAATTCTGCGGGGGAAGACCTCTGGGGCGTGACGGATCATGAATTTGGCCACAACTGGTTCCCTATGATTGTAGGTTCTAATGAAAGACTGTTTGCATGGATGGATGAAGGTTTCAATACCTTTATTAACGGGTTATCCACAAAAGCGTTCAATAACGGGGAATATTATACAAAGAAAAACCTGGCAAGAAGCGGAAGTTTGATGTTGAGTGATAATCTTGAACCTGTAATGGTGGGACCTGATAATATGAAAGAAAGAAGCATCGGGGCTTTGGCGTATTATAAACCTGGGCTTGGACTTGAAATTTTGAGGGAAGCAGTTCTTGGTCCTGAAAAATTTGATAAAGCGTTCAAAACCTATATTGCCCGCTGGGCTTTTAAACATCCCACACCATGGGATTTCTTTCACACGATGGAAAATGTTTCGGGGGAAGACCTCAGCTGGTTCTGGCGAGGATGGTTTATCAACAAATGGAAGGTAGATCAGGCCGTGAAGGAAGTGAAATACGTGGACGGTGATTTTAAGAACGGAATACAGATCACCGTTGAAAACCTGGGACAGTTGCCAATGCCGACGACTGTTCAGGTGAAATTCAAAGACGGAACCCGGCAGACCGTGAAAATTCCTGTGGAAATCTGGAAGCGAAACACAGAGTGGACTTTCAGGGTGAATTCCAGTAAGGAAGCCGTTGAGGTGATGCTGGATCCTGATTCCGTAGTTCCGGACGTTAATCCTAAAAATAATACCTGGACACCTGCTTAAGAAGCCTTATTTTTGTGTTGTTAATTTTTAATAAGATGAATATGAATTTCAGATGGTCATTAGTATCCCTGCTGTTTTTTGCGTTGGGATTTTCTCAGGATCTTAAGGTGATGAGTTTCAATATCAGGCTTCAGGTAGCTTCAGATAAGGAAAATGCCTGGACAGAAAGAAAGCAGGACGCTGTAGAACTTTTAAATTATTACCATCCGGATTATTTTGGCGTGCAGGAGGCGCTGCCGGAGCAGATGAAAGATATTAAAAATGGTCTTAAAAATTATGATTATGTAGGTGTTGGCAGAGATGACGGGAAAGAAAAAGGTGAGTTTTCGGCGATATTTTATGATACCGGCAGGCTTCAGGTCTTAAGTTCCGGAACATTCTGGCTGTCGGAAACTCCTGAAAAACCTTCAAAAGGTTGGGATGCTGCTTACAACAGGGTGTGTACCTATGCCGTTTTTAAAGACCGGAAATCTAAAAAGGAATTTTTAGCCATGAACCTTCATTTCGATCATATCGGAAATGTGGCAAGAGTAAAGTCTGCGGATCTGATTATAAAGAAAATCAAAGAGATCAATCCTAAGAATCTTCCGGTAACCCTGAGTGGAGATTTTAATCTGACCGATGATACGGAGCCCATAAAAATCCTTTCACAAAATCTTAAAGACAGTTTCTATCACTCCCAAACCAAGCATTATGGCCCAGTGGGAACATTTACCGCTTTCAATGTCAATGAAATACCTAAAGACAGAATCGATTATATTTTTGTAAAAGGCTTTAGCATAAAATCCCACAGGCATATCAATGACAGAAGAGAAAACCTGTTGTATCCGTCAGATCATTTCCCGGTTTTATCGGAGATTTCCTTTTAAGCAGGGATCATTCTGCCGGAAAATCTATTTCAAATCCGATTCCTCGCAGGGATTGGATTTTTATTTGCGGATCATGTACAAAGTATTTCCTTAGCCTGCTGATGAATACATCAAGACTTCTTCCTGTAAAATAATCATTGGTTTCCCAGAGCGTATCCAGAATATCATCTCTTTTAAGGGTACTTTGGTTATGTTTCAGAAGGTACAGAAGCAATTCCTGTTCCCGGATGGTAAGGCGGGTGTCTCCTTCATGATGGGAGAGCAGAAGCTTTTCAGTATCCAGAAAATAAGTTCCTATTTTTATCACCGGAGAAGTTGCCGCTGCAGCCGGCTGAATTCTTTTCAGAATATTCCTGATCCGCAAAACAAGCTCCTCGGGATCGCAGGGTTTGGCAATATAGTCATCTGCACCGATCTTAAGTCCGGTGAGACGGTCAATTTTCTGATTTTTAGCGCTTAGGAAAAGAAGCGGAAAATCACTTTTTTCCTTTAAGATCATTTTGGCCAGAGAAAATCCGTCCATATTCGGCATCATAATATCCAGAATGCCGATATGAAAGGGAAAACCTGATGTAAGATGAGGGATAATGTCCTCAGGATTCTGAAACCAGGTGACATCAAAATCTTCCAGCTCAAGATACTGTTTCAGAATCATTCCGAAATCCGGATCGTCTTCTGCCAAAAGAATTTTAATTTTCATAGGAAAGTGTTATTTTAAAAGTAGTTCCAGCTTCAGGGTGGCTTGAAATATTGATTTTTCCGTGGTATTTAGTGACAATATTTTTTACAAAATAAAGTCCCAGTCCCAATCCTTTGCTGTTATGAATATTATTGGACTGAATCCTGTAAAACTTTTCAAAAATATTTTTAAACTCTTTTTTCTCCATTCCCTGGCCGTTGTCGGCTACCTCTATTTCCAGATACTGTGGGAAACTGATGATGCTTGTTCTTACTGTTGTCGAGCCATATTTTACACTGTTTTCGCAGAGGTTTTTGATGAGGGTTTCCATCAGGTTTTTGTCAAAAGGCTGTTCAGAGGAGGTTTCGTTATTCAGTTCAAAATGGATTGCGGGATAAGCGAAGGCCAGATCCTGGATGAAAAAGTTCCAGTCTTCAGGTTGTATTGTGGCAGTCTTACCCTCTGATTCATCGGAATGGAGCTGGAGCATGAGGCCTTCGAGGCGGCTGATCTGCCGGTCGATCAGGGGAAGCGTTTCCGGATTCAAATCTTTCTTTAAAGCTTTTGATGCAATTTTCAGCGTGGCAATCGGAGTTTTAAACTCATGGGAAATGTTATCCACAACAGTGTGGAGAACTTCCACCTGCTTCTGCTGTCTCAGCAGATTTTTAACGGTAAAAATATACAGCAGCATTACGCCTGTTAATAATGCAATACAGCATACAATCAGCAAAGTGAGCTCTTTAAAAACAATGCTTTTTATATTGATAATTTCAAATTCTGTTTTGCTTTTGACCAGAAAGGAATTGTTTTTTAAGGTCCCGTCTTCGGCTTCGTTTTTAGATGATGTTTCCCAGCTTCCGTCATTGGTAATCTTGGGATCGGTAACCTTGTTTTTTGTTTCAAAAAGCAGAATCGGCTTGTCAATTAAGCGGGTACTGTCCGGAATATAAATGATAGAAGTATATTCTATTCTGGCAGCAATATCCAGCCCGTCTTTTTTTAAGCGATAGTCAAGGTAACGGTTAAGTTTTTCTTTAATAGCTCTTCTGTTTTCAATAAAATAATCCAGAAATTCCTTTCGGCTGATCTTCTGATCATGATACCGGACAAATGTTTTCTGAAGCGAGTCATCCTTCATCTCCTTAATGCTGCTGATATCTTCAAGAGTGTCGGTATATCCGGAAAGCCCGTCATGAATAATTCTGTAAACCTCACGTTCCTTTACCTGATAGGTTTTATAGATAAAATAAACCTGTATTCCCAACAGGAGCAGGAACAGGGTGGCAAACAGGGCGATCAGATATTTACTTTTGGATATCATCACAGCAAAGATAAAACTTTAGACTTTTCCCTAACAGCCATTAACCTGGCGTTAACCTTTTGTTAACCGAATTTCTCTGCGTGAATACTGACTTTTGTATCATAAAAACTAATGATATGTATAAAATTTTTCTTATTCTGTTTTTCCCGTTGATGTTCTCTGCCCAGCTGCAGAAAACAGAGGGAGTGCTGACAGATACGGAAAACGGTAAAATTCCCGCAGCGGAAATACAGGTATTTAATACCAAAAATGAACTGCTTAAAACCGTGAAATCTGATGCCGGAGGTCATTTTATTCTGGAAGGAATTCCCGGGGATTCGGTGAAGCTGGCAGTTAAAAAAGCTGAATATGCTCCATTTGAACAAACCGTTGCTTTAAAAAATGATAATCCTCTGAAAATTATATTAAAGAAAAACACACAGGAGATAGAAGGAGTGGTGATGACGAAACAAAAGCCACAGGTGATCAGAAAAGTAGACCGTCTGGAGTTTAATGTGGAAAACAGCAATATTTCTTCACTGAATGCATGGGAAATTCTTAAAAAGACTCCGAATGTAGTTGTTAATAATGATGTTCTTACGGTAAAAGGAAGCACCGCCATCCTGGTGACCATCAATGATAAAAAAGTAATGCTGTCCGGGGATGAGCTTAAAAACCTTCTTGAAAATACACAGGGAAGTGAGATGAAATCTGTGGAGGTCATTACCAATCCGCCGGCAAAATACGAAGCTTCCGGGAGTGCCGTGCTGAATATTGTTATGAAGAAAAATAAGATCGAGGGCTATCGGGGGATTCTTTCTTCCAAATATGTGCAAACGCAGTATGCAAAAGGAAATGTCGGGCTTTCACAATATTATAAGAAAGACAAGCTTTCTCTCATGGGAAGCTATTACAGAGGAATGGGAACCTTTTACCGGGAAGGAACAGATTATGTGAACTACCAGGAAAGCCAGACGCGGTGGATAAGCACTATGAACCGTAAGGATAAAAATTATGCCCAGAATACCGTGAACTTCAATGCTGAATATGAAATCGACAGCCTTACCACGCTCAGCCTGAACTATTCCGGATATTTTTCCCCGAAATCTTTCGGTACCTATCATGTACCTACCCTCATCTATAACAGTGAGAATACTATTGAATCTAATTATACAACGATTAATGATCATCATTCACGTTCCAGTAACAATTCCCTGAGTTTCCAGGCAGACAGGAAGTTTAATAAGAAAAGCAGCATTTCCTGGATCAGTTATTTTACCGGAAACAACGGAGATAAATACCAGAATGTAATGACCGAACTGAATTTTGCAGGCCAGCCACCGCGAAACGATAATTTTTTAACGCAGAACAAAACAGATGTAAAGCTATATTCCACCCAGGCAGATTATCAGTGGAAAGGAGATAAGCTGGAGCTGGAATCGGGGGTGAAATACAGTTTTGTAAAAACACTAAGCGGATTGGATTTTTCGGACAATGGAAACGGAAACCTGGAACACCGGCCTGAAAAAAGCAGCCTTTTTGATTATAAGGAACATAATTTTGCCCTGTATTCTTCATTAGCCTACAACCTCGGAAAATGGAATTTTAAAGGCGGGCTCCGTGCGGAAATGACAGATCTTGAAGGTGTTGTTTCTGAACCTTATGAAGAGAATAAAAATAATTACTGGAGCCTGTTTCCTACTTTTTTCGCTCAGTATACCACAGACAGCAAACATGAATTCGGATTTTCTTACGGGAAAAGGATCAGCAGGCCGTATTATTCATGGCTGAATCCTGCCAAATCCTATTACAATCTGTTTTCCTATTACCAGGGAGATCCGAAAATGAAAGCTACGATTATACATAACCTGAATCTTACCTACTCCTGGAAAGGCTGGAATGCAGAACTTTATTACCGGAAAGAGCTTTATCCGTCTATGGAAATCTCATTTCAGGAACCCAGTACCAATCAGGTGATCTATTATTTCACCAATATTGAGAAGGATCAGGCTTACGGGATCAGTGTTTACAAAAATTTCCAGATTAAGCCATGGTGGAATTTGGTTTTGTCCCAGGATCTGGAACATAATGAGAATTATTTCAAAGGAATCGACGGGCAGCTGTACAGGAATGCAGTATGGAACTGGGTCTCCAATATTTCAACAAGCTTTACATTAGATAAAAACAGCGATTGGAAAGTAGAGGCCGGCCACCGGTATTATTCTCCGGGGGTACAGGGGACTTTCAGGATTTCTGGGGCGTGGTCTGCCTATTTTGTGATGAACCGTAAATTTTTTAATAAAAAGCTGGAGGCTTCATTCGTATACAATGATATCTTCCGGACAATGGGGCAGAAAGTCAGTACGAAATATGCCAATCAGGATAATTACTTTCTTGATTATCCAGATACACAGGGATTTACGCTTTCTTTAAAATATAATTTCGGAAATCAATCGGTGAAAAATGCCAGAAGTATAAAGAAAACAGATGAACAGGGCAGATTGTAAATTGTTTTGGGGTAAAAACTAATAACCATAAAACATTATGACAAAGAAAAATTAAAATTAGTGATCGGTGTTTACATTTTCGCTAATTTTGATACCAATTTTTAAAAATTGGAGATATGAAACGATTTCTTTTTGCCCTCACTGTTATAGCTTCAATGCAGTACTCTGCTCAGGAATTGTATATGCCGAGAAACATTAAGAAGGCTTATGAAAAAGGAACCCGGGATATTTCCGGAGCTCCCGGTAAAAATTACTGGCAGAATAAAGGAGTGTATAATGTGGACGTGAAGGTGGATGCCGCTACAAAAACAGTTTCAGGAAAAGAAACGATTGTATACAGTAACAACAGCCCTGATCAGCTGAACGAACTGGCGATAAGATTTGTGAACAATCTTCATAAGCCCCAGTCTCCAAGGTCCGGTTTTGTATCAAAAGATTTTTTATCCTCAGGACTTCATATCAAATCTTTCATCGTGAATGGTGAAAAATATAATATCGACAGTGACGATTGGGGAACAGTTGAAAAAGTAAAACTGAATACTGCGCTTAAAGCAGGAGCCAAAGCAGAAGTGAAGATTGAGTGGGAATATCCGCTTTCCGCACAGAGCGGAAGGGAAGGGCAGATTGACCCTGAAACCTTTTATGTGGCGTATTCTTTCCCGAGGATTTCTGTGTATGATGATTACAACGGCTGGGATATGCTGCCTCATTCCGACAGACAGGAGTTTTATAATGATTTCAACGATTACAGTTTCACGATTACAGCGCCTAAAAATTACGTGGTTTGGGCGACCGGAGATTTCCTGAATCCGGATGCGGTCCTTCAGCCTGAATATTTAAAAAGATATAAAGCTTCCCTCAAAAGCGATAAAGTAATCCGGATTGCTTCCGAGCAGGAAATGAGATCCGGAAAAGTAACCAAAGCCAATAAATGGAATGTCTGGAAATTTAAAGCCAGTCATATCACCGATTTCTGTTTTGCCTTAAGCAACCATTACGTTTGGGATGCGGCAAGTGTACAGCTGAAAACCAAGAGGGCCAGTGTTCAGGCGGGATACAAATCCGGAGCCAAAGACTTTGAACAGTATGTCGGCTGGATGCGCTATAGTCTTGATTGGTTCTCCAAAAACTGGCCGGGAGTGGAATATCCCTATAACGTAATGACTGCCATTCAGGGGTATGCCGATATGGAATATCCAATGATGATCAATGACAGCAGTATTCCTGATAATTTTCAGGATGCAAGACTGACGGCAGATCACGAAATTGCGCATACGTATTTCCCTTTCTATATGGGCATCAACGAAACGCGTTACGCTTTTATGGATGAAGGTTGGGCTACCACCCTGGAATACCTGATCGGTATTGATGAAAATGGTGAAGCAGCGGCAAAGGAGTTTTATAAAAACTTCAGAGTAAAAAAATGGATCAATGATCCATCCGCAGAACAGGATCAGCCTATCATCAGTATGAGTACGCAGGTAAGCGGTGCCGGTTATGGTAATAATTCATACGTAAAGGCATCCCTTTCTTATCTTGCCCTGAAAGACTATCTCGGTGATGAGCTTTTCAAAAAGGCTTTACATCATTATATGAATAACTGGAGTGGGAAGCATCCGGTTCCGTGGGATTATTTCAATTCCATGAGTACAGGTTCCGGTAAAAATTTAAACTGGTTCTTTAATAACTGGTTTTATACCAATCATTATATTGATCTGAAAATTGCAGGTACCACGCAACTTAACGACCTCCTTACCATTAATGTAGATAACGTAGGCGGTTTTGCCATTCCTTTTGATGCTGTTCTTAATTATGAAGACGGAAGTGTTGAGAAACTTCATTTCTCACCGGCTTTATGGGAGAAAAATCAAAAACAGGCAGAGCTTACGGTTCCTATTAAAAAGAAAGTGAAATCGGTTACTTTAGACGGTGATCTCTTTATGGATTACACCCCTGAAAACAATACAAAATCTTTATAAATTAAAAGCCTGAACGATAAATTCAGGCTTTTTTATTGGAAAATTAGTGATATTAATTAATTCTTAAGCCCGCTCTCGGCCCGGATGCTGCTACCACCGCCTGCATTCTCTGCTTTTGGTTCTGCGTAAACATATACAGAGATCTGTCATCAGAATAATCCATATAATTCATAAAAATCTGAGAACGACTTACGCCGCCACATGCACGGTAAAGAGGGTAAGACGGAACACCTGAATTAGGTCCCGGCGAAAGTGGAGTGTCATCAGAAAAATCTGTTTCGCATCCATAATTTCCCCAAAGATGTGGGAGATTCAGGTAATGTCCCACTTCATGAGTGGCTGTTCTGCCTAGATTGAAAGGATATTCTGTTCCTGAGCCTGTTCCTATATAAGGTGCTGCAATGACAACTCCGTCCCATGATGGATTGGGGGCAGTCCCCGGGTAATAGGCATATCCAAGAGTACCTCCGCTCATTTTATTGACAACCCATATATTCAGATAATTTTCAGGGGAAGTGGCAACAATGCCCTTTGTTGCAGATTTCATGTATTCATAATCAGGATTCCATTGGGTAGTGTTGCTCTGCTTTCTGTTCACTTTTGCCAGTCTGAAGCGGATCTTTGTATCACCTGCTTTTACAGATGCAAATTCCGCAGGAGTATTATTGACATCTGAATTGGTTCCTCCAAAATCTTTGTTCAGGACATCAATTTGAGATTGAAGTCTTGCATCAGAAACATTTTCAGTGGTTGTTTTGTATATTACATTAAACACAACAGGGATTTCCACGGTGCCATCGGCTAATACTTTGCCCAGCTTTATATTATTGATATAGTCTGCTGTATTTTTTTCAATAGCATTTACCCTTGCCCGTGCTTCAGGATTTTTGCTTAAAATTTTCTCCCTCATCAGATCCGAAGGACATACTCTTTTATTGGCGGTCTGAGTGACTGGGGCTTCTGCTTCCGGAGATTCGTTTGTTGAATTCATGTCGCTGCTGCAGGAGGCCAGAAAGAATATTCCGGCTCCTATAAGAACTTTTTTCATAATATATTGGTATGTGATTAGGAAGACGAAATTATAGGGTGGAAAATCAAAATACAAGTGAAAATTGATATTTGTTATATTTTTCTCTATATTTTGATTTTTTATATGAGTTTTATTTAATAAATATTTTATTTTCTTGTTTTTGATTAATTTTTTAATTGTAATTAAAGAAGTTACTCTGATTAATATTATATTATTAAATGGTTCTTGGCAATTTAGTTTTTGATCTGGATATTAGTCTGTATAATTGCATGCGATTTGAATGGCTTTGCCACTCCAGGTGAAAGATAAAATTAAGGTAAAAGAGAAAGGGTTCTGTGCAGTACAGAACCCTTTCTTATAAAAAAATTGTTTAAACTTTTGTGTGGAGAGCAAGAAGTGAATTCTTTTGATCTACTGTAATGTTTAATACAGTCTTAATCCCGATCTTGGCCCCGAAGCAGCCACAACAGCCTGCATTCTCTGTTTTTGGTTGGTGGTGAACATATACAGAGATACATCATCAGAATAATCCATATAATTCATGAACATTTGAGAGCGGCTTACCCCGCCGCATGAGCGGTTAAGTGGATAGGACGGAACACCGAAGTTCGGGCCTGGGGAAAGAGGAGTATCGTTGGAATAATCGGTCTGACAGCCTGCATTGGTAGATCCCCAAAGATGTGGAAGATTCAGGTAATGTCCCACTTCGTGAGTAGCGGTTCTGCCCAGATTAAAAGGAGCAGAAGTTCCTGAGCCGGTTCCGATATAAGGAGCTGCAATTACCACACCATCCAGAGATGAAGTGATGGTTCCCGGATAGTAAGCGTAGCCAAGTGTGCCGTCAGTCATTTTATTAACGATCCATATATTAAGATAGTTGTCGGGGGAGGTGGCTGCGATCCCTGTGCTCGCTGCTTTCATTTTATTCTGATCCGGATCCCAAAGAGTTGTATTACTTTGTTTTCTTACTGTTTTAGCAAGTCTGAAACGGATCTTAGTGTCTCCGGCTTTTACTGAAGCAAATTCTGCTGGAGTATTGTTAACATCGGAGTTGGTGCCTCCGTAATCTCTGTTCAGGACATCAATCTGAGACTGCAGTCTTGCATCGGAAACATTTTCAGCAGTTGTTTTATACACTACATTGAAAACAACAGGGATTTCCACGGTGCCGTCGGCTAGTACTTTGCCTACCTTAATTTCATTAATACGGTTTTCTGTGTACTTTTCAATAGCGTTAACTCTTGCACGTGCTTCGGGATCTCTGCTTAAAATTTCCTCTCTCATCAGATCGGAAGGGCATACTCTTTTACTGGCAGTCTGCGTGGCCGGAGCCTCCGCCTCCGGAGATTCACTCGTTGAATTCATGTCGCTGCTGCAGGAGGCCAGAAAGAATATTCCGGCTCCTATAAGAACTTTTTTCATAATATATTTTTAGATGGTTGGTTCAGCTAAATTATATTATTAAAAATTAATATGCAAAATAAATTTACATTTATTTATATATGTTGCATAATATTGCTTTGTTTATTGATGTTTATTTAAGTATTTGTATATTTTATTGATTATAATATATTTTCAATAGTCATAACAAAATATTTTCATTTAAAATTTATCTTTATATAGTGAAATATAGTTGATGTGATAAAAAAATGAGTAAATTTTTCCGAATTTTATTTTTTATAGTTAATTGGCAAAGCCGTTTTTAATAGCAAAAACAGCAAGGCCTACTCTGGTTTTCAATTCCAGTTTGTCACACAGCTGATCGCGGTAGCTTTCTACCGTTCTCGGACTGCAGCACATTTTATCTGCAATTTCTTTATAACTGAGCTCAGTGACGGTATATTTCAGAAATTCCTTTTCACGGTCTGAAATCCTTACCGAGTTTTCCGCTTCTTTTTCTTTGCCCATATTGGAAAAAATAATCTTTGAAGCCCATTCCGGATAGAAAAAACCATCGCTGTTCAGCTTGGTGAGTGCTGTTTCCAGATCTTTAGGATGGGTATTTTTCAGTAAATATCCTTTGGCTCCGTTTCGGATCATTTTAATCACACTGTTGTCGTCACCCTGCATGCTTAATGCCATTACCTTGATGTCGGGATGGTTTTCGGTAAGCCAAGCAGCGGTTTCAAAGCCGTCCATGATCGGCATGCTGATGTCTAAAAGAATGATATCCGGAACCTTGCTGTTGCTTTCCAGTTTCTGAATAAGGTCTTTCCCGTTTTCACATCCATATATGACTTCAAACTCCCTGAAGTTGCCAATGATTCCTTCCAGCGCTTTCGCAATAAGAACGTGGTCGTCAACGATTACTATTGTTTTTTTCATGATTATTTCTTTAAAATAAGGTTGAGCGAGGTTCCGGAATTCTCTTTACTTTCAAATCTGAAATCGGCACCTATAATAGCAGCTCTGTTTTTCATATTGGTCAGACCGATACCGTTGGATGAGGTCCGGGTACTGTCAAACCCTATACCGTCATCTTTAAGGCTTAATTCCCACAGGTTATCTTCAGAGGTATTCAGACGGATGAAAATGTTCTGACAGTTGGCATGTTTTATACTGTTCTGAATAAATTCCTGCGTAATTCTAAGAAGTACATTTTTGTGGACAAAACCGAGATCAAGCTGATTAAAATTGTGCTCAAAAGTAATATGGCATCTTTTAAAAGCATTGGTATTGTCTACTTCTTCCTGAATCAAAGTTACAATTTCCTTTTGGTTGATGTTATCATCAGTCAGTGTTTTTGAAAGACTTCTGAGATCCTGCAGTGACTGATTGATGATCTGAGAAACCTGGTCGATCCTTTCGCTTACTTCCGGTACCTTATTTTCGTACAGAAGCTGTTGCGTATACAGACTGACAAGCGTGAGTTTCTGTCCTATATTATCATGAAGTTCACGGCCGATCTGCTGCATGGTAGCCTGCTGGATTTCAAGCTGGGTGGCGAGAAGTTCACGCTTGTGAATCTCATTTTTCACCTCAATTTCATTCATATATTCCCTTTTGCGCTGTTTGTATTTTCTGATGTATACCATCACGGCAGCTACAAACAGCACGAAGAAAATATTGAAAATAATGATTGTTATGATGAGCTCTGTTTTCCCCATATGAATGAAATTGAGAATAAAAGATACATGATGATTCCTGTAATCAGGAAGTAGTTAAAATAAAGATTCCACAGTTCGGTGTACTCGCTCAGAAGACTGAAAAAGGTCCAGAACGGAAGAGTTCCGATATAAAATAAGGTAACTCCCAGGTTGATGTAGAACATTTTATTTCTGCTGAAGTTCAGGATCTCGGAAGAGTTGATCTGTTTATAATATTCCATCACCACCAGGATCATCAGGATAAGACACCCGAAGGTGTAATTGAAGGAAAAAATTATTTTTTTACTGGTGAAGAAAAACTCACTGGGTAAAAAAGAAAGTAAGTACAGGAACGACAGCATATAAAACAGCCTTGGTTTCCCAAAAGATTTTGCTGCATAGAGCCAGTAGAAAAACAGAAACTCTACAGGAATCACAAAATAATTGAAGAACTTGGGCTTGTCGTAGGAGAGCAGGAGATGTCCCCATTTCCCCATCGCTTCACAGAGAAACATCAAAACAAGATATAGAGAGAAGTATTTCCATGTACTCTCTTTTTCACGGGTGAAGTAAAGAAGAGAAATAACGGCGGCAAATCCTTCTGTCCAGATTAAAGACTCCTGAAGTACTTTCTGAAAATCAGTCATGTGGTGGCTGGTGGAATAATTTGATTGAATTAAAAACTCTGTGCTTTGGTATTGGATGGCGGGGCCAATGTTCCATGATTCCCGGCAAAAGTTACTTTCAGGGTTGTCGGGCTTTGTGATCTTGAGGCTTCTCCGTCTGCTTCACCCGAAGTTTCTTCAAAATCAAAATCCAGCATTTCTCCGTTCTCGTCAGCTCTTTTCAGTGTGGGAATCATAACCAGTGTATGTTTTTGTGCATATTCCTTATCTACCGGATGGTTTTCCATAATGCCCCAGTCTTGTGTTTTAGGATAAGCAGCGTAATAAAACCGGATACCAAGATCTTCATCCGTAACGTCGGGATTGATATTTCTGGCCTCATTTTCTACAGCGGCAATAAAGCTTTTCAGCCTCGGCAGATCAAACCAGATGGAATGTGAATCGGTGATACCCAGTTCTTTATTGGCGGCAGTCATCTGATTTTTACGGTAGTTGTCAACAAGCTTTTGAATAAGCTCTGATGGGATGGTATTGCTTTCATTAGCCTCCATCGCTAAGCTTCCTAAAGTAGTTTTTGTTTTCATAAGGTAGTTTTATAGTAAAATGTTAGTTGTTAGTGCAAATTTCGTAAAAATACAACGGAATTACCTGTGTTTTTCCCGGTTTATTTACCGGGTTTTTACGGATTGTCCCAATTAAAAATAAATAAGTCCCCAAATGACTTGGGGACTCTGTATATTAAAAGAGGATAATGTATTTATAAAATTCGCAATCCGGCTCTTGGTCCGCTGGCGGATACGGAAGCCTGCATTCTGTCGTTTTGCTGTTTGGTAAACATGAATAAAGTAGTTTCATCAGAATAATCCATGTAATTCATAAACATTACAGAACGGGATTTACCGCCGCATGTTTCCATTTTAGGATAGGAAGGAACGCCTCTGTGAAGAGTGATCTGTTGTGGTGTGTCGTCTACAAAGTCGTTTCCGCAGTTGGCATCTCCCCAGATGTGTCTGAGGTTCAGATAATGCCCTACTTCATGTACCGTTACTCTTCCTTTGTTATGGGTGGCTACAGGGCCTCCTTCTCCTACATATTCATCCATCATTACCACGCCATCATTCCAAAGGCCGGCAGATTCAGGGAAGGTTGCATAGCCCAGAACATATCCGGTTGAGTATGGCATATAATTTACAACCCAGATGTTTAGGTATTTGGTAGGGTCTGTTGCATCAATTCCTCCGGTTGTAGATTTTTTCATTTTATCATCAGGGGCCCAGTTAGAGATAGTTGTAGATTTTCTGTTGGTCTTTACCAGTCTGAATTTGATTTTGGTGTCACCGGCATTTACGGACTGGAACTCTGCAGGAATATTAGAAACATTGGCATGAGTTGAAGCAAAGGCTTTATTCAGGACATCGATCTGTGAGATGATTCTTGCATCGGATACATTATTTGTTGAATTGGTGTACAAAACATTGAAGATCACTGGGATTTCCACGCTACCGTCAGCGAGAACTCTGCCCATCTTTTTTTGTTCGATAAATTGTGCGGTATTGTTTTCTATCTGCATTAAGCGTTGCGCTGCTTCGGGGTTTTCAGAAAGCATTTTTTGCCTCACTACATCCGATCCGCAGATGGCGCTGTTTTTAGCAAGTATTGTGGGTTGATCCTGGGTTGGGTTTTCGGTGATGGAATTTTCTGTATCATTATTACATGATACGAAAAGAGTAATCAGTACTCCTAATGCGACTTTTTTCATGAATTGATATTTTGTTGTTTATGTAATGTAAATGTAATTAAAATATATATTAATTGAGTATTATTTAATATTTTAACATTATTTATTATTTTATTTTTAATTTTTTGATTTTAATATTTTCTATAATTATATTTTTTTAATTAAGAAATTTTTGAATTTTTGTTAAAAACCAAAAGTTTATCACCTTATATTGAAATTTGTTATGAAAAAAGATTTTCCGGAAATAAAAAAAACCAGAGAAAAAATCTCTGGTTTTGTCGTTAATTAAATACATGGATATCTTCTGGGATCCCTGCAGATATTTCCGGTTGAGCAGCAAAGTCCGGGAGGGCAGTTCATATCGATATCACATTCTGTAATAACAGCAGCAGCTCCGCCACTGATCTTCTTTAATTCGTTTCTCTTTAACTTTTTCATACTGATTTTGTTTGAGTTCGTAATTTGTTTGAAAGATAAAGATAGTAATATTTCACATAGATTAGATAAATTAGTAAGTATAAAAAAAATAAGTGCTGCAGATTGGGCTGCAGCACTTACTTACAAAAATAATATATATGAAAAAAACTACTTTATTGTTCTGAAGGTCGGAAAACAAGACCTGTTTCTTCAAAATAATCCAAAGTGATCCGGTCTCCGTCGTTCACATTTCCTGCAAGAATTTCTCTGGACAGTTTGTTAAGGACTTCCTGCTGGATAACTCTTTTTAAAGGTCTCGCTCCGAAAGCAGGATCATAACCTTTGTTCATCAGATAATCCACAGCATCCTGAGTGAAAGTCATGATAATATTTCTTTTGGAAAGCATATCATTGAACCCTCTCAGCTGATACTGAACAATTTTTCCGATCTCTTTTTTTCTTAAAGGCTGGAATAAGACCACCTCATCAATTCGGTTCAGGAATTCCGGACGAAGCGTCTGCTTCAGAAGATCAAACACTTCCACTTTGGTTTTATCCACAATTTCATCCTGGTTTTCATCCGTAATATTTTCAAAATTCTCCTGGATCAGATGTGACCCTAAATTAGAGGTCATGATGATGATTGAATTTTTAAAATTCACCACACGCCCTTTGTTATCCGTTAAACGTCCGTCATCTAAAACCTGAAGCAGCGTATTGAATACATCCGGATGCGCTTTTTCAATTTCATCCAGAAGCACGACGGAATAAGGTCTTCTTCTTACCGCTTCAGTCAGCTGTCCGCCTTCATCGTAGCCTACATATCCCGGAGGCGCTCCAACCAGTCTTGAAACACTGTGGCGTTCCTGATATTCACTCATATCAATCCTTGTCATATTGTTTTCATCGTCAAACAGGAATTCCGCCAATGCTTTGGCAAGCTCTGTTTTTCCGACACCGGTGGTACCCAGGAACAGGAAAGATCCGATAGGTTTTCTCTCATCGCTCAGTCCGGCTCTGTTTCTTCGGATCGCATCCGCAACAGCCTGAATGGCTTCATCCTGTCCTACAACCCTGTGGTGAAGCTCAGACTCAAGGTTGAGCAGCTTTTCCCTTTCCGACTGTAATAATTTGGTAACAGGAATCCCTGTCCATTTGGCAATCACTTCGGAAATATTTTCAGAGGTAACCTCTTCCTTGATGAGCTCATTCTGATGATTCTGCATTTCAAGCTCCACCTTTGTGAGTTCTTCTTCTTTCTCGCGGAGTTTTCCGTACTGGATCTCTGCTACTTTTGCATAATCTCCTGCTCTTGATGCTCTTTCAGCTTCCAGTTTCAGAGATTCTATATCTTTTTTGATCTGGGTAAGATCTTCACTTTTCTGTTTTTCTTTCAACCATTTGGCATTGATCTCGTTTCGCTGTTCAGAAATCTTGGCAATATCTTCTTTCAGATGATCAATTTTGGTCTGATTACCTTCTCTGGAAATCGCAGCCAGTTCAATTTCAAGCTGCATCAGCTTTCTGTCCAGTACATCCAGTTCTTCAGGTTTTGAGTTGATCTCCATTCTGAGCTTGGCAGAAGCCTCATCGATAAGATCAATCGCTTTATCCGGTAAAAAACGGTCAGAAATATATCGCTGAGACATTTCCACGGCAGCAATAATGGCCTCATCTTTAATTCTTACCTTGTGGTGGGCCTCATATTTATCTTTGATTCCACGTAAAATGGAAATCGCAGATTCAGTATCCGGTTCTTCCACCATCACTTTCTGGAAACGTCTTTCCAATGCTTTGTCCTTTTCAAAATACTTTTGGTATTCATTTAAGGTGGTCGCACCAATAGCTCTCAGCTCACCTCTTGCCAAAGCCGGCTTCAGAATGTTGGCCGCGTCCATTGCACCTTCTCCGCCTCCTGCTCCTACTAAGGTGTGGATTTCGTCGATGAAAAGAATAATCTGTCCGTCTGATTTGATGACTTCGTTCACAACAGATTTTAAACGCTCTTCAAATTCACCTTTGTATTTGGCTCCTGCGATCAGGGCTCCCATATCCAGTGAATATAAGGTTTTGTCCATCAGATTTTCAGGAACGTCCCCGTTAATGATTCGGTGAGCAATACCTTCTGCAATGGCTGTTTTACCTACTCCTGGTTCCCCGATAAGGATTGGGTTATTCTTGGTTCTTCTGGATAAGATCTGAAGTACCCTTCTGATCTCTTCATCACGTCCGATGACCGGATCCAGTTTCCCCTCAGCAGCCAGTTCATTAAAGTTCTTGGCATATTTATTCAAAGACTGGTACGTTTCTTCCGAACTGGCAGAAGTAGCTTTACTGCCTTTTCTAAGCTCTTTAATAGCACCTTCCAGGAGGTTTTTAGTCACACCCATATCTTTCAGCATCTTGGAAACTTCCGAAGTCGTTTCTAAAAGAGAAAGCCACAGATGCTCAATCGTTACATATTCGTCACCCATTTTTTTTGCGATGTTGGGTGCATCTAATAATACTTTGTTGGCCGATTGCGAAAGATAGATATTCCCTCCCTGTACTTTAGGCAGTTTTTCTACATTTTCACGGTTGCGCTCTCTTACCAGGTTGGCATCTGCTTCTGATTTTTTTAATAAGAAAGGCGAAATATTTTCATCCACCTGGAAGATGCCTTCCAGAATGTGTTGAGGTTCGATACTCTGGTTGCCGAATTCCATGGCAGTCTGTTGTGCTGCCTGGATAGCTTCCTGTGATTTTACAGTATATTGGTTTAAGTTCATATTTTTATATTTTTTGTAATGATAGTTCCGGTTTAATTTTTTTAAAAACATCAAGAAACTAAATTTTAAGGCTTAGTTTCTTAATGCCATCAGTTATTTAATCATTTAATCGATTACCTTATCGCAAAAACTGTTCAATTATTAAATTTACAAAAAATATGGACAAAATTTCCGGATTTGCTATTTTTAACGTAAAATTAACTTGACAAAATTTCCGATTCTGTATTTTTTTCTTTTAAATTCATGAAAAATAGTCAGCATCCCGTTTCATAACAGTTCATTACAACCGAATAAGGATAGAATTTGGCGAATCTCTGTATTAAATTCCGGCTTTTTATTTCAGAATAATTACTTTTGCATTTTAACAGATGGAACTTAAAGAAAAACAGAAAAAAATACTGGACGTAGCGGTAGAGCTTTTCAAAGAAAAAGGCTACATGGGAAGCTCGGTGAGAGATCTGGCTACGAAACTCAATATCAAGGCAGCGTCCCTGTACGCGCATATCCGTTCAAAAGAAGAAATTCTGGAATGGATCTGCTTTGGCATTGCCCAGGAATTTTTTGATGAACTTCAGGAAGTGAAAAATACCCATATCACTCCTAAAGAAAAACTGAATCTGTTTCTTGACAAACATTTATCGGTTGTTCTTAAAAACCGGGATGTAACCCACATCTATTCCAATGAGTGGAGGCATCTTGAAGAAAGGCTTCCTGAATTTGTAAAGCTCAGAAAAAATTATCAGGAAGAAGTGGAACAACTCATCGCTGAAATCTATAAAGCTGAAAAATGGGAACTGAAATCACCTTCCTTCACCACAAGATTTATTCTGCATACTTTAAACAACTCTTATTTCTGGTTCAAAAGAAACAGCGATTCCACCGATGAGATCATCAGTGAGATCAGGGATAAAATCCTGTTCGGACTCTTAGGAAACCAAAAATACTGATCGTTCCCGCTTCTTATCCGAAATTAAAATTTGCTTTATCAATAATAAGATCTTATCTTAGTGATCAAACATGGATTTACCTCTACAGATCTTAAACCTATCCGATTTTCTTAAATGACCTTAATTTCCTCATTCCCCTTAATAGTTCAAATTATTAAATGAATCAGATGATAGTTTATCAATAATAAACGCATTGTTATCACCCGCTTCAACAAATCAACGGAGTTGATTCCTCCTTTGCTCCCTGAAATCAACGGTTTTATAAATCAGGCTTTGCGTTTGAGAAAAACAATCTAAGTCTAATGTAGCCATTGCTTTGAGAAACTAAAACGCTTGTGAAGGATATGGTACTAAAGATTGGTAATTTATGCTTAAATCTTTCGCAGAAACTCACATCTTTTTCCTTAAAATAGAAGTCAGAATGCCTAAAGATAATTACTATATTACGCACAGTCAGCAACTTCGGTCTTTGTTTTAGTTATTTAGAATTATTCAAAATATGACGAAAGTCATAAAAATTTTGTCAGCTACCAAAATCTTTTTAAATTTACACCTAACAAATGTTAGTTAGTTAAGGTATGGATTTTTCAGTTGAATATGTGAAGCTCGATCAGTTGAGACAGCTTCAGTCTGACCGGTTGGCGGCTTTGGTCACCTATCTTGGGGAGCGATCAGAATTTTATAAAGGAAGGTTTAATGCATTGGGGATTACTCCGGAAGAGATAAGGTCGGTTGAAGATATCACGAAACTTCCGATCACTTACAAACAGGATTTGAGAGATAATTATCCGTTCGGATTGTTTACGGTTCCGAAAAATGAGCTGCAGAGAATTCACTGTTCAAGCGGAACCACCGGAAAACCGACCGTGGTAGGCTACACGAAAGAAGATGTGGACCTGTTTAGTGAAGTAGTGGCAAGATCATTATATGCAGCAGGAGCCAGACCTGGAATGCAGCTGCATAATGCCTACGGATACGGGATTTTTACCGGTGGACTCGGACTTCATTACGGAGCTGAAAAACTAGGAATGAGTGTTCTTCCTATTTCAGGAGGAATGACCGCCAGACAGGTTGACCTGATCATGGATTTTAAACCTGAAGTGATCTGCTGTTCACCATCCTATGCACTTACAATCGCTGATGAATTCGCAAACAGAGGAATTTCGGCAGACGAGATCAGTCTGAAATATGCTGTTTTAGGCTCAGAACCTTGGACGGAGATCATCAGAGGTCATATTGAAGAAAAATTAGGTCTTCATGCCACAAACATTTACGGATTAAGCGAGATCATCGGGCCGGGAGTCTCCATGGAGGATTTTGAAGAAAAAGGAGGGTCTTATATCTGGGAAGATCATTTTTACCCTGAAATTCTGGATCCGGTTACCAAACAGCCCGTTCCGTTCGGAGAAGAAGGTGTTCTGGTTATTACAACGCTGACGAAAAAGGCAATGCCGCTTTTAAGATACTGGACGAATGATATTACCAGTCTTTATTATGATGAAAATGCCAAAAGAACCATGGTGAAAATGAGACCTATCAAAGGCAGGGCAGATGATATGCTGATCGTAAGGGGAGTGAATGTTTATCCAAGCCAGATCGAAGAAGCCTTTTTGCACGTAAAAGGAGTGGTGCCGAATTATTACCTGACTCCGGTTGAAAAGGAACAGATGTGTGTAGCTCTGGATATTGATGTGGAAATCGGGGATGAATGGGTGAAAGATCAGAAAATACTGGCCGGAACCGATGATTATTTTAATTTTGTCGGAAATTTTGGAAAAAATATAGAAAACGAAATCAAAAAACGGGTAGGAATCACTACAAAAGTAAAGATCCATGCCCAGGACACTTTGCCGAAATGCGAAGGCGGAAAAATTAATAGAATACTTAAAAAATAATGAATTCATTTTATAAACTTAAGACTGTAAAAGTTCAGAAAGATACTTCCGAAGCAGTAAATGTGGCGGTAGAAATTCCTGAAGAACTGAAGGATAAATTCAGGTTCAAGCAGGGACAGTATCTTAATTTCCGGATGATGATCAACGGGAATGAAGAAAGACGTTCTTATTCTATCTGCAATGCTCCCAGCGAAAAAAGCAATACCCTGGAAGTATTGGTAAAGCTCCTGGAAGGAGGAAAAGTTTCCGGATATTTCAATGAGCACCTTCATATGGATGAACTGCTGGAAGTAATGCCTCCGATGGGTGGTTTCAATACCGCTTATCACCCTACCAACATAAAAACCTACATAGGTTTGGCGGCAGGAAGCGGAATCAGCCCGGTTTTATCCAACATTAAAGAAAGCCTTTATCAGGAACCGAACAGTAACGCTTATCTTTTCTACAGCAACAGAAGCATGAATCATGTGATGAAAAAAGCGGAGATCGATAAGCTGGTAGAACAGTTCAACGGAAGACTGAAAGTGGTATATCTGGTAAGCCGTGAAAAACATGAAGATCCTGTATTTGAAGGCCGTATTTCTGCTGAAAAACTGGAACAACTGTTTGAAAGATATGCCGATATCGATGTAAAAGAAGCAACCTATTTCATCTGTGGACCGGCAGAAATGATCAAAGGAATTGCCGATTATTTAAAGAAAGATAAAAAAGTACCTGCTATTCAGGTTTTATTTGAATATTTCACCGCTCCTGACGAAGAAAATACGGAGGAAATGAGTGATGAATTCAAAGCGATTGCCAATATCGAAAGTATGGTAACGGTCATTATTGATGATGATGAATATTCATTCCATCTTAATTCCAAAAAAGAGAGTATCTTAGATAAAGCATTGAAAGACAATCTTCCTGTACCTTTTGCATGTAAAGGAGGAGTTTGTTGTACGTGTAAAGCGGAAGTTTTGGAGGGAGAGGTTTTCATGGAGAAAAACTACGCACTTACCGAAGATGAAGTAGCCAGAGGCTATGTTCTTACCTGCCAATGTCACCCGACAACGAATGTGGTGATGCTTAATTATGATGTTTAATAGAATTTGAAAATGTGCTGATGTGTTAATTTGAAAATGAATTAATGCATTCCCAAATTTTCAAATTTTCAAATTCAAAAATTATGGACTTAGAAAAATTTGTTCAATACGTACACGAAGAAAATAAAGTAGAACCCAAAGATGTAATGCCTGATGATTACAGGAAATTGTTGGTTCGTCAGATTTCACAGCATGCGCATTCTGAAATCGTAGGAATGCTGCCGGAGGCCAACTGGATTTCCAGAGCACCTTCATTGAGAAGAAAAATGGCCCTTCTGGCTAAGGTTCAGGATGAGGCAGGACATGGTTTATACCTTTATTCTGCTACCGAAACCTTAGGCGACGGAAGCATCCGGGCAGACAGAGATGCTACCTACGATGATATGCTGGAAGGGAAAGCAAAATATTCAAGCATCTTTAATTATCCTACATTGAGCTGGGCAGATATCGGAGCTATCGGCTGGTTGGTGGATGGTGCAGCTATTATGAACCAGGTGATGCTGATGGGAAATTCTTACGGACCTTATTCAAGAGCAATGGTTAAAATCTGTAAAGAAGAATCGTTTCACCAAAGACAGGGATATGAAATTCTGATGGCCCTTTGCCGTGGGACCAAACAGCAGAAGGAAATGGCTCAGGCTTCATTAAACCGTTTCTGGTGGCCGGCTC
Source organism: Chryseobacterium sp. (assembly GCA_031277615.1). Lineage (GTDB taxonomy): Bacteria > Bacteroidota > Bacteroidia > Flavobacteriales > Weeksellaceae > Chryseobacterium. The sequence continues at coordinate 42,385 of JAITMC010000028.1, read as the reverse complement.
TGATGATGTTCGGACCCAACGATGACAGCTCACCCAACTCTAAAATCTCTATGAATTACAGAGTGAAAAGGGAAAGTAATGACAGTCTTCGCCAAAGATTCGTAGACGTAACGGTTTCTCAGGCTGAATTTTTAGGTCTGACTATTCCGGATAAAGATCTGAAATGGAACGAGGAAAGACAGCACTATGATTTCGGAGAACTTCCGTGGGATGAATTCATGGAAATCCTGAAAGGAAACGGTCCCTGCAATAAAAAACGTATCGAAACCAAGAGAAAGGCTCAGAGAGAAAACTCCTGGGTAAAAGAGGCAGCAATTGCTTTCGCAGAGAAACAACAAAAAGAAGTAATATAATTTGAAGATAGGCCAGTTTGAAAATTTGGAAATGAATTAACAGCGTTAATAATTCTCAAATTTTCAATTAAGGTAATCCATTAATTTTCAAATTAACCAATTTTCAAATTTTCAAATTAAAATATGGCAAATTTAGATATGTGGGAAGTGTTTATACAGACTAAACCGGGATTATCTCACAAACACGTTGGAATAGTACAGGCGCCAACAGCAGAAATGGCCTTGCAGAACGCAAGAGACGTTTATACCAGAAGAAAAGAAGGAACTTCTGTCTGGGTGGTTCCAAGCAAATATATTGTGACCTCGGAAGGCGTAGACAAAGAAGCTTTCTTTGATCCGGCTGATGACAAACTTTACCGTCACCCGACTTTCTACGAGATTCCAAACGATGTGAAAAATATGTAAAACAGCTATTGGCCGATAGCTGCTTGCACCTTGTCAAAAGCTATACGCCAAAAGCCAAAAGCTAAAATAATGAACCCATTATATAATTATCTATTAAAACTAGCAGACGACAGTTTCATTATGGGACAACGTTTGTCTGCATGGTGTGGTGAAGGTCCTTATTTGGAGGAAGACATTGCATTAACGAATATCGCTTTGGACGAACTGGGGCAGGCAAACAACTTTTATGTGTATGCTTCAAGAGTCATTGACAACGGAAAAAGTGAAGATGATATCGCATTCTTAAGATACGAGCATGAATATGTAAATGCCCACTGGACAGAACTTCCGAATGAAGACTATGCTCAGACGATTCTTAAAGTATATGTTTTCGCAGTATATCAGAAACTGATGTACGAAGCATTGTCAAACTCCGCGGATGAGGAACTTTCTGCGATTGCTCAGAAATCCTTAAAAGAAGTAAGATACCACTATACCCATGCTGCATCCTGGATGAAGATTTTCGCTCAGGGAACAGAAGAAAGTCATGAACGTTTGGAGAAAGCCATTGAAAATATCTGGGAATATACCAAAGGACTATTCGCTAAAACTGAGGGAGAAGATGATTTGGTCGCTTTAAATATTGCTCCGGATGCAGACGAATTATACAAAGAATTTGTTGCCATTACAGAAAAAGATTTTGCAGATTTCAAATTAGAATATCCAGCCAATCCGTTCATGCAGCCTAAATCCAGAACAGGATATCATACAGAATACTTCGGATTTATTCTTTGTGAGCTTCAGTATATGCAGAGAGCGTATCCGGGATGTACATGGTAGAAAATAATGATACAATTTGAAAATAAGTTAATTTGAAAATGATGTACACATTTCATTTTAAGTTTCAAATGATTTAATTCTCAAATTAATAATGAACAACCTATTACAGTTATTAGAAACAATCCCCGATCCGGAAATTCCGGTAATCAATATCGTGGAATTGGGAATCGTGAGAGATGCGCAGGTTACAGGTGACAATACCTGCGAAGTAACCATTACGCCTACTTATTCTGCCTGTCCTGCAATGTTTACCATTGAAGATGATATCATTAAAATGATGAAGGAAAATGGTTGGGATGCGAAAGTGGTGACCAAGATGTTTCCGATCTGGACGACAGACTGGCTGACCGATGAAGCAAGAGAAAAACTTCGTGCCTTCGGAATCACCCCTCCTGAAAAAGGAGCAGACGAAAACCACATCGGGAAACCGAAAAAGTGCCCGAGATGCGGTTCGGAACATACCAAACAGATCAGCCGGTTCGGGTCTACTTTATGTAAGGCTTCTTATCAGTGCTTAGACTGTCTGGAGCCGTTTGATTATTTTAAATGTCATTAATATATGTAACAACTGATCAATATACCGGTTTATATTTACAGCATTGTTAATCTGTCTGATTGTTACAAAATTGTAAGCCGCTACGTTGATTTATATTGTTAAATTAGTGCATTGTTAAATAAAAAAAATAAAAAACTATGTATACACAACTTGATATTGAAACGCATTTTGACGGGAAGCTGAAAATTGCTTACCTCAACCAGCCGGAAACGATGAACGCCCTTACAAAACCAGCTTTGTCTGATCTTAAAGATTTTATTAAAGAGTGCAGCGAAGACGAAACCGTAAGATGTGTAGCCATTTCCGGAAGAGGAAGAGCATTTTGCTCCGGCCAGAATCTGGATGAAGCGTTTGTGGTAGGAAAAGAGCACCATGATAACGATATCATCAGAAAAATTGTAGTAGACTACTACAATCCCCTGGTAATGGAAGTTACACGTTGCAAAAAACCGGTGATCGCTTTGGTAAACGGTCCGGCAGTAGGAGCAGGAGCGATGCTGGCCCTGATCTGTGACTTTGTATTGGCCAATAACAAAGCTTATTTCTCACAGGCATTCTCCAATATCGGACTGATTCCTGATACAGGAGGAACGTATTTCTTACCGAAACTTTTAGGTAGACAATTAGCCAATTATTTAGCATTTACCGGTAAAAAATTATCTGCCGAAGAATCCAAATCGTATGGTCTTGTTGCAGAAGTATTCACAGAAGAGGAATTTGCTCCGAAATCAATGGAAATCCTTGGGAAAATGGCTAATATGCCAACGGCAGCTATTAAGCTAACCAAGAAAGCTTTTGCCAGTTCTTATACCAACACGCTGAAAGAACAGCTTGAACTGGAAGGAGATCTTCAGCAGGAAGCGGCAGAAACAGAAGACTTCATAGAAGGTGTAAATGCCTTTTTACAGAAAAGAAAACCTGATTATAAAGGAAAATAAATCAATTTGAAAGTGAGTTAATTTGAAAATGAGGAAATGAGAAACGACAGAGAAAATATAATTATAGATAAAACTTTCGGTTTTACATTGGATATTATTGAATTTTCTGAAGAGCTATATAACGCAAACAGATTTCCGCTTGCCAATCAGATTTTTAAATCAGGAACTTCAATTGGTGCCAATGTAAGAGAAGCACAAAATGCAGAAAGTAAGGCCGATTTTATCCATAAAATAAAGATAGCTGCTAAAGAAGCAGACGAAACTGAATATTGGCTTTCATTGTGTTTACAATCACCGTTTTTGAGTTCTCCGGATGAGAAATTGTTTAAAAATTTAAAAGAAATTATATTAATTCTTTCTAAAATCATTTCTACGTCAAAATTTAAATAATTTTCAAATTAACTCATTTTCAAATTTTCAAATTAAAACTATGAATGTAGGAATTATAGGTGCCGGAACCATGGGAATCGGCATCGCACAAGTAGCAGCAACAAACGGATGTAAGGTTTGGGTTTATGATGCCAATCCAAAACAGGTAGAAACAGCAACTGTAGGTTTGGAAAAAACATTAACCAAGCTGGTTGACAAACAGAAAATTTCATCAGAAAAAATGGTCGAAATTTTATCCAATATTTCCATTGCTACTGAACTGAAAGACTTCAAAGACTGTGAACTGATCATTGAAGCCATCATCGAAAACAAAGACATCAAAACCAAAGTTTTTACAGAGCTTGAAACCTATGTTTCTGAAGACTGTATTATTGGTTCCAATACATCGTCCATTTCCATTACGTCTCTTGGAGCTGAACTTAAAAAGCCTGAGCGTTTTATCGGGATCCACTTTTTCAATCCGGCACCCCTGTTGCCTTTGGTGGAAATTATTCCATCTCTATTAACCGAAAAAACTTTAGCAGAAAAAATGTATACCCTCATGAAAGATTGGGGGAAAACACCTGTGATTGCCAAAGATATTCCCGGGTTTATTGTCAACAGAATTGCAAGACCTTATTATGGAGAAGCATTAAGAATTGTTGAAGAAAATATCGCCACTCCTGAACAGGTGGATGAAGCCATGAAAACCCTCGGAAGCTTTAAAATGGGACCTTTTGAATTAATGGACCTTATCGGAGTGGATGTTAACTTTGCCGTAACCACAACTGTTTACAAAGATTATTTCTACGACCCGAAATATAAGCCTTCATTGCTTCAGCAGAGAATGTCTGAGGCCAGACTTCATGGCAGAAAAACCGGAAAAGGCTTCTACGATTATCGTGAAGGAGCAGAAAAACCGGTTGCAGAGAAAAATAATGCCCTTTATGAGCAAATCTTTTTAAGAATCATCTCCATGCTCATCAATGAAGCAGTGGAAGCCAAAAGATTAGGGATTGCAAACGATGAAGACATTGAGCTGGCCATGCAGAAAGGCGTAAATTATCCGAAAGGATTATTAGGCTGGGGAAAAGAAATCGGATACTCAAAAATTTCAGAAACGCTGCAGAATCTTTATAATGAATATCAGGAAGAAAGGTACAGACAAAGCCCTTTGCTTCGTAAAATATAATAAAATATACTAATCTATCAGTTTACCAATATAACAATGCTGAACGTATCAAAGCTTTTTATTGGTAAACTGTTAAATTGTTACATTCAGAAATGAATATAGAAGAATTCAGGGCAGAACTGGAAACCAGGCTTTTAATTGAAAAAGAATACCTGATTCGGGAACTTTTTTCTATGAATAACGATCAGGAAAAACTCGAAATATTGGGAAAGTTCAATGAAAAATACAGACTGTTGATTAAAAGGCTGGCAGGTGAAAACGGGATTGACCTCAATGCTCCGTATGATGTTGAAAATAGTGCCGTGAATTCCGATACCAACCTTTCATATGAACAGGTGATTCTTGGTAAAACAATGAATCTTTATGACAGGTTATCCGATGAACTGTATGAAGAAATAACAAACGTATGACAGAAATGAATCCAAGACAGGTAGCAGAATATATGTTCAATCAGGATTATTTTTCCCAGTGGATGAATATCAGGATGATTGAAGTAAAAGAAAATTACTGCCTGATAGAAATGCCGATCAAAAAAGAAATGATCAATGGGCTGAAAACAGTGCATGGGGGTGTAACATTCGCTTTTGCAGATTCTGCACTGGCATTTTCCTCCAATAATACCGGAGATGCGGCCGTAGCCCTGAACTGTATCATCAATTTTACCAAAGCCGGAAAAGAAGGGGATATTTTCAGAGCAGAAAGTAGTCTCGTTAATGATACCAGAAAAACAGCAGTTTATGATATTAAAATCACCAACCAGAATAACGATCTGATCGCAAAATTCGTTGGAACGATTTATAAAATCGGGAAAAAAGTAACCGAGCTGTAATTTATCCACATAAATCCGGCAGAATGAGAAAAATCCTATTCATCTTTTTAATCCTCCTGACAGGGATTGTCAATGCTCAACAGCAGAAACTGAATACAGCATTGAAAAAAGAACTTGATGAAATCATGAAATCAGATCAGGGATACAGGATTTTTTTTGAATCGGGAACCACTCCTGAAAAAAAAGAAGAGTTGGTAAAAGAACTGAATATTGATAAAGAGAGATTAGCAAAGGAAGGCTGGGGTTTGGTGGCTGCTCAGGACAGTATAAATCTTCAGAAGATAGAAAAGATCATCTCACAATATGGCTATCCGGGGAAAAGTATGGTAGGAGAGCCTGCAAACCAATCGGCGTGGTATGTGATTCAGCATTCAGAAAAAATAGAAAAATACTTACCGGTTATTCAGAGAGCAGCAAAAAATAAAGAAATTCCCTTTCAATTGGCAGCGACGATGGAAGACCGGTACCTGATGCAGACGGGTCGTGAGCAGATTTATGGAAGCCAGGGAAGTGGCGAATTCTGGGAAGAAAACGGTAAAGAATATGAAACAGAATATATCTGGCCGATAAAAGACCCGGAACATGTCAATAAGAGAAGAAAAAAAGCCGGATTTTCCACTACGGTGGAAGAAAATGCCAGAAGAATCTATGGAGAAAGTTTCGTTTATAAAGTGTATACACTGGATGACGTCAAAAACAGAAGAATAGAAGTGAAAGAAGCCGGGCATTGAGATCAAATAAGATCAGGAGAACAAGATTAAAAATAACGAAACAATAAAGTTAATATACCTAAATAAAAATGTACAGGTTACCGGTAACAGAGATGAATTTAGAGTATGTTGGTAAACAGTTACATAGTTAAATGATAAAACAATGAACAACGTATACATTATAGATTATGTGAGAACCCCTGTTTCCAAATTGCAGGGAGGATTATCAGAAGTAAGAGCCGATGATCTGGCAGCCATTGTGATTAAAGAGGTGGTCGCCAGAAATCCCAATGTTCCTGTTGAAGAGATCGAGGATGTGATCTTCGGATGTGCCAACCAGGCGGGTGAGGATAACCGAAATGTGGCCAGAATGGGACTTCTGCTTGCAGGACTTCCCTATAAAATAGGAGGTGAGACGGTAAACAGGCTCTGTGCTTCAGGAATGTCTGCGGTAGCCAACGCTTTCCGTTCCATTGCTGCCGGAGAAGGAGAAATTTATATTGCAGGTGGAGTAGAGCATATGACACGTTCTCCGTACGTAATGTCAAAACCGAGTGCCGCTTTTGGAAGAGACAGCCAGATGTTCGATACCACATTCGGATGGCGTTTTATCAATCCGAAAATGAAAGAAATGTATGGAGTTGACGGAATGGGCGAAACAGCCGAAAACCTTGCAGATATCCATCAGATCAGCAGGGAAGATCAGGATAAATTTGCCCTTTGGTCCCAGCAGAAAGCTACAAAAGCACAGGAAAGCGGAAGACTGGCAGAAGAAATTGTAAAAGTTGAAATTCCTCAAAGAAAAGGAGATCCTGTTATTTTTGAGAAAGACGAATTCATCAAGCCTTCATCATCTATGGAAGGACTGGCCAAACTTCGTCCGGCATTCAGAAAAGAAGGAACGGTTACCGCCGGAAATGCATCAGGAATGAATGACGGAGCCGCCGCCCTGATCCTGGCAAGTGAAGAAGCTGTGAAAAAGTACGGACTTCAGCCAAAAGCCAAGATCTTAGGATCATCCGTAGCCGGAGTAGAACCGAGAATCATGGGAATCGGACCTGTTGAGGCAACACAGAAATTACTGAAAAGACTCAATCTGTCTTTAGAAGATATGGATATCATCGAACTGAACGAAGCATTTGCAGCACAGGCACTAGCCGTAACGAGAAGCTTAGGCTTAAAAGACGACGATACAAGAATAAATCCGAACGGAGGAGCAATCGCTATCGGCCATCCGCTGGGAGTTTCAGGAGCAAGAATTGTAGGCTCTGCCGCAATGGAACTTCAGAAACAGAATAAAAAATATGCATTGTGTACCCTTTGCATCGGTGTCGGACAGGGATATGCAATGATCATTGAAAAAGTATAATCAATTTGAAAATGAGTTCATTTGAAAATTTGAAAATCTTTAGTGATCTATTCATTTTCAGATGATCTCATTCTTAAATTTTCAATTAAAAAATATGAACATCTACTCATACCACGGCATAAGGCCCATTATAAAACCTTCGGCCTACATTCATCCGCAGGCCGTCATTATCGGGAATGTGGAAATTGGTGAAGAAGTATATATCGGCCCTAATGCGGTAATACGCGGTGACTGGGGAAAAATTATCATTAAAGACGGTACCAATGTTCAGGAAAACTGCACCCTTCATGTGTTTCCCAATATCGAAACAATTTTGGAAGAATCCGCCCATATCGGGCATGGTGCCATTATCCATTCCGGACATATCGGGAAAAACTGTTTAATCGGTATGAATTCTGTGGTGATGGATAAAGCGTATATCGGTGATGAAAGCATTGTCGGAGCTTTGGCTTTTGTGCCTGCCAATTTCAGATGCGAACCGAGAAAATTGATTGTCGGCAGTCCGGCAAAGATCATCCGTGACGTTTCCGATGAAATGATCCGTTGGAAAACAGAAGGAACAAAACTCTATCAGCAACTGGCAAGAGAAGGGAAAGAAGCCATCCTTCCTTGCGAACCGTTTACTGAATATGTTCAGCAGACCCCTACAAAAATTGTAGATTACAGTATCTGGGATGATGTGAAATAAACCTGTTAGGTTTTAATCAGGCATAAGATTAAAAGATGATTAGTATAGAATTCAAAAGTATCTTTCATATTTTATACTCTGAATTACTTTTCATGAACCTTCAAATGGAGATAATGAAGTTACTTAGTGAAAAATTTATAGTGAAAATCTAAACCTAACAGGTTTCCAAAACCTGTTAGGTTTCAATTAAGCATCATATTTAAAAATGTTAAACACAGAAAGTTTTGAATCTGAAGGCGTCTATCATATTTTTTCTCATGTCAATGGGACAGAAATTATATTTCGTGAGTCCTCAAATTATCAATATTTTCTGGAAAAAATAGAAAAATATATTCTTCCTGTAGCTGATATTTATGCGTATTGTCTGTTACCTAATCACTTTCATCTATTATTGAGGTTTAAAAATTTTGATGAGATAAATCATGAAAATGAGCATCATTTTTTAATGAAATCTTTCAGCGATTTGCTAAATGCTTATGCTAAAGCTTATAATAAGGTGTACAATAGAAAAGGAGCTCTTTTTCTTAATACGGTAAAAAGAAAAAGAATTCGGGATGAAAAATATTTATTAAAGGTATTGCATTATATTCACAATAATCCTGTCAATCATGGTTTTGTTAATCAAATTGAGGACTGGAAGCATACTTCCTATAGCTCTTATGTGAATATGCAGAAATCTAGTAAAATGGAAAGATCAGAGATCATGAAATATTTTGAGACATTAGAAAACTTCATTCTCTATCATCGGTCTGATGTAGAATATGATTTTATGGACTTAGAGTAAATAATATTAAACAATATATCAGACTTATCAATTAGAAAACAACGTATATCCATGATAAAAAAAGCTTTTATTTTCTGCAGTATTTTATGGGCTGCGAATTTTATGGTGTCGGGGCAGACTGCAACAGTAAAACCGCTTACAATAGGAGAGATAAGAACATTTAAATCTAAAACTTTAAATGAAGACAGAACGCTAAATATCTATTTGCCTCAGGGATATGATAAAACAAAAGCTTATCCTGTGATCTACCTTCTGGACGGATCCATGAATGAGGATTTTATTCATGTTACAGGATTGGTGCAGTTCTTCAATCAAATGTATTCCATGCCGGAAACCATTGTGGTGGGAATTGCCAATATCGACAGAAAAAGAGATTTCACTTTTCATACAGATTTAAAAGATCTGCAGAAAGACTATCCTACAACAGGGCATTCGGATAAATTCATCGGTTTTCTTGAAAAAGAATTAAAACCTTATATCGAAAGCCAGTATAAGACAACCGATAAATACCTGTTCGGACAATCATTGGGAGGTCTTCTGGCAACAGAAATTCTGCTGAAGAAACCGGAAATGTTCAACAACTATTTTATCATCAGTCCGAGTTTGTGGTGGGATGACCAGAGCCTTCTGAAAAAGGCTCCGGAAATGCTTTCAAAATCCGGTGACCATAAAAAGTTTGTTTATGTTTCGGTAGGAAAAGATGAACACCCCGTGATGGTAAAAGATGCAGGTGACCTTTATGATGTTTTGAAAAAAGCAGGTAAGAAAAACTGGACGGTAGAATATAAAATGATGGAAACGGATAACCATGCAACCATTCTTCACAGAAGTTTATACGAAGGATTGGTAAAGCTTTTCCCGTACAAAGAACCTCAATAAGGATAATGAGAAATTTCCTGAAAAAATACTGGATTCTGATATTGATAGCAGTAATAGCTGTCAATTTTCTGGGCTTTTACCTGCTTAAAGAATCAGTAGGAATTTCGGATGCTTTGGAACATGTGGATTCGGAGAGAGTGATACAGAAGCTGAAACAGAAAGACTTTTTCTATACGCTGTTTATTGATGCCGTTCTGATCCTGGATTTTTCACTGATCCTTTTTTCACCTTACCTGGTCATCCGGAGCTTAATTAAAAATAAAAACAGAAAATAAAATAGTACAAAACCATATGGAAAAACTGAAAAACTATATCTACGGAGAATGGGTAGAAGGTACCGGAAACGGAATTCCTCTATACAATGCGGTTACCGGTGAACAGGTAGCTGTTTCAGATACGGAAGGACTTCATTTTGAGCAGGCCCTTGACTACGGAAGAACAGTAGGATACAAAAACCTTTCTTCCATGACTTTCTACGACAGGGGAGAAATGCTGAAAAAAGTGGCCCTTTACCTTTTGGAGAGAAAGAAAAAATATTATGAGCTGTCTTATAAAACCGGAGCTACCCACGTAGATTCATGGGTGGATATCGAAGGAGGTTTCGGAACGTTTTTCACCTATTCAGGACTGGCCAAAAGAATGCTTCCGAATACCCCGTTCTGGGTAGATGGAGATACGCAGAAAATTTCTGCCAACGGAACTTTCCTGGGAACTCATATTCTGACCCCAAGTGAAGGCGTATCCGTACAGATTAATGCCTATAACTTTCCGGTTTGGGGAATGCTGGAAAAACTGTCCACTTCATTGCTGGCAGGAGTTCCTTCCATCGTTAAGCCATCACCATTCGGTTCTTACCTTACCAATGCAGTATTTCAGGATATGATCGAAAGTGGAATCCTTCCTGAAGGAGCAATTCAGCTGGTATGCGGAGAACCGGGAAATATTCTGGATTACGTTCAGGACGGGGATTCTGTATTGTTTACAGGATCTGCATCAACAGGTAGAAAGCTGAAGGCTTTACCCTCTGTAGCAGGAAATGCAGTTCGTTTTAATATGGAGGCAGATTCTCTGAACTGTTCTATCCTTGGACTGGATGCGAAGCCGGGAACTCCTGAATTTGACCTGTTCATCAAGGAAGTGCGAAATGAAATGACGACGAAAGCAGGCCAGAAATGTACGGCAATCAGAAGGATTATTGTTCCTGAGCACCTGATTGGAGACGTTCAGAATGCCTTATCAAAAGCGTTGGATCAGACTAAAATCGGAAGTCCGCTGAGCAGAGAAACCAGAATGGGATCATTGGTCGGAAAACAGCAATATGATGAGGTTCTGAGAAAAGTAAACATGTTGAAAGCAGAAACAGAACTTATCTATGACGGAAAGCACGAGCTGGTAGATGCCGATTACGAAAAAGGAGCATTCATGAGCCCGAAACTGTTCCTGAATGATAAACCGTTTGAAAAGAATATTTCTCATGATGTGGAAGCCTTCGGACCGGTTTCTACCCTGATGCCTTACAAAGATGCCGAAGAAGCTGCCGCCCTTGCCAAAAGAGGTAAAGGAAGTCTCGTAGGATCTATCATTTCCCACGATGAAAACTTTATCGCTGAAACTTCATGGAAAATGGCTTCCCAGCACGGAAGAATCTTTGTCCTGAACAGAGACAGCGCCAAAGAAAGTACCGGTCATGGTTCTCCACTTCCTACATTGATGCACGGAGGTCCCGGCAGAGCGGGAGGCGGTGAGGAAATGGGCGGATTGAACGGACTTCATTTCTTCCTTCAGAAAACAGCAATTCAGGGTTCTCCGGATGTATTGAAAGCAATAACTAAAATCTATCAGCAGGGAGCAGAGAAAAAATTCTCAGATAAGCATCCGTTCCAGAAATATTTTGAAGAAGTGGAAGTGGGAGACTCTCTGGAAACAGCAGGAAGAACCGTTACAGACGCTGATATCGTCAACTTCTCCAATGTGTCGTGGGATCATTTCTATGCCCATACCGATGCCACGAGCTTAACGGGAACTATTTTCGATAAAACAGTAGCCCACGGATACTTTATTCTTTCCGCAGCAGCAGGATTATTCGTTTCCGGTAAAAAAGGTCCTGTGATTGCCAATTACGGACTGGAAGACTGCAGTTTCTTCAAACCGGTATATGCAGGAGATACTATTACGGTATATCTTACAGCAAAAGAAAAGATCAACAGAGGCGTAAAAGGAAGAAATATTCCTTCAGGAGTGGTAAAATGGCTGGTTGAGGTCGTTAATCAAAGAGATGAAATCGTTTGTGTAGCGACTATCCTGACATTGGTGGCAAAACAGTCTCCATTTATCGACCTGAATGTGAAAAATCTTCAGAAGATCCTGAACGGTTTAACGGAAAATACACCGGCGCAATGGGGAAAAATGTCTCCTCAGCAAATGATCGAACATCTGGAGCAAGGCGTTTTGGTAAGTCTTGGCGAACCGGAAGCCGAAAAATGCTTCACTCCTGAGGAACACCTTGAAAAATGGCAGGATTCCTTATACAGCCACAGAAAAATGCCGAAAGATTTTACCGCTCCGTTCCTTCCTCAGGATGGGACCCTTCCGGAAGCCGTTCATAAGAACCTGGAAAAAGCAAAAGAATCTTTCATCGAAACCATGAAGAGATATGCCATCTACTACAGGGAAAATCCTCAGGCAGAACATATGAACTTTGTTTTCGGAAAACTGAATAAAGAAATGTGGGAACTGATGCACAAAAAACATTTCACCCACCATTTTGAACAATTCGGATTGATTTAATCTGGAAAAATAATAAAAAAGCAGTTCTTACGGACTGCTTTTTTAATTCAGATTATGACACACCCACTAATTTTATTTATCTCGCTGATCAGGCTGATTATGCAGATTTTTTTCTCCATTGATTCTGATCAACCTATGACAAATAAAAATTAAAGTTTTCCAAAATAACGTTTGTTTCTTAAACAATGAGATATTATACTCCGCTTCGTCAAATCAATGCAATTGATTGCTTTCTTATTTCTCTGGAAATAAGCATTGCCTGTAAATAACTCCTTTGCGTCAAGGAAAACCCACTCAATCTTCGAAAGAAACAGATCATCCAATTTTATATAAAACCTAAACTTATTCAGCTGACTTTTTATGATGGGCGTCGTCTTTCAATTTCAAATACCTCAGATACCAGAAAACCAAAAGCGGCAAACCAAGAATCTGAAACAGGAAAATAACCAGAGACAAAATTCCCTCCGGTTTATTCTCATTCGCTTTGATCAGAATCTGATTTCCTAACGGACCATTGGAAAAAACAATAATGTTAAAGAAATTCCAGCCCAGATGTAACCCTACAGGAAGATAAAGAGATTTTGTTACCGCAAAGGCATAAGCGAGCATATACCCGAAAATAGCTGTGATTACAAAGACAATGGCCATCTGCACCGGGTTATTAAAAATATTGTAAGAAAACCAGTGATAGATTCCGAAAGCTGCTGCAGAAAGAAAGCAGGCTTTCTTAATCCCGGTTTTTTCTATCGCAATATACAGTAAAGCACCCCTGAAAATGAGTTCCTCAAACAATACTGAACTCACGACCCACCATAATCCCGGCAATAAAGAAGCCCAGGTCCATCGTGTATTCATCATCCAGCCATTGCCAGCTGAAGAAGTTGCCATGACCTGATATAGAATGCAGCAGCCGGCAGCCAGTAATAAGCTGATAAGCCACTGTGATATTCTATCCCGGGAAGGAGTAAAGCCCAACACAGAAAGATTCTTTTTCACTGTTAACCGAAGCAGAAGCCATGAGACAAGAAGTTCAATAATAAGTCCGATCATGAGTTATTCGTTTTAGTATCAAAATATTACAACTTTAATGAAAACGAAGTTAGCGAAAATCAGGATTCCAAAATCAGGAGACCAATATTTTTTGTAAACGAATATTCATCAATGGTTAAAAATCCGGCAGGAATTGGCATTCATCCAAATAAATTGTATTTTAGAATTCAAATTAAAAATAAAACTATGAATGAAAACTGGATGCAAAAATGGGAAGAGGTAAAAGATCAGCTGGTATCTCCTGTAGATATTGAAAGCTACTTCACTTCAGATGAAATTATGGAGCAGAAAATGGAAGTGATGGATATAGGAAATGTGTCTCTGCCTTCCGGAAAAGTAATTGTAAGAGACCCCCTGGTGTATTTGAGAATGGGAGAAAAACCTTACTTTATGGAAACCCCTAAAGGAGATTTTCCTGTAAAAATTGCCATTGTTCATCTGGAAGATTGGGGGAGCAGATATGCCGCCGTGAAAGTAGAATTCACTCAGGAAAAACCGGTTCTGTACCGAGAAGCACTGACCGGAGATGAAGATCTTGAAGATTTAGGACCTGATGACTTTTTTGGGTTCATTGTAGATGCCGGATTGGGATGCATTGCCGATGCAGAAGCCGTTCCTTTTATTGACCAATTCATATCAGCGCTGAATGTAGAGAATATTTACGATGATTATTTTGCAGAACTCTTTGCAAAAAGTTATCGCGACAATCCAGCCAATCAGAGAGAGCTTGGAGACTGGATCAACTGGACAGTTCCCGGAACTGATTATCAGGTGCCGATGTTTGCCAGCGGTCTGGGAGATGGAATGTATCCCGTTTATTTCGGGTATGATGTACAGGGAAATATCTGCGGATTGTATATTCACTTTATAGATCTTGAACTGGAGTTTTCCGAAGATGATGATGAGGACGAAGATGAAGATGAAAATCCGGGACCTCCTGATAATTTTATTTTTCTGAAATAATATTTTAATGAACAAAACTTTTGCTGATAAAGTCATTGAATTTAATGAAAGCCTCCTCTTTCCGGGAAAACTTCCGGAAGGTTTTCAGGCGCTGAATCCGTATCTCGACAATCCGGAAACAATGACTGTAATGAAAGCATTTTATAACAAATATTATAACGATTCGGTCCAAAGAAAATTCATCATCGGGATCAATCCGAGCCGTCATGGAGCAGGCGTTACAGGCGTACCGTTTACCGATACCAAAAGACTGGAATCCGTTTGCGGAATAAAGATGACCTCCGCACGTACCCATGAGGTTTCTTCCGTATTTATGTATGATATGATCGCTGATTATGGAGGTCCGGAAGAATTTTACAAAGACATCTACATCAATTCGCCATTTCCGCTGGCTATTGTACGAAAAACAAAAAACGGATGGCTGAATGCCAATTATTATGATGATAAAGACCTGTTTGAAGCAGTGAAAGATTTTATGATCGATTCATTAAAAAAGCACATCGGCCTGAATCTCGATACCTCAGAAGTTTTTATCCTCGGAAAAAAGAATGCAGATTTCATCTCAAAACTGAATAAAGAAGCCAATCTGTTCACAAAAATGACCGTATTGGAACATCCCCGCTATATCCAGCAGTATAAATCCAAAGAAAAACAACTCTACATCGATAAATATATCATGGCCCTGAAAAATAAATAACTACCGGCTATTTTTCAGCTAAACGAATAACCTATGACCATTTTCCCTTCAGAAGCAAAATTTAAATATAACTGGCGTACCTATCAACAGAAATTCCTTGACAGTATGGATGAGTATCTTCACGATGGTCATCTGCATGTAACCGCCCCTCCAGGCTCCGGGAAAACAGTGCTTGGACTGGAAATTATGCTGAGGCTTAATCATCCTGCTCTGATCGTGGCCCCAACTTTAGCCGTAAAAAATCAATGGATCCAAAGATTCTGTGAACTTTTTCTGGATAGGGAAACCACTCCGGAATGGATCTCGGGAGACATTAAAAATCCGGGTATTATTACCGTGACTACTTATCAGGGAATCCATGCGGCATCCGGCTATGTCGAGGAGGAAGAGGAAGAATCCGTATCTGATAAAAAGACTGCCCGGATTTCCTTGGTAGAAATAATCAGGAAGCTGAAAAAACAGAAAGTAAAGACCTTTATTTTTGATGAGGCACACCATCTGAAGAATGCATGGTGGCGGAGCCTGATGGAACTTAAAAACAAAATAGAACCTGTGGTTGTATCTCTTACAGCAACCCCTCCTTTTGATGTTACAGGAAATGAATGGCAAAAATATATACAGCTGAATGGCCCTATTGATGCGGAGATCTCCGTTCCTGAACTGATGATTGAAGGAGATCTGTGCCCACATCAGGATCTGGTACACTTTACTTTGCCATCCTATGAAGAACAGAAAAAGATAGGGCACTATCACAGCCAGGCAGAAGCTTTTTTCAAAGAAATCCAACAGGATGATATTCTCCTCAATGCTTTAGAGCAGCATCCTCTGTATAACAATCCTACGGAGCATCTGGAATGGATCTATGAAAATATTTCCTCCTATACATCAGGACTGGTATATCTGAACTTCAGACAGAAAGAAATTGCCGAAATTCATTTTGAAATCATCGGAGATGATCAGAAATATATTCCTGAATTTGATTTTTTCTGGTTTGAAGAACTGCTCGACTTTTATCTGATCGTAGATGAAATCAATTTTAAGGAGCAGGAAGAACATCGTACCGCATTAGAGAACAGGTTGAAAAGACAGGGCTTTTTTGAGAAAAAAACGATCAGTTTTTTCGGAAACAAAAATATCAGCCAGATCCTTAATGCCAGTATCGGAAAGCTTCAGGGCATTAAAGATATAGCAGATTTTGAATTTTCAGTATTGAAGAAAGACCTGAAAATGGTCATCCTCACCGATTTTATTAAAAAAGAATACCTCAGCACCAGCCCTGAAAATACACTTCTGCTGGACAAAATAGGAGCGGTCCCCATTTTTGAAAAATTAAGAAGGGAAAACACGCAAAATAAAAAAATAGGCGTTCTTACGGGAAGCCTTGTCATTATTCCCGCCTCGGCTAAAGATCAGGTAGTTGAGCTTTGCCTTAAAAAGGGAATATCTACAATATCCTGTTCACCGCTTACCTATGACAGCGACTATGTTCAGATCAGTCTTACCGAACAGATCAAAGATGATATCGTACATATCGTAACCGAAATTTTTCAATCCGGAGATGTGCAGATTCTGATCGGAACAAAATCCCTGCTGGGCGAGGGCTGGGATGCTCCGAAAATGAACACCCTGATTCTGGCCAGTTTCGTAAGTTCTTTTGTCCTTTCCAATCAGATGAGAGGGCGGGTGATAAGAACCGATAAAGACACTCCCGGTAAAAGCGGGAATATATGGCACCTTATATGTTTTGACCCACAGGCTGAAAACGGAGGGCAGGATCTGGATATCGTAAAGAAAAGATTCAGAACCTTTGTAGGAATCTCCAACAGAGAAGAGGCCTCTATTGAAAACAATTTTGAAAGACTTGCCCTCGGAACCATCGAAAAAACAGAAAATCTTCCGGCAATCAATCAGGAAACATTTTCCCGCGCACAGGAGAGGGAAAAGCTCAGTCTGCGATGGAAAGAAGCCCTGGATAAAGGAAATATTCTGGTAGAGGAAATCAAAGTTCCTTCGGCGGATATGATCGAAGCGAAGGAGATGAAGATGAACTACGTTAAAAAAGTTATGGGTGATCTTTCCGGAATTCTTGTTTCTTCGGTCCTTCTTTTTGGAAAAGACATCTTCTTGGGATTACTGGAAAATTTAGATTCAATAGATTCCCGGAAAAGCTTTACTTTAATAACCTTTGTACTGGGCGTTGGAGGGACCATGAGATACGGAGGACAGTTCTATAAGGCATCGCGACAATATCTGAAATATAAAGATGTGGGTAAACAGCTCGGCCTTATCGGAGAGGTCGTGCTGATATGCCTGATCCGCGAAAGAATCATTACGACAGCCCCTGAAAAGCTGCGGGTAGTGAGTTCAGACAATACCCGGGATGTTTTCTGCTATCTTGAAGGAGGCAGCCATTACGAAAAATCACAGTTTATCCAGATCCTTCAGGAAGTTATCTCTCATGTTGATAATCCCAGATATCTGCTGAAACAGAATACCAAATCCTTCTTCAAGAAAAAGAAAATATATTTTCCTGTCCCGGAAATTTTTGCCAGAAACAAAAAAAGCGCAGATTATTTTATCTCAGTCTGGAGCAATAAAATTGAAAAATCAGAACTGCTCTTTACCAGAACCATTGAAGGCCGCCGCATCTTATTACAGCTGAGATTCCAGTCGATGCTGAAAACCAACGTGAGGATAGAACATCTTCATAAATGGACACGGTAAGTAAATGAGAATATCATATAGATTTATATTTTATCGAGCTTAAACCTGTCAAATTTTAACTTTTGAGATATTCGGATTTCTTTTACTTTTCTATAAAATTCAGGAAATTTGGAATTCTCCTGACTCAAATTTGTAATTCTCACACCTTCTCATATTTCTTTTTGCTATAGCCTGAAGCCTCTGTTACTGTATTATCGGCCATTCTTATCTCATTTTTGTATTCTTATAACTACATTTTTTGCATTTTAATTTTATAGAAATATGCAAAAAAAATGCAATTTATTATTAAGATATTTAATGTTTTATTTCTTATTTTAGTGATATATTTTCAATAAAAACACATTAATTGTATGAGAAAAAACATTTCAAATTCAGAAATGATTTCACAGAACGAGGTTCCAGGAATCAATCGGGTAGTTAAGCTTGACATTATTATTGAAGGCAAAATAATCAAACATTTTAATCATTTTCGTCTGAAACAGAGTATAAGAAAACATCATAATTTTGAACTTATTCTGGCTCATGATTCCCTGAGTGAGATACAGGACCATAATCTGGAAGATGCTCAATTGTTTTTAGGGAAAAGAATAACAATTGTTTTTAAATACAAGGATTATGAAAATAATAGTCCGGAAAGAACATTTGTAGGACTTATTACAGAGGTTGCATTCAGTCATGAAAAAATGAGTCTTGGAAATATTATATTAAAAGGGAAAAGCCCGACAATTTTGATGGATTCTGCTCTTCACATTCAAAGTTTTGGGGGAAGCCAACCTGTAAATACATCAATTATTGCGGATAGAATTATTAAAGAGACCTTAGGATCTGGTAAATATGATTATAAGATAAATACAAGAAATACAGCTTATATTAATTATAGCGTACAATATAAAGAGACTCATTATAACTATCTTGCAAGGTTGGCAGAAACTTATGGCGAACAGTTTTATTATGATGGAGAGACGCTCTATTTCGGATGGCTTCCTCCTAAGGAGTCTCCTATACAGCTTATTTACGGGAGCAATGTAAGTGATGTTTGTGTTCAATTGAAAGCTGTACATATAAAACCTGAATTTTTTGGATACAATAGCAGCAATCATGAAAAATCACTTAGCTCCACGGCAAGTATTAAACACCTTAGTCAACTCGCTGCAAAATCATATGAAATCAATGAGAACATTTTTAAAGCCCGTTCCTTAGTCTCTTCTCCTGTCAATGCAAATATGTATCTTGATATTGAAGATGCTCAGAAAAGTGCAGCAGGAAGTGCAGCAGTCGAAGTTTTTACTGTTTCTGGGAATACTTCTGTCCCTTTTTTGTTTCCGGGCTGCACGGCTGATATCAAAATGAGAAAATTAAATAGCAACGAAACTTCTTATTTCACCCGGCTTATGATGACGGAAGTAACTCATGAGGTCAATGCCAGAGGGTATTATGCGGGATCGTTTGAAGCTATTGCTGAAGGTACCGGATATGTTCCCGCTCCGGAATTTAAACTTCCATATGCTGAGCCTCAACTTGCCTCTGTTATATCCAATACTGACCCACTTAACCAAGGAAGGATACAAGTAAGGTTTGACTGGCAACAAAATGATGGTACTCACTTTATACGGATGATGAGTCCTGATGCCGGAGGTACCGATGTTATTACTCAAAACCGGGGATTTGTTGCAATTCCGGAGGTTGGAGACCAGGTAATGGTTGGTTTTGAATACCATCATCCCGATTTTCCTTTTGCAATGGGAGGAATGTTTCATGGGCAGACCGGTTTGGGAGGTGGACTCAACAATCATATCAAATCCATACAGACCCGAAGCGGAAACAAGGTCATCTTTAATGATACTGAAGGCAGTATTCATATTGAAGATCCAAGTGGAAATACCTATTTTATGGACGGAAAGGGAAACATTACCGTAACATCCCCTCGAAATATGACATTTAATGTAGGAGCCAATCTGGATATTAATGTAGGGCAGAATATGACAACTAATGTAATAGCAAATCAGAATAATACAGTGGGTATGAACAAAACAGAAACAGTTACCCTGAACGAGATACAAAGTATCGGCGCGATGAAAATGACCTCTGTAATCGGTGATGCCAGTATGATGATTACCGGAAAACTAACTGAAATCATTGAAGGAGATGTTCATAGTCAGACGAAAAAAGGACGAAATGAAATAAGTGATGGTAAAGTTGTCGTACAGACACAGGAAAATTATGAACACCATTCTGAAAAACAGGTCCTAAACAGCAGCGGTGAGAAAAGCAATAATTTCTAAAAAAGCAGGTCATGAGCAGAACAAGAATTGTAAAAGGGAATATTACCAAAATAGTTGGTGGCAATTACAAAATTTACTCTAAAGAAAATATTGAAAATTATTCAGCTCAAAAGGTTGTTCAGGTAGGAAAAGAAAAAGGTGTTCTTTATGGAAACCCTGAAGAGCCTCCTAAACCTCCTATGCTTAACTACCCTGAACCATTTTTAAATGGTGATGTTATTTTCTGTAATGGTTATCTGAGTAGTCCAAAGAAGAATTTTGATTCATATCTTAATGTAATTACAGATAAAATTCCCGATGATCCTAAGCAGAATCCGCTTCGGGGTGCGAATATGAGCGAAAAAAAAATTACTGATGAAGCGGATATACTCACCAATGATGAACTGGCCAGGATCAATGAGAAAGGAGGAGGCACTTTATACAGTGATAAAAATTATAAAGAGACAGAGCGTTTTCGTTGGATTTTTGCAGCAAAAGAACAATTTGAAGGCTATTGGGAGGGTTATGATAATGTTTCCAAAAAAAGATACTCCCAAATTTTCAAAGAATATTTTCATGCTCAGAATAATGCTCATTTTATTAATGGTTCTCATGGCTTACAGTCATCAGGAGCACATCGGGTAGAGCACGGAATTGCTCAGGGATATGCATGGGCAAAGCAAAAATGGAATATTAAGCAAAAAGATGAAATATACAGGGTAAAAGAAAATAACCTGGGTGCATTAAGTTATTCTCCACAATATAAACCAATTACCGTAGTCGGACATAGCCAGGGCGCTGCCATTGCAGCAGGGGTTGCTTTGGGGATAATTTATTATGCTTACGAAATGGGATGGGATGAAATTCCAATGAATATTCTTTTTTTAGGAACTCATCAGCCACAAGGGTTATACGGGCAGGATTATGAAAGTTTTAAAAAGTATTATTTTGAAGACTTTGTCAATGAATGGGTCTTGGAATGGGTAGGTGATATTTTTTCCAGAGAAAAGCTTTACCAAAATCAGGGAATCTACGAGAAAATGAATGAACTTCTTGGAGATTCTTCATGGGGAGGACTCATAAAAAGATCTGTACAGTTTACCTTCCCTAATGACCGGGCATTGTTTGTTACGCGTATGGGTGATATTCCTTATGTGAAAAACGCTTGTAATGAAAAAGACAATCTCTATATAGAAAGCTGGGGATTTTATAAAGGGGAAAGCCATGACGGATTTTTTTCTGAAGATGGATACCATTTCCCTAAAAGACTCTTGGATAAATCATTTAACCCGGATGGAAGTCCTAATGAAAAAGGTCATACTTTCAGACAATGTGTTAAAGATTACTGGAAAGCATATCATCATTATAAGGATTACCGTAATGAAACAACGGCCGACCCTAAGAAGAAATATGCTCCGGCTTCTTATCCTATCCCTAGAATAGGAAAGATATTGCCTTTGTGGTTTCAGGACATCATGATGCAATCTATTGCTAAAAAAGAAGGAATAAAACAGCATATTTACATGAAAAGTGAACTCTATCGACGTAAATTAGGTGCGCTGCTTGCTTTTGCCAAAGTACATGAGATGGAGCTTCAGGCTCATTTTGCTCCGGTAGGCTTAATGTTCAATAAAGGAGTTCTGGCGGATTGGGAAAAATATCAGGACCAGACTATTTGGGATAGAATACAGGATGCTGGAAAAGATATTTTTTATAAAGTTCATTATTCTGCCGCCTCTACAAATGAACAAAAGAAAAAAGAAGAAAAAACCTTTGTAGAAGGTGAGGGAAAAAACAGAATGATAAAAACCAGTATTGCAAACACTCCCGGTATAAAAGTGTGGATAGATAAAGCAAAAGAAGAATTAAAAGCAGAAAAACATTGGTATTCTAATATTTTAGAATGGTGGAAAGGAGATAGAGAATATGATGGTTCCGGCTGGGGGCATGGTGCAAGGCAAAGTTTCGCAAAAACAATTGGTCTTGAAGATGGTAATATTGATAATCTTTTTGAAGCCGGTCTTTATTCAATGCTTCAGACCGGAGAGGTAGATATTAGCAATAGTGAACGACTGACAAAAAAAATAAATGAAGATCCTGCTGTTATTGAAAGAGAAAGATTGATTGGAGAGCGAGTAATTAATAATTCTAAATATTTAAAAGAAGACTTTAATTTTATTTTTGTGCATCCAGATCCTAAAAAAGGTAATGGACTCCAGCTTGGAGGAAAAAGATCTGATGAAAAAGGTATGTGGGAACAATTTAAAAATCCGTTCAGTACGAAGTATCTTAATACATGGAAAGTTGCAATCAATGAGTTGGCTTGGCTCTTAAGGAGTATATCATTAAAATCAACTGTGTTTGTTAAAAAAAATGGCTCAGTCGAAATTAAACATAACTTTGAGGACCAATTTGATTTACGGCCATCTTCTAATGGTGAAAGAGTCATTGAATATGATGTAATTTGTATCATTACTGGTTTTCTCTATCATGATATTGCAGGAGGAAATGACCACATGAAAATAAAGGGAAGTTGGAGTAATAAATATTCTAAGGAACAAATTGATTGGAAGGTTAATTCCATTAAAAGGCTTGAAAAAGCTATGAAAAATATGAAAGATAAAATGTACGAAGAACGTTTAAAATGGATTCGTGATACTAGATAAAATTAATTAAAATGATAAAAAAAAGTTTATTATTAATAGTCTTACTGTTGTTATTGAGCTGTAATAAAGTTGAAAATATCAAACATAAAATAGTCCCGGATAATCCTTATTTAGCTGCAAAAATTGATAAATTTTATTGGGAAACATTGTCTGAGGATCATAATGTAGTTCCTTTAATTAAGCCTTACCAGCTAATGCAGGTAACAGGTTCAAAAGAGTGGTATTTACCTACACAGAGTAAAGACTCTTTCAATTTTAAGAACGGCTCAACAGTAGATTTATACAGTCTTACTACAGTAACAGAATGCAATATTTTCCCACCATATATTTTTGGAATTGATGAAGAGATAATTTCAAATGATCCGGATACTGATATACCATTTCCTATTAAGCCCAGACTATATTTTATAATTAATTCTGAAAGTAATAAATTAGAAGTTTATGAAGATCGGGAGCAATACAAAGATCAATTAAAGAAATTAAGGCTTCCGAATAGTTATTCAACACCAGATTATCTATTTGAACAATTTAAAGATAATCCTATTCTCCCTTGGTTCCCGGAAGATGTAAAACAACAATTGGAAGAAATAAAATCAAAAAAATAAATACACAATGTTAGAAATTATTATTGTATTCACTCTTGCAGGCATTGCATTTTTATTTATGTTATATGCTATTTTTATGTTGATCATCAGGAAAAGAATATCCTTCAAGTACCCTTTTCTTATCAGCATGATCCTGTGTATTGTTTTAGCATGCTTCGGTGTCTTTAGAGCAATTACCAAAACATACAGCAAAATAGTAAATGAAGGTGACGAACTGTTTGTAAAAGGAGCCGCCAAGACAGGAGAAATTACTGGGAAAACGGTAACAGCATTTGGAAAATCAGCTTATGATGGAGCAGGAAAGGTGCTGAGGAATAAAACTGTTTTGTCTCCACAGTTACAGAAAAAAGGGATTGAAGCAGGTAAAATTGTACTGGAGGGTAATAATGTTTTACAGGTTTACGTGATATTTACAGATGATTTCAAAGGAGATATGATGATTAGAGTTAAAGATATTAATAATGAGGAAATAGGAAGATCCACGAAATTCATTGAGGGAAAGATAGGTCAGGCCAATTATTTCTCGTTTACATTTAATCAGTTGACAGATATTCAGGATCAATCAACAATATTCATCGATTGATAGATATAGCAAAATACCATAAACTTAACGATTAAAAATTCAATAAGTTTACACGAACAATCAAAATAGAGGCTGTCTCAAAGGTGAGACAGCCTCTTATCATTTATGCATTAGAATCTTTATCACTGCACAAGCGCTTATGAAAAATTGGGATTATTTTTTAATGATCTTGGAAGATCCTGATAGAGTTTTAATGAGATAGGTTCCTGCCGGAAACTCGGAAAGATCTGCTTTTTGAGTTCCTTTCTGAAGGTCCATACGCTTCATCAGTTTCCCATCCATACTGTAGACCTCAGCTTTCAGATCTTTTTCCGTTGTAATGGTAAAAGGTCCCTCAGTTGGGTTGGGATAAATCTGCATTCCTTTCTGTGCTGCTTTTGCTTCATGAGCTGCCAAAACAATATTGCTGTCTTTTACCCACATGAAAGCATCAAATCCAAGATAGTAATAATTACCTCCAAGAGTCAGCTGAAGCTGGTCAATCACGATGTTAGAATAATTCTGTCCGTTTAGGTTGGTCAGATCAATCAGAGTATAGCCATTGGTATTGCCAAGAGAAGTAGCAAAATTGTTGGTTTTTGTAGTACTAAACTTGGTTACTCCACTCAATTTTCCTGTAATAGTAAGCGTTCCCTGTGCATTCTGATTGGAAAACCTGTCAGAAACATATACCCAGAACCTGTTCACTTTAAATAAATTGGAAGTCGTTTTTACACTGAATGACGCCTGTTGCGGACTTACATTGGAAGTATTGTCGATATACCGGTTGTCATTAGCGTTACCATTCCATCCCGTATTAGGGAAATTAACAATATTGAACGTCGAAGTATGCGAAATAATATTAAAAATGACCCCATTATCCGTAAAGCTGGTGCTGCCTACGGATTCAGTTTCAAATTGCTCTGTACTGGTCTGCCCGAATGAAAAAATTGAAATGAGCAGGCTACAGATCGTTAAAAAGGTAGTGCTTTTCATGATTTCTGTTTTAAATATTAGGTTATAGTATTAATATCAGCTGCGGGGAGGATAAATTCCTTCTACACAGATAATGTAGTTCAGCCCAAGGTAAGGGGGCATGTTATTCACAGGAAGGTTCATTCCTGTGTAGGTGATGGATGCCGTGTTAATAGGCGTATCCGGAGTAGCATCTATAAAGCTCGGTACCGGATCGAAGTTTCTTCCGTTCGGAATTCCCGAGATGGCAAGAGCTGAAGC
Organism: Chryseobacterium sp.; assembly: GCA_031277615.1. Lineage (GTDB taxonomy): Bacteria > Bacteroidota > Bacteroidia > Flavobacteriales > Weeksellaceae > Chryseobacterium. The sequence goes on along the minus strand of JAITMC010000028.1, from coordinate 16,943 downwards.
CGGTGTAGGCGTCACACTGTTGGCATTCTGGTTTTTTACTTTTAGCTGAAAGCCTCCTCCGATACTTGGAAGATTCGATGTTAAAAGCGTATTCTGAGTGGTTCCGGCCTGAACTCCCAAAGGATAATATTCGTTAGCACTTACATTTCCTGCTCCTATTGCCATACGTCCTTTCAGGTTGGGTAAGGCAAAAGTATCAATGCCGTTTCCTCCGTAAGTTGTTCCCAAAATAGAAAATAAAGCACTGTTTTGCGATATTCTCAGTAAGCTTCCGTCACAAAACATCCAGCCTTTCGGTGCGAAATTTCCGGCAAATAATTTTACGATTCCAATGTACTCTTCCATAATTAAATAGTTTTTAGTAATTAAATTTCCTACTCTGTATAGGGCTTTTCGGATTCCGCCGCAATGTGGGTTGTTTGGTCAGGTCAAAGGAACGATTTATCATAAGGCAGCCCTAGAGTAGAAATACCAATTTGCGCACTCCGTATTTCTACGTAATTTATCCGGTATAATTTTCTCCGGAAGCCCGGTATTTAGTATTTTTGTAAGAATCCAATTAAAATAAAAATGAACGAATTCGTAGCATCAGAAATTAAAAATAATATTGCCGAAATTACATTCGGAACCCCGAAAAGCAACTCACTTCCGGGAGCGATCCTGGAAAAGCTGGCTCAGACCATTCTGGATGAAGGAGCAAAAGATGAGGTAAAAGCGATCCTTGTAAAAAGCGAAGGCGAAAAAGCATTCTGTGCAGGAGCAAGTTTTGATGAGCTTCTGGCCATTGAAGAACTCGAAGCTTCTACACAATTTTTCGGAGGATTTGCCAAAGTGCTTAATGCGATGAGAAACTGTGGAAAAATCGTTGTGGTAAGAGTACAGGGAAAAACTACCGGAGGAGGGGTTGGTTTGGCATGCGGGGCAGATTATTGTTTTGCTACTAAAGATTCAGCGTTGGCATTAACGGAAATTAACCTGGGAATCGGTCCTTTCGTTATTGGTCCTTATGTGGAAAGAAAGATCGGGAAATCACAGTTCTCAGCAATGGCTATTGATGCAGACTTCAGATCTGCCGCATGGGCGGAACAGCATAATGTTTACCATTCCGTTTCCGATTCTGTTGCGGAGATGGATGAAAAACTTGAAAAGTTCATGCAGACCCTGGCATCCAGAAGCAGTGATGCTTTAGCTTTAATCAAAAAAGTATCCTGGGAAGGGACAGATCATTTCAATGAGCTGATGCCGGCAAGGATCCATATGAGTGCAAGCCTTATTCTGGAAGATTCTGCCAAGAAAAATATTGAAGCCATCAAAGAAAGACTGAGAGCAAAATAAAATTCAGCTTTTCAAAATACAAAGCCGTTGACCTGTTCAGCGGCTTTTTTCATTTTTCAAAAAAAATATTTTGTCGGATCAAAATAAATTATAACTTTGTAATTCAAAGTTCTTTTTATGGATGCTAAAAATTATCACGAAGACTTGTCTCATATCCGTTCCATGATGGAGCGCTCTTCCCGGTTTATTTCATTAAGTGGATTGTCCGGTGTTTTTGCAGGACTGGCAGCCCTGATCGGATCAGGATACGTTTTTTTTGTATTACAAAGAGAGGGGATTGATTATTTTGAGGGCGACAGGAACTTCTTTGCCCCGGCACTGGTGAAAGAACTCTTTATCATCGGTTGTGCAATCCTGGTGACTGCACTAATCAGCGGCTATGTTTTTACCGCCCATAAAAGTAAAAAGAAAGGACTGAAGATCTGGGATGCCACTACCAAACGGCTGCTGATCACCTTCGCTGTTCCACTGGTAACCGGAGGTATTTTTTGCCTGGCCCTGATTTACCATCATCTGTATGTATGGATCGCGCCGGCTACCTTGATCTTTTATGGGCTTGCTCTCATCAGTGCAGAGCGGTATACGCTCACGGACATCAAATATTTAGGATACTGCCAGATTGTTCTGGGACTGCTTTCCCTGTTTTTTTTAGGTTGGGGACTGGTATTCTGGACGGTCGGTTTTGGGATATTGCATATTGTGTACGGACTGATCATGCATAAAAAGTATCAATAAGGCAGATTAATCTGGAATGAAGAAGTGGATTGTTTTTCTTATCCTTATTTTTGCAGCGGTTTTCGCCCGAGGCTTTTTATTCCGGATTTTTTTCAGCTATGAGCCGACAGGTAAAGCCATAGAGTAGGATTGATCTATTTGTTTAACGAAAACATAAACAGACATTTCACCTCAGAATTTTTCAAAGATCATGATTTTGTGCTGATTGAAAATACACGAACGAAAGAAGTCATTGCAGTTGATGCTGCTTTGCATGATGATCTCAGAATACATAAGATAAAATTAAAATGATAAAAATAAATCAACTCAATAAAGAATTCGAAAGCCGTGTAAGATTGGGCATCATGTCCGTTCTGATGGTCAACGACTGGGTTGATTTTTCAGAAATGAAAGCCCTGCTTGAGATCACAGACGGAAATCTGGCCAGCCACAGTAATGCACTGGAAAAAGCAGCTTACATTGAAGTAAAAAAAGAATTCGTTGGGAAAAAGCCTAAGACCTCTTACCGGGTAACCCAAAACGGCAGACAGGCTTTTACAGAACATCTTAATGCACTGGAAAAATTATTAGGAAGGTAGTTCCTATATTTTTTTGAAAATTCACTTTGTATTTCAAAGTACTTTATATAATAAATTAAAAATTATGATCACACAAAAACAAAAAACATTCGCGATTTACGCCCTTCCATTGGGTTTATTGTGTATTCCTTTATTCGGAAATATAATTTCTGATGAGGTTCACTGGACTGCTTCAGACTTTATAGTAGCGGGAGGCTTACTTTTTACAACTGCCTTTCTGATCAATCTTGTAAGAAGCAGAGTGAAGAATTTAGGCCGGAAAGTTCTGATCTGCGTTACCATTCTGCTTATTCTCGCATTGGTTTGGGCCGAACTGGCAGTAGGCATTTTCGGAAGTCCGTTAGCAGGAAGCTAATCTGTTGGATTGAGCATTCAGGAAACGGAAAATAATTTCAAATTCTAAAAATTCCATTCATGACCAGAAAAGAATTTATGAAAAGACTGTTGCAGCTTTCGGTAATCGGAGCATTTCCGGCATTATACTCATGGCAGGTAGAACCTTTCTGGGTAGAATTTGTTCAACGGAAACTTCCCGTAAAAAATCTGCCTGAAGGATTGGAGGGAAAAAGCCTGATGCAGATCTCAGACCTCCATGTGGGGAACCGTTTCGACTGGAATTTCCTGATCGATTCTTTCCATACAGCCAGATCGTTCAATCCTGATTTTGTCGTCTACACCGGAGACTTCGTCAACCATGGAACAGCAGAAGAGCAGGAAGACCTTAAAAAAGTAATGGAACATGCAGTCCACGGAAAGCTGGCGACATTCGGAATTCTGGGAAACCACGATTACGGAACAGGCTGGAAAGATGTGGAATGTTCGGAAAAGATCTGTGGAACGCTCGGAAATGCAGGAGTTACTATGCTGAACAACAGAAGTCAGGAAAGTCATGGCCTGAACTTTATAGGCTTTGAAGATCTTTGGTCGCCGAATTTCAATCCATCAGAAGTAATGAGGAATTATAGTCCCTCACAGCCAGCCATTGTACTTTGTCATAACCCTGATGCCTGCGATCTGGATATCTGGAACGGATATCAGGGATGGATTTTAAGCGGCCATACGCATGGCGGACAATGCCGTATCCCGGGAGTGATCACTCCGGTTCTACCGGTGAAAAATAAACAATATGTTTCCGGTGAAATCGATCTTCGGGACGGGAGAATGCTCTACATCAACCGGGCTATTGGCCACTCCTTCCAGATCCGTTTTATGGTGCGTCCGGAAATAACGGTTTTTACTTTGACCCGAGCTTAACCCTGATGAGAATGAAAGATCAGCATATTGTAAATATCGGGAAATATGTTTTCGGACTTTTTTTCCTGCTGGGGAACCTGTTCTTTTCCGGATTTTTTATCACTGGGAATACCTTGTTTGTGGAATGGTGGATCGTCATATTTCTATATGGAACATGGGCCAATCTGCTTATGGTTCTCGGGCTTTTGTTTTATGGATTGGGCAGTAGGCTGAAAATGAATTCCTGCTTAAAAGCCATTGGTTTCATGCTGCTCAACATTCCGCTTGCTTTCCTGTACATCATCCTCGGAATTCATTTAACCTTTCAGTAAAACTTAATAACAACAAATGAAAGATCATGAAATTATAAACATAGGAAAAGGTCTCTTCGGATTTTGCTTTCTGCTGGGAAATATATGCCTTTTCGGTTATCTGCTGACCAGGGACGAGAGTTTTGCCATCGGAGGATACCTCCTGCTGATATTTGGATCCCTATTCAATCTGGTGGTGATCCTGGGACTGATTATGTACGGCTTCATCTATCATGAACGATCGAAAGTCTGTTTCAAAGCCATCGGAACCCTTCTGCTCAATATTCCCATTGCTATTGTATATGCTTTAATAGGAATTAATCTGAACTAAAATAATTAAACGATGAAAAAAATACGTGTTGCCTTTCTGCTTTGGGTGTATGATAAAACCCAGAAACTTTACAGAACATATTTTAAAAAGAAAAAAAGACAGTGGCAGTTCAATGAAAAGCAGCTGCTGGAATTCCAAGCAGATTCTTTGGGCCGGAAACTGGGTGAGTTCTACAAAAAACACGGATTCACGATGATCCCCAAAATGGAAAACCACGATGTACATCATCTGATAACAGGCTGCGGAACTCATTTTGAAGAAGAAATCGCCATGCAGTATCTGCTCCTTGGAAACGGAAAACTCAATGCCCATCTTCTGGCTGCGGTAGTACTGGGAACACTCATTCTTCCCGAATACCTGAATATGTATCTCCGGGCCTACAGGAAGGGCCAACGCATGAGACCGTTCTATAACTGGGACTTTGAATGTCTCTTATGGCAGAACTTCGACCACCTGAAAGATTTCATACAGCAAAAAGAAACAGCCGTTCTCCATTAATTCTCCGATGATGAAAAATAAAAAATACAGCCCGGTCGGGAAAAATGTTTTCCTCGTTTCATTTCTGGCAGGAACGCTTATTTTTATAGGTTTTCTCCTGACCCAATCAGATTTTCTGTTCATACTGGGGTTTTACTACGTTGTCGCCGCAGCAATGATCAACATGATTGTTCTGCTCTATGAGCTTCTGGAGTTCCTGACAGATATTGCTGAGCATAAAGCTTCCGGAAATTCCGTATTTCTTCTTCTGCTCAATATCCCTGTAGTGATCATCTATCTGCTGATCCTGCTCAATATCTATCTTTCTTAACCTTTTAATTTTTTAATTATGAAAACACATCATTATATATTTCTTACAGCCACTCTGTTTGTAGTCCTTTTTTACAATCAGGACCTCGGGATGAATCTGGGAATCCTCGGGATCATCTATGCGGTATTAACCCTGCTCAGAACACCGGAGCAAAACAGAACCCGGATTTTTCTGATACTTTTTGTTACAAGCATTCTGTCTGGTTTTGCTTTTATGTGGTACGGGGATTTCCCTTCATTTCTGGCGGTTGTAAGCTCACTTCTGATGCTTGGCTACCGTTCCCGGAACAGAAAACTGCACATGCTGTTTCTGATTCCGGTTTTTATCATCAACTGTATTACAGCCGTTTTCCGGTTCTTCAGTCTTGACGAGTGGCTTCCGAAAAGGAATGTTTCCGGTGCCTGGCAGAAAACCCTTGCTTTTGTCCTGATTCCATTGGTATTTCTCTCTGTTTTCTTCGGGATTTACTCGGTGGGAAGTGACCATTTTGCTGCTATTTTCAGAGATTATGAACTGGATCTGAATGTATGGCAGGTATTCTGTCTTTTCGTGATAGGATTTTTTATTGCGTTTAACTACTGGAACTACGCGGTAGAAAGATTTATCTATAAAGGAAATCACTTTCTGGACAATGATTTTAAAGAAAGCAGCAAAGTTCAGAAAGCGACTTATTCTTTTCTTGACCTGGATGCCGAAAGAATCAGTGGAGTAGTATCTTTCTTTTCATTGAATATTTTACTGGTTTTCTTTATCATCACCTACAATTATGAGCAGTTTTATGAAGCGTCAAAAACACCTTCCCAACTTTCAGAAGAAACCCATGAAAGAGTAAATGCCGTAATTCTGTCTATTGTAATGGCTATTCTGGTAATCATGTTTTACTTTAAATCAGGGTTTAATTTCGATCCCAAAGCACGCCTGATGAAGATGCTGGCTAAAATATGGATCTTCCTGAATGCCGTTCTGGTATGCTCTGCTGCACTGAAAAACTTTGAGTATATTATGAATTACGGATTTACCTATAAAAGACTCGGGGTTATTGCATTTCTTATTTTGTCCCTGGCCGGACTGATGATGACGTTGATTAAAATTCAGAAACAGAAAAGAAACCTATTCCTGTTCAATACAATGGCCTGGTATTTCTATGGGGTAATTCTCATATGCAGCTATGTCAACTGGGGCGGTTTTATTACTTCTGAGAATATAAAACGGACAAATTTTGATGCGGATTATCATTTAACATCCGTCAACTTCAGCGAGAAACCGCTTTTGAAGTATGCTGATGAAAAAAAGAACGGGCAGCTCAGAAAAGAGATTATGAAGAAAATCAAGGAAGAAAAATCCAAAACTTTCCTTTCGAAAATTATTTATTACCAGACGGTGAAATAACCCTAAACTGAGAAAGTATTGGAACTTGGAACAGTTTTAGCATTAAAAAATACCATACAAAACAGAAAACCAGATCATAAATCTGACTCTGGTTTCAACCAGATCTAAAATAAAGTACTATGAAAAAGAGCCTGTTATTAATCCCAATACTCATCCTTTCCTGTAAGAAAGAAGCGAAGATGACCACCGTGCAGGATAAGGACTCTACAGTCGTAACAGAAATGCCGGATTCTGCCGTGAAAACAGATTCTGCTTTACTGAAAAATAATGATTCCGTGATGAATGAAACTCCTGCAAGTCCGGAAAGTGGGCGAAAAGGAGCATTAAGAGTAGAAAAAGATGGCCAGATCATAAGAACAATGGATACTCCCGGGCAGTCTTTTACCTTAAGTGAAGAATTTACAAAAGACAATCAGGAACTTGTTCTGAAGCTCAGACATTTTGAAAAATCAGAGCTAAAAGCTACGATCACTACCAACCAAAAGGAATTCAATATCCGTTTCAATCAGATCAGGCTGCCTAATGGTGATTATGACGGCCCATTCGGAAGAGAGATTACCTATAAGATTCCGGAAAAAGGTGAAGTATGGCTCATCATTGGAAAAAGCAATATGGCTTCCGGAAATACTAAAGGTAAATTTACAGTCAATGTAGAATAGCTTCAGCTGATTTGGTATAATTTCTGCAACCTACACTCTAAAGTTTAAAATTATGAAAAAAATATTTTTAATGGCAGCAGCTGTTTCTGTGGTAGCAGTAAGCTGTGGTACCGTACAGTCGTTGGTTCAGAATACATTTCCCTATACGGCAAATGTTCTGATTTCTACTGGTGTACCTGCTGATAAAGAAGTTTCTTCCACCTCTACGGCGACTAATGTGCAGACCTGGTTCGGAGGAAACAATAATGCGAAGATCAAAGATGTAAGAATTTCTGATGCCAAAATATCCGTAGCTTCTCCGTCAGGCGGAAATCTGAGTGCTTTTAAAACCGTTAAAGTATATATTTCATCCGGCGGAACCGGCGAAAGACTGGTCGCATCCCGTTCCAATATATCCACCAATTCTTCAAGCTTAAATCTTGACCTGAACGATACCGGATTTTTGGATGAAGTGGTGAAAAGCTCAGGACTTACCGTAAGAACGGTTTATGAACTGAAAAACCAGACCAGTTCGGATATGAACATCAAAGTAGCGCTTAATTTCAGCAGCGTTCCTGCGAAATAGTTATAAGTTTTATTAAGAAGAACACCTTCCGGAAATTCCGGAAGGTGTTTTTTATAGGTGTAATTCTTTTTGGCTTTATATTACAGGTCAAAATCATCTTTTTTATGATAAAAAGGGATCTTTTCTCCCCGGATGAGGTATTCAACCCCTATACTGTCTTTATGAACTGAAACCAGTCTGGCTTTTTGGATTTCAGGCTCCCTTTCACCAATTTTCCGGGAAAGCTTTTCATAAATATCCCTATATGGAGTCCTGAATATTTCCTTTTCCATCAATCCGTTTTTTTGGTAAACAAATACCTGGGTTTTGTATAAGGCACCAGGTTTGGTCCTTTCAATTCTGTACTCATTATTCAGGTCAATCTGCTGGAAATCATCCACGGTAGAAAAATAGTACACCATTCCGAAAAAAGGAATGGCCATAGGTATAATACTTACAACAGTAAATGCGCCAAGCAGCAGACAATATACTTTGGCTGCTTTTTTCTTCCAGTACAGAATGATCACAAGAACCGTCAGAAACAGCCAGAGTCCGTTGATGATCTTATCAGGATAATATCCGGAAAAGCTGGTATGGCTAAAGCTCAGAAAAACTCCGGTGAAAAAAAGAACTGACAGGATCAGGTAGAGCAGGAGGATGATCTTCTTCATCGGTCCTCAATCAGCTTTTGGTTATGGAATCCATTACAATGGTAACGGGTCCGTCATTGATCAGGGAAACTTTCATATCGGCTCCGAAGATTCCGCTTTCCGTCTTCAGCCCGGATCGGGCTAGTTGTTCTTTGAAATAATCAAAAAGAGGAACTGCTTTATCCGGTTTGGCTGCTTTGATGAATGATGGCCGGTTTCCTTTTTTATAATCAGCAATCAGGGTAAACTGGCTGATGCAGAGAATTTCACCCGAAATATCCTTCACCGACAGATTGAGTTTGCCTTCCTCATCGCCAAAGATCCGGAGATTAAGGACTTTCTGAACCAGCCAGTCGGCATCTGCTTTTTCATCACTCTCATCAATTCCCGTCAGCAGCATTAGCCCTTTTCCAATTTCTCCCACTGTTTTTCCGTCTACTTTTACACTGGCTTCAGATACTCTTTGTATAACAATCTTCATTTTAATATTTTTCTGGTCGTATTTTAAGTTTCCAATATAGGAAAACTCCCCGCAAAGAAGCAAAAATTACCCTCGGTTTTTATGAAATTTCTATTTTTTTATACCATTTTTATCTATATATTGAGGGCCTTATTTTTTAATCAAAATACCTTATGAAAAGGATAGCCATGATACTTTTAATGCTGTTCGGCTGTTTGCTGTTCGCCCAAAATGACCGGTTCATATATCAGGTCAGTTTCAAAAAAGATTCCACTTCCAATGAAATCACAAAAGAGAATTACCATTTAGACATTACCGGTGACGGACTCTCTTATTACAACCGCATTTACTATATCAATGATTCGGTATATGCCCAAACAGGAAAAGAAGGGTTCAAGGGATATCGCTTAACCTCTTTCATTGTTAAAAACAAAAACAGCTCCTCCTACGACAATTATGAATATATCGGAGATGTGAACTTTTATAAAACCGGGACCCCTTCCAATCTTGTCTGGAAAATATCAGACAGTACGAAAACCGTGAATGAGCTAAAGGTACAGAAAGCGGAAACCCATTTTGGAGGCAGGAAATGGACCGCCTGGTTTACTCAGGAAATTCCGTTATCCTACGGCCCATACAAATTCGGTGGTCTTCCGGGGCTGATTACTGAAATCTATGACAGCCGTAAAAATTATATATTCACCCTGATTAAAAGCGAAAAAATCCCGGGAAATTATGAAAGCTACAGCTTGAAAGAACGGAAAAGCAAAGCGGTAAAAGTGAATGATAAAAAGCTGAATGACCTGAAGCTGGAACTTTATCAAAGTCCCTTTAAATATGTCTTTAACGGGAAACTAAGCATTCCGGAAGGGAAAAGGCTGCAATTGGATGACGGGACTATCCTTACCAAAGAAGAACTGAAACCCGCAGAAAAAAATGAAAGGAAAAAAATGAAATCGTTCAATAATCCTGTAGAACTCGATAAAGCCGTTCAATATCCGGCCGACTGATAAAAGGAACCGCAACTCAACAGAATTGCGGTTTTTTATTGATGTTGAATAAGATTGATCCTTTAGACAGAACTGAAACGAAACGTTTCCAGGAAACCATAACTACTGATCACTCAAAGTAACCTCCATCTTCTGGCTCACCTGCTAAAAATAAACATTTAAAGTCTTCGATACCGGGTCATAATTATACGGATAAGTCTTTGGAGGAAGAGACGTTTTCGCTCCATCCAGAGGCTGCCCGTTTGTAAGGATCCATTTTGTATTGTCTTTCGGACACAGAATACTGATGTTGTCCTTCACCTCAAGAACAGTTCCCGTATCCGGGCATAAATGCGGTGCATTACGGTCATAAACCTTGAAGGTATCACCTATACGCACAATGATTAATCCGTTGGTTCCGGATTGCTGTTCGTTCACATAAATCCAGCCGCCGCTGTTCGTAATCGGGTAGTAGGCGGGAAGGTTAAGATTCAGGGTGACATTAATCGGGCTGAGTGGAAAGCAGCTTAAGGTATCATCCCGGCTTCCGCATGAGTTTATAGTTAAATTACTGAAAATCAGAAAAATAAAAATAGATAGTATTGAAAAAGTTTTTTTCATTTCAATTTAAATTTTTATATATTTGTAAAAATTAAACGATTATAACACGAAAACATTGTCCGGCAAATGTCGGATTATTTTTTTATACTAAACCTAAATTTTGAAAATTATGGCAAGCTATGTAACCAAGGAGGGACTAGAGAAAATGAAAGCTGAGCTGGAACAGTTGGAAACTGTGGAAAGACCAAAAATTACCCAGCAGATCGCAGAAGCAAGAGATAAAGGAGATTTGTCTGAAAATGCAGAATACGATGCGGCCAAAGAGGCTCAGGGAATGCTTGAAATGAGAATTTCCAAGCTGAAAGATACCATCGCAACCTCTAAAATCATAGATGAAAGTCAATTAGATACTTCAAAGGTTTCAATCCTTACCACTGTAAAACTGATGAATAATGCCACAAAGCAACAGCAGGTATTTACTTTGGTACCGGATAATGAAAGCGACCTTAAAGCAGGAAAAATTTCTGTAAATACCCCTATCGCCAAAGGATTGCTTGGAAAAGCAGTAGGCGAAACTGCAGACATCGTGCTGCCTAACGGAAACAAACTGTCTTTCGAAGTATTGGACATTTCTCTATAGTCTGATATCCCTTTCTCATTTCTAAATTTCTTACCTTTATATCTAATTTCTAACTTCTAACAATATGAGCAGTATATTCACAAAGATCATCAACGGCGAAATTCCCTCCTATACTATAGCAGAGGATGAAAACTTTATTGCATTCCTCGACGCAATGCCATTGGTGAAAGGACATACATTGGTAGTACCTAAAAAAGAAGTGGACCTGATCTTTGATCTGGAGAGCGAAGAATATAAAAACCTTTGGGGATTTGCACAGAATGTAGCCAAAAAAATTAAAAATGCCGTTCCCTGCGTAAGAGTAGGAGTGGCGGTTGTAGGGCTTGAAGTTCCTCATGCGCACATTCATCTGATCCCTTTGAATAAAATGGAAGATATGAATTTCAGAAATGAAAGATTAAAATTAACGGCCGAAGAATACACCGAGATTAAAAACTCGATTATTAATTCTTAAAAACAATAAATCGTAAAAAAGAAATTTTTTACGATTTTCTTTAACATATACATCTATTATTATATCATATGAACTCAAACCAATGTTCTTTCTGCGGCAGAAAAAGAAATGAAGTGCAGATGCTGATTTCAGGGCAGAATGGCTTTATCTGCGAAAACTGTATTGAACAGGCTCATGTCATCGTAAAAGACAGCGTTTCCAAAACAGGATATTCCCCTGCAGAAAATATAGACGAATTAAAAAAACCTAAAGAGATCAAGGTATTTCTTGATCAGTATGTGATTGGCCAGGATCAGGCAAAAAAACAGCTTTCGATCGCAGTATACAATCACTATAAAAGACTGCTTCATGCAAAAGATGAAAACAGAGAAGTAGAGCTGGAGAAATCAAACATCATCATGATTGGTGAAACGGGAACAGGAAAAACCCTTTTGGCTAAAACCATTGCGAGAGAACTGAATGTTCCTTTCTGTATTGTGGATGCAACCATTCTTACAGAAGCCGGCTATGTAGGAGAAGATGTGGAAAGTATTCTTTCAAGGCTTTTAATGGTAGCAGATTATGATGTGGAAAAAGCAGAAAGAGGAATCGTATTCATCGATGAGATTGATAAGATTGCAAGAAAATCAGACAATCCAAGTATTACCAGAGACGTTTCCGGAGAAGGGGTACAGCAGGGTTTACTGAAACTTCTGGAAGGAAGCATCGTGAATGTGCCGCCACAGGGAGGAAGAAAACATCCGGATCAGAAATATATTCAGGTCAACACGCAGAACATCCTGTTCATCGCAGGAGGAGCTTTTGACGGCATTAAGGAGATCATTGAAAGAAGAATGAACAAGCAGGCCATCGGCTTCAGCTCAGAAAAGATCAATAAAGTGGATGAAGATGAATATGTATTAACAAATATTAATGCTATTGACCTTCGTTCATTCGGATTAATTCCCGAACTTTTGGGAAGATTTCCAATCATCACTTACCTGGATAAACTTACAAAAGAAACCATGGTAAGAATTATGAAAGAACCTAAAAATTCAATCATCAACCAGTTTGTGGAACTCTTCAAAATGGATGGCACGAATTTGGTTTTTACAGACGGTGCTATTGAAAAAATCGTGGAAGAAACCATCGAAAAAGGATTAGGAGCCAGAGGATTAAGAGGTACAACAGAAAAAGTTCTGGAAGACTATATGTTTTCAATAGGTGAGGAAAAAGAAATCATATTGACGGAAGATAATATTTTTGTTAATAAATAAAATATATTTTTTTCTAAGAAATAAAAATCATACCTTTGCGGGTGAGATTGTATTAACACACAAATATTTTATACAATGAGAAAAAGTTTATTTGCTATAGGTCTTTTAGCCGTTAGCTATTCTGTTCAGGCGCAGAATGTTTTATGTCACGTAGACACTAACGCTAATATGTATGTAAGCGAAGGCACTCTGGTTTATAGCGGGGGTGGTGTTCAGACAAAAGGCAATGGTATTTTGGATGTTCACGGCAACGTTATGATCGTAGGGACTGCAGGGGACGCTCTTAGAACTCTTACTGATGCCGGCGGTGAAAAAACCGACGGAGGTAATATCGTTCTAAGGCTTAATAATCCTGGAGGCTATGCTACTTCTACTTACGGACAGCTTTACATTGATGGTCTGAATCAGTCAGACATCACGGGTTTTGTCAGTAAGGAATACAGAGACAAGAAGCATGGTAACGGAAATTTTTACCAGCAGATGGCTCTCCCATTCTACAACAAAACAATCAGTACTTTATCTTCTGAATTCGGAAAAACATTCACCAGCGTAAGACGTAGTGGGAATGATATTCTGAAGCAGGATGATCAGGCATCAGTCGCAAGACATTACGGCGGTTTGTATACATCCGCTACCAGTGATCCTTCAGGATATTATATGCTGGGTTCTCTGAACAATAATCTGGATCCAAGTACACCACCGGCTACTTTTGCCACGATTGCACCCACTCCGGCAGGTTCTGTTTATACTTTAAGCGGAAGGCCGTATGCTACATTTGGAGGGGTACAATTGCAAAACTCAGGATTAAATGGTTTTGGCCCTGGAGGAACCGCTTTAAACTATTATGGAGAGAAATTCAATACGTATCTTCAGGATCAGTTTGATACCAATCCTTGGGTAGGAAACTACGGGAAAAATATCTATCAGTTCGGAAATCCTTTCTTTACCAATCTTGATATTTCAAAAATCGGGTATGTTGAGAACGGAGGCGTTACTGACGGAAATAATATCCCGAATATTATGGGGGTAAGATATGATCCGGGGACAGTAATCAGAACACCTCAGGGGAATACTTACAGTACGAATGCCCTGTATACAACCTTCGACCCTGCAACTGGAATCCCTGTAGGTGATCAGGGGATGATCATCAAGCCGATGCAGACTTTTGTATTAAAGCTTAGAAACAATGATTCCCAGACTTTAAACTTTAATACCCTAAGAAGATTTAAAGAAACCGTAAGAGCTGCAGGTACTGATTATGATGTAACTGCTGCAAGATATAACGGAAATACCAACAGAGGTTCTGTAAAACAGCTTGGAGTAATTGGTTTGGATGCCAATCAGAATGAAATCACCAGAACCTATTATGTAGTTTCTCCTAATGCATCTACAGGACATCAGTCTTCAATGGATACAACCGTTCAGGTAAAAGCAGTAGGCGGAGCGAACAGTGAAAACCTGATTGGTACATTTGAGGAAAATCCAAATGGAGGAATTGATACCAACTATTCAGCACAGTATTGGTTATACATCAACGAAGCCAACGAAGCAGACTTCTTGGGTAAAAATGTTAAGTTAGTTAACTATAATACAGATAAAGTTAAATTCTATAAATTTGAGATCAGAGAAAACGCAGAATTGATTTCCAATGGAGCACATCAGCTGTCTTCAGGTACAGGTTTCTACTATAAAGCAGCAAACGGTACCGTACAACAGGCTAAACAGGGAGATGTGATTCCTTCAGTGAGCGCTTCTTATGATTTATATTACGGACAGCCTAACAGTGGTACACTGGCGGTTAAGGATGATAAGAAAATACCTTCAAGAACAATGGTGGTATACAATCCTGAAATCACCAACTACATCGTGAGATTCGATCCGGAATGGAAAAAAGCAGATATTGAAGTTTATGATATGAGCGGTAAATTGGTTATCTCTAAAAAAGCAGTTGATGCATCCAGAGATTTTGTAATTGAACTGAACAGCGCAATTAAAAATTCTTATGTTGTAAAAATTGTTTCAGATAAAGGAGAAACCGTTAACACTAAAATCTTAAAATAAACATTATGAAAGCTATCAATAAACTAGTATCAGCTCTTTTCTTATTTGCTGCAGTTCTGCTGGTCAAAGCTGCTCCTGAAGATGAAATTCCGCCAATACCGGGAGGTACAGATGATTCCGGTACGGGTACAACAGGACCTGGAGGACTTTCTTCTCCTATCGATATGTACATCTTTGCCCTTTCTGTAGTGGCTGTAATCTTCATTGTATACTACACAAAAAAATATAAAAGCGTAAAAGCCTAAAATTTTATTAAAATAACATTAAACTCTCTGATTAATCAGAGAGTTTTTTTATTTTTACCTTATGAAAAAGATTTTTATAGTATCTGCAGTATTAGCTGCATTTTCCCTGCAGGCGCAGTTTACGGTAACCATCCAGGCTCCGGCTGATTTCAAAGATCAGGACGCTATTCTATATACATTAAACGGTTCAAAAGACGTTATTGTCACCAAAGAACAAAGCAAGAATAATACATGGACCTTCAAAAACCCTAATAACTACATGGGAATGATGAAGGTATATTTTCCGACATCTAATAATACGGTCAGCTTTATTTCTGAAAACAAGAATGTTAATATAAAATTAGACTTCCAGAATAATAAGATCAAAGAAGTTGCTTATCTGGATGAAGCCAATGATCTCATGAGTAAACAGCAGGAAGGCTCACAGAAAAAAGAGCTTATTCTTCCGGCTTTAACGCAGATCAAAGAATATTATAAGGATAATACCGATTTTGGAAAAGCCCTGAAAACAGAAATCGACAGGCTTTCCGGAAACGCAGGAGCTATAGACGCTGCTAAGCATCCGTTCATTTCGTTCTATAATACCAACTACAGCAAGTTCTTGTCTACTTCGCAGGATCCGTCTAAAAAAGTTTCACAGGATGATATCATCAACTTCCTGGACAAGTCCAATGATATGCTTGAATCATCTTCTTTATTGCGGCCGGTTTTAGTAGCCTATCTTAATGCAGGCGGAAATACCAATGTGACAGGTTCCGTAGATAAGCTGCTGGATCGTTTAAAAGTAGAAACACCAAGAGGACAAACCGTTTTATCAGAGCTTATCGATATTTTTGATGCTTATGATATGGATGAGTTCAAAAATAAATACCTTACCCAGGCTAAAAATCTTAAATGCACAATTACCGACAGACTGGCTTCTACGTTGAAGTCCAATGCAAATGTGGAAATAGGAGCGGTATTTCCTAACTATAAATTCCAGTCACCGGTAAACACATCTGCAAAATCGCTTCACGATGTAAAAGCAGATAAGAAAGTTATTGTATTCTGGTCATCTACCTGCTCACACTGTGAAACCGAATTACCAAAGCTTCTTGAAAAATACAACGACCTGAAAGCGAAAAATATTCAGATTGTCGGACTATCTCTGGATACAGACAAAAATTCATACACCAATAGAATCTCTGCATTCCCATGGATCAACGACTCCGAATTGAGAGGATGGAACAGCAGTTACAGCGAAACCTACAATGTTCACGCAACACCAACGTATTTTATTTTAGATGCTAACAATAAGATAATCAACAAACCAGAACATGTTGGTGATGTTTTAGAATATTTTAAGCTAAAATAATTTTGGAGGTAAATAAATATTTTCTATATTTGCACCACCAAAACGGCGAGGTAGCTCAGTTGGTTAGAGCGCAGGATTCATAACCCTGAGGTCACGGGTTCAATTCCCGTCTTCGCTACAGATAAAGGTTTCGAGAAATTTCTTGAAACCTTTTTTTTGTTGCAATAATTTGAAAATATTTTATATGTTGCAGGCTCAAAAATAGATCAGAAGTAAAATTTAGGATATTTTGTGGATCAAGCGCAAAAGTTGGGGGCTAGGCAAAAAGTTTGGTTAATCTGAAGAGAAAGAAAGTTTTGTCTTTTACTCCTCTAAGCTGTAATCTAAAGTTTTTGATCTTCGCATTAAAA
>JAITMC010000003.1 GCA_031277615.1 Chryseobacterium sp. | reverse complement strand
GTTAAACAATTTCCCACGGATCACACCGATCACACGAATTCTTGGGGATATTTTTCGCTCGCAGATTTTGCGGATAACGCAGATTCAGGTGGACTAAAGTCCATCTCTATTGAACAATGAAATTAAGATTTTAAAGAAATACATGATCCAAATTCAAAGAAATAACACAGGTATTATAAAACAAAAATCGTAGATTTTTATAATCTTTAGTGAACTTCTATACGCAATATATTAAACTTAAAGATTACTTAAGTGTTAAAATTCTTTTGTCCCTTTTGTGGTTAAACAATTTCCCACGGATCACACCGATCACACGAATTCTTGGGAATATTTTTTGTTCGAAGATTGGCAGATGATGTTAATTTTTTTGACCAATAAAAAAACCGGCTCCGAAAAGCCGGTTCCCTTAAAAAATATCAATATAAGTCTATAAAATTACGGTCTGTATAGAATGTGCCGGAGCAGCAAGTTTTGCAGACATTCCTTCGATCCAGAGATTGGTCTCGATATCATTACCGGAATCGTTCATAATAACGGTAACCAGCTGTCCGTTTTCATTCATAAAAGAGGTTGAAGTAAGGGCTGCTCTGTTGGAAGAGCTGCCAATTCTCTGCGCATTGGGTTTGATATATTTTGACACATGGCCTACGTAATAATATTCATAGGTATAATGTACTTCTCCGGTTTTCGTATCGGCAATAATCGGTGCGAAACAGAAATTCCCTACATGGTTCGGGCCTCCCGTTTCGTCCAGAAGTATATTCCAGTCGGTCCATAAAGCAGTTCCTTTATTGAAATCATTCAGCATATTTCTTCCGTAAAGTTCTCCTAAGCTCACATCATATACGCCTGACATTTTGAACTGTTCCTTACATCCTTCCGTGAAAGCGAGGAACATATTGGGAAAAGCTCTTTGCGTTTCTGCGAGATTATCAAACAGCTGGGTTTTGTTGTTCCAGGTTTCATACCAGTGGTAACCGATTCCGTGGGCATATTTAGCAGTCTCCGGGTCGCTTAAAGTGGTCGTTGCTCTCTGATAAATAAGATCCCGGTTGTGGTCCCAGATCATGACTTTCTTATCTTTATAACCGTTTTTCCAAAGTGTCGGCCCTAAATTATTTTTAAGGAAATCACCT
This sequence comes from Chryseobacterium sp., assembly GCA_031277615.1. Taxonomy (GTDB): domain Bacteria; phylum Bacteroidota; class Bacteroidia; order Flavobacteriales; family Weeksellaceae; genus Chryseobacterium. Next base: position 96,033 of record JAITMC010000003.1, on the reverse strand, counting down.
TCTTCTTCGGCAGAATAGATGCAGGATTCCCAGGTTTGGGTAGCCATCGGTTCATTCTGAATCGTCAATCCCCAGATATTGATTCCTCTTTTCTCATATTCTTTCATGAACCTGATGTAATAATCCGCCCAGGTCTGGTAATACTGATTTTCCAGTCTTCCTCCTTTATAAAGACTTTTATTGGATTTCATCCATGCCGGCGGACTCCAGGGTGAGAAATAAAACGTGAAATCTTTCCCTATAGCCTTCTGCGCTTCTTTGATCATCGGGATCTTATACTTTTCATCATGTGCAATATTGAATGACTTCAGTGAAGTATCGTTATCCGCCACATATGTATAGGAATCACTGGAAAAATCGCATGAATTCATATTGGTACGCACCACAGTATAGCCTAAACCATTTTTTCCGAAATAGGCCTCTATAATTTCTTTCTGCTTATTCTCAGGCATTTTATAGAATGTTTCGGCTGAGGCATCGGTAATGGCTCCTCCGATTCCGATCAGTTTCTGATATCTGAAATCCGGATCTACAAAAATGCAGGCATCCGTTTCTTTAGGCTGTCCGAATTTTTCAAATTTCACGGTTCCTTTATCAGCCATCTTTTCGTTGGTTCCGGAATTGGTAAGAATCACCCTGGCGGTCTTGCCTGCATTCTTTTTCCAGTAGTTCTGTGCATTAACGTTCAGAAAAGCTCCTGCTGCCAGACAGCTTACGATTAATTTTTTCATATTCTTTTCTCTCTTTTCGGACGAGTAGGTCCGCTTCATTATTTTTTGGGTTCTGACTTTAAAAGCTGTTTACCTGTTTTTCAACATACGATCTTTTAAAGGCGTTTACAGCATCCGTTTTTTCAAGCTGCAAATATCACTTTTTTATTTGATCCAGCTGATTCTTTTGGTCTGAACATTTTGGGAACTGGTTCCGACCATAATGTCAAAATCTCCGCTTTCCCAGTCAAAATGAAGGTCATTGTCGAAGAATTTCAGATCTTCCGGGGTAAGTTTAAATCTGACCGTTTTACTCTCGCCTTTTTTAATGAAAACTTTTTGAAAACCTTTCAGTTCCTTTACCGGTCTCACCAATTTTCCAAACAGATCTCTCACATACAGCTGCACCACTTCTTCCCCATCATATTTCCCGGTATTGGAAACCGTTACATTAATTTCAAGGGTCTGATTTCCCTTTAATGATGCTGAACTCAGATTCATCTCGGAATACCTGAATTCTGTGTAGCTCAGGCCGTAGCCAAAAGGATATTTCGGATCATTATCAAGGTCAATATAGGCTGAAACATAATTCCGGTCTGTATTATTTTTAGCAGGTCTTCCGGTGTTGTAATGATTGTAGTAAACAGGGATCTGCCCTTCGGTTCTCGGAAAGCTCATCGGAAGTTTTCCACCCGGATTTACGGTTCCGAACAATACATCTGCAATAGAATTTCCGGCTTCCGTTCCCAACCACCAGCTGTAGACAATAGCGGGAACATGATCTGCCGCCCAGTTGAAAATCAGAGGTCTTCCCGCATTGATCAGCAGAACAACCGGTTTTCCTGTTTTGGCAATTTCCTTTAAGAGTTCCTCCTGAACACCGGTAAAGCCAATACTGCTGCGGCTTTTGGCTTCACCGCTCATCGCATGACCTTCTCCTAATGTCATAATGACTATATCTGATTTTTTGGCCGTTTCTACAGCTTCAGCAAACAGTGATCTGTCATTATCATCTACGTTACAGCCTTTTGCGTAAAGCAAAACAGAGGTTTTATCAAGCTGATTTCTGATTCCGTCATACTGTGTCACGATCCTTTGCTGATCATCTTTAAAAGCAATGGACCAGAAGCCGTGATTTGCCACTGTTTCTTTACCGAAAGGACCGATGAGGGCAACGGTTTTTAATGTTTTTGAAAGAGGTAATATATTTCCCTGATTTTTTAACAGCACCATACTTTTAGAGCCAAATTCCCTTCCGAATTTCCGGTGTTCCGCATTATCTGTCTGCGCTTTCTGTCTTTTCTCACTGCTGAATCTGTACGGATCATCAAAAAGTCCCATTTCAAACTTTTTTGTCAGGATTCTTCCTACCGCATCGTCAATCAGCCTGGGATCAACCTTTCCTTCTCTTACCAGCTTTGGAAGTTCTGTCATATACATACGGCTTTCCATATCCATATCAGTTCCCGCTATTACCGCTCTTTCAGCTGCTTCTGATGCATCTTTGGCATAGCCGTGAGCAATCATCTCCCCGATGCTGCCCCAGTCTGACACGACAAAGCCTTTATAATTCCATTTTTCTTTCAGAAGGTTTCTGAGGAGATAAGGATGGGCTGTTGCCGGAATTCCGCTGATATCATTAAAAGAATTCATAAAAGTAGCCACACCTGCTTCAGCAGCAGCTTTGAAAGGGGGTAAATAGGTTTCGTGAAGCTGTCGCAAGCTCATATCCACCGAATTATAGTCCCTTCCTCCCACGGCTGCCCCATAAGCAGCAAAGTGTTTGGCACAGGCCATCAAGGCATCAGGATTTCCTAATCCTTTTCCCTGAAAACCCCGGATTCTTGCCAGTCCGATCTGTGTTCCCAGGTAAGTATCTTCTCCGGAACCTTCCATCACTCTTCCCCATCTCGGATCTCTGGCAACATCTACCATAGGAGCAAACGTCCAGTGAATTCCATAGGCTGAAGCTTCCGTTGCGGCAATCCGCTCAGACTTTTCAATCAATCCCAGATCCCAGCTGGCAGCCTGCCCGATATTAACGGGAAAAGTGGTTCTGTACCCGTGAATCACATCCTGTCCGAAAAGCAAAGGAATTTTCAGCCTTGACTGCAATGCCAGTTTCTGAAAAGCCCTGGTTTCTTCAGATCCTGCCACATTGAGCATAGAGCCGACTTTACCCTTTTTTATTTCCGCTAAAACAGCAGCAGAATTAGAATGCTGAGGGCCGGTAGCATATTCGAATCCGCTGTACTGAACCAGCTGCCCGACTTTCTCTTCCAGACTCATCTCAGACAGAAGCTTAGCCACTTTCTGGTCCACCGTTTTCTGTGCGTACCCCTGAATGCCCAATGCTGAAAATGCGAGTAAGAAATAAGCCTTTTTCATCGTTTATTCAATTAAAAAACGTACGTTGCCGCTGAATTTCCTGAAATCTTTACAGGAGCCGTTTTTCCGTTATACTGTATATTAAAGTTTTCATCCTGACTGTTTCCGCTCTGTACGATCAACACGGTTTTTCCGGCAGGTGTTTTAAAGGCGGCTGTCGAAAGGCTTTCGGTTTGTGTTGAAGCAATTCTCTGTGAACCTGCAGGAACAAATTTGGAAGCATGGGCAATAATGTAATAGGAAACGTTCCGGGTGAAATTCTCACTGTCGGACACCGTTATTGCTCCTTTACATTCCGTACATCCGCCATCGGTGTGCGGCCCGTACTGCGGATCATTGGCTACATTCCATTCCAGAGCGGTTTTGCTCCAGTTTCTCATGGAACCGATGATGACATTTTTGGTATGCCAGTTCAGGTCTTCGTTAAAAGTACCTTTTGCTCCTGTCCATTGTTCCGTAAAGTACAGATTTTTATCCGGGAATGCATCATGAACCGTACTTAAAGCTGAAATATCACCTTCATATAAATGGAAAGCCGAACCGTCGATATATTGATAAGCTTCAGGATCCTTCAGAATATCGAGAGCATATTCCGGCTTATTACAATTGTGATCGTAAACCACAATTTTAGTTTTAATCTGATTGGCTTTAAAAGCAGGACCTAAAAATCCTTTGATAAAATCCCGCTGTTGCTCAGAAGGCATATAAAGGCTTGGGTTATTTCCAGGATGAAGCGGTTCATTCTGAGGCGTTATGGCATCAATCTGAATTCCTTCCTTCTTCATGCCCTGGATGTATTTTACAAAATAGTTCGCATAAGCCGTATAGAATTCAGGTTTTAAGCTGCCTCCTTTTGATTTCCCGTTGTCTTTCATCCAAACCGGAGCGGACCACGGCGCTGCAATAATCTTCATCTTCGGATTGATGGCCAGAATTTCTTTCAACATGGAAATCAACGCTTTATCCTTTTTGAGACTGAATTTTGAAAGAGAAGGATCCGTCTGTCCTTCCGGCAGGTCATCATAGGAAAAAACCGTTCCGTCAAGATCTGAAGCACCAATACTTAAGCGTAGATAACTTACGGAAATAGCATTTTCGCCGTTACTGAAAAGTTCATTCAATAATGCTTTTCTTTTGGAAGGTGAAAGCCGGTTGATTACTTCCACACTGCCTCCGGTAAGGGTATATCCGAAACCGTCTACATACTGGAACTTCTGGGAATCGTCAATTTCAATATTCTGAAAACCATTGCTGTTTTGGGCAAACTTTACGGGAGCCTGTTGCTGTAGTTTGATGCTTCCATCTCCTTTCGTCAGCCAGAACTGCACTTCATTTCCTTTGTTGCCTGTTACAGAAGTACATGATGACAAAGGAAAAAGTACCGCTCCACAAAGCAGTGCGGTACCGTTAAAAAAGAAACTATATAAGTTGTGAAACTTCATATTTAATAACCTGAATTTTGGGTTAAGTTCTGATTGTTATCTCTCTGTCCCTGCGGAATGGGCCATAATAATCTGTTCTGATTGATATTGGCAGCATAAGGCAGCGCGATTCCGTTTCCGTCTTTCTGCTGGGAAAGAATGGCAATGGCTGTTCCGGTCCTTTTAAGATCAAACCAGCGGTGGCCTTCAAATGCCAGTTCCAGCTTTCTTTCCTGAAGAACTTTCTGCATTCCGTCAGTTTCGGAGGTAATAGTAACCGGAGCAAGCCCTGCTCTTGTTCTTACCTGATTGATAAATCCGGCTGCCCCTGAATAGTCTGCGGTTCTTACCGCTGCTTCTGCCTGCAGTAAAAGGATGTCAGCATATCTGAGAATATAAAAGTTCTGCGTGCCATCAGTCTTTCTCATTTTATACATAAACGGATAGCTGCTACTCGTCCAGTATTTATCTGACCAGCTTACTGTAGAAAACTTAACAGAGCTGTTCAGACGCTGTGTATCTCCGGCATCATTGAATGCTTTTACCAGGTCATTGGAAGGAACATTGAATTTCTTCCAGTCCGTCCCGTAGAACATCGAGGGTCCCCAGGCCCAGACTGTCCCGGCATTTCCATCTGCTTCAAAAATAGATTCGGCATTGGCTTCATGCGTTCCGTCAAAAAGCTGATCATAAACCGGAAGAAGGCTTACTCCGGAAATATTGGATGCATTCTGTTTTACTTTGGTCCAGTCCGGATTCGGTTTCGAAGCATATACTTTGGCAAGGAGGCCGTAGGCAAAGTTTTTATTGGCTCTGTATTTTTCAGTTCCTGAAGGGGCATTGGCAATCGCACCTTCCAGATCGGAAATAATCAGATCGTAGGCTTCCTGAACTGTTTTTCTGGCCGGATATACCTGGCTGTACACTTCATCGAAATTATTGGCGTTAACACCAATCACAGCTTTCGTTACCAAAGGAATATCGCCCCATAACTGAACAGCATGAAAATAGTAAAGTGCCCTGAAAATAGCAGCTTCAGCTTTCATTTGGTCTTTTCGTGAAGAAGTTAGAGACGGGTCACTTACCTGATCCACATAATTCAGAATCATATTACAGTCATTTATAAAACCGTAAAGATATTTCCAGTCCCTTTCCACATTAGGGTTGGTAGCAACGATACGGTATTCATCCTGCTGGAAATTCTGGACATTATCTGCCCCTGCATAGGAAATTTCCGTTTGGGCATCCCCATTAAAAAAATAGTCCAGCTGCCAGTATTCATTCCCAAATGCAGTGTAAATGGTATTCATTCTGTTTTCTGCATCTGCTGCTGTTTTTATCGGATTATCAATAGAAACGGACTGTTCCGTAATGGGTTCCGTATCCAGAAAGTCGTTACAGGAAGTAATGGTTGCCAGCATTGATGCGCCCAATAAATAATATATTGCTTTATTGATTTTCATTGTAAATAATTTAGAAATTAGCTTTTAAACCGATAATGAAGGTTCGTACCTGAGGGTATGTTCCATAATCTATCCCGAAAACGGATCTTTCAGCACCGGAAGTGTTTCTGTTGGGACTGAAGGCGTTCACTTCAGGATCCATCCCCGAATAATCGGTAATGGTAAAGATATTCTGTCCGGTTACATATACATTCAGCTTGCTTACCCCTTTGAATGGATTCTTGAAATTATACCCCAATGTTACCGCTTTCAGTTTGATATAAGATCCGTCTTCAACAAACCTGTCTGAAATTTCCAATGCAGAAGCGGAGTTGGCTCTCGGTACATCGGTGATCTGCCCGGGAGTGGTCCAGCGGTTCAGAACGGCTGTGGACTGGTTTTTGTAATCGTTCATCATTTCCAGGTCGAAACGGGTGGCATTGAATACATCATTTCCTACGGAACCGGTAATCAGCACATCCATATACCAGTTTTTCAGCGTGAAGTTGTTGCTGAAACCAAAGGTATATTTCGGATTGGGATTTCCGATAAATGTTCTGTCGTCCACATCCTGATAACCGTTTCCGTTCAGGTCTTTATAGATCATATTTCCGGTATTCGGATCAACACGATCTACTTTATATCCGTAAAATGTACTTAGTGCATGTCCCGGCTGGAAACGGATCACTCTGCCTCCCACACTTTCCATACTTACTACATCAATGGTATTGAGATATTGTTCAAAATCCAAAATTTTATTTTTAGCAAACGAGATATTGAATGAGCTGTTCCAGGTAAAATTTTCATTTCTGATATTCACTGTATTTAATGCAAATTCAATTCCCTTATTCTCAAGACTTCCTGCATTTCTGTAGATAGGCCCCGATAAATTTCCCATCACGTAAGGGAAAATAAGGTCTTTAGTTTTTCTTTTATAAAGATCCGCTGTAAACCTGATGCGGTTACTGAAAAGTCCAAGATCCAGACCTACATTGGTATCCGTTGTTGTTTCCCAGGTCACATCACTGTCGTATTGTGTAAACTTATAGGCAGGAATGCCGTTTGACCAATACGGATCAAACAGGTTAAAATGAGAATAGGCAGGTACTCCGGAAACATTACCCGTCTGCCCCCATCCGCCTCTAAGTTTCAGCTCACTGATCACCTTACTGTCTGCCAGGAAATCTTCCTTAGACACCAGCCATGATGCTGAAACGCCCGGGAACAGTCCCCATTTCCTTTCCGGAGCCAGGCTTGAAGATCCATTATACCTGAAAACACCCATCAGGGTATATTTTCCGTCATAAGTATACAGAGCTCTTCCGAAGAATGAAGCATTTCTTACTACGTCTTTATGTTTATCATAGCCTTTTGTTGCGGCTTTATCATACTCGAACTTTACTACTCCTTCAGGAAACTTTTCTCCGGCAAAGTATTCATTCTGAAAGCTTTTCTGGGTAATCTGTGCCCCTGCCAGTAATGAGAAATCATGCTTTTCTTTCTTCAGGGTATAGGTTAAGGTGTTTTCAAAGTTGTATTCCTGGTACTGTATATATTCCTGAGAACCTATCCCGAACTTTGATCTTCCGAAACTCGTCTGGAACCCGTCTGTAAATTTTGTGTTTCTGGAATCGGTCATATCAAAAGAGATGCTTGGTTTCCAGACCAGGTTTTTCATCAGTTTAACATCCAGTCCTAAATTGCTCAGGAAACGCTGCGTAAGGGTTTTGTCTTTTCTGGACTGGTAAGCCACCGGATTTTCCCATGATGACTGGTAAGGATTGGGAGCATATTGGCCGGGTTTATAGCCATCGTTCACCTGTCCTGTTGCCGGATCGTAAACCACTCCGTCCGACGGAATAAAGTTAACATCGGTTCCGTACACCGGTAAGAAGCTTGGGGTATTGAAGGCACTCAGTACTACTCCACCTCTGGCTGTACTTAGATTGTCATTGGTGTTCGTTAAAGAAGTAAAGAAATAGTTCACGGAAGAATTAAGCTTCAGCCATGGTGCAAGTACAGCATCCAAATTTACTTTTACGGAAGTACGCTGGAAATGGGAAGGCTTGATAATCCCTTCGATATCCTGATAGCCTAATGCCGTGTAGGCTTTTACTTTTTCGTTTCCAAAGGCATAGTTGATGTTATAGTTCTGATCAAATCCCGTCTGGAAAACTTCTTTTCTCCAATCGGTATCAATGCCGGCATACCGGGGATTGGTCACCGTAGAGAGATAGTCAGATCCACCGTTGGCCTGTATATCAGCCAATAAAGATTTGTATTGGTCCAAATTCAGAACATCAATGTTTTTTACGGCTTTTGAAACACCCCAATAGGCATTAAAATTAAGCTGAGGGGTTCCCTGCTTTCCTCTTTTGGTCGTAATGATCACCACACCGGAAGATCCGTTTACCCCATAAATAGCGGTAGAGGAAGCATCTTTCAGGATCGTCATATCGATAATATCATCCGGATTCAGTCCGGTAATGTCGTTGGTCTGAATACCGTCAACCACATACAAAGGGCTTACTGAAGATGAGATGGAATTGTTACCCCTGATTTTTACATCAAGTCCTGCTCCCGGCTTTCCGGAAGCCTGCACCACATTCACTCCGGCCGCCTGGCCCTGCAATGCCTGGCCTACACTGTAAATAGGCCTGTTATCAAAGGCATCGGCTTTTACTGAAGAAACAGCACTGGTGAGGTTCTGCTTTTTCACACCGCCATACCCGATCATAACGATCTCATCAATTTTATTTTCTTTGGGAATTGAATCTTTCACCTTGGTCTGGGCATTGAAATTAGCCGTAAAATACAGCACTGCAGCCAGTCCAAAACTTCTTGATATTCTTATATTCATATACCGTTAGTTTTTTAATTCTCAAATTGAGACAATAAAAATATATTTTTTTTTAATTAATTAACATTGTCTTCATAATTATTTTAATTTTTCTTTTATTTTTGGGGCTTTAAAGCCTTAAATTTGCTTCATAATTCATAAAAAAATCCTAAAATTCTAAAAAAACATTCCCCAAAATGAGCGCCAAGCCTTCTGATATTTCACTTCCGTTAAAACTTACTTTTCTTATTTTTTCAATGGTTTTGAACTGCATGGGACTGGTTATTCTTCAGCTTTCCGATCATATTTCTTATGAAAAGCTGGGTTTTCTGGAATCATTCAAGGACCTTCCTATCGCTTTTATCTCTCTTTTCGCCGTAAACTTTATCAGCAAGACCGGAACAAAAAACGCACTGATTACCGCTTTGGTTATCGTAGGCATTTGTTCATGCCTTTTGCCTTTCATTGAGGATTTCTGGTTTTATAAAGTATGGTTTGCGATTGTAGGAACCTGTTTTGCGATTGGAAAGATCTGTGTTTTCGGGATCATCAGGAATAATATTTCGGAGGAAAAATCACTGGCTAAAACAATGAACAGTGTAGAAGCATCCTTCATGATCGGGATTTTTGTCGTTAATACAGGATTTGGATGGCTGATTTCAAGTCAGTATTCTGAATTCTGGAAATTCGGATTCTTATCCATAGCTCTTCTTTCTGCTGTAACGATATTCCTGTTTTCCAGACTGACGATAGCGGAAGCCAATAAAACTGAAACCAAAGGACTGATTTCTGAACTGAGCAGTTTTGTAAATCCTGTAACGTTTGCCTTTCTGGGAGTAATCTTTTTTATTGTCTTTGTGGAACAGGGATTCAATTCCTGGCTGCCTTCTTTTTATAAAAACCATTTGAAGGTGAATTCATTTTTTTCTTTGCAGGCAACTTCTTTTCTGGCTCTTTTTTCCTATGCAGGAAGGACCGTTACAGCGAATATCATTCAGAGATTTTCACTCTCAAGATATTACCTGCTTTGTATAAGTCTTATCGTGGCTGTTCTCCTCCTTATTCTCGGGATCCAGTATCTGGGCTCGGAAAACTCAGGGATCCTGGTATTTTTATTTCCGGTGATCGGCTTATTTCTTTCGCCGCTCTATCCTGTTGTGAACTCAAAGATGATTGCCACGGTGGATAAGGAAAAAATCAATCTGTTCACTTCCCTAATTGTTATTTTTTCTTCTCTGGGCAGCTCTGTCAGTTCAATTATCATGGCTGTTCTGTTCGGAAAACAGCTGTTACCCTACTATCCGCTATACATCTTGGTGTCTGTTTCTGTGCTGTTTACAATTAGTTTGATATATTTTAGACTGTCAGGAAAGAAAATTTAGAAAATAATTCTATTTTTACTGCCATGAAGATCAAAGACACAAAAAATAAAGAAACCCTTCAGGAACTTATTGATACAAAAGATTTTGTAGCGCATGTATCTGTGGACTGCACAATATTTGGTTTTCACGACAATATTTTGAAGGTTCTGCTTTTAAAATATCATGATCTTGACCTGTGGTCTCTTCCCGGCGGTTTTGTCTTCAATGATGAGGATCTCCGTGAAGCCGCTGCCAGGGTTCTGCATGAAAGAACGCATCTTAAAGATCTTTTTTTAAAACAGTTTCATACCTTCGGAAGAATAGACCGTACGGAAAACAATGTGCATCAGATCCTGCTCCGGAACAAAGGAATTGAAGTCCCGAAAGACCACTGGATTTTTCAGCGCTTCATTACGGTAGCCTATTGCAGCCTTATTGATTTTTCTATCGCTGATACGTTTCCGGATGCTTTTAATGAAAGCTGTGAATGGTTTGAGGTGAGCAAGCTGCCCAAAATGGCATTTGACCACGACCGGATCATAGAAACCGGACTGGAATATCTTCGGATGAATATCAATACGGAAGTGGCCGCAAGCAATCTGCTTCCTGAAAAGTTTACTATGAAAGATCTGCAATCCCTTTATGAAACGATTTTAAATCAGAAATTCAGAAGGAATAATTTCCAGCGCAAAATATTAAGCTTAAATATTCTGGACCGGCTGGAGAAGTTCTATGACGGCTCCGCCAACAAGGCTCCTTATCTGTATAAATTCAAAAATAAAGTTCATAATGCTGTACATCAGTATCCGATCTCTAATGATGAGGAGTCATAAAGGTCCTCATTTTCATACCCCGATTGAATGAAATCAACATATACTCTTGAAAATCAACTACTATAAAGGCTTTTAAAAAAATTTTTCAAACCGCCTGAAAAGTCTTATTTTTAAACAAATCAAAAAATCATGTCATATTATCCTCTTACAAGCATTCCTGACTACTACGGAATTGATGCTTTACTTACTGAAGAACATAAACTGATCCGCCAATCTGTAAGAGACTGGGTAGAAAGTTTTGTAATGCCGCAGATTGACCATGCTGCACAAAACCATACAGATCTGCCTGGTTTAATGAGAGAATTAGGAAAAATCGGTGCATTAGGTCCTTATATTCCAGTGGAGTACGGTGGTTCCGGACTTGATCAGATTTCTTACGGACTGATCATGCAGGAATTGGAGAGAGGAGATTCAGCAGTACGTTCTGCGGCTTCTGTACAGAGTTCCCTGGTGATGTTCCCGATTAATGAATTCGGATCTGAAGAGCAGAAGAAAAAATATCTTCCTAAGCTTGCTTCAGGAGAAATGATCGGTTCTTTCGGACTCACTGAACCTAACCACGGGTCTGATCCGGGTTCTATGGAAACGTATTTTAAGGATATGGGTGACCATTATCTTTTAAACGGAGCTAAAATGTGGATCACGAATTCTCCGCTTTGCGATATCGCTGTAGTCTGGGCTAAAAATGAGGAAGGAAAAGTACAGGGACTTATTGTGGAAAGAGGAATGGAAGGCTTCACTACGCCGGAAACGCATAATAAATGGAGCTTAAGAGCTTCAAAAACCGGTGAGCTGGTTTTCAATGACGTAAAGGTACCGAAAGAGAATCTTCTTCCGGGGGTAACAGGCTTAAAAGGACCATTATCCTGCCTGAACTCTGCCCGATACGGAATTTCATGGGGAGTAATCGGAGCAGCTATCGACTGCTACTGTACGGCTGTTCAATATTCCAAGGAAAGAAAGCAGTTCGGGAAACCTATCGGTTCTTATCAGCTTCAGCAGAAGAAACTGGCTGAATTCTTAACAGAGATCACTAAAGCTCAGTTGCTTTGTCTTCAGTTAGGAAATCTTAAAAATGATCATAAAGCAAGTCCTGCACAGATCTCTATGGCTAAACGCAACAACGTAAAAATGGCGATCGATATTGCAAGAGAATCGAGACAGATTCTGGGTGGTATGGGAATCATGGGCGAGTTCCCGATGATGAGACATGCAGCGAACCTGGAGTCAGTGATCACATATGAGGGAACGCACGATGTGCATTTACTGATTACCGGACTGGATATTACGGGAATCAACGCTTTCTAAAAAATTACTTTATCAGATAGAGACGAGAGTCCGGCCTTCGGCCGGACTCTCTGTTTTACTCACTTTACAGAGAATTTATATTCAGCGAATAATTATTGATATGATAACATATTGATACATTTATTAAAAGTATTACCTTAATATCACAATAAATACATCAATATGAAAAAATTATCTTTTCTCTTATTAAGCTTTACAGCCCCTTTTTATTTTGCTCAGCAGGCCGGAGATGTAGTAAGCGTAGAGAAGAATCTTGACCTGACTCCTCAGGGTGTTATAGAATTCATTGCCAATAATCTTGGAGGTCTTGACACTCCGGATTTTGTAAACTACCTTAATGCTTTTAATGTAGGTGTAAAAGGGTATAAAATCACCTATTACACGAAGAATGAGCACAACACGTTAGTAAAAGCAACAGGACTTCTCATGTATCCCAATGTGAATTACAGGCTTTCTACGGTTGTTTCAGATCATGGTACCACAGACAGCCGGCACAACGTTCCGTCTAATCTTAAAGGAACTCTTACGGCTGGTTTCGTGGTAGAGCTCTCTTATGTTCTGAACGGTTATATCCTGATGGCTCCTGACTATGTAGGAATGGGAAGCGGTGATGGTGTGCATCCTTATGTAGACTATGCTACAGAAGCAGGCGCAACGATAGATTTCGTTACCGCTGCCAATAAAGCCTTAGGTCAATTGGGAATAAAGCGTTATGATGAATATTTCCTAGCCGGATATTCGCAGGGTGCGCATGCCGCCATGTCTACTTTGAAGAGATTAAGCGTCTCCAATCCCACGAATCTGAAATTCAAGTATGCTTATATGGGAGACGGGCCGTATGATATGTCTGAAACCACTTTAAAGAAAGGAGTTTTAGAGAAAAGTACTTATCCGTTTACAGCCTTCCTTGCCAATGTGCTTCATAGCTGTAATAATACAGGATATCAAACCTATACGAATAATATTTCAGAAGTTATATCTGCTGAATATCTGAACCGATACAACGATCATGTTGTTCAGGATAACGGCGGCTTATTGTGGGGACCCATCCTGTGGAGAAAACTCTTTACCGATAATTTTGTCAATGGGGTAACAAATAACCCCAATCATATATTCAGAAAATGCCTGCAACAGAAGGATGTATATGACTGGTACAATAAAACTCCCATGACATTGGGTCATTCTACTGTAGACCTTGCCATACCACCGGAAAACACCTCGAAAACCATTGATGTTCAGCGGGGTTATTATCCATGGTGGGATCTCAATAAATATAAGCTGGAATCTGTTTTTTGGGGACCTCTGTTCCATGTCGGAGGAATTCTTCCTTTTGTGATGGCTTCCAATGCGAAATTCAATACGCTTAGAAGCGGTGGACTTCTGAATCAATGGGCAGTGCTTGGCTTAAACAAATCGGTACAGAACGATCAGGAAGCAGAGCACCATGAAATCAATCCGCTCTATTCCTCACAGATCAAACCCAACCCAGGTACTATGCAGGTTTTGGGAATCACTGATTTCAACCAAGAGAAAACATCATCCAAATCAACAGCAGAACAGAATCTGGCAACTCTGCAAGATGGCGTTTATCTGTTAAAAGTACAGGAAAACAATGAGGAGAAACTGATTCCTTATATTAAAAGTACCCCTCAAAAGATAGCTGAAAATGAAATCGTCCAATCTGAAAACAACGGAGTTTTAAAGCTTAAAATTAATCAGGATGAATTATCCGCAGTAAATATCTTTGACGAAAACCGCAACCTGATCAAAACCGTTTCACAGCAACAGTACGCAGAAAATAACGGTATTAATCTGCAGGGTCTTGGAAATCAGAATTATACTTTTGAGGTGGTTACCCCATTCTATAATCTTCAGTTTAATAAATCAACGATGGGCAGAATTCCGGAAATCAGCACGGATATTTTCACTCAAAGCCGTCAGATCATGGCAAGATCAGCAAATGATATAAAAAATATCAGCATCTACAGTATTTCAGGGGCATTGGTAACCCAGCAGGAAGTCAACAAAACTCAATTTGAATCAAAAACGATGGAGCCCGGAGTGTATGTTGTACAGATTACCCTTTCCGATGGAAAAGTGATCAATAAAAAAGTAAAGCTGTAAGAACATTCCTTTATATTCTTCATTTCAAGTCAATTTTTGTGCACCTCGTTTTCAGGAATGAGGTGTATTTTTATATTGCTCAATGATTTTTAGAGCCTTTTAAATTTCTAAATTTGATTTTTGTAAACCATTCAAATCTTTATTTAAAATCAAGTTTTAAGGAAAGATAATGTACTACTGATGACGTGTTTTCTAACGCAGAGTTTTAGTAATTGCTCTGATTTTAGGGGCAAAAAGAAAATCAACCTGCTCTCCGAAGTCTCCTGACTTCGGATCTATTGCCTTAAAAGTTATGATTTACAGCTCAAACTCACATGACTTTTCTCAACTCTTAGAACTGTTCCTTTTTATTATTTTAAATGAAAGATTATTCAAATCCTTTATGCTTTAAACTGAATACGACTTTATATTTTCTATAAAGGTTACGTCAGGATTCAGAATTTCAAGGATCAGATTCTTTACAGACCTCATCGCATCATCAATGTTTCCCTTATCAAACTGAAGGGAAACCATGCCTTTTTTCGCTTCTGCAAAACTCCAGATTCCGGTTTCTATCGGGAAGCCCCAGAATTCAGGAAGGTTCTGCACCACGTAATGATAAATACACAACTGAAGAGCCTGCTTCCGGTCTTGATTGTGGAAATAATCCGTTACGTTTTCCTCGTCAATTTTTACTGTAAGATTTTTGATTTTGGCCGTTTTATAATCGATAATTCTCAGAACACCATTCAGGCGGTCAATCCTGTCAATAAAGCCGAAAAAGGAAATCTTATCGTTTTCATCCAGATAAAAATCCACATTTTCAAACCTTTTTTCAATATCAAGAATTTCCAGTTCGTTGCCGCTCCGGATCAGTTTAAGATCATGGGTAAGAATATTTTCAATGACTTTTCTGGCAATTGCTTTATGGATGTAGTTCATTCCTTTTTCATAGAATTCGGGCTGGTGTTTCAGCTTTTCAATTGCCTTTTCTATATATTGATCTATTTCTTTAATTGATTTCTGTAAATCATTTTCTTTTAAAATCTTACCCTTAAGCATTTCATAAACTTCTTGAAGGGTATAATGTACAAGATTTCCATAATTCTTCACAGACAATTCCTCTTCAATTTCATCGGTTTCTGAGGTGTTCAGGATCTTGGAAAGGTAAAAATCAATCGGGTTATAAAGATAACTGGTAAGGTGGGAAGCAGATACTTTTTCTTTCCATTTCTGAAGCCGTTCCATAACGATATCCGTTTTGGGAATCTCAATCGGTTTTGAAGCAATCGGCTCAGAAGAATTTTCAATGATCAGGTGTTCTATCGGATGCCCACTCTCCATTTCGATCTGGGTAATAAAGCGGCTTTTTTCTCCTGTGTTTACTCCCGAACTGAGCGCATTGTACAACAGGTGTACATTCTGTGAATCCTGGATCAGCCTGTAAAAGTGATACGCATAAATACCGTCGTTTTCCAGGAAGGTATGCATATCAAAATATCGTCTTATGTCAAACGGAATATAAGTATTCTGGGTATTTCCCAGAGGCAGTTTTCCTTCGTTTACGGAAAGCATGATGACATTTTCAAAGTTCAGGAGACGCGTTTCCAGAAGCCCCATGATCTGAAGCCCTCTGAGCGGTTCCCCCTGAAAATCGATGCTTTCGGAATTGATATGCTGGTTGATCAGAATTTCCAGCGTCTCCATCTGAATCTCGAAATCATACGGACTGAGCTGATTTTTGATGATTCTGAAAGCGTTTTCAAAATGGGAAACGTTCTCATACTGAATATCATCAATATCCAGCCATTTGATGTGCTTACAAAAAGCAATAAGCTTATCCAGATAGATGCCTGTATGATCTGCTTTCTGAAGCAAATCGTAGTAAGAAAGATTTCCCAACAGTTCATGCAGCAGTTTCCTTGATATATAAACAATATTCCTCTCCTCTATCTTTGCCTTAAAATCACTGATGATCTGTCCGTCTTCAGCAGATTTGGGAAGTTCTTCCAAAATCGGAAAAATATCCCGGTAATAATATGACGTTTTGTTTTTTTCCAATTGTTTCTGAAGGTAAAAAAGCTGTTTTACCGCGTTGGAAAAGGACAGGTTTTTCAGTGGAAACCCCATCGTAATATTCAGGTTCTGCACACCGTACATCACATCTAAACTTGCAGGCAGCAGATTTTCGTCCAGCAGAACGACTGCTGTATTGGAATAGGTTTTATTTTCTATTTCATTAAAAATCTCCGGAAGTACTTTGGTCTGCGTTACATTTCCGGAAACCTCATAAACCCTGATATTTTTGGGTTGATTAAAATCATCCTCAATCCAGTTGAATTCCCGGGTTTCATTGAACTCTTTCCACATTTTATGGCCTCTGAGGAATTTTCCGGCCTCCTGTCTTTCATCATCAAAATAATAACGGTCTGCCTGGAAAAAACAATCTGCCTTATTGGATTTCAACAGACTTCTGACGAGCTTTTCTTCTACAGGTGTAAATGCATTAAAACCACAAAAAACAAAATGTTCTGATGTATTCTGAACAAAATTATCTATTTGTGATTTTGCTGTTTCATGGATCATCCCTGATGTAGCCCAATTTTTCTCCTTCAGTTTCTCTTTCAGAACGGGAAGGAAAACATTCATATTCTGCCAGAAATTAAGGAACTTCTTTCTTGGGACGTCGTCATCCTCTCCCAGATCCTGAGCCCATTCTTTAATCCTTTCCTCATCAAACATGTATTGGAGAACCACCTGATCGTTTTCAGAAAATTTGAGGATATCATCCCAATCCTTCTGAAGGTTCGGAAACCATTTCAAAAAATCAGAAAAATTATCCCGCGGGATCAGATTAAGTCCCCGGTAGACATCGAATGCAAAAAGCCATAATGCAATTCCCTGAATAGGCTGCTTGTCTGCGATACGATCTATGAGTTCCTCAACTGTAAAGAAGTTCGGGAGAAGTCCGGAGTAATTATTTTCTTCCAGGATCTGCCTGATAAAAACAATGGGACGCTTTCCGGGCAGCACAATATTGAACGCGGAGAGATCCGGGTTTTGTGCCAGCAGTTCATGAATGATTTTATTGAGAAATTTCAAGGTTTTCTATAACTTTTCAGGTTGTCTAATTCTTCAGCAATTCGGGTGTTGTATACTTTCTGTTTTTCTTCATTGATTCCGTGCTGTGTTTCCCGGTCGTAGAGTTGCTGGAAATTCTGATAATCATTGGAAACTTTCTGGTATATCCCTTTGAAATATTTGTCGTAATCCCCCGAAGTACGGATTTTTTCAGCAACTTCTTTTCTGAGCTTTCTGGCAAACAGTTCTGCAATGTCAAAGTGCTTCTGCTCATGAAGCAGGATATAGTCATTGATCCTTTTTACATCTTTCCAGGATCTTTCTTCGTTAAAGATGGCGCTGATGTCTATAGCTACGGGAGTGGTGGGATTGGAAGATTTTACCAAAGAATATTCCCAGCCGCAATGGGTATAAGCAGCTACGCTGGGATTGTTTTTCCGGTTAACAGGACTTTTAAAATTAGCCCAGACCAGCTTCTGATCTTCCTTCCAGATTATTTTTTGTCCCCAGATCATATGTACGGCCAGAAAACAGCATAAAAACAACAGCTTCATTATTCCACTACAATTGTTTTGGTAATCCAGTTATCCCCTCCGTTCCAGAATCTGAAGGTATAGTTCCCTTTATAGCGGGGGCTGAAGTTGATCTGGCCTGCTCCGGTATACATATTCTGACTGCACGGACCGTCTTTTATATAGCGGTAAGCCGTTACTGAACGATCGAAATCGTTATCGTAAATATAATCATACCCGTAAAAACCTTCACACTGGGAAGGATAGGTAGAATAGGTTTTGATACTCTGTACGGAAAAAACATCCATGGTATCGTTTACTATTTTTACGCTGTCTATTTTGATTCTGCCTATGGATTCAATGGTCTGGTAATCATCATCGTTACAGGAGATGAAAAGCAGTCCTAAAAATAATGCAGAAAACCCCATATTTAAAAGTTTTTTCATAACCTTCAATTTACTGATTATTAATAAGAAACAGCAAAAATTATTCCTTCCGTATACGCATCAGGAATTAAAGTTGCCTTTTGATAAATACACTACTTTTTTAGTATCAAAAAACTCTTCATCAAAATAGTTTTTAAGGCTGAAGATCTCACATTTAAGACCAGCAAGCTCTTCTGCAAGGTCGCCGCCTTTTAAATATAAAACGCCGTTATGTTTGGCATTGAACTGCTCTTTTTCAAATTTCCCTTTGAGCCATCTTAAAAATTCAGGCATCTGGGTTACGGCACGGCTTACTACAAAGTGGAACTTTTCTTTGAGTTTTTCTGCCCTTCCGTGGATGGCCGTCACATTCTTCACTCCTACTCCTTCTGCTACGGCATTTACAACACTGATCTTTTTCCCGATGGAATCTATCAGGGTAAATTCTGCTTCCGGAAACAGGATCGCCAGGGGAATTCCCGGAAAACCGCCACCGGTTCCTATGTCCAGGACTTTTGTGCCCGGAGCAAATTCCATCACTTTCGCTACTCCCAGAGAATGCAGGATGTGCTTTTCATACAGCGATTCCATGTCCTTTCTGGAGATCACATTGATCTTTTCATTCCATTCATTATACAGTTTTTCCAATTGGGTAAACTGTTCGATCTGCTTTTCTGTAAGATCCGGAAAGTATTTTAATAGTAACGATACTGACATATGAATTATTATAAACCGCAAAAATAAGTTTTTATTGGCTTTATTCAAACTTTAAAGGCCGGATATGAAAAAAGACCACGGTTTTGCAGTCCTTTATGTTTTATTTTTAATCCCTTTCAATAGGATTGTTGGTTCTTTTAAGCCGTCTGAGGATTTCATCATCAATAGTTTCCCCCTTTCCTGTAAACCTCTCAAGCTCTTTAACGTTGTACTGCACTGTATAACCGTCTTTCAGCTGAACACCTACCGTACCTGCTTTTGAATCTGCCTGAAATGCTTCAAAATCTTCTGAAGGAATGAAAGTATAATTTTTCATCAGTTTTTTATACTCATTCTCGGACATTTTCTTGCTGTTTTCAGGAACTCTGTCAAATAGAGTTTTCATTTTTTTGATCTGAATCAGGTTAAATATATGCTGCCCTTCGGAATCCTTTACACTTACCACAAGCCCCGGAAGACCACTGAATTTATAAGGTCCGTCATTGACCGGATAATCTTTGCTGAACCACGCTTCCCAGTTTCTTCCTTTATAATCGGCCACGGCTTTCTGGCAGTTCATATTGTTGATCTTAACGAATTCTTTTTCTATTTTCCATTGGGGAATTTCACTATCGGCCGTTACCAGCTTCACACTTTTAAACTGATCATAAAAACTAATGGTCTTTTTAGCGTAATCTTTTTCAATAAGATAGTTCAGATTTCTGTTATAGTTCCTGCGGTTAAACAGCTTCGCAAAATCCTTATCAGCGGCATAGGCAGAGTCTCTTTCATACTTAGCGGTGTTATAGAAATATGATTTCTTCCCGTCGGTATCCAAACTCATATAATCGGTGACCAGAGAATCACTTTTTATATCAGATTTCATCTTGTATTCATAAACAAAGCGGTAATTCTGTGCAGAAAAAAAAGCTGCTGATAATAAAAAAAGAAGTTTGTACATTTTTAAGGCGGTAAATGATTCAACATTATTGATTTTTTAACGGACGAAGGCTTCAAAACCAATTCTATTTCCAAATCTAGTGATTAAATCAAAACCTGACAAAAATCTTTTCTGTAAGCCTATTTTTATTTCCCGGCAAGATGTTTTTATTATATATTTGTTAAAATTCAAAAAGACTACATGGACAAACTTTCAGATAGAGTAAAACGACTGGGTTACTCACAGACTTTCGTCATGTCAAACAAAGCAAGAGAGATGAAAGCCAGCGGCATCGATGTGATCAGCCTGACTCTCGGCGAGCCGGATTTTGATGTGCCGGACAATATCAAACAGGCAGCATTTGATGCCATTAATCAAAATTACAGCCACTACTCCCCTGTTCCGGGATTCCTGGAACTGCGTGAAGCGGTTGCCTATAAGCTGAAAAGAGATAATAATCTTGAGTATAAGCCTTCACAGATCTGTGTTTCAAACGGCGCAAAACAGGCTATTTTAAATGTACTGGCCGCCATCATCAATGATGGTGATGAAGTTCTTCTGCCTGCTCCATACTGGGTAAGCTATGATGAAATGGTTAAAATGATGGGTGGAAATTCTGTAATGCTTCCTACATCTTATGTAACTGACTTTAAAGTTACGGCAGAACAGCTGGAAGAAGCTATCACGGAAAAAACAAAAGCTATCCTTTTCAGTTCTCCATGTAATCCCTCAGGAGGATATTATACATATGATGAACTGAAATCCTTAGCAAAGGTAATTGCTAAATTTCCTCACGTTACCGTTATTTCTGATGAGATCTATGAATTCATCAATTATGAAACAAAAACCACTTCCATTGCACAGTTCCCGGAAGTCTACGAGCAGACAGCCGTTATCAACGGAATGTCGAAAGCGTATGCAATGACGGGATGGAGAATCGGATATTCCGCATGTCCCGAATGGCTGGCAAAAGCCTGCGAAAAGATTCAGGGTCAGATGACCAGCGGTGCCAACACCATGGCACAGAGGGCTTCTATTACCGCTCTGAAGACCGATCCTTCAGAATACAAATACATGATCGATGCCTTCAAAAAAAGAAGAGACCTTGTGTATGATCTGATTAAAGAAATTCCAGGCTTCAAAGTGGTCCTTCCTAAAGCTGCTTTCTATTACTTCCCGGATGTTTCCTATTATATCGGAAAAACGCTGAACGGTACCGAAATCAAAGATGCTGATGATTTCGCTATGTTCCTTTTGGAAAATGCACACGTAGGATGCGTAGGCGGCGTTTCTTTCGGAAGCCCCGAATGCATCAGATTCTCTTATGCGGCATCGGAGGACGATCTGAGAGAAGCCATGAAACGAATCAAAAACCTGCTGGAACCTTTCAGCCCAAAATAAAAACATAATAACGCAACAAAATGAATCTGCTAAAAAAACTAACAATTGCTACCAGCATTGCCGCCGCAAGTTTTGCAGGCTACGCTTACGGACAGGATTTCCAATGGAAAGAAGCCCAATCTAATGGCTACACCTATAAATATGTAACCAACGATCCTACGGCAGCAAGGTATTATACTTTAAAAAACGGACTGACGGTTATTTTAAGTCCAACCAGCAAAGATCCAAGGGTTCAGGTCTATATTGCCACCAAAGCGGGAAGCAAAACGGATCCGGCAGACCATACCGGTCTAGCTCATTATCTGGAGCATATGCTTTTTAAAGGGACGGATAAGTTCGGATCTAAGGACTGGGCAAAAGAAAAGCCTTTACTGGACCAGATCGATGCTCTTTATGAGAAGTATAACAAAACAAAGGATGAAGCCAAAAGAAAGGAGATCTATAAAGAAATCGATAAGGTTTCCGGAGAAGCGGCCAAATATGCCATTGCCAACGAATATGATAAAATGATGACCGGAATGGGAGCTGAAGGAACCAACGCTTTCACTTCTTTTGAGCAGACCGTATATACAGAAGATATCCCGGCCAACGTTATGGATAAGTTTCTGGCTGTGCAGTCCGAAAGATTCAGACAGCCGGTTCTGAGGCTTTTCCACACTGAGCTTGAAGCCGTATATGAAGAGAAAAACAGAACTTTGGATGATGATGGCGACAAGGTGATCGATATGATGTTTGCCAATCTTTTCCCAAACAACAATTACGGAAAGCAAACCACCATCGGAACCATTGAACACCTGAAAAACCCTTCACTGAAAGCCATCAGGGATTATTACAACAATTATTATGTTCCTAACAATATGGGCGTGATCATGTCCGGTGATTTCAATCCTGATGAAGTGATTGCAAAAATCGACAAGGCATTCTCATTCATGAAGACGAAAACAGTTCCTGAATATAAGATAGGCCAGGAAAAACCAATCACGTCTCCTGTTGTAAAAGAAGTAGTGGGTCCTAATCCGGAAAGTGTTATGCTGGGTTTCAGATTCCCGGGAGCGACTACAAAAGATGCAAGACTGCTTAATCTTGTCGGAAATATTCTGACCAACGGACAGGCTGGATTAATTGACCTTGATCTGGTAAAAAAACAGAAATTACTGTCTGCTTTTGCGTCTCCGTATATTTTAAAAGATTATTCCGTTCTTCTTATTCAGGGAAGACCGACCGAAGGACAGTCTATGGACGAAGTAAAAACCCTTCTTCTGCAGGAGATAGATAAACTCAGAAAAGGAGAATTTTCTGATGACCTGATTCAGTCTATCGTTAATAATGAAAAGAAAAACATTATTGAGAAGGACGAAAAGTATTCCTCCAGAGCAAGTATTCTGATGGATGAGTTTACTTCCGGTGTAGACCATAAGGTTTCCTTAGAGTATGTAGACGAGATCTCTAAGCTTACGAAGAAAGACATTATGGATTTCGCCGCAAAATATCTTCAGGATAACAACTATGTTGCTGTTTACAAGAAAAAAGGCGAAGACAAAAGCATCGTGAAGGTAGACAAGCCGACGATCACTCCGGTTTCCGTGAACAGGGAAGACCAGTCTCCTTTCCTTAAGAAGATTGATGAAATGCCGGAAAACGCTATTGCTCCGGTATGGCTGAACTACGACAAAGATATTGCTAAAAACAAATTAGGAAATGTAGAAATCCTTTCTGTAAAAAATACGGATAATGCCCTGTTCAGAATGTATTACTATTTTGATTCCGGAAAATGGAACAACAAAATCCTTCCGCTGGCAGCAGAATATCTTCAGTATCTGGGAACAAAAAATAAGTCTTCGGAAGACATCAGCAAGGAATTCTACAAACTGGCATCAAGCTTTAATGTAATTGCAGGAAACGAGGAAACTTATGTATCTGTTGAAGGTTTGAATGAAAACTTTGAAAAAACAGCAGCTCTTTTTGAAGACCTGATTAAAAACTGCCAGGCCGATCCAAAAGCTCTTGAAGCGTACAAAGCAAGACTTAAAAAAGCCAGAGCCAATGCCAAGCAGAACAAATCCACCATTATGGCCGGACTTAGAAGCTATGCGCAGTATGGACCTCAGAACCCTTTCAATAATGTTTTAAGCGATGCAGAACTCGATGCATTAAAAGCTGAAGACTTAATTAAAGTTCTTCATGATCTCTTCAATTTCAAACATAAAGTATTGTATTATGGTCCTAAAGCAGGAAACGAAGTGGTAGCCGCTTTAACGCCAATACACAAGCTACCTGCTTCCCTGAAAGAGCTTCCTAAGACAAAAACGTTTGTTCAGATCCCGACGGATAAGAGCAAGGTATTGTTCGCTCATTATGATATGGTTCAGGCTGAAGTATTCTGGGTAAGAAATGCGGATCAGTACAATTCTACGATAACACCTACGGTAAACCTGTTCAACAGTTATTTCGGAGGAGGAATGGGATCTATTGTATTCCAGACGATCAGGGAATCCAAGGCACTGGCCTACTCTACATACTCTTATTTTGCATTACCGGGCAAAAAAGAAGATAAAGATGTGGTCATGGCTTATGTCGGAACTCAGGCGGATAAATTCAACGAGTCTACAACAGCGATGAATGAGCTTTTAACAACGCTTCCAAAATCTGAGCAGCTGTTTGAAACGGCAAAAAGCGGATTGAAAAAATCTATTGCTTCAGAAAGAGTAACCCAGGACGGGATTATTTTCTCTTACCTGAAAGCACAGAGGCTAGGAAACAATACAGACATCAGAAAGAATGTATATGAGCAGGCTCCAAAGCTTTCTTTTGCAGACATCAATGCGTTCCACGACAAGGAAATGAAAGGTAAAAACTACACGTACTGTCTGGTAGCTTCCCAGGATAAAGTAAATGAAGCCGATATGAAAAAACTCGGTGAGGTAAAAAAACTAAACCTCAACGAAATATTCGGTTATTAGAATATAGCAGAAAAGCCCTGAGTTCAGGGCTTTTTTCTTTTTATACATCAAAAACAATTATAGATTTTATTTATCAAAATTCATTTGACCGATAGATAAAATATTTATATATTTGCAACAGAAATTTAAATATAAAAACAGAAAATTATGTCTTTAGTAGGAAAAAAATTCCCAAATGTAACAATCGATGCAATGTCTGAAATGGGTGACGATCTAAGAATCAACATCCTTGAAGAAGCTACTTCTAACCAACAGAAAGTTCTTTTATTCTGGTATCCAAAAGATTTCACTTTCGTATGCCCTACTGAGCTTCACGCTTTCCAGGAGGCTTTAGGTGAATTTGAAAAAAGAAACACTAAAGTAATCGGTGCTTCTTGCGATACCAATGAGGTTCATTTCGCATGGCTTAACACTCCGAAAGACAACGGAGGTATTGAAGGAGTAACTTATCCCCTTTTAGCTGACACCCACAGACAATTGGCCAACATCCTTGGAATTGTAGACCAGGATTTCGAATACAATGAAGAGGGAGAGGAAACTTTCACAGGTTCTAACGTAACTTACAGAGCTACTTACCTGATCGACGAAACCGGAAAAATCTTTCACGAGGCAGTAAACGATATGCCGTTAGGAAGAAATGTAAAGGAATTTTTAAGACTGATCGATGCTTACACTCACGTTCAGAAGCACGGTGAAGTATGTCCTGCCAACTGGGAGGAAGGAAAAGAAGCAATGAAAGCAGACAGAACTTCTACAGCAGAATATTTAGCGAAGAACTAATAGAATGTGTTAATCTGAAAATGAGATAATTTGAAATTAATCTCAGGATTTTTAAGAATTATCTCATTTTCTTTTATACTAACAAAAACACATTTTCCAATCAATATATTTTCAAATTACTATTATGTACACAGAATTAACCGAAGATACCTTACAGAATATCGTGAATGACAACGAAAAAGTAGTTGTTCAATATGGAGCCACATGGTGTGGAAACTGCAGAATCATGAAGCCTAAATTCAAAAAGCTGGCCTCTGAAAACGATGAAATTCCATTTTTATATGTAGATGCAGAGAAACTTCCTGAAAGCAGAAAACTGGCTAAAGTAGATAACCTTCCAACGTTTGCCATCTTTAAAAACGGTGAACTGGTAAATCAGGTACAGTCTAACCAGGCAGAAAGTTTAATTAACCTTTTTAACGAATTATCATAATGAAGTTACCCGTAATCAGACAGTTTTATCAGAATCAGACTCCTGAAAACCTTGAAAAAACCCTGGAAGTACTGGAAAGCTTCTGCGAATTCAGAGGAACCAGTGAAGAAGACCTTAATGTTGCAGGAGAATTAATTACCAATATTTGCGGTGCCCTGGAAGTACACGCTAATGTACAGAACGGAATGAGCGAAAAAGATGCATTGAATTCTTTTGCTCAGAAAGTACTGGGCTCTATTGACAAATAATTTTGATTTATTATTCTAATCATTAAAAACCCATACAAAACACAATTCCTGAAAATTCCAATGTTCCAATAAAATCCCGATGAATTGCCATCAGGATTTTTTGGGTTCTTTATTATAAAGCTTTCAATTCCTACAACGCTTCATCGAATCAACTCCGTAGATTCCACTCTTTGCCCCTGAAATCTACAGCATAATTCATAAGCTCTGCGTTTCACAAAACACAAACAATACTCATATTTTCACAAAGAACACTCATCAAGACTTAATAAATTTGAACCATTAAGATAATTAAGGATGAAGATCTGTTAAGAAAAATCAGATAGATTTCTTGATAATGTCTTTAAAAGTAAAAATCGTCTTGAACCGTTCTGTATTAAACTCTCGCTGATTGAGCTGACCCCGCAGATTTGCTTACCATTTCACAAAACACAAACAATACTCATCAACGCCTCAACTACCACAACGCTTCATCGAATCAACGAAGTTGATTCCATCCTTTGCCTCCTGAAATCTACAGTATAATTCATAAGCTTTGCGTTTCACAAAACACAAACAGCACTCATCAACACTTCATCAAATCAACAGAGTTGATTCAACCTTTGCCCCCTGAAATCTACAGTAGAATTCAAAAAGTTCTGCGTTTCACAAAAGAAAATATCCTAACTTCGATCATAAAAAAATCCTGATGAAAAATTCATCAGGACCTTATTTAATGCTAAATATAGTTCAAATTAACTTCTTCTGCTCATCAGAATTCTCAGAATATACCAGAACAGAAGCATAATGGATGCAAACAGCTGTAAAGACGCTCCCACATACTGTTCTGTTGTATAGGTATTCTTCAGCTTGCTGGTTTCATATAAAATACTGGCAGAAGCCAAAAGAACCATTCCTACTGAAAACCAAAGACCAAGATTGAAACCGAAAATAGCTCCTGCCACAATCAGTCCCAACGCAATAAAACCTCCGATTACGATTATATTTCTTAAAAAGGAAAAATCCTTCTTCGACATAAAAGCAACCAGTGAAAGCCCTGCAAACATAGAGATCGTAAGCATTGCTGCCTGAAAAATCACGTTAACACCGGCGGAATTCACGGCAATATAAATCAGAGGAAGGAAAATTACCGCTTCAAGGAGAATATAAAATCCTAAGCCCATATATTGCGTAGATCTGCTCTGCGCCAGTGACCATTTGTTAGCCAGAATAGAAGCCAGCCAGAACACCCCGATAATCAGCAGCCAGGTATATTTCTGTCCGAACATCATGGCAATAAGCTCTACCGGAACGGTTTTTAATAAAATAGTTTCAACCCCGATAAAAGCAAGGATTGATAAAGCAACGTGTAAATACGTTTTCCTGTAAAAGTCTGCTTTTTCCACTTCCGAGGAATGAGCAACTAAAGAATCTGTCATCATAGTTAATATTTTTTTAATTGTATTGAAATAAGTTAATTTTTATTCACAGGCATTACCCCGAGAATTTTCCCTCCATCCTCAAATACCACACTGATTACCTCTTTATTTTCTGAGTCATCGGCATATTTGTATTTTAGGTTAGGAAGCCCTTCTCCATCCATGGCTACGTAATATCCTGCTTTAAGGACAGTCAGCTTTTTAGTATAATCAATGCCATCCTTTACTTTATTCAGGATTTCATCGGTAGCTAATGTTTTTACTTTATCAGAAAGCAGGGCATCTATGGCCGAACGGTCAGAAATCTTTAGTGCTGCCAGAAACTTCATCAGGTTTTCATTATAAAGGTTTACTTTCTCCTTACTCAGTTCAGCAGGTAATTCTTTTTTCGGAGGTATAACGGTTACTTCCGCAGTTTTCTGAGCGAACATTAGCGGAGCCGCAGCAATGGCAAGTCCTAAAAATAATTTTTTCATAATTTTAATTTTGTATTTTGGTAAAATAAGTGAGTCAAGATACGAAAATCAGACCACTTCCAAAAATTTCATGGTATCTACATTATCCGCATAGGTATCGAGAGCAGGATGCTGTGCTTCACCAAACGAAACAGAATCCAGACCCAGATCATTCTTTGCCACAATACACTGTATACTTTCCTCATTTTCGGCAATAAAATTTTTAACATCATCCAAAGAAGTATAGCGGCTGAAATTGATGACAGAAAGAGGGCTGAAAAGCTTCTCATCTTCCTTCAGCATCACAAAGTTATTGTCCCAGAACTGTTCCTGGTTCAGAAGATAAACCGCTCTGTTGTAGTCATAATTGTTGGCATATTTATGATGATGAATAATATCCTTGAAATTCAGGAAATTTTCAAACAGCCTGTCAATCACAAAATCCTGAGGGATAAAGATCCGGGTTACATTTCTGCATCCCAGTCCGAAATAACGGAAAATATCTTCAGCCAGCAATTGCAGTTCCTCATCCGTTTCATCACCTTTCAATACCGCTACTGATGTTCTGTTTTTGCGGATGATGCTTGGATGGTCTTTAAAATAATATTCCAGATATCTTGCTGTATTATTGCTTCCCGTAGCAATGACGGCATCAAAATTTTCCAATTTTTCTGCCAGTTCAAACAAGACATTTCTTTCAGAAAATTCATTCCATTTTCTAAGCAGGAACGGGATCATATATTGATCTTTTGAAGACAGTTTGATTACCGGAATATGACCGCTCAGGATCACAGAAACAACATCATGGAAGCCTACAAGAGGAATATTCCCGGCCAGGATAAGCCCTACTCTTTTTGGTGTTTTTGAAACAGAGTAACTGCTAAGCCACTCATTGATATTCTTTTCTGTAAGAAGTTCTGTCCATTCCTTAAGGGCAAAATTCTGATTATCAGCAGTAAACCACGGATTTTCAATTTCCGACTTTTTCAGCAATAATTCAAATTCTGCATCACTTTCATTCTCATTACCCTGACCTGTTGCCAGAAACGCTTTTATATAGTCACTTAACTTAATAAGTCCTAAAACTTGATTTTCGGTATTCATAATTACTTTACAATTGGGGAATATTTTGTAATTTTGTGCAAATTTAAAAAAAATTAGCGATGGCTATTAAAATAACTGATGAATGCATTAACTGTGGGGCCTGCGAACCGGAATGCCCGAATAATGCAATATATGAAGGAGCCGTAGACTGGAAAGCTTCTGAAGGTACTACTCTTCAAGGAACTGTAACCCTGCCTTCCGGACTTACTGTAGATGCTAATGCACCACAGGAACCTGTAAGTGATGACGTTTATTTTATTGTAACCGATAAGTGTACGGAATGTAAAGGATTCCATGAAGAACCTCAGTGTGCTGCGGTATGCCCTGTAGACTGCTGTGTTCCGGATGAGGACCATGTAGAATCAGAAGAAGCCCTGCTTAATAAAAAAGCATTTTTACACGGTGAATAAAAAACGCCGTCTCATGGCCATGAGACGGTTTTTTTTACTATAAAAACTAATAAATCTAGTAAAATTTTAACAATGAAACCGCAAGTCTGTTCTTGCAACCAAAAAACAACACTATGAGCAAAAAGCATAATTTCAGCGCAGGACCATGTATTTTACCTCAGGAAGTATTTGAAAAATCGGCACAGGCCATTCTGGATTTTAACGGAATAGGACTTTCTATCCTGGAAATTTCCCACAGAAGCAAAGATTTTGTAGCGGTAATGGATGAAGCCCGTGCTATTGTAAAAAGACTGATGAACCTGGGTGATGATTATGAAGTTCTTTACTTAGGAGCCGGGGCCAGCATGCAGTTTGCAATGGTTCCTTATAACCTGCTGAAAACAGATGGTAAAGCAGCCTATCTGGACACAGGAACCTGGGCGGCAGGTGCCATTAAAGAAGCTAAAAAACTAGGAACGGTAGACGTGGTAGGTTCTTCCAAAGAAGAAAATTACTCCTACATTCCGAAAGATTATAAAGTAGGTTCAGAATATGATTATTTCCATTGTACCTCCAATAATACCATCTACGGAACCCAGATGAAATCTTTCCCTGAAGTGGACACACTGATGGTATGTGATATGAGTTCTGATATTTTCTCAAGACAGCTTGATTTTTCAAAATTCGACCTGATCTATGCCGGTGCCCAGAAAAATATGGGACCTGCGGGAGTAACACTTGTGGTCATCAAAAAAGATATCCTGGGAAAAACAGGAAGAGAAAATATGCTTTCCATGCTGGATTATTCTCAGCATATTGCCAAGGAATCCATGTACAACACTCCACCGGTATTCCCGGTTTATGCCTCTCTGCTTACCCTTCAGTATCTTGAAAGAAACGGAGGAATTGCAGCTGCAGAGCAGAGAAATGAAGCCAAAGCCAAACTTTTATACGATGAAATCGACAGCAATCCGCTGTTTGAAACATTCTGTGTAAAAGAAGACCGTTCCCTGATGAATGTTTCTTTCAGACTGACGGACGACAGCAAAAAAGAAGAATTTGATAACGCGTGGAAAGCAGCCGGAATCAGCGGACTGAACGGACACCGTAGTCTGGGAGGCTACAGAGCCAGCCTTTACAATGCTTTACCTATTGAAAGCGTTCAGGTATTGGTGGATGTAATGAAATCGATCAGATAATTTTTTAAGTATAAAAAAATTCAAAGATTGAAAGATCTAAGGCAGTTCATTTAATTTTATTAATTTGCGGCCCGATTTAAATATTTTAAACCATTAGATTTTTCAATCTTTAAATCCAATAACACATGAAAGTTTTAGCAAACGACGGAATCTCAAAAACAGGAGAACTGGCACTCAGAGAAGCAGGAATAGAAGTTCTGCCCAACCGGGTTGCCCAGGATCACGTTATTAATTTCATCAATGAAAATAATGTGGACGTTCTTTTAGTGAGAAGCGCAACGAAAGTAAGACAGGAACTCATTGATGCCTGCCCGGGGCTTCAGATTATCGGACGAGGCGGTATCGGAATGGATAATATTGATGTAGAATATGCCAAAAGCAAAGGCATCAAAGTCATCAATACCCCGACAGCCTCTTCAAAATCGGTAGCAGAACTTGTTTTCGGACACTTTTTTGCCCTGGCAAGATTCCTTCACGAATCCAATAGGCTGATGCCTCTGGAAGGGGAAAC
This sequence comes from Chryseobacterium sp., assembly GCA_031277615.1. GTDB lineage: Bacteria > Bacteroidota > Bacteroidia > Flavobacteriales > Weeksellaceae > Chryseobacterium. The sequence goes on along the minus strand of JAITMC010000003.1, from coordinate 65,079 downwards.
CCACTTCAACGCCATGAAAAAGTCATTCAGCAATGCGTATGAACTTTCCGGAAAAACACTGGGAGTAATCGGTTTCGGAAGTATAGGGAAAGAAGTTGTGAAAATGGGGATAGCACTGGGAATGAACATTAAAGTGCTGACCAGAAATCCCAAAACAAAAGTGCTTACCCTGGACTTTTTCGACGGACAGACTCTGAATTTTGAAATCACTTCCACCAACGATATGGATGCTTTCCTTAAGGATACCGATTTCATCAGCATCAATACTCCAAAGACGAACGAATACATTATAGACACGCCCCAGTTTGAAAAAATGAAAGACGGAGTCTACATTGTCAACACTGCAAGAGGCGGAGTGATCAATGAAGTAACACTGATTGATTTCATCGAATCAGGAAAAGTAGCCGGAGCTGCTCTGGATGTTTTTGAAAACGAACCGAGCCCGGAACTTCCCCTACTGATGAATCCTGCATTATCCCTTTCCCCTCATGTAGGCGGAAATACCGTGGATGCACAGGAAAAAATCGGTGCAGAACTTGCAGAACAAATTATTAAGCTACAAAAAGAAACTATAAGATAAATATGCCTGTTTTCAAACCTTTCCGCGGAATAAGACCTCATAAAGACTTTGAGAGCACTTTCCCTACCCACCCTCTGGATAATTTCAGCCAGGAGGAAATTGCAGAGAAAGCTCAAGTAGAAAATACTTACATCAATATGATAAAACCTTATGTTGTAAGTAAATCTAAAGATATCGACCGGAACTTACGAAAGATCCGTTCTACCTTTGAAGAACTTCTGGATGATAAAAAACTGGTCCAGGACAGTTCTGCCTATTACCTTTATGAGCAGATCTATCCCAATAAGCAAATCTTCAGAGGCCTGCTGGGATTGGCCAGCATAGAAGATTTCTGGAACGGAAAGATCAAAAGACATGAAAGTACCATTCCCCAGAAAAAAGAAAAATTAGCCCATTACCTGGAAAAAGTAAACCTGCAGGCAGAACCTGTATTGCTTACCTACCCTTCCAACTCCAAGATCGAGCTCCTGATGAATCATGAGGAGAAGAACGTTCCTATCTTTAATCATGTGGATTCCATTGGGATCAGACATAAGATATGGAGAATAGATAACCGTCTGAAACTTCAGCAGTTCAAAGAAGTGATTGATCAGATCGATTCATTCTATATTGCGGACGGCCACCACAGGATTGGCTCTACCGCTCTGAATGCCAGACATCATAAGGAAAAGAACAAAAAGCACAACGGAACCGAGGCATATAATTTCGTATACAGCTTTATTGTTTCCAACCAATCCATCAAAATTCATGATTACAACAGAATTCTTTCAGACCTGAACGGGCTTTCTAATGAAGAATTCCTGAAAGCGCTGGAACAGTATTTCCTGATTCATGAGAAAGGAGAAACGTCTTATTTCCCTTCACAGAAATTCCATATTTCGATGTACCTGGATGGTAAATTCTACTCCCTTCATGTAAAACACGACCTGCGGTCAAAAGAAATGTCCCTTGACAATCTGGACCACCATCTGCTGGATAAATATATCTTCAAAAACATCCTGAAAATAGAAGATCCGGACAGCTCAGACAAGATCACCTATATAAAAGGAACTTCCAACATTGAGGGAATCAATATTTTAAAAGAAAAAGTAGAAAGCGGCGAAGGCAAAGTGGGATTCGGGATTTATCCTGTAAGTTTCAATGATATGATTAAAATTTCAGACCTGAAACTCAGTATGCCTCCAAAATGTACATTCATTGAGCCAAAATTGATTACAGCGCTGCTAATGTATGATATGAAACCTTAATAAATTCCTATTTTTTCCCTACTTTTAGCATCGGAAAAAGAAAGGTAAATAAAAAATGAAAAAAATCTTCATTATACTTCCACTCTTTTTGAGTGGATTTTTATTTTCTCAACAAAAACCACATAAAAAAACGGTTAAAAAAACGACTACTGCAAAATTCAATTATCACGACGAATTTAAAAAGATTTCAGATGAGATCATGATCAACGGTACCGCTTATGAAAATCTTGCAGAACTGACGAAAGGCATCGGACCCCGTTTCAGTGCTACACCCGGATATACAAAAGCTACGGAATGGGCAGAAAGAAAACTGAAGGAAGCGGGCGCTGAGAACGTATGGAAACAGGACGTAAAAGTCCCCGTATGGATCAGAGGAAGAGAATCCTTACAGATAAAAGCCGGTAATGGGGAATGGAAAAACATCAGAATGCTTTCTTTCGGAAACTCGGAAGGAACCGGAGGAAAAGATTTAACGGCAGAAATCATTCTGGTGAACGATGTTGCGGAACTCAATAACCTGACCTCCATTCAGCTGAAAGACAAAATCATCTTCGTTAATTATCCTATTGATCCCAAAGTGATCAACACGGTGGATTCTTATCTGATCACTGCAAAATCAAAGCTGCTTTCGGCGTCTGTCATCGGAAAAAGAGGAGCCAAAGGACTGATCATCAGATCACTCACCACAGCCTCTGACGATACTCCACACGCCAAAATGATCTATTATGAACCGGATGACAAAACAAGGATTCCCGCGGTAACAATCGGCGTAAAATCTGCAGATGAGCTGGAAAAACTGTTAAAAAAGCAGAAAGTCACCGCCAAACTGAATATGACTGCCGAGTCAAAAGGTGAAGCGGTTAATCAGAATATTATTGCGGAAATTCCAGGAAAAAAGGATTCCAAAGTGATTGTTCTCGGAGCCCAGCTCGATTCCTGGGACTTTGCGGAAGGAGCCCATGATGATGGTTCCGGCGTGGTACAGTGTATTGAGGTACTGAGAACGTTAAAAGCTTTGGACATCGCCAACAATCACACAATAAGAGTGGTTTTGTATGCCAACAGTGAAAATGGCGGCCAGGGAAGAGATATGTATGCTTCTTATGTAAAAAAGAAGGAGGAAAAGCATATTTTCGCTTTGGGAACTGATTCCGGAGGCTATTCACCGAGAGGGTTTTCACTGGATATGCCTCCCCAAAGAAGAAGACAGATCTTTGAATGGAAAAATTATTTTCTTCCCTACGGAATTTATGACTTCGACCAAACGTATGCCATACAGGACATCTCTCCTTTAAAGAAACTGGATATCCCTCTGGCAGAACTTGTTGTAGACACTCAAAGGTATTTTGATTACCATCATTCCGTAGACGATACTTTTGACAAGGTAAACAAAAGAGAGCTTCTTTTGGGAGCTACTGCAATGACACAGCTGATTTTTATGATCGATAAAAACTGGTAAAAATGAAAAAAATCATCGGTTTATCATTACTGCTTCCCATCATGGCTGTTTACGGACAGTCTAAAGAAGACTCCCTACAGTTCAGCAGAATTTCCACAGAGATTCTCAATCATGGAAAAGGATACGAAGAGCTGAGAGATTTAACTAAAAATATCGGACACCGTTTAAGCGGTTCCCCGTCCTATGAAAAGTCCGTAAAATGGGCTGAACAGAAATTTCGTGAAGCGGGAGCCGACAAAGTATGGCTTCAGGAAGTGATGGTTCCCGTATGGGAAAGAGGTAAAGAATCCCTTAGGATCAGAACGGCAGACGGAAAATGGAAAAGCCTGAAAATGCTTTCTCTCGGAAACTCTGAAGGAACTAATGGAAAAGATGTTTCAGGAGAAATTATTATGGTAAAATCGCTGGAAGAATATGACAGGCTTCCCGCAGAAAAAGTGAAGGGAAAAATCGTATTTTTTAACTACCCTTTCAATCAGGCTTATGTACAGACTTTCACAGCCTACCGCGAAGCAGGAGCTTACCGGAGAACAGCCGCATCTCTGACGGCCGGGAAAGGCGGAAAATTTGCGATTATAAGGTCCCTGTCTTCTGCGTTTGATGATGTTCCGCATACCGGCAATATGCGCTATGAGGACGACCTTCCCAAGCTACCTGCACTCACCATCGGAAATACAACCGCCGATGAACTGGAAGCTTTATTGAAAAAACAGAAAGTTGTAGCCCAACTTAACTCCAACTGCGGAATGAAAGGCGAGAAACTTTCGTATTCGGTAATTGGTGAAATTACCGGTAAAAAAGACAACAGTGTCATTGTTGTCGGAGGCCATCTTGATTCCTGGGACGTAGGTGAAGGCGCCCACGACGATGGAGCAGGAATCGTACAGAGTATCGAGGTTCTCAGAACTTTCAAAAAACTGGGAATTCAAAACAAGCATACCATACGGGCTGTATGCTTTGCCAACGAAGAAAACGGAACCAAAGGCGGAAAGCAGTATGGAAAAACAGCAAAAGAACATAATGAGAAACACCTTTTTGCCATAGAATCTGATGCCGGAGGGTATTCTCCCCGTGGAATTTCTCTGGAAATGAACGATCAGGAAAGAAACCAGATCAAAAGCTGGCTTCCCCTTTTCCTTCCTTATGGCGTTTACAATTTTGAAGGTAAATACTCCGGATCGGATATCGCTCCCCTTCATGAGGCGGGTGTTCCCACAGCAGAGCTGGTTCCTGATCCACAGCGCTATTTCGATATTCACCATACAGAAGAAGATACTTTTGAAAAGGTCAACCGCAGAGAGCTTCTCCTGGGAGCCACGGTGATGACCCAGCTTATTTATATGATCGACAAAAACTGGTAAAATGAAAAAAATAATAGGAACATCATTACTCCTTTTTGGAATGGCTGTTTACGGACAGGCTAAAGAAGATTCCCTGCAGTTCAGCAAGATTTCCACAGAGATTCTCAATCATGGAAAAGGATACGAAGAACTGAGAGATTTAACTAAAAATATCGGACACCGTTTAAGCGGTTCCCCGTCCTATGAAAAGTCCGTAAAATGGGCTGAACAGAAACTCCGTGAAGCGGGAGCCGACAAAGTATGGCTTCAGGAAGTGATGGTTCCCGTATGGGAAAGAGGTAAAGAATCCCTTAGGATCAGAACGGCAGACGGAAAATGGGAAAGCCTGAAAATGCTTTCTCTGGGAAATTCTGAAGGAACCAATGGAAAAGACGTTTCAGGAGAAATTATTATGGTAAAATCCATGGAAGAATATGACAAACTTTCTGCTGACCAGGTGAAAGACAAGATCGTATTTTTTAATTATCCTTTCAGCCAGTCTTTCGTGGAAACCTTCAGAGGATATGGTGATGCCGCCAAATACAGGGTAACCGCAGCCTCATTAACGGCCAAAAAAGGCGGGAAATTTGCTATTATCCGATCTCTGTCTTCTGCATTTGATGACGTGCCTCATACGGGTGCGATGCGTTATGAAGACAAGATCACCAAAGTTCCGGCCACCGCTATCGGAAATACAACCGCCGATGAACTGGAAGCTTTATTGAAAAAACAGAAAGTAACTGCCAAACTTAATTCCAACTGCGGAATGAAAGGAGAAAAACTCTCCCACTCCGTTATTGGTGAAATTACCGGTAAAAAGGATAACAGCGTCATTGTTGTCGGCGGACACCTTGATTCCTGGGACGTTGGTGAAGGTGCTCACGACGATGGTGCCGGAATTGTACAGAGTATCGAAGTCCTGAGAACTTTCAAAAAACTGGGGATTCAAAACAATCATACGATCAGGGTGGTATGTTTTGCCAACGAAGAAAACGGCTTAAAAGGTGGTCTTCAGTATGGAAAAATTGTAAAAGAGAAAAACGAAAAACATCTTTTTGCCATAGAATCTGATGCCGGCGGTTTTGCACCCAGAGGAATTGCTTTGGAAATGGACAATACCAAAAGAAACCAGATCAAGAGCTGGGCAGGATTATTCTTCCCTTATGGCGTCTATAATTTTGAAGGGGTATATTCCGGTGCAGACATTTCACCGCTTCAGCAGATGGGAATTCCCACAGCAGAGCTTGTGCCGGATTCCCAAAGGTACTTTGATATTCATCATACCGAAGAAGATACTTTTGAAAAAGTCAACAGAAGAGAGCTTCTTTTAGGGGCTGCAGCGATGACACAGCTTATTTATATGATTGATAAGAACTGGTAAAAATACAGTTTCAGATAATTTGCGTTCAGGCAGGCCTCTGGTTTGTCTGAACGCATTTTTTATTTTTGGTTCTTATAGGTAAAGCAGTTTATACCAATGTTTTAAAGGGTTTCCCACAGATCTCACAAATTTCACAGATTAAAATTCTGAGATTTAGCGCCTGTTTAAATTTATTTTCAAATAAAACTCACTTTGGCATGAAATTAGCTACTAAACACTTTGAAAAAAAATTATTAAAAGCACATTGATGAAAAAGGTTTTCTGCGGATTTTCAGTTTCCGCTGAGCCGGATTAAGGCGGTTCCCATATTTTTATATGATCCTTTTTCTTTAGATGCCGTATGCGCAGGAAAAGATATCTGATATCAATTCCACTACGATGCATGCTGTATACGGTATCATAAAGCTCATGAATCACCATACTGATTCAATATTGCTTTTAACAACAAACCCGGGAAGCACTAGCTATCCAGGGTACGAAATGATCAATGGCCTGTGAGATCACGACCTTAGCCTGGTTCACCATGATCCATATCCCATTGGTTGATAAACGGAAATAGTTTCCGGACCGTTCTATGGAAGAACGGAAAAAAGATGTATAACCCTTAAAAAGTGATTAATGATGAGAGATTTTTTTGAAATGATTTTTAAGAGAAATGAAGATGCTGCAAAAATGCACATCTGGAGCCTTGTGCTTCTTTTGAGCTTTGCCGTTTTTTCGGTAGTGATTTATGCTGCCAACCCAAGCTTTAACAGCTTAATTGTTTATCTTACCGCATTTGCGGCTTATCTGGGCTTCGGAATTGTATTTATCAGTTCCCTGACCGGAAAAATAAATACGTCAAGAATGAACAAGGGCAGAAATCTGTAACTTTAATTCTTATTTTACTAAAAACCCCGTTCAATCTGGTTTGAGCGGGGTTTTTATTTTTTTAACTGCATTAATTCAAAACGAATTTCATTGGAATAAAGTGTAAAAGCTGGAAACTGATTACAAAATTCAGTTAATCCAAACCAATATGTTCACCTTCAATCCTCTGCGTTGCATTCCTCTTTTTCCCGGCCCTGAAACTTCCATCACCCAGCATCCAATCCGCAACTCACCCTTTCAAGTACTCCTTTTTCTCCAGTTTCATCTCCATCATTTTTCCTTCTCTGCTGATCTTCAGGTTAATGGTATTCTGACCTTTTTCCACCCGGTTAAGGAAGTAATGACAGGCATTTTCCTGATTAAGATGATCAAGCGCTATATCATTGATACTGATAATAGAATCCCCGATTTTTAACGGAAAATTTTCTTCCTGAAAGACAAAAGCTACGGTAGGTTTCGCATCAATAAAACGGTATCCAAAACCGAAAGATTCCAGTTTGACCGGTTCATTTTTAATGCGTTTCATATAGATCTTACTTTCTGACCAGTCGAGGATAAAAATAAAATCTTTAAAAAATTCATTCCCGATCAGATTGGAACTTCCCGTACTGATGATTTCATTGGCGAAGGTTTTGTTTCCCAGCGCCAGCTCAGGGATCCTGAAAATATGTCCGGGCATAGGCTTTCCGGCACCATAAGCCCCTACGGAATTGGTTCCGTAAACCTCGATACCCGGGCCGGCTTTTTTTTCATCATAATGGCTCTCTCCTATTTTCAGCCTTCCTGAAAATCCGGTATCAAAAGTCAGTTTTGTATTTTTATCTAAAATTTTAGTTTTGATAACCGGCGTCTTCTGGGTTTCAGGATCAAAAGGGATGACAATATCATAACCGGACAAATCAAACTGGGACAGGTTCTTTGCCGCTTCCAGTGAATTCCCGTTATAATCTACTCTCCAGACCAGTTTTGCCATCTGGTTTGCCCCCAGAATACCATCCATTTTAAAACAGCCAAACTCAGAGGTTCCGAAATCCATCACAATAGCTCCCACATTTTTAAAAACTGCCTTATCTACAGTCATCTCCGGCAGAATTGTAAAAATCTGTTCCTGCTTATTCTTTTGTGAATCCTTTACACTACTGCTGTGTTTTTTCTGCAATCCCAGTTCTTTATAAACTGCGGAAGAAATTACGGTAGGCGCTCCGGTGTCAAACAGAAAATTATACGGCTTCCCATTGATCATTACCTGCACAAAAGGGAGATCATAGGTATATTTCATATTGATCTTTTCTACCAGTGATTGCAGCCTTACGTCCCCACTTTCAAAGAATTTCTTTCCCTGTCCGGAAACGGTTATTCCGGAAAGTAGCAGAACAGTATATAGGATTTTTTTCATGTATAGATTTTACCCACGAAAATAATGTTTTTTTGCAAATACGGCTCATCCGGGAAACAAAAAAGCCATCCTTCCGGACGGCTTTTCTATGATAAAGTATTCAATTATTTTACTTTTACAAGCTCAACATCAAAGATCAACCATGCATTTGGCGGGATAACCCCTCCGGCTCCTCTTTCTCCGTAACCCATTGCAGGCGGGATCAGTAAAGTAGCGGCTTCTCCTTCTTTAAGCAACAGGATTCCCTCATCCCATCCTTTGATCACTCTTCCCATTCCAATTGGAATTTCAATAGGTTCGTTTCTCTTGAACGAAGAATCGAATTCTGTACCATCCACTAATTTTCCGGCATAGTGTACAGATACGTTGTCACCTGCCTTCGGAGCTTTACCATCAGCAGTTTTCGTGATTTTATAGTAAAGACCAGATTCCGTTTTCTGCATTCCTGCTTTCAGGTTTTCCAGCATTTTCTCCTGATTAGCTTTGAATTCCTCTTCTTTTTTCTTTTTTTCAGCTTCTTCTTTAGCAATGAAAGCTTTGTTGTTTTCAGCGATCTTAGCTTTTCCTTCGTTGAAAGTTTTTGCAGCATCGTAGTTTTTATATTCGTCCCCTTTGCTGAATACGGAAACTTTTTCTAATACGATATCTGTTTTAGGCTTATCCTGAGCTCCTTTCTCAACGTTGGCAATCGCATCAATTACATCTTCACCTTTTACAACTTTCCCAAAGATGGTGTGTCTACCATCTAACCACGGAGTAGCCACTTCAGTAATAAAGAACTGAGAACCATTTGAGTTAGGCCCTGAATTCGCCATAGAAAGAATCCCTTTTCCGGTGTGTTTAAGGTCATTTCTCTCGTCATCAAATTTATAGCCCGGATCTCCCATTCCTGTTCCCTGAGGATCACCTCCCTGGATCATGAAATCTTTGATCACTCTGTGAAAGATCGTTCCGTCATAATAAGGAACTCCTTTAGCCTTAGCTTTGTTGTCGATTTTACCTTCTGCAAGCCCGATAAAGTTAGCCACAGTTACAGGTGCCTTTTTGTCTTCAAACTTCACAATCAAATTCCCTTTGGAAGTCTGAAGATTTGCGTAAAGTCCGTTATGAAGACCTTCGAAAGTTTCTTTGTCTACGTTCATTTTTTTATAAATTGGGGTACAACTCATCAGCGAAACACTTGCCGCTGCCAGAATTATATTCTTGTTAAACAATTTCATTATTTATAGCGCTTTTAATTTGATGATTAATGGTATATCGTTATCTATTTTCTTTTCATCTCCAAAGGTTCCGTAAGCCAGTGAAGATGGTACCAAAAGCGTTACCTCCTCTCCATCATGCATAAAACGCAAAGCATTCTCTACCGCTTTCAGTTCATCAAAATGCCCGAATCTAGCATCTCTCCTTACGAAAGGCTCGTCATAGATCTTAGTCTGATCGAAATCATACAGATCATAAGAATAAGAAATGGACGTTTCATCCGCTCTTTTTTCTCTCTGATCAAAACCCTCTACCGTTACCCAGTAATTAAGCTGTGTAGGATAATATTTCACAGACTGATTACTGATCCAGTCCTGAATCTGCCCTCTTTCGATGGTATTCAGGTTTTTCATCCTGTTTTTGGAAACATCCAGATCCTTCTGGCTCAGCACGCCTCCCACCGGCGGATGAGCCGTCTGCGCATTCCGGTTACAGCTCAACAGGCTGATTGCTGATATGAAGAGTAATTTTCTCATAAACTGTTGCGAAAATACACATTTCAAAATTCAATTACAAAACTTGATGAAGAAATGTACAGATAGAAATACGAGTTACCATTATGAAAAATCATTTTGCTTCCATTACCCTCCGGATAAGTTTAAACAGATTAACCAGAAATCGCTGTAACCAAGCAAAAAAGCCGGAAAATTCCGGCTTTTTTTATGATGATTAGTTTGTTTTGATTAAACTGTTTCCAAAGCATGGTCTACCACTACTCTCCATCCGAACGGATCTTCAGACAGGTTGTTTTGAAGGTCTACAAGATCTTTTTTAAGGATCGCGGCATAGCTTTCTTCATCAGATAATTTCGGAAGTTCAAGTTTTTCTCCGTTATATCCTAAAGCCTGGAATACCGTAGTTACGACTGCTGTTCCTACGCCCCAAACTTCTTTTAATGTCCCGTTTTTCTGAGCTTCAACTACAGTTTTTACAGCGATTGGCTCAACTTTCACTTCAATTCCTCTTTTCTTGGCAAGCTGAATGAAGCTGTCTCTTGTAACTCCGTCAAGAATCTTTTCAGAAGTTGGCGGTGTATAGATGGTATCGTTGATTCTTACAAAAACGTTCATGGTACCACTTTCTTCGAAATACTCGTGGGTAGCATCATCAGTCCAGATGATCTGCTCATAGCCTTCTTCAATAGCAAGCTGTGTAGGATAGAAAGACGCAGCATAATTTCCTGCTGCCTTAGCGGAACCTACTCCTCCGTTGGCTGCTCTTGAATAGTGATCAGAGATTTTTACGGAAACAGGCTCTGCATAATAGCTTTTTGCCGGTGTAGCAACGATGGCGAACATATATTTATTGGCCACTCTCGCTTTTAAAGCTTCTTCCGTAGCAAAAATCAAAGGTCTGATGTATAAAGACATTCCTTCTCCCTGCGGAATCCATTCCCTGTCGATATCTACCAATGCTTTTAACCCGTCTAAAAACATTTCTTCAGTTACTTCTGGCATTGCAAGACGCTTTGCTGATTTGTTGATACGTTCAAAATTCTTTTCAGGCCTGAAAAGGAAAACCTGCCCATCTTTGTCTTTGTACGCTTTCATCCCTTCAAAACAAGCTTGTCCATAGTTTACTCCCATCATAGCAGGTGTAAATGGAATCGGACCGTAAGGAACTAATTTTACATCACCCCATTTTCCGTTTTCATACTCGCAAATGATCATATGATCGATAAAAGTACTTCCAAATGAAAAATTGTTCGGGTCGAATGTAGAAATTCTGGAGTTTTCAGTTTTTTGAATTATCATTTTTAAAAATTTTTACGATGTTCTACAAATTTAACATAATTTTCTAAATATAAAAATTTTAGAGTAAATTTGACAAAAAAATAGCTTGAAAAGAGAGATTAAGACGACCAAAGACGGAAGTAAAACATTGTTTATCAATGATTTAAATGAAAACTATCATTCTCATCACGGGGCCCTTCAGGAAGCCGAACATGTGTTTATCAAAAATGGACTAAATTTGATAAATGATTATGAAATTAATATTTTAGAACTCGGTTTTGGAACAGGTTTGAATGTTTTAGTGACAATTAATGAATATTTAAAAACTGACAAAAATCATGTCATTAATTATTTTTCGCTTGAAAAATACCCCATAAATGAAACCGAAGTGAACGATTTGGCGTATTTTGAACTTTTTGATAACCCTGAGTTTAAAAATATTTATCAGAAAATTCATCTGGCAGACTGGGAAAAGTCAGTGGAAATCATTAGTGGTTTCAACTTAAAAAAGATAGAATGTGACTTTTTTGATCTGAAAGACACGGAACTTCCCAAAATCAACCTTGTTTATTTCGACTGTTTTGGAGCAAGAGTACAACCCGACCTTTGGGAAAAGCCCCTGTTTGAAATGGTTTCAGACAAAATGGCCGTTAACGGATTATTAACAACCTATTCCTCCAAAGGAAGCGTGAGAAGAATTCTTCAGGAACTCAACTTTAAGGTTGAAAAAAAACAGGGACCTCCGGGGAAAAGAGAAATGATCAATGCTATAAAGTTATAGGGAAAGGATTCAAGCTGGAGGAACTTTCCGGCTATCATTAGTAACAAGGATTAAATTAATACAAACACATTTATCTTTATATGACTGCCAAAACACCCATCACCCCGCATCCATCATCCAACCTCCTTAAAATACATACCTATTAATAAGGAATAAAAATCAGATCATGAAATCAGGAGCGCTTCCTTAGCCTGTTTTGCCTTTTCTGCTTCGTTAAAAATCCTTACATTAGCTATACAAAACAATATATATGATTGACAAGATCAACATTAGAGTATATGCCTGTGCTGTAAAAGATAAAAAAGTACTGACTTTATTTGAAGAGTATGCCGGTGAACCTTTAATGAAATTTCCGGGTGGCGGACTGGAGTTTGGCGAAGGAGTTCTGGAATGTCTCCACCGCGAATTTGATGAAGAACTGAATGTAAAAATAGAAGTCGTAGAACATTTATATACCCAGGAAAATTTTCTGGTTTCCCGTTTCAGAGATAATGAACAGCTTCTTACCATCTATTATCTGGTGAATATCACGACTGAAGAAGATTTTCTTATTCTGGACCCCTGCATTGAAAGAACCGAATGGATTGATATCAGCCAGCCGGACAACCCTTTTACCCTGCCGATAGACCGGATTGTATTCGATAAATTAAAAGAGAAATTCCTGTAAGTTAAGCTTACAGGAATTTCTATTATTTTTTAACCTTAAAATCAGTGGCTCCCGGATAAGGCTGCAGATAGCCTGAGTTCCAGTTGGACTGAAGCAGCGATTCTACAAATTCATCGGTTCTGTTTTTATGAGGATCATAACGGTCTTTTAAATCAATATCAGCCATTTTCCCTTTGATATTCCACCAGAACGCACTGAAACCTCCTCTGAGCTCTTTAATGATCTCGTAGACATTTTTACCTGTTGCCCTGTTCATCAGCTTTGCAAAGACCTGCCCTTCTGTAGTGGTAAGATCTCTCAGCTGTTTTTCATATTGATCGGCAAGCATATTTTGTCTTTCTCTTACAAATTTTCTTTTGGCCTTGCTGTCCATGTCATTCATATCAGCCTGGATATCTCTGTACTGCTGCAAAGCGGTTACAAAAAGAGGATATACCCTGTACAGTTTCTTATTAAGGAAATAATAATAGTTTTTATCCAGCTGATTATTAAATCTCGGCTTATTTACCAAAACCAGCTCATCAAGCTCGACAACAGGTTCGCCGTTGATTTCATATACTTTTACTTTCTGCCGTTCATCGTAATAATATTTATTACCGAATTCATCCACTTTTAAAGACTCAGGCGGATACTGGCTGAGCGGTTTCGCAACGATAGAATCTTTCTGGCCAAAAACGTTAACTCCAAAAAAGAGGATCAAAAGGCAGATAATCTTGCTAAAATTCATTATTTTTACACTTATAAGAACAAAAATTGAACGCAAAAATCATTCCTTTTTATGAAATTTGAAAAGAAATCTGTAAAATTTTTAGAAAAATATTTAAATACATCATCACCAACCGGTTATGAACACAAAGGACAGGAAATCTGGATGGATTATATCAGGCCTTATGTAGATAAGATTGAAGTGGATCATTACGGAACCTGCTATGGGATCATTAATCCGGAAGCGGAATTTAAAGTAGTTATTGAGGCTCATGCCGATGAAATCTCCTGGTACGTGAATTATATTACGGATGACGGATTGATCTACGTGATCCGGAACGGAGGTTCTGATCAGACGATCGCCCCATCGAAAGTAGTTCATATTCACGGAGAAAAAGGAATTGTAAAAGGTGTTTTCGGATGGCCGGCCATCCACACGAGAACCAACCAGAATGAGCCGACTCCTAAAATTGAGAATATCTTTATCGATTGCGGTGCGGTCACCAAAAAAGAAGTTGAGGACATGGGAATTTATGTAGGATGCATGATTACCTATCCTGATGAATTCTTTGAAATGAACGACCGTTATTTTGTATGCAGAGCCCTGGACAACAGAATCGGAGGTTTTATGATTGCTGAAGTGGCGCGACTTTTAAAAGAGAATAAAAAAACACTTCCTTTCGGGCTGTACATCACCAATTCCGTACAGGAAGAGGTTGGTCTTTACGGAGCAGATATGATCGCAGACACCATTAAGCCGAATATTGCCATTGTAACAGACGTTACCCACGATACCACCACGCCGATGATTGAGAAAAAGAAAGAAGGTGACCAGAAATGCGGGGCAGGACCTGTAGTATTCTTTGCTCCGAGCATTCATCATACCATCAGGGAACTGATCATCGATACGGCCAAAAATAAAAAGATCCCTTTCCAGAGAGCTGCTGCCAGCAGAGCTACCGGAACCGATACGGATGCTTTTGCCCATTCCAACGGCGGGGTACCAAGTGCATTAATTTCCTTACCTTTGCGCTATATGCATACAACAGTGGAAATGGTTTCCAAGGAAGATGCAGGGAATGTCATCAGGCTGATCTATGAAACCCTTCTGAAAATCACGCCGGAGATGAAACTGAAATATCATTAAAATGGCAAACATCTTTTATCATATCGTTCGAAGACCAACTCCTGTATCGATTTTAACGGGTCTTTTTTTCCTTTATATCCTTTTTTTAAGTGTATATAAACTGTTTGATCCACCGGAACAGGGTTCGGGATACAATATGATCCTTGAAATGTTAATCATTTTCAGCATCGTTCCTTTGGTACTACTGATCATTGACCGTTTATTGATTATTAAAATTAATCATACCAGATTAATAATCATAGAAGCTATCCTTCTGGTAAGTTTCTTCCTGTATTATTTTCTGGTTGTTAATCCATTTTAAAAGAGAGAAATCTAAGTAAAAGTATAAAAAGTAAAAATGAAAACGAAGCTTATTGCTCCATCCCTTTTATCCGCAGACTTCGGGAATCTGCAAAGAGACATTGAAATGCTGAACAGGTCTCAGGCCGACTGGTTCCACGTAGACGTTATGGACGGCAGATTTGTGCCTAACATTTCATTCGGCTTTCCAGTGATGAAAACCATCCAGCAGCACGCTAAAAAGTTTGTGGATGTTCATCTGATGATTGTAGAACCGGAAAAATATGTGGATGAGTTCATCGATCATGGTGCTGATCTTGTTTCTGTACACTACGAAGCATGTACTCACCTTCACAGAACGATTCATCATATCCAGAGCAGAGGAGCAAAAGCAGGAGTTGTTTTAAACCCTTCCACGCCGGTTCTGATGCTTGAAGATATCATTGCTGATGTAGATCTGGTTCTTTTAATGAGTGTAAATCCTGGATTCGGGGGACAGAAGTTCATTGAAAACACTTATAAGAAAATCGCAGAAACCAAAGATCTTATCCTGAGCAATAATTCAACAGCTCTTATTGAAATCGATGGCGGAGTGAATCTTGACAATGCTTCTAAGCTTTTTGAAGCCGGAGCTGATGTTCTGGTAGCCGGAAACGCTGTTTTTTCTACAGAAAACCCGGAAAGAACAATTGAGCTTTTAAAAATTTAAAAAAATACTCAGAAATATAGAAGACAGTTCTCCGGAGCTGTCTTTTTCTTTTTAATTGTATTTAACTACACAGACACAAAAGAAGTTGAATACGTAAGCAAACCTTGAGTTTAATGCATGATGCATAGAAGTAAACTAAAGTCTTAGAAATCTACTATTATTATCTGAAATCAGAGAAGAAAACCTAACAGGTTTCAAAAACCTGTTAGGTTTAGAAACAAAAAATCTGCGTCATCTGCAAAATCAGCGCGAGAAAAAACATCCGTAAAAATCAGTGTAATTCGTGCGATCTGTAGGAAATTATCTGACCACAACGTAGTATACCAAAAAAGGCAGTCAGTACAGACCGCCTTCTTCTCTTGGAATATGAACTTCTTGGGTTATTAGCTTTTGTAAGTCTTAAACTTAATACTTAATTCTTTACTGCTGTTGATGTAAAGGTCCAAATAAAAACCTATACGGCGCATCCGTAGAAATACTGAATTTTAGACTTCGTATTTTTACCTAACGTTCTATTTATATTTCCTTATTCCAGATACAGGCACATACGGCCAGAACAATACTTATAACCGAAAAAACGGCTCTGATATGGTTTAAAAAATTCCACCTGCCTTCAAAGTTTTCACGCATCTTCTTAATGGCCTCAGCGGATGAACCTGAAATATCAAACTGATCCAGCAGATTATTTAACGGAACATTTCCAGCTACCGTAACGCCGAAAACACCGATGAGATAGGCTACGGAAGCTAAAAGCAAAAATATAAAAGCAGGCTGTTGCCCGCGGAAGAGGAAAGTGGTAACAGGAAGCAGTATGGCCGTTCCCATAAAGCTCAGAAAAAATACCGGATTAAGAATTTCCCGGTTGATATTCTGCATCGATTTCAGATACTCAGCATCTGAAAGTTTCCCCAGTCCCAGCACTACAGAACAGGAGTAAGCATAAAAAAGCCCTGCGATCAAAGCCGTAAGTACGGTGGCAGCTATTAAAAATACCGTTGTCATTTTCATTTATTTTAATTTATAGTAGACCAGAGATCAGTAGGGATTCCATTTTTTAATAATATTCTTTGCTGTTTCTATCATTTCGGGGTCCCACTTCTGTGTGTTGAAATAACTGAATTTCTCTTCTTTAAAAGAAGCTGTATCTGCATTTCCGTATAAAAGCTTAGTCAGTTTTGTCTGTTCATGATGCAGCAGTTCATCCTGTAAAGGTTTATAAGATAAATGATTATTTTTTCTGTTCCGGCTTTTTGAAGTCCTGCCGGAAAACTCAGCCGCTTCAATTATTTTTTTAGTTCTGATAAAGTCATTAAAAAAAGCTTTTTTATCAATATCAGTATGCAAAGTATGTCCGAGCCTTTCTATAATAACATATTCCAAGGCCGGACACTGAGCCAATACAGCAGGTAATACGCTGAATATTTCTTCAGGGATCACATCATCATGGGTATCTCTTCGTATCCGTTTTTTTCCGTAGACACTGTTTTGCCAGCTTCCGCCCGAAAGATGAATTTCTTTCACTTTTTCCAATGGATACTCACTGACAATATCCAGAATATCTATTTCAAAATTACAGGACTGGCAGTATATATTATGAAGATCCAGGATCAGGAAGCCATCAATATCCTCAACCAGCTGATCAAGAAATGCCCCCTGCTCTTTTACATCGTCTATTGAAAAAGAAAAAGCAAGATTTTCAACCCCGACAGGAACTTCCGCAGCATCCTGAAGACGGGCCAGCCTGTCTTTTCCTATTCTGAGTATTTTATGATTCAGCGGAACCGGCAAAGGAACGCCCTGATGAAAATTTTCGGTATTCATAAACCCGAAATGTTCCGTGATATGATTGTATTTTCGGTTTTGGATTTCTTTTTTGAGTTTTGCCAGCCATTTTTCCTGCCTTTCAGTCCATTGGGCATCAAAAAGAGAATAATACACGCCATGTCCCAGCAGACGGCTATTTTCAGCATAGAAATCTAAAAGATCACTGAGCCATTCCGGTTCCTGTATATGATCTACCGTATCAAAGGACCATTCCAATACCTCCACCGACTGGTCATTCAGCAGTGGAAGAATGGTGGAAACAAATTCCGACTCCGGCATCATTGCCAATCCTAAGAACGGTTTTTCCATATATTATCCCATACCACAGGCCGGGCAATACCCTCCTCTTTTAAGAAGAGTGTCTTTTTTTACGATTACTTTAGGTTCAGCAGCCTTTACCGGTTTGGGATTTTCTGCTTTTTTAATTTTCTTAACAGGCTTTTTTATCTTTTTTACCGGCTTTGTGGTTTGTGCAGAAACGCCTACCGCCAATAAACTCGCCATTAATAATGCTGGAATTTTCATATTCTATTTTTTCAGAAAACTTACAAGAAGTATTCCATTGTATGCCTGTGGTAAAAATACACTATTTCTATACTGAATTTTCTAATTAATCGCATTTTATTTACTATGTTATAATATTCTTTACTATTTTTTTTGATTATCCGGAATATTAGATCTTCTTTATTTATTTTAGCCTAAAAAAGAGAAATGAAAAAGAAGCTGGCGGCAATCGTGATCTCAGGGCTGATCACAGCAACAGGAAGTATCAGTGCTCAATCGAAAACCGACAATACCCAAAAAATGGAATGGTTCAAGAATGCCAAGCTGGGTGTTTTTATCCATTGGGGAATTTATTCGGTGAACGGGATTTCCGAATCGTGGTCTTTCTTCAATAATTACATCAATCATGAGAATTATATGAAGCAGCTGAACGGATTTTCAGCTTCGGGATATCAGCCTGAAGAATGGGTCCGTCTCATCCAGCAATCGGGAGCCCGGTATTCGGTGCTTACCGCCAAGCATCACGATGGCGTTGCACTCTGGAATTCCGGGGCAGATCAGGCGATAACCATTCCCCGCAGCACGCCGGCCCGGAAAGATGTTTTGTCTCCTTTTGTTTCTGCTTTAAAAAAATCAGGACTTAAAACCGGGATCTACTTTTCTCTTCCGGATTGGAGCCATCCTTATTATGACATCATGACCCGCACAAAAAAGCGCTATGAAATAAAAGATGATCCCGGGCGGTGGCAGAATTTCATCACTTATTATCAAGCCCAGTTAACTGAACTTTCTCAACAGCAAAAGCCCGATCTTCTTTGGTTTGATGGCGATTGGGAACATAGCTCTGATGAATGGAAGTCTCCGCAAACTCTGGCTCTTTTAAAGAAATACAATCCTGATATCATTATCAATTCCAGGCTGAATACCCACGGTGATTATGAAACTCCGGAACAGGGAATTCCGGTTGTTCCGCCACAAAATCCTTATTGGGAACTCTGTTACACAATGAATGATTCATGGGGATACAATCCTTATGATCATCATTATAAAACACCGAATATGATTGTGAGAACTCTGGCCGATGTCATCAGCATGGGCGGAAATCTCCTTCTGGATATCGGCCCCAAAGCCGACGGAACTATTCCTGAAAAACAGGTTGAGATCTTAAAAAACCTGGGAAGATGGACATCAAAGAATAAAACGGCAGTGTACGGAACAGAAAAAGGAATCCCATTTGAACATTATAAAGGAAAATCGTCTGTTTCCGGTGATGGGAAATCAATATTCCTTTATCTGGAAGAAGCTAAGGATCTGGTAAAAATGTATGGTTTAAAAAGCAAGCCTTCAGCCATCAGGATTGTAGGAGATGACAATTCAGTTGTGAACTTTAGCTTCAATAATAAGACAACCCTGACCGTGGATCTCTCAAAAGTAAAATTTGATCAGGATGTAACCACGGTTCAGCTTATTTTCAATGAACAGCCTGTACTTCTGAAAGATTTTAAAAAAGACTCCTACTCCATTACCGATATTCTGGAAAACAGAAATACAAAAGCAGCAGTGTATGACCTTGCAGATCTTCTTCACAGCGGCCACAATATTCTGAACGAATCCGGACTGACGAGTGACGGACTTGAAATGACGATCCCCACAACCCCTAAAACCAATCCCAAAACGCTACAATGGATCAGTAAACATGCGGAAGCTCTTTTTGAAACCAGCCAGGGACTTCCCGACGGACATTATTCGGGAATGAGTGTTCTTTCAAAAGACCGGCAAATGGTTTACCTGTTTGTGGAAGGAACGCCAACGGGACCTGTTGCCCTGAAAGGGATCAAAAATAATATTGCCCGTATCCGGATTGCCGGTGAAGGCAGCCTGCTGGGACATGAGATCTATAACAAACTGTACTGGAGTGAAAAACCGGGGATTATTTATATTGACATTCCGAAAGAAAGACTCGATCCGGAGATGACCGTTCTGGCCATTTTACTGGACAAACCTGTTGAACTGCACCGCGAAAAGGTGGGTTCTGTTGAGAGCAACCTGTAAATGGGATTATAAAGGGAATCAAACATCAAGTTGCAGACGAACTGAAATTCCCTGCAAGGATAAGGAATTTTGTTCCCTGAAAAACCTACTGTCCAGACATTATGGCATAAAAAAACCAGAGAATTTCTCTGGTTTTTTATTTTATAAAGCATTTCTTAGAAAATCTCTCTTCCTGAAAAATGGAACTGAGCTTCGATTAATGCATTCTCGTTAGAATCTGAACCATGAACGGCATTTTCTCCGATGCTTCTTGCAAACATTTTTCTGATCGTTCCTTCTGCCGCTTCAGCAGGATTAGTAGAACCGATCAATGTTCTGAAGTCTTCAACGGCATTGTCTTTTTCAAGAACAGCAGCTACGATAGGACCTGAACTCATGAATTCTACCAATTCACCGTAAAATGGTCTTTCAGCGTGTACTTCATAAAACTTTTTAGCATCAGCTACCGTAAGCTGAGTTAATTTTAAAGCTTTAATTTTAAAACCTCCTTCTGCGATCTTCCCTAGTATAGCACCGATATGTCCGTCTGCTACTGCATCAGGCTTAATCATAGTGAATGTAATGTTAGACATAAATGTATATTTTTTTAATGGCGCAAAATTACAAAAAATATCTTTTGATTTTTATTTTAATTTTTTTTAACATAAAAATAACGTTTATTAAGAATTAGAGTAATCAACTTTGGCACAGTAATTGTTAATTCTATTACGATTCTCATGTTTAATTTGAGTTTTCATGGTTATTAGTTTTTACCCAGCTTCGGCTGGGTTTTTTATTTTCAAAAAACAACATCATTTTTTACGAATATGATAAAAATAAACCTCTTAAAAAATCATATTCCCATTTCATTCATTTAATTTCCACGAATGAAACAAATATCTCTTTAAAATAAAATTTCAGAGTGATTTTCAAAAAGGTCTGACATGTCACATTTTCTGACATTAAAAAAGTAGAGTTATTTTAAATCCTGATATTTTTTATTAAAAAAAATTAATACAAAACCAGGTTTATGAATTCAATATGAAATAAATGAGCTAATCATATGGAAAACGAACGTTACTTTCTTTAAAATAACAAATAAATAACATTCGGACATCAATTGCGTCCCGGCTTTTTTGTGTCAATTGGGTTTAAAAGTCTGCCAAATCTGCATAAAAAGACAGCACATGATGCATGTGACAGGGTTTAAAACAAAGATTTGTTTACTTCTGGGCAGCTTCTTCTGCCTCTTCCATAAGTTTAATATAGGTGGAATAGCGGGAATGCTGGATTTCTCCGGTTTCAAGGGAAGCTGTCACGGCACATTTCGGTTCGTTGATGTGAAGACAGTTATGGAATTTGCATTCTTCTCTTTTCTTAAAGATCTCCGGAAAATAATGCTGGACCTCTTCTTTTTCGATGTCAATCATCGCAAATTCCCGCACACCGGGCGTATCGATAACATTTCCGCCAAAGTCCCAGAAATGCATCTGTGCAAAAGTGGTCGTATGTTTACCTTTAAGATGGGAATCTGATATTTCAGAAGTTTTCAAATTAAGACCGGGCTGAAGTGCATTCACCAATGTTGATTTTCCACAACCTGAATGACCGAAGAATACAGAAGTTTTATCTTTAAGAAGTTCCTGAAGGTCATCAAGGTTCAGTCTGGAATAAGAGGAAATTTCCAGGGTCTCATACCCAATCTCCTGATACAGAAATTCAATATCCTTTACCAGTTCTATTTCATCCTCATTGAGAACGTCAATTTTGTTAAACAGAATCAACGGAGTGATATTGTAGGCTTCGCAGCATGCCAGAAACCGATCCAGGAATCCGAGTGAAGTTTCGGGATGTTTTAATGTAAAGATAAAACAGGCCAGATCTATATTGGAGGCAATGATATGCGCTTCTTTGGAAAGGTTTACAGATTTCCGGATCAGATAGTTCCTTCGGGGCTCTATTTTTGTAATCCAGGCAATATCATCCTGTTCCAGTTGAAATTCAACAAAATCTCCTACAGCAAGCGGATTGGTAAGCCTTGTTTTAATCAGTTTGAATTTCCCCCTGATTCTGGCCTCGAAAATTTTTCCTGTTTCGATTTCCAAAACCTGGTACCAGCTGCCTGTTGATTTAATGATTTTTCCTTTCATAGATAATACTGGATGCAAATATAAGGAATTAGGGCTTAGACACAGAATTTAGGTTGATGAAAACTTTTCTTTTCCCATGTTCTGCACTCCAAGCCCTAACAAAGACCAACTGCTAATGAGATCTACTCTCTGTCGATCATGATATTGTTCTGTACTTCAATAGATTCTTCGTGAATAGCTTTAAAAACTTTCTCGATGAAATCCTGAGACATTCCGGTTTCTCTTGCTTTCTGGGTAGCATATTCTGTAATAACTTTCCATCTTTCCGGCTGAAAAATAGCAATGTCATTCTCTTTTTTAAGTTTCCCGATCTTTTCAGAGATCTTCATTCTTTGAGAAAGAAGCTCGATCAGCTGGAAATCAAGATCTGAGATCAGCGTCCTGTGTCTTCCCATTTCGTTATCGAAACCTGCAATTCCTGAATTTCTTACCTTTAAGTTCCCGAGCATTTCTGCCAGCACTTCCGGGGTGATCTGCTGTGAGGCATCGCTCCATGCTTCATCCGGATTACAGTGGGTTTCAATAATGGCTCCCTGGTATCCAACATTGAAGGCTTCCTGGGTAATATCTGCAAGACCTGTTCTGTTTCCACAGATGTGAGAAGGGTCAATCAGCATTGGGATATCAGGAAACTGGCTTTTGAAATCAAGGGCAATCTGCCAGTTCGGGTTGTTTCTGTATTTTGTTTTCTGGTAGGTTGAAAATCCTCTGTGGATTACTCCCAGGTTTTTAATATCCTGCCCCAAAAGTCTTTCCAGAGCTCCGATCCACAAGGCAAGATCCGGATTAACAGGATTTTTCACCAAAACAGGTTTATCCGTTCCTCTCAATGCCATGGCTATTTCCTGTACGGTAAAAGGATTTACCGTGGAACGCGCACCGATCCAAAGGATATCCACATCTGCTTCCAGTGCTGCAAATACGTGGTGGGCATTAGCCACTTCCGTAGCGGTTTTGAATCCGTATTCCTCCTTCACTTTCTTCAGCCAGTTCAGACCGATTACTCCTACTCCTTCAAAACCGTTCGGCTTGGTACGCGGTTTCCAGATTCCTGCCCGGAAAACAGGAACCTGAGCATGGGTTTCTCTTATTCTTCTGGCGGTCTCAAGCATCTGAGCTTCACTTTCCGCACTGCATGGTCCGGCAATCATTAATGGCTGTGAAAGCTCATTGATCCACTCGTTTTTTAAATCTTTTAAGTTCATATTCTTAATTTATTGTTTTATATTTTTTTTAAAAATTACATCAATAGTCCTTTCATTATAAAATTTACTTTATAAATCTTTTCAAAAAATGCCGTACAAAATATGTTTAAGGAATCAGGAAAACAAAAGGACTTTAATTCTCCTGTATTTTTTGGAAAGAAATTCAGTTAACAATACCAATAAAATCGGTAATAGGTTCTGAAATTTCTATAATAGAAAGCAGAAAAGCCAAAATAACCGTTGAAAAACTGTTCAGCGGGTGTAAAAAAAGACAGAGATAAGTTGAATAATTTTTCCACTTTTGGTTCTGAAATGTCTTGTTTTTAGGCTCTTCTCTTTGAATTTGCTTTTATCAAAAAACTATTTTTGATAAAAATCTTTGACAAATATATAAAAATTATGTCAAATCAAACCTCATTAAATCATCAAGATCTTTTAAAAGTGGATTTTTTTCGATGAATTTTTCAAATATTTTCTTTTTGGTAACCACCTCCACTTTGAGATTTTCAAAGTCCCTCTGGTAATCTACTTCAATGGAATGGTTATGAACCTTGGTTTTAAAATGGTTGAAAAACGTTCCTGCAATTTTATCGAATTCTGTTTTGGCAGAGTCTGAAGGATACAGTACCTTAATGGTATTTTCTCCTGATTTTACGAGCTTGAAAGTTTTTACCGCATTGAAGACGAAACTGTCTTTTTTCTGAAGCTGTTTGAGCATAAGGTTCCATTCCATTTGCAGATCGGTATCTGTAAAATGGTTCTGAGGAAGATCATCTGCTTTCACCGCTACAGTTTCTTCTGTAACTGTTTTTTCTTCTTTGTTGAGGAAAGAATTGATGCTGAACCCGGAAGTGATTCCCGATCTTGATAAAGGTTTGGTTGTTTTTACAGTGGTTTCCTGGATCTGCTCACCCTGAACCGGAACAGGAGTTTCTTGTACAGGTTCTTTTTTCTCAGGTTTTTTTTCAGGAATCTTTATTTCCTGCTTCTCATGCAGAAACGGGGCTAATATCAGGAACTTTTTTTTTTAGTATCGCCTGAACCAGCGGTCAGAGAGGCCAGCTGCATCAGTGCAATTTCTACTGTAAGTCTTGGATTTTTGGAGTTTTTATAATTAATATCCGCATGGTTGCAGATTTCAACACCGTCGATCAGCTGCTGGGCATTCCATTTCTGGCTCTGCTCCACAAATTTAGCCTTCGTCCGCTCTCCTACTTCAATAAGTTCAATGGTGGCTGCATTCTGCGCCATCATCAGATCTCTGAAGTGATTTCCGAGCCCGGCGATAAAGATATGAGGATCGAAGCCTCTTTTTACAATTTCATTGAAGGCAAAAAGAACTTCCGGAATTTTATTTTCTTTGGCCAGGTCCACGATATTAAGATACTGATCGTAATCCAGTATATTGAGTACCTCGGCTGCTTTCGCCAGTGTGATATTCTTTTGGGAAAAAGTGGAAAGCCTGTCGAAAATGGAAAGAGCATCTCTTAACGCTCCATCTGCTTTCTGGGCAATCAGGTATAGAGCATCATCTTCATACTGAATGCTTTCTTTCTGAGCAATATTCCTTAAATGGCCCTGGATATCCTCGATGGTGATCCTTTTAAAATCATAGATCTGACAACGCGACAAAATCGTTGGGATAATTTTGTGTTTTTCCGTTGTTGCCAGAATGAAGATCGCATGTGCAGGCGGCTCCTCCAGTGTTTTAAGGAATGCATTGAAGGCTGCAGAAGACAGCATGTGTACCTCATCTATAATATAGACTTTGTACTGTCCTACCTGAGGGGCAAAACGTACCTGATCTATCAGCTCCCTGATATCGTCCACCGAGTTGTTGGACGCAGCATCCAGTTCATAGATATTATAGGCAAAGCCGTCTTCTGAAACAGAACCGTCTTTTTCGTTGATCTTTCTGGCCAGGATTCTGGCACATGTAGTTTTCCCCACCCCACGAGGTCCACAGAAAAGCAAGGCCTGAGCCAGCTGATTTTCTCCAATTGCATGTTCTAAAGTATCCGTAATATGGGATTGCCCTACCACAGTGTCAAACTGCTGCGGACGATATTTTCTTGCAGATACGATAAAGTTTTCCATTGGCCAAAAATAAGAAATATAGTTCTAATCTGAAAATTTAAAGTTTTCAAATTATCAACAAAAAATACATTTCATCTCTAATCAGAAAACTTTTGATTTTCATTATTATTTCTGGTAGGCAAAATCTACGATATCCACAATGGCTTTTTCTATTTCGGCTCTTCCGTCATCACTCTTCATATCCAGGCCACAGAATGTACTTCCGTTAGCAGCAGTATGGATATTCAGGTAATAGGCTCCTGAAATAAGCAAGGCCATAATCGCTCTGAATCTTTTGGCTTTTTCTTCTCCGAAATAAGGGTCTGTAATATTCTTAAACATTACGGCTCCCATTTCTTCACGTTCATCAGCCAGTTTTCTGAGGATCGGTTTATGCTCAGAAAGTTCCCAAAGGATAATTTTCTGAAGCTCCTTATTTTTCTTCAAGCTTTCAAACTGATTGATCAAAGCCATTTTAGACAGCTCTTTACCCCCGTCTGAAAAATCACTTTCACCGACTCCCGCAAGGTTATTACTCCAGTAGTCCTGTGATTTGATATACTCATCAATCAGTTTATCCGTACTTCCGAAGTACTCGTAGATTAATTTTTTATCATAGCCGGCTACTGCAGCTATTTTACTCACTTTCAGGCCAGAGTAACCTTTTACTCTTAAAATTTTTCCAACTGCGGCCAGCAGTTTCTGTTTAGTCTTCTCCTTATCTCTGATAGGACCTTGTACAACTTTCCTAGGCATGGTTGTTATTCAATTTTTTTGCAATATGCAATTTATTATTAATATCTTCAAATGCATTGAGCGTTTTATCAAGATGTTTTCTTTCATGAGTAGCCATTACAGCCATTCTGATCCTTGCATCTTTTCTCGCTACAGCGGGATATAATATGGGATTGGTATAAATACCGCGTTCTATAAGAAGCTTTCCTACATCACCGGTTACATTAGGGTCTCCAATTTTTACCGGAACGATGGCAGAGCAGGTATTTCCTGTATCCAATCCTATATCATTTAATCCTTTTTTAAAATAATTTATATTTTCCCAAAGCTTCATACGCCACGTAGGCTCTTCATCAATCAGCTCAATAGCTTTAATAATCCCGGTGATCGATGGCGGCGCGGTAGCTGAAAATATCTGCTGACGGGACTGGAACCTTATGAAGGCTGCCATTTTTTTGTCGCAAATCACATATCCCCCTACATTACCAAACGTTTTACTAAAAGTTCCGGTAATAAAATCTACTTTATCCATTAAGTCAGCTTCTTCCAACGCTCCTCTTCCGGTTTCTCCTAAAATACCTACTCCATGAGCATCATCTACCATCAGATATGCATTATATTTCTTCACCAGATTATAGATCTCTTTCAACGGAGAAACATCACCATCCTGAGAATAGATACCGTCTATAATGACCAGCTTGGTACGGAACTTATCTTCTGAGGTCTTCAAAATGTGTTCCAAAGCTTCAAGGTTGTTATGAGGAAATGTTTTTGTATTGGTAAAAACACATCCTTCATGCACACTTGCGTGTACTGCCATGTCTATAATAGCGATATCTTCTTTTTGCAGTAAAATCTGCAGCGTAGCACTGTTTGCCGTATATCCGGTTGTAAAAATTACCGCTTCCTCCTGTTTTCTTCCAAAGAATGACGAAATTTTTTTCTCCAGATCATCATGAAACACAAAATGTCCTCCGATAAGCGGTGACGCTCCTGCCCCTGTTCCATATTTCTGAATTCCCTCAATGGCAGCCTGTTTCACTTTCGGATGCTGGGTAAAGCCCAGATAATCGTTGGAAACAAAGCTTACATAATCATTCTGCGTATTTTCTATATCTACATTCATCACAGAGTTGCACCCTGAATTATTTTTCAATCTGTAGTTCATATGGCCGTTGGATTTCATATAGTCCAGAAATTCATAAAAAATTTCTGCTCTCTGCGCCATATCGTAATCAGGAATATTTTCAAAATCCCTGAATGTTGCTGTTGTAAAATTGATACTCATCCTTTAATGTTGTTTGTATAATGATTAGTTGTTTGAATAGACAAATATATGATTTATAAAGAATGTTAAAATTTAATTTTAAATTAAAATCATCAACCTGATTAAAATTTCAGTTTAACACCTGACCGTCAAATCATTTCGCTTACCAATAATTCACTATAAGTTTTTAATGGTTTTTTGTAGTTTTTATAAAACCTAAATTAACAAAAAAAACACAACCATAAAATATTATCAATAAATAAATCACAAAAAAGGCAATTATTCCACACAATCGCCTCATTTATAAAACATTATTTTTTGATATTTTTTTCTCTAAAGGATGAAAAAAGACAGAAAAGTCTGATGGATAAAGCAGTTCCGGATTTAAAAAGATCAAATAATGATTGATTTTTTAAATTCTGATCACTGTTTTTTTCTAAAATCACCGGGTGTAATTCCGGTTAGTTTTTTGAAGAATTTAGAAAAATTTGATGGATCATAGGTTAGGATTCTGGCAATTTCAGCAATAGATTTATCGGCATCTGAAAGCATTATTTTGGCTTCTTCAATAATCTTTTCATCATAAAAGTGACAGGGATGTTTTCCTTTTTCTTTTTTAATGGTGTCTGTAAGGTGCTGATGGGAAACTGCCAGCTCTCCTGCAATTTCATTCAGCTCCATAAATTCCGCAGTATCACCGGAAATAACATCACGGATATGTTTATCGAGAAAGGCAAAATACTGGCGGGTAATTTCTTCACTTCTTTTCATTTTTTTATTCATCAGTTATATTCAAATCAAATTGATCTATAAATTTAAAGATAAGCATAAAAAAAACATGGTGAACTTTTCGGAAATCCGGAAGGTATGATGTGCTGATGATGTTTTACCACGCAAACAGCACTGTTGATTTTAGGGAGCAAAGCAAAGAATCAACTCCGTTGATTCGCCGAAGCGTATGGATAAGCATACAACTCCATCTATAAAATGCTGGAGAAAATATACACAAACATCTGTAAAACTGTAGAATCTGTGGGGATTTTTTTAATCTAAACTAAAGGAGGTTCCCTCTGTATGGAAGGAACCTCTTGTATTACCGAGGCGGAAATTTGATTGTGTTTTTAGAATCTGTTATTTACTATGTTCAGAAAGCCTCAATTCAATAGGATGAAAACTATGCTGCAAAATTACAATCAGCCACCGGTGAATACAAGATATTTGCATAGAACAAAAGGAGTTCTTGTGTACAATTATTACTACAAGTATGAAAATCCCTCTCCTGCTTTAGTTTCCTGAATGCTATAAAAGCCCATCAAATTTTAATACGAAAAATTCCAATATTTTTATTCCCTTTCAAGGGAGATAAAACTCATGTTAAAATATAGATTTATAAGTATAATTTTTATTATTTTTACACGTTTAACTAATATTGTTAATTACAACACACACAAATTGAAATATTATGAAAGAAAATGCAGTCAGTAATTCTCACACTTAAAAAACCTTGGCTAGTTTAATGACTATTATTAACAGATTTCTGTGCTAATCACGCGGAAAAACATAGATCATTTATGTATTTGAGGGCCTCGACATTGTTTCTGATCAATCCCGGTATTGATGAACAACGTCATATTTTTACGCAGTATTCCACAGACAACAGAGCTGTACTGAACAGTATACAGTCTGTTGTCACAAAAAGTGACGTCCTGATCCGGACTTCACCTGACAACGGCTTTTCTATACTTCTGGAAATTTTCCAGCAGTATATTTCCTTTGTCTTCCGGTCCGGAAATACTCCGAAAATTATTTTTAACGGGATTATCTGCTCAGAACTTCATAAACCGGATCAAAAAAACCACTACAATAACTACCGATACAGAAACGGGAATCCCCGGAAACAGAAGTATCATTGAAAACAACTCTTATTAAAGCTAATTGTATATGAACGAAAGAATTTTAATCGCTGATGATCATTACGTCGTAAGAGCCGGAACTGCTCTGGTACTGGAGACTGCCTATCCGAAGCTTAAAATTGATTTTGCAGAAAACTATGAACAGGTAAAAAAACAGCTTACAGCACGCCACTATGATCTGCTTCTGCTGGATATTGATATGCCCGGTACCCAATATAAAAAGATGATTTCCGAACTTAAAGGAATACAGGAAAGTTTAAAAATTCTTGTTTTCTCCGGCCATGATAAGGATGTAGCCATCCAATACATCAGAGAAGGCGCGGAAGGCTATCTCAGTAAGCAGAGCAGTGAGGAAGAGATCAATGAAGCGGTAAGAGCCGTAATAGAGAAAGGATATCACTACCCTTCTGAACTGATAGGGCTGATCATCCAGAATAAAAAGAGCAATCCTGTAGAAAAGCTTTCATCACGCGAATATGAAATTTTTAAACTACTGGCCAATGGATATGGTAATCTGGAAATCTCAAACAGACTGAGTATCCAGATGTCTACGGTAAGTACGTACAAAAAAAGAATTTTTAAAAAACTTGATATCACCAATATTGCTGAGTTGATTAAAGTTCATGAAACCATGCATTAATCAGCATCGATCCGGAAAAAGGCTGTATGATCTTTGATCCTGATAATCGGCCATACAACGGTATTTTATAGGTATCATTATTGTTTTTGACAATTTATCTGATTGAGTAAAGTATTTTTTTAATCAAAAAAATATCAGGAAATTTACAGGATTCTTTATTTTATTATAAAAACCATGCGTTTTTAACTTTTAAACAAGATCATGAACCCATCTGAAAAAGCAGTAAAAGGAAGCCTCCGATTCCGGTATATCAAGCTTTGTATCTTTTTTTCGGGACTTTCTGTATTTGCCCAGCTTTACCTTTTTCAGCCGATGCTTCCCATGGTAGCAGAGTATTTCAAAACTACTGCCGGAGACAGTTCTCTTCTGGTCTCTTCGTCTACCATAGGAATGGCTGCGGGACTGTTATTTTTTGCTTTTAAAGCAGACAGCTATTCCAGAAAAAACCTGATGGTGTTTTCACTGATCTCCTCTGCCCTGCTGACCATCTTTTCCGCATGGATTCCGAGCCTGAGCCTTCTTATCGCTGCCGGTGTTTTTAAGGGTTTTGTGGTTTCCGGGGTTTCTGCTGTCGCTCTGGCCTATCTTACAGAGGAAGTTCATGCATCTGTTGTGGGATTTGCCATCAGCATGTATCTGAGCGGAAATACCATCGGTGGAATGAGCGGAAGAATCCTGGCAACAATTTTAGCGGGAGAATTCGGATGGCGGAATGCTGTTCTTCTTATCGGAATAGAAAGTCTGCTCCTCGGACTTATTTTCTGGAAGTTTTTCCCTAAATCAAAGTTTTTCAATCCCCAGAAAATGGATTATTCGCTGAAGATCAAGCAAATGAAAAGGTTCCTTACCGATCCGTACATGCTTCGTTTATACGGTATAGCTGCGTTACTGATGGGCGCTTTTGTGAGTATATACAATTATCTGAGCTTCAGGCTGGAAGGTAAGCCTTTTTTCCTGAATCATTTTGTGATTGCCTTTATATTCCTGATGTACATTTTCGGTGTTTTCGGAACAATGATCACCAGCCGCCTTTCAAAACGGTTGAAAACGTCCGCGATTCTTAAAATTTCCATCCTGTTTATGATGGCTGGAGCTTTACTGCTTCTTTCCGAGAATATTTATGTTGTCATTTTCGGATTGGGGGTGTTTACGCTTGCTTTTTTTGCCGCTCATACCATGGCCAGCCAGATGACTGCGCTTCGTGCCCAACAGGGGAAGTCTTCTGCCACTTCTATTTACTGGCTTTTTTATTATTTTGGTTCCAGTATTTTAGGAAGCGGCACCGGCTATCTTCTTCATTCCTTTTCCTGGGAGGTATTTATCGGTATCCTTACTTTTGCTATTGCTGTTTCATTGGTACTGGCTTCAGGAACAAACAAATCGATTATTTAAGATACCACACATCTACCACACTTAAATTTTTCGGTAAAGCCATTTTTCCCGACCAGCAGGCACATTTTTAATAAATCATTAATAATCAGGATTAAAATTTAACAAAACCTTTACTCAAGATATGCTTTAAAAACCAATGCAAGGCATAATATTTGCAATTCTAAATAAACACACCCTAAACAAAAATCCAAAATATCATGAATGTAGCAGATCTTAAAATCAGAAATTTAGTCGAGTACAAAAATCAGATTTACACCATTACTGAAATTTTTCAGGATATGGGCCATGATTATTTCGTTAAAATTGAAAATGATATTCAAAGTATCCCCGTGCCGGCCAATTCTATCAGACCGATTAAGATCACAGAGGAATGGCTTGAAAAGTTCGGATTTTCACGCACGTACAGTTCGGAACAGTGTATCCGGTATGAAAGACCTGAGTCTTTCATTAAATACGATTTCGATTTAAGTTCAAAAAAAATCCTTGAAGGACTGAAAATCTATGGCAACTCTATTAAATGCCGGTATATCCACGAGTTTCAGAATATTTTTTCCTGTCTTTTTGGAAAGGAACCGGCAGGATCTCAGTTTGGACTACTGAAAACAGAGTCTTAATTGGCTAACAATCATTTTTATAATATCAACTCAGACATGCTTTGAAAGGCTGTTCTGAGTTTTTTGTATAAATAAACCTTTTAACCACAAAAGGGGCAAAAGAATTTTTACACTTTAGTAATCTCTAAGTTTAATGTATTGTGTATAGAAGTTCACTAAAGTTTTTAAAAATCTAAGATTTTTATTACCGGATGAATCTGCGTGATCTGCCTAATCTGCGTGCGAAAAATATCCTCAAAATTCGTGTGACTTTTGCAATCTATGAGAAAAGCTTTTTGACACTTTAGTTCTTTTTTAAGTTTAAAATATTACGCATAGAAGTTCACTAAAGTCTTTAAAAAATCTACGATTTTTATTTATTTACCGGATACCTGTGCGATTATCAGGAAAAGTTCGTCTGCTTCATTAAAACATTCATCCAATTATTCAATAGAGGTGGACTTTAGTCCGCCTAAACAATACATAAAAATCCCCGGCTTTAGCCAAAACCTATAGAAGAATCATTTGTGCGATCTGTGAGAAAATCCTTAATTACAATTTTGTTTGTAAAATTTTGGGTTTAGCATTTTTCATTTTTTTCCCGGATAGATTATCCGTCTGATTCTGCATTCTTTTTTTCTTTGCATTTTCACGTTGTTTTTTGCGGTAATCCCACGGAGAAACGGCTTTTTTATCCTGCCATAAACCTAACTTCATTGCTTTTGCCGAAACCTGTAATGTTCCCAGAGAAGTATCTTTGGAATAGGAATAATACCACCATCCATAACCGGCTTTAATGATTTCTTCGGAAAGATATTTCCCGTTGTCGTAATATACTTTGGCGACAGAGCGTCCGTAACGGTCTGTATTGGTTTCTGTAAAAGTGATCTGCTTGGCAAAAACCTGATCCGAGGTGAACTGTTTGGCATTTTTACCAAACGGCTGTTTATTTTCCGGGCAGTCTACTTCTGCCAGCCGAAGTTTTTTCTGAATATTGCCGTCTAATAAAACGGTGATGGTATCACCATCTGAAATTCCAACTACTTTTGCCGCCGTCTGTGAGAAAAGAGAAAGAGGAAAGCATAGAAATGCGTAGAATAGTTTTCTCATAAGGGCAAAATTATAACTTTTTCTTTTATTTAAAGGCTTTTCCGGGAGTTGTATTTTAATAAAGTATCCTGTTTCAGGAAAAAACTGAATAACCATTTATATCTTAAATTTTATTTTCCTGATTATCTGAATTATAGTATCGCGACTGCGAAATATATTATTTTTCGGTTTATTATTCAATATTAGTGCTTATTCATGTAACTAATTTCCTGTTTCACCAACTAATCAGGCAATAACCAACCTTTATTCTATTGAAAAAAGTCTACTTCTTTTTAAAATAAACTAATGCAAACATCCTTTTTTAAAATCACCGCTGCTACTGCCGCGCTCTGTTTCAGTACTTTGGCGATGGCGCAGCAGACGTATTCTGTAAGCGGAACCGTTAAGGACCAGAAAAACGGCGAACTGCTGATCGGGGTTACCGTAAAAGTCAGTGAGAATCCTTCGATCCATGTAACGGCCAATGAGTATGGCTTTTATTCTTTATCCTTACCGGAAGGCAGCTATACCATTATTATTTCGTATCCGGGCTATCAGGATTTTGAACAGCAGATTAAAGTCGACCAGAATATCAAGCTGGATCTTCCGCTCAGACAGGAGGAAGAGAATACCAAAAGTATTGATGAGGTAGTGATATCCGGCGTTAAAAAGGATAAAAACCTTACTACGGCCCAAATGGGCACTGAAACGTTAAGCATTAAAAATATCGAAAAACTTCCTGTGCTGTTCGGGGAAAAAGATGTGATGAAAACCATCCAGTTATTACCCGGCATTAAGAGTAATGGTGAAGGAAGCAGTGGATTCAGTGTGAGAGGTGGCGCTACAGATCAGAATCTTATTTTGCTGGATGAAGCTCCGGTTTATAATGCTTCCCATTTGCTGGGCTTTTTCAGTACCTTCAACAGTGATGCTTTGAAGGATGCAAGCATCATCAAAGGAAACAGCCCTGCGCAATATGGCGGGCGTCTTTCTTCTGTAATGGATGTAAAAATGAAAGACGGAAACAATAAGGACTATAACATCAACGGGGGAATTGGGCTTATCAGCAGCCGGTTAAGTGTGGAAGGTCCTATTCAGAAGGAAAAATCATCCTTTATTGTATCGGGAAGGAGAACGTATGCGGATCTCTTCCTTAAGACGACGGATGATTTTAAGGATAATAAGCTCTATTTCTATGATTTAAATCTTAAAGCCAATTATAAGATCAATGAGAACAACCGTCTTTATCTTTCGGGATATTTCGGAAGGGATGTGCTGGGAATCGGTAACACGTTTTCGTCTGACTGGGGAAATACAACCGCCACCCTGAGATGGAACAGCATTATCAACAGTAAGCTGTTTTCCAATACGTCTTTTATCTACAGCAATTATGATTATAAGATCAGCCTGGAGAGCAATGACAATAAATTCGGACTGAATTCTAAAATACAGGACTGGAACCTTAAACAGGACTTCACCTGGTTTGCCGGAAACAAACATTCGGTGCGTTTTGGATTTCAGTCGATCTATCATACCCTTACCCCAAGCAGTGCTTCGGGTACCAGTGTAAGCAGTTTTCCAAGAAATAAAAGATACTCGTGGGAAAATGCCCTGTATGTGAATGATGATTTTAAAATAAATGATAAACTGACCGTAAATTACGGATTAAGGCTTTCCTTATTCAGTGTATTGGGTGGGGATACTTTCAATACATATGAAAACGGAGTGCTTACAGACAGTGAGTTTTTGGAAAAAGGAAAGGTAGGTAAGACCTATGTGAATCCTGAGCCGCGTATTACAGCCAATTACCGCATCAACGAAGTCAGCAGTGTGAAGGGAGGTTATTCCCGGAATACCCAGAACCTGCATCTCTTAAGCAACAGCAACAGTGGAAACCCAACGGATCAGTGGATCGGCAGCAGCTACACGGTAAAGCCCGAAATTGCAGACCAGGTGAGTGTAGGCTACAGCAGGAATTTCAATAACAACAATTATGAGCTGAATGCAGAGATCTATTATAAATCGATGCAGAACCAGATTGATTATAAAAACGGTGCACAGATCACGTTTGATACCGCTTCAGATATCGAAAGTGAGCTGCTTTTCGGTAAAGGAAGAGCCTACGGACTGGAGCTGATCGCCAAAAAGAAAAGCGGCAAGCTGACGGGATGGATTTCTTACACGTTATCTAAAACGGAAAGAAAGATCAACGGAATCAATCATGATGAATGGTATAATGCCAGACAGGACAAAACCCATGATCTTTCCGTAGTGGCCACGTATCAGCTTAACGAAAAATGGTCTTTTTCCGGACTGTTCCTGTACAGCACCGGCAATGCGGTAACTTTCCCAACCGGAAAATATGAACTGAACGGACAAACAGTATTTCAGTACAGCAGCAGGAATGCAGACAGAATGCCGGCCTATCACAGAATGGATCTGAGTGCTACTTATGAGCCGGTTTCCAGCAAGCGTTTCCGCGGATCTTGGTCTTTCGGGATCTATAATATTTATGGCCGGGAAAATGCCTACACCATTACTTTTGAAGACAACCCGAACAATCCGGGAACAACCCGTGCCATGCAGACCTCATTATTCCGATGGGTTCCGAACATCACTTACAATTTCAAATTTTAAATCATGAAGAATACTTTTTTTATTATATTATCCCTGTTTTTACTGACCGCCTGCCAGAAGGAAATTGATCTCGATCTTGAGGATCAGAGCGGAAGTATCGTTATTGAAGGTAATATCACCAACCAACCCGGACCTCATTTCGTAAAGATAACCCGATCCGTAGCGGTTAATCAGAACAATCAGTATCCTGCTGTAGCCGGAGCCAACGTTGTTATCAGTGACAATACCGGGCAGACCGAAACCTTACAGTATATCGGGGACGGAAGATATCAGACCTCAGCCGCTTTTGCAGGCGTTTCGGGAAGAACCTATTCTCTTAAAATTGATACGGACGGAAAACAGTATACGGCTCAGAGCACCATGCCGGAAGCGGTACCTTTTGACGGATTAGAGCAGGATTCTTTTGCTTTCGGAGGAAAAACCAGCTATACGCTTCTGCCTGTTTTTACTGACCCCGCGGCATTGGGAAACCGGTATCTTTTCAGCTTTACCATTAATAATTTATCTAAAAAGACGCTGAATGTTTTTTCGGACAACATCAACAACGGACTTCCGAATCAAAGGCCTCTGATGCTTCCCAATGATGATGAGGACGGGAATAACCATGAAGTTGCTATAGGAGATACCATTCATGTGGAAATGCAGTGTATCGACACGAATGTTTTCACCTTTTACAGTGCTCTTCTCGATATTTCAGGGGGTGGCAGCGGGGTAACTCCTACCAATCCGCCAAGCAACATCAGCAACGGAGCTTTAGGATATTTCTCTGCACATACTTTGAGTAAGCTGAGCTATGTGATTCAATAGAAAATTACTTTTAATTATACAAAAAACTGTCAACGGGGTTCTGTTGGCAGCTTTTTTATGACAGATACGGCATATAAACTCTATTCTTCAATCCATTTCCTGAAAGCCGCAGTAGTGCTCTGACTGGTGATCAGGTGGTCCGGATATCCTATTACCTGAACAGCCAGTGTATTTTTGTTATACCGTTCTATCCTGTCAACATATTTTTTATGGACGAGTGCACTGCGGCTGATCCTGAAAAATTCAGCAGGATTCAGATTGTTTTCGATTTCCTTTAAAGTTGATTCGGTCAGCAGATGCTTTTTTCCGGTGAAATCGGCTGCAAAAACGATTCCTTCTTCGGCTTCAAAAAAAGTAATATCTTCGGTGCTGATAAAATAGATTCCCTGATGGGAGTTGATGGTAAACCGCTTTTTATAGCTTTTATGATGGGAGCTGCTTCCAAGCATCTGCTGAAGTCTGTTAAGAAGCTGCTGTGGTTCCGATTCCGGATTTCTGAGCAGTAAAAATTTATCCCAGGCTTTTTTGAAACGGTCCTGAGTAAAAGGTTTTAAAAGATACTCGATACCATTGGTTTCAAAGGCATTCATCCAGAACTGATCGTAGGCAGTGGTGAAAATGACAGGGCAGGTAATATTAACCTGTTTGTAAACTTCAAAGGCATTTCCGTCCAGCAGTTCTATGTCAGAGAAGATCAAGTCAACCTGTTTATTTTTCAAGAATACAACAGCCTGTTCCACTGTATCGATCTCTGCTGTGATCTCTACAGGCAGCTCCAGTTCTGCTATAAAACGTTTTATTTTGTTCCGGGCTGGAATTTCGTCTTCAATGATGGCTATTTTTATCATATTTCAGCTTGAATAATGGGAATGATTACGGTGAACTCTGTTTCGGTCTTTACAATTTCCACCTGTTGACTGGTGAGCAGGGCATATTGCTCTCTGAGGTTATTCAGGGCTCTTCCTGATGTCTTTTTATGATTTCTTTTGGGAACTCTTGTATTGGTTACCGTTATTTTTTCATCTGT
This sequence comes from Chryseobacterium sp., assembly GCA_031277615.1. Taxonomy (GTDB): domain Bacteria; phylum Bacteroidota; class Bacteroidia; order Flavobacteriales; family Weeksellaceae; genus Chryseobacterium. The sequence goes on along the minus strand of JAITMC010000003.1, from coordinate 27,635 downwards.
ATTAATCACGATCTGAACGGGATCTGCTGTAGTTCCCAGATTATGCTGAACAGCATTTTCCAGCAACAGCTGAACAGATAACGGAACAACCTCTCCTCCCCGGCTTCCATGATCCACAACCCTAAGCATGTATGCATTCCCATATTTATAACGGATCAGATTAAAATATTTTTCGGCAAATGCCAATTCCTCTGTTAACGGAACTGTTTTCTGATCGGAAGCCTGTAATACATATCGGTAAATTTCAGCAAATTCATTCAGAAAATCAGAGGCTTTATGTTTATCTTCTTCAATGAGCTGATCCAGTACATTGAGGTTATTAAAAAGAAAATGGGGATTCAGCTGTGTTTTCAGCTGATTGATCCTGCTGTCTGACAAAGCCTTGTGGTATAAGGCCATTTGTTTCCGGTACGCTGTATTTTTTCTGTAATACCGGTAAGCCAGAAAAAAACTGCCGTAAATAAATCCGTCAAGAAGATCTGAAAACGTAGAGATCATCAGCACTTCGCGGTTAAAATTCTTTTCAACGGTGCCAAAAATAAGGGCAATCATCAATCCGGCGGCTTTCATAACAAGAAGATAAACCAGCAGCGAGGTACTGAATATCTTTACAATCTCCGAAGTACTGAAGGTGGACGATTTCTGCCAGTTTTTAATGAAAAAATCAATCACAAAAAACAGCATGCAGGCGCTCACCAGCGTCAGAGCTGCTGCTTCCGGAGTAAAAATATACCAGTCCACCGTTCTTCTCACACTGATCCGTGTATGCACAGACTGGACGTAAGCAAATAAAAGCACAAACACGAGAAAGTATCTGTTCCGGCTGATGTGTTTAAAAATAGTTTTCATTAACTGATCGGAAAGTCTTTGGCTGCAAAAATAGTCCTATATTTTCACAGGACTATTTTTAAGGGTTAAAATTTTATTTACCATCTTTTTTTTCGGGGAATGATGCGGTAACGTTTCCTTTATCATCCAGGAAGTCAAGTTTCGCTTCGTTGTTTTTGTCTACACAAAATCTGGCCCTCGGCTGCCCTTTGCTGTCAAATAAGAACAGGCCGTTATTTTCATCTTTTGTTTTTCCCAGCATCATTCGCGGGGCGCCTCCTATCAGTTCCTGTTCTTCATATTCCCTGTATTTTTTCTGTCGGGCTGCGGGATCATTTTTCAGGGCATCCAGTTCTTCCATAATTTCCCCGGTCCTGATCTGGGATTCTTTTTTCGGACGGTCGTTGAAGTACAGTCCGCTGGCAACGATTCTCTGATCTCCTTTCTGATAGTCCTGGGTCAGCAGCTGCATGACCTGGTCGCCATCATACTGGTCATAGGTAAGAGAAAGTCCTGAGCTGTGACCGTTTTTATTTTTTTGTCCGTCATAAATAAAGCCTCCGCATTCGATTCCTTCTTCATTGAAAAACAACATTCCTGATCTTTTTTTACGGGTTTTATTGGGAGAGCTCCCGTTGACCTTGTCATCTCCATTCGGGAATTTTCCTACATTGGTAATGATCATCTTTACCGTTCCGTCTTTTTCAACAATATTGATCCTTTCTACGTCTATTTCGGTAAATTTCTGATGTCCGTCTGTCTTGAACGCCGATGCGGTAAGGAAAACAATTCCGATAACTGCCGCAAAAGCAAAGGTTCTTAGAAAAATAAGTTCTCTGTTCATAAGTTCTGTTTTGATGGATCAAAGCTATAACAACGGTTCATTTTATTCAACAGGAAACCGACAGACTCAGGAAATAAAGTAATGAATAAAGGATTTCAGAAAATGAATGAAATAAACAAAGTTTTTAATTTTCCCCTAAATATTTTCGATACTTTATCCATTACAATTCTGATGATAAAAAGGCGATGAGATGATGTCGTTACAAATGATTATATTTGAATGAAAACAAATGCAATCATGAGCGGCTATTTTTATTGAAAAGAGCCCTAAACATAACTCGACATGACCGAAATAACTGAGATCGGCACTGAGCGGCTTATTTTAAAAAGCATCAGTCCGGCCCTGATCCACGAACTTTATGCGACTCAAACCAAGCAGGAAATCATCGGTTTTTTTGGTTTTGACGATAAAGGGTATGAACATTTTAAGAAAATGCATGAACAGGGAATGGAAACTTTCCGTTTTTCAATGCTCTTTTTTCTGCTGATTGACAAAGAAAATAATATTCCGGTTGGAGAATGCGGATTTCATACCTGGAATACCTCGCATCACAGAGCCGAACTATTTTACAGCCTCAGAAATGAAGCCGATAAATGCAAAGGCCTGATGACCGAAGCCCTGAAAGAAGTTCTTCATTTCGGTTTCCATAATATGAATCTGCACCGGATTGAAGCACTTGTTGCAGACTGGAATATACCCTCTGTAAAGCTATTACTTCGGTACGGCTTTACAAAAGAAGGTACCAGGAGGGAAGATTATATCGTAGACGGAAACTATGAAAACTCCGACTGTTATTCCCTGCTGCAATGGGAATGGAAAAACCGCAGAGAAGATTAAAAATCATCGTCAACTCATATAAAAATTAATATCCCTGATCTTATGGACCATAAAAAAGCTGTCATTTTCCTTGTTTCTTTTTTAATCTTAGGCTGGATCTACACCAATCTTAGTTTTGGTATGCCTATACAGTTTCGCTCGATTCTTGGCTTCCTGTTCCTGATTGCATTTGTAGTCTGTGCAGTGATCTATATTTATCAACCTATATCGGGAAATTCAGCATTAAAGAAACATTTCTTAATCAGGTTTGGGATTTTGCTGCTGATCATTTTGGTTGGTAGTATTACCTATTCCAGTCTGCTACAACAGAACGACCGTCTTGGAGCCGGTTATATGGCTTACTTTATGGCACTTGGCATTGGAATTCCGGCTATCATATTCATGGTTATAGAAACCTTTCTCATGTTTATGCGGAAAAAAAATGATCAGGTTATCCTGAATCTCCTGCTTGCTGAACTGATCTTTTGTATTGTTGTATTCAGTGGTTTGTTTGGGTATTGATTTAATAAAGTTTATTAATCTCCTGCTTAATTGAAATATGAAGTATATAAACAATATTACACTTTTCATAGTATTTTTTTGGCGATTTTTAAACAAAACAAGTATTAAATCAACATAAATTATCAAATAAGCAAATTAAAGCCAATAAACCATATTAATACACAAAACAAAGCTTCATTTTTTATATATTTGCTATTGCTATAAATAATATGTAAATTTTAAACATTCAGATTCCAGAAAGTGAATAATAATAATATTTGATCAATTAGGGATACAATCAATCATTATCTCTACCCAACTGTTAACTCTCATAGTCAACAGGCATAATGAGGCAAATTTTTAAATATCTAACTATGAAAAAAAAACTATTTCTTTTATTTTTATTACTGTCAACATTATATTATGCACAAAGTGACTGTGTGACCGCAATACCTCTTTGCGGAAATTCCGAGATTTCCTATACTCCTTCCGGCTGGGGAAATATCAAGGAAGATATTAAAACAAACAGCTGTATGGGTAGTGGAGAACAGTTTACGGTGTGGTATACTTTTACGGTAACTCAATCCGGAACTTTAGCCTTTACCCTAAACCCTAATGTCCCTACCGACTATGATTTTGCCTTGTATGGTCCTACCAACGGAGGCTGTCCTTCTTTAGTGAATGCTCAAAACCAATATATAGCCCCTTTAAGGTGCAATTATGCAGGATCAGGAGTTCCTACCGGCTTATCTTTGACTATACCTCCCGGGGCTGGCAATCAAGGGGTGTGGTCTCCCTATGTAGATGCAGTAGCGGGTGATACTTTTTATCTGGTAATTGATAATTGGGAAACTTCACCATACGGTTTCAGGTTACAATGGACCGGTACGGCAAGCCTGGAATCCGGTTTCAATGATCCCGTTCTGGCACCCAATCCTTTTATACCACCTGGAGTTCCGGCAGCAGATCCTGCTCAGCCTAATCAGATATTCTTGTGTACAGGCCTTAATGTTCCTTTTGATTTTACCAGCCTTACTGCGGGTATTATTAACGGAAACAGCTCTCTTTTTGAGGTGACCTATCACAACTCGATCAATGATGTGCTTACAGGAGCTAATCCGCTCACAACTGCTACAGTAAATACAACCACAACCTATCACTACAGAATTATCTATCGTAACCCAGATAATACGAATCCTAATGCTGCCGTATGTTCAAGATCCGGCCAATTTAAATTTGTCGACCGGAGTATCCGCGCCACCAGCGCTACCCTCACTCAATGTAATAACAATAATGCAGGTACGGCAACTTTTGACCTCAGTACTGCTAATGTTATTGCAGATCCTACGGCAACCAAACGCTACTATCCTACCATGGCTGACCTGAATCAGGATATCAACCAGATCATAGGGCCGGCTATTACACAGTATGTTTCAGGAGAAGGCAGTGTTTTCGTGAAGGTAACTTCGGCACTCGGATGTAGTGATATTGCACAGATCAACCTTCGTTTCCAGCCTGTGGTAACTGTTACCGAAGCCACCCTAAGAAGCTGTTTCCTTGAAGAGAATCCTTCAACAGCGTCATTCGACCTTACAACGGCCAATGTTACTGCTGCGACAGGGGTTACTAAAAGATATTACCGCACTCTTACCGATGCCACCAATGGAACTAATGAAATACTAACACCACTTGATTATGTATCCTCAAACAGCGTGGTGTATATTAAAGTATTCAATCAGCAGGGTTGCTATGCTATTGCTAAAGTAAACCTGATTGTCCTTCCTCCTGTACAGTCAAGTGTTTTAAAAGACAAAGTCATTTGTGTTGAAGATACGACTACTCTGGACGCGGGACCTGGTTTTGACGGCTATGAGTGGAGCACGGGAGCGACCACACAATCGATCAGCAATGCAGGTGTAGGAACTTACTGGGTTAAGCTCAAAACCGGAAAGTGTATTACGTTACAGAAAGTAACGATCCGTGCTTCTGAACAGCCTGTCATATCCGAGATTAAGGTGACCAATAATACGATTACCGTGAATGTAAAAGGGGGAAAACCACCTTACTCCTACTCTATGGACAATATTAACTGGCAGCCTTCCAATGTGTTTACCAATTTATCCAGAGGGGATCATAAAATCTATGTAAAAGACGCGTTTAACTGCGTTGCGATCGGAATATCGGTTGTAGTGCCTAATCTTATCAACGTGATTACTCCCAACGGAGATAACGTGAATGATGCCATCGATTATTCTGCCCTGGCCAACAAACAGAACCTGGTGTTTACAGTGTATAACCGGTATGGAAACAAAATTCATGAAGCGAATAAGTTCAACGGCTATCAATGGGACGGAACCTTAACCGGGAAAAAAGTTCCTACGGGTACCTACTGGTATTCCATCAGCTGGAATGAAAATGATAAAAATAGCACCCCGATCACTTATAGTGGATGGATCATGGTGAAAAACAGAGAATAGTACTGTTTTAATATTCATACAAACCCCGGCCTATTACAATAAGCCGGGGTTATTTATATAGCTGTCGTTTTATTTTATAAGCTGAGGTGGTCCAAAAGACCTTTTAATTCTTCAATCGGGACATTATTTCCGGAAGCCACTATGGAAAACCGGTTTCCTTCCAGATACTGAATGCTCGTAAGTTGATCATTTTCATACATACTATAATCGAAGTAAACCTGCCAGCCTTTATAGCTTTTGATATTGGTTTTATCTTCCGGTTCTTCTATTTTCTTTAACTCCAGGTAGCTTAACAGGCTTTCTTTGACTTCTTCCGAACCCGCTCCTGCACCGTCTTTCACCATCAGATACACGTTTTTGGACCCTTTTTTATAATTGGCGGTGGCATACGAGCCGGTATCATTGTCTTCAAAAGCTGTTGCTTCCGTAAGTTGGTAACCGTTGATCTCTTTTTTGAATTTACTTTTAAAATCACCGGCACTGAGTGGTTTCAGTTTTTTCAGATCTTTGGCTAAGTTCAGCACTTTCAGAGAATCTGAATCGGTCTGTACTTTTTCTGTGGCACCGGCTGACTGGATCTGGCGGCCAAAAACAGCATTGGATCCTACCGCCAGCATCATTGCTGCACTTATAATTCCTGTTCCTAAATAAGAAATTTTCATCTTAAAATCGTTATTTTTTTATTTGCTCACACTTCAGCAAAAAACACACCAAAAACAGGTTTGATATCCATCTGCACAAGAAGATGATATGTTCAGCATGGAAATGAACGCTTTAGAGGTGAATCTATTTTAAACAGAAGACATCAATAATCACTAGAAAAGCCTTCTAACACTGAAGTTGAAGGCTTTTTATTTTTTTGAATTTATTTAAAAATTTTCTCCCGTTAATTCGCAGCAGGATCAATAAGTTCCTGGGTAATTCCCACCGATTTTAAAAGGCTCTTGCTGTCGAAAAGCAAAGTTACATATCGTTCGCCTTTTTTAAAGGTCAGTTTTGAACCTCCTGAAAATTCACTGTCTTCTCCCAGCGGCTGAGTTTTGGCACCATTGCTGCTGAATTTGGTTTTTGCTTCCTGTAATGTGGTTTTGTTCAGCGCGAGACCGAAAGGAAGACCTTCAATCACCAGAGACCGGTTATCCGGAATATCAAAGAACATTTCATTGATTGCATTATTTTTTCCGAGACTGCAGTACAGTTCCAGTCCTGATTTTGTCATCCATTTGGCATATTTCTCATCGTTGGCATCCTCATAGAAATCGGTTTTGGTCTTCAATGCTGCCGCCATCTTTTCCGGAGTCTGCGGAAAGATAAATTCTGAATTTTTATTCAGTAAAGAATTCAGTCCTGCTGTTTTCTGTGAAAAAGCCGTTAAGCTCACCAATTGAAAAACAACGGTTAAGATTAAAGTAAGTGGTTTCATCTTCATAAGATCTATTTTTAATTTAGTGTGTTAGCGGCGGTAAAGATATTAAAATTAGCCATGAGAATGTAGAATAAACAATGTTAAAATCTCCTGAATCAAAAGACATGGCAGATACCGGACAACAAATATCATCAATACGATATTCAGAATGGAACAATCTCATTTAAAATGTTTAATTTTCCGGACTGTTTCAGACTTCTTTTAAGTTTCCGAAGTCCGTACTATCAGGGATTATTTTTCCTGAAACTTAAATGATGAAAATTAATAAGTTATACCATGTTCAAAAAACAAAATATCCTAAAATCAGGAGCCATTCTTGCATTATGCTTCTACAATACTGTTTCCGCCCAGGAATTTTATCCGCTTAACTTCAGACATTTGTTTACGGATGAAGGTATTGAGAGCAGCCGTCTTGCCGTTTTAAACGGAACTTATCTTACGAAGAAAGGATTTGAGGCCGTTAATGATACGGTATATGTTCATCCCGTGTCAAAAGAGCAGGTTATCCTGTCTACCTCTTCCACTGAAACCGACAATAAGCTTACGGTCAGTTATCTTACGGAGAGCCATCTCACCCATTTCAGAAAGCGGTTACAGGATAAGAATGCCTGGCTGGTAAAGATCAATGATAACCTCTATGAATATAAGGCTAAAGATGTCATCAATCAGTTTCTTATAGACAAAGATACGCTGGTTGATCAGCGGAAATTTCATCAGGTGAAGTTTATGCTGACTTATAAGAAGGGAACCAGGTTTGGGATTTCAACCGGCAACCATGATTTTCCGATATCCACAGCCTATCCTTTACAGAATACAACGTGGTATTTCACTTCGGATTATACCGAATCCCGTTCTTATTCTGACCAAAATGAACTGGATCTGAAACTAACCAAGGAGAAACAGTCTCATAAGATTGAATTCACCGATGATATTCATTTTAAAGTAAGTTATACTGATAAAACTAATAAACCTGCAACAATAACGGGAACTTATGATAGCGGTGCAAACAGTATTGCTTTCAGCATTGATGCTGAGGCTCCGAAACCGGCTGCAAAAACCAGAAACGGAATTCCTGTTAAAGTTCCGGAACCTATCCCTACGCCTGGTTTTCAGGATCCGAAAGAACTTGACAGGATAAAAAATACCAAAGCTTATTTCCGGTTTATATTTTCAGGGGGCTATGACTCAACTTATTACCCGGGAGATGACGCGTTGCATCTACACAGAACTGTTTACAAAGGTTTTCCGCGGGCAGAAAGGCCTTTTTCAAGTGCTCCGTCCCAACCTTAACCGGAATATAGAACATAGAACTGTTTCTGTCTGCTGACGGAAGCAGTTTATTTTTTCTTATTAAATATACAAGCAGCGGGTAAACTGATTTTTTCTTCCTGATATATTTTAACTTTAATCAGAATCTTAATTGAATGATGGAGATTCTTTTGGGGAAACGCAACGTTTACGAACCGGAATGTTGATTTTAAGAAGCAAAGAATGGAATCAACTCCGTTGATCCGATAAGCGTATGGATAATCATAAGGTATCTTCAACGGTAAGCCGCTCTTCTTTACGCTTTGAACTCAATCACACGAATTCTTTGTGATATAAAATATTCATTCTGATCTGAAAAATTATATTGTATGAAGCTTTTTCCTATTTTAGATTTGCTTCCGAAGATATGTTATTCCTATAAGACCAGCCCGTTTGGATTGAGTATTGTCTTTTAGTACCTTTGCTATTCCATATTTTAACTAAAATAAATACCGTCCTTTAGGGCGGATTACTAAAAAAACGACTCTATGAAAACCATGACGACGCAGCTACTGAGTGTTGTATTCCTTTGTTTTACCGGATTGTTCAGTTTATCTTTTGCCCAGAGTAAGGATTATACCGAATGGTACCTGAGAACTCCTGATAGTCTTGATGTATATAACCAGGACATTTATGTGCGGGAACTGGGTACCGGAAAAGATACGGTGGTGGTAATTCATGGCGGATTCGGAGCCAACCACGATTATATGCTTGATGCGCTTCAGGGCCTTGAAAATACATATCATTTTGTGCTTTATGATCAGAGAGGTTCTCTTCTTTCACCTGCTCCAAAGGAGAAACTTACTTTTCAGAAAAATGTTTCCGATCTGGATTTGCTGATCAGACAGCTAGGGAATAAAAAGGTAAAAGTAATGGCGCACTCAATGGGAACCCTGGTAGCGATGGAATACCTCAGCCAGCATCCTGAGAAGATCTCAAACCTGGTTTTAGTAGGAGCAATTCCTTCAAAAGCAGACAGTCAGGAAGGTGTTTTTTCAAAAAGGACACAGGACCAGATCAAATATCTGAACTCAAGACCTGAAGTTAAAGAATTACCCATTTACAAAAGATATAAGGAACTGAAAGGAAAGTTTACAAGTGACCGGGAACGATCAGACTTCAACCGCATGGCTTTTGCAGCCTCCAATATCTATAAAGTTGACCGGTATAAACTGATGCGTGGTGGCTTTCATTATTATAAGGAAGACGCATCTGTAATGACAGAAAGTGTAAACTGGAGGTATGATTACAGGAAATGGCTTAACGACAATTCCAAAACCACCCTGATTTTTGGTGATCATGATTTCCTGGATTTTAATGGTGAAGTGCACCAGGAGCTCATTAAAAACTATAAGAAAATTGATTTCAGACTGATCAAATCGGCAGGACATAATATATGGGTAGACCAGCCCGAAATTTTCAGACAGGAATTGGATAAGGCATTAAAAAAATAACAGATCGATCAGCAGCCGGAAACAGCAACAGCAGCCGGCTGCTTTTTTTACCAGATTAAGATTTCTAAATTTGATTTATTGTACACCATTCAATTCTTTATCTACATCATATTCTTAAAAGATTTTTATTAAAAATAATGTATTGATGACATTTTTCTGATGCAAAGATTAATTTCATTATGTATATTTTCAGGAAGCAAAGAGTAGAATCAACTCCGTTGATTCATCGAAGCGTATGGATAAGCGTACAACTTCATCAACTTTGCATTAATCTTACGAATCAAAAATTCCTGAATAGAATATAAACAGGTTCTAAGGGTTATTATTTTTCTGCTGTAGGTTGAATACGGTTCCTGCGGGATCTGTAATCCAGTGCATATTTTCGGGGATTTCTTCAATCTCGTCGCAGGTTTCCACTCCATTGGACCGCAGATATTCTGTTGCTTTTTCTACATCCGGCACCGTAAGCTGCAACCAGGTTTCGGAATGGGTGTAATTGTCCACACAATCCAGCCAGATGATATTATTGCCGAATTTTACTTCATGGGTTTTGGAAACGGTGAGATTATTAATCTCTACTTCTTTGACGTCAAGCTTTAAAATATCTTTGTAAAAGGTTACTGTTTTTTCATATTTATTTTTTGGAATTTTAATGGCGATATTAATTCCTGCTTCAAATTCTGTACTCATATTTTATTTTTTTGAATGATTATACAAAGTAATCAAACTGACAGGTAAATTGAATTGTCCTATGACAGGATTTGATTTTAAATATTCTGATCTGCATTTCCAGGGAGTGCACATATTAAAAAAACACATTAAAATTATAACACATTTTAATGATTTTCATTTAATTTATACTAATAATTACGTTTTTTAATCAATTATTTCAATTAAATTCACAACTATTGAAAATATAGCTTCTATCGAAGTTTCCTCTGCTTTCCAGATCAATAACTCTATTAAATACTCAACAATAATTAAGTTTCATTAAACATTTCACACCCATTATATTTGGTTCGTATTTATAATTGTTATATATTGGAGAAAAGTTACCGCTTTGTTTTTTTTTAATGCCCCCTCATGTTCACTAAGAATGATGAAACATCATTATGTAGAGCAAGGTTCATTATTGTATCGTGAGTTAAGCCCGAATTCAGCTTAACAGATCAATAAAAGAACTCCCGAAAGCCGGGCTTATAGCCCTGATACTTCCGTTTATCTAACCCTTATTTCCAGACCCTTCAAACGGCCTGCTATTACACTTATTTTAATTTTTCCCCGGAATACCTATCGGTATTGAGGCTGTTGACCTTATACCATCATCAACATAAAACCGACCAACTAAACCCAATATTTTATGAAACAAAAACTACTCTTGTTATTACTCAGCTTTTTTACACTGGGTATGTATGCACAAACAGAAGAAAACATGGAAGGATTCAGCCGGAAAATGGCAGAACCGTTTATGGCATTGGAACGGGACAGGATCCCTCATGGTATTTTGCTCGATTACGCCTGGGGGCTTACTGATATCGAACAATATAACAGTGAAAAGCCACTGGAAATGGATGTTCACATCTATGGCAGTGTGTATAAGGAACTTTTCTCGGGAGTTATTCACGAAAACGGATTGAGAAACCTCCCTACGATGCCGGAAATGGCTGCCAAATGGGTGACCTACCGAAAGGAATACAATAATGAAGAAAGTGTGGTTCCTACTCTTGTTCTCTCAGGGCTTTATGCAAAATTTTCCAAATTTGCGATGAATGCCTATGACGAAAATAAGATATTGGTGGAGAACCAGCAGTTTAAAGATGTATACAGAAACGGGGTATGGCAGAACCCTTATCAGGAAGATGAAATATTTGCCCTTACCGCTCCTATCAATCAGATGAATTCTCTGAAATTCAATGTCGTTCTGCCTAAGGAACTCTTATTAGGAAACGGAACGGAAGAAATACAGACTATTACCGCTGATTTCGGAGGAGGTAACCCACAGCAGATCTTACGGTTAAACGAACCTGTTACCGTGAATTATCCTACAGAAGGCAAATACAACTGGGCTTTTTCGGTGACCCTAACCTCCGGAAGAATAAAACGAATCAAATTTCCTATAGATATCATCCGCGGTGAAATCGGCGGCCTGTTCGGAGATCTGAACAACATTAAAATCAATAACGGAAAACACAGTGCAACCCTTCGCATAGATTACATCAACGACAATGATAAGCGTATCACACGCCCGCTTATTGTAGCTGAAGGATTTGATTTAAGCAGTGCCCTGACTCCTGAAAAAGTAGGTGGAGACCTGTCTCTTTCTAATTTTAAAACAAGCTTAAGTAATTCTCCTGAACTGCAGAATATTTTATCAAACAGCCAGAAATACGACATTATCTATGTAGACTGGCGCAATGGTATTGGTGATATCAGACAGAATGCCGAAACACTGAAAAAAATCATAAAATATGTAAACGGCCAGAAAGCAGCCAATGGCAGCACCGCTCCCAACGTACTCCTGGGACAAAGTATGGGCGGGCTGGTCAGCAAATATGCACTGGTAAAACTGGAGCAGGAAAACTACAACCATCAGGTAAGCCTGTTCATTGCCCACGATTCTCCGCTTGATGGAGCCAATATTCCTGTAGGCGCCCAATATATGCTCCGCCATGCCAATGAACTCTACTCTTCCAATCCGTTCTTACATGCATTGGGAGATCATGTGGTTCCCTTTGTTCTTGATATTATAGGACTGTTTAATCAGAATTTCATTACTGATTTTGGAGGAAGCGATGTATTAACCATTGTAGACTGTCCTGCTGCCCTGCAAATGACAAAAAACTATATTGCTCCCAACTGGCAGTACAATACGTCTTATCATCAGAGCTGGCAAAATGAATTTGATGCTCTCGGGTATCCAACCCAAAGCCGAAATGTTGCCATAAGCAATGGAAACATGTGCGGAATGAACCAGGGATACAACGCAGGAGACAATCTTTTCAAATACCAAAAGGAAACGGCTTCATTGAATGAACTTAACAGTACTTTAATTAACCTTTCCATGACGTTCTGGGGAGCAACTACCAATAATTTGGGTCTGGTCTTATTCTCCACCATTCCTCTTCCGTCCCAGATCCGTGCTGATTTCCAGATCAAGACGATTCCTGAGACCACCAACAGCGACAGAGAGGTCTATAGAGGAATTCTTAAATATGATAAAAAATTCAGGGTAAAATGGCTGGGAATCAACTGGACAATCACTTATGATGTAACCAATAAAAAAGGCTATATCGGCAATACGGTACTTCCTACTGAAAATCTCGCCGGAGGTTATTATAATGCCGATGTAGGTCTTGTTTCCCAATATATTGTCAATTCAAAATTTAATTTTATCCCGGTACCGAGTGCTTTGGGCATTAAAAGAACGAATGGTAATTTAACGTTGCAGGATTATAAGAGATCCTATTCCAGCAGTAATCTGCAAGGTACAGGACTTACCTCCCCTTTTAATGAATTTATTGCAGAATCAGCCAGTAATTTCAAACATATCAGTTTCAGCGAGAAAACCGGGAATTTCCTGGGGAATGAGCTGTCACAACTGCTGACCAACGGCACCAATTACAGCAATACAAACTGTTCGGCATTTTGTGGAGATATGATCATAGCCGGGGCCAGCAGAGTCTGCTCCGGAGCGAACCAAACTTACAGCATTCCGGCGATCAATGTTCCCGGTACAACCATTACCTGGACGGCAGGAAGCGGCCTTCAGATCGTTTCCGGCCAGGGAACATCCAGCATCACTGTAAAAGTCAATCCCAATTCAACCTATACCGGTACCAGTCTGATCAATGTGATCATCGATTCCGGAGGTACGTGCGGCAAAAGAAGTGTTATAAGAGCTGTCACTGTAGGAGGACCTGCTAAACCGGCGGAACTGTACGGGCCTGCAACCATTAATGTGATCCCGATGCCAAACGGCAATCCGCCGATCTCTCCGATATTAACGTATGAGGTAGATCCTGTACAGGATGCCACTTATTATGAATGGCAGTTACCGGGTAATTTCCAGACGGTTCAAAGCTTTTCTACCAATCCGGCGAACTGGGAATTATTGGCAAGTACTGCCAACCAGAACGCAATTAGTGTAAAAACCAACAATACGACCGGTGGAGTTGTGAAGGTAAGAGCCTGCAATACCTGTGGCTGTTCAGCCTTTAAAGAGATGCCTGTTACGATTAAATACAACAACGGAGGTTTCGGAATTACTCCAAATCCGGCAGACCACCAGATTCAGCTGTACCTTCTTGACAGCAACAACCGTCCTGAATTCAGGAATAACCAGACGGATGTCACGATCTACGATATGAATTCACAGCTCAGAAAACGCTTCCAGATCACCAGTACAGGTGGCAGCACAAGTGTTGCCGAACTGGAAACCGGTATTTATAAAGTACAGGTCGATATGCAGAATGGCAGCTACCAGGTGATCAACCTGAGTATTTCCAGAAGATAAACTCATACCACCATCAACACACAAAAACCGGATGCCTGTCATCCGGTTTTTATATTTCTATCCGGAAAAGATCATATTCTACAGTGAGCTTTGCAGAAACATATATTGAGCTTTCTGGAAAAGGAAAATCAGGGTATAATGACTAACTTTGTCCGGAAGAGATCAACTTTACTGAGATAAAATGGAACCAACGGAAAAATTAAAAACCATCAGCTATTCAGGAATATTTCTTTCCTGTTTTTCGGATTACAGCGAAAAATGTGTTCACGCAACCCCTGAACATGTGCTTCTCTATCTGTATTCCGGGGAACAGGTAATTGAAGACGGGGACCAAACCATCATCATCAAAGCAGGAGAATGTGCGTTTATCCGCAGGAACCACCGTCTGATGATGTACAAAAACAGTAAGGGAGATGAGCTTTATAAAGGAATTTCATTAACGTTCAGCCGGCCGCTGCTCCGTGAATTCTACAACAATCTTAATAAGGCTGATATCCCTCAAAAGATTTCTTTCTCCGAAAAAAATGTATTTAAAATTGAGCCCAGAGCGGATATCACAAGTTTATTTCAGTCTCTCACGCCCTACTTTGATGAAAACAGCAGACCTTCGGAGAGTGTAGCCCATCTTAAATTAAAGGAAGGCATTTATGCTCTTCTGAACAATTCCGATATCTTTTTTCCCGTTTTATTTGACTTTACCGAACCATGGAAAATTGATATCATGGAATTTATGAACGAAAATTATATGGATGATCTCAGCATTGAACAGATTGCAGCTTACACGGGCCGGAGCTTAGCTACTTTCAAACGTGATTTTCAAAAAATCAGTGACCTGAGTCCGCAAAAATGGCTCATCAGAAAACGACTTGAAGCCGCGTATTTCAAATTAAAAGAAGAAGGAAAAAAAATTCAGGAAGTATATGTGGAGGTTGGGTTTAAAAATCCTTCCCATTTCTCTACAGCCTTCAGGAAACAGTACGGCTTCCCTCCTGCTGAAATCAGGAGCTGAGCTCTGGAGAAAACTTAATTGAGCCCCGCAGTAATGGTATTGCGGGGTTTGATTTTTAATTTTGTTCCCTAAATAATTTATTATGGAAACAGAGAATATTTTTGAGCGGCTCAGAAAAGGAGAAAGCATTCCAGCCCATGATCCTCAGGCATTCAGAATGCGTGAGGCATCGTTTGCCACCAAAAAACTACTGATTAAAATGAACGATACTGATGATCCCTCTGAGGTCAGAAGATTACTGGGTGAAATCACAGGCCGCCCTATCGATGAAACGATAACAGTCTTTACCCCATTGTACATCAATTATGGCAGGAACATAAGGCTCGGTCAAAATGTATTCATCAACTTTGACGGCATTTTCCTGGATCTCGGCGGTATTACTATAGAAGATAACGTAATGATTGCTCCGAAGGTCAGCCTGCTTTCCGAAGGCCACCCCATTTCTCCCGAAGACCGTCATTCCTTGGTTCCTGGTCATATCCATATTAAAAAAAATGCATGGATAGGAGCCAATGCAACCATTCTTCCCGGAGTTACCATCGGTGAAAATGCGGTAGTCGCTGCCGGAGCAGTAGTGAATAGAGATGTTCCGGATCATGCCGTTGTGGGAGGCGTTCCGGCAAAAATCATCAAAACAATTTAAATCAGCATCTCATGAAAAAATGGTCAGTTTTAGCAGCAACCGTATTGCTGTTAACAGGAAAACTCTATTCACAACAGAATACTACCATGAAGAATATGGAAAAAACAGAACATTACACTTTCACTCTGAGCGAGAAAGTGACCCGTGAAAAAGTACATTTTAAAAACCGGTACGGAATTCTTCTGACAGGAGATCTTTACCTTCCCAAAAACGATTTAACAAATACAGGATTACCCGCTTTAGTTATCAGTGGTCCTTTCGGAGCAGTGAAAGAACAGTCCTCCGGCCTCTATGCCAACCACATGGCAGAACGCGGATTTGCTGCCCTGGCATTTGATCCGTCCTATACCGGAGAAAGTGGCGGTGAACCCAGAAGTGTAGCCTCTCCCGACATCAATACGGAAGATTTCAGTGCCGCTGTAGATTTTCTGGGACTGCTAAAGAATGTAGACCGGAAACGCATAGGAATGATCGGAATATGTGGATTCGGAGGTTTTGCCTTAAATGCCGCCGCCATTGACAAACGGGTGAAAGCAGTAGCCACTACCAGCATGTACGATATGTCCCGCGTAATGTCGAAAGGATATTACGATGCCACAACTCCGGAACAGCGTACACAATTGTTACAGCAGCTTGGTGAACAACGCTGGAAAGATGCCGGAAAAGGGGTATTCCAATCCGGACCCCGATTGAACGCTGAAAAGCTGACAGGTGGCGAACCTCAGTTTGTAAAGGATTATTTTGATTATTACCGCACGCCAAGAGGCTTTCATGAGCGTTCATTAAATTCAGCCGGGTCATGGAATGCAACCAATCCGCTGTCTTTTATGAATATGCCATTACTTACCTATATCAGAGAAATTTCACCACGTCCGGTCCTGATTATTGCAGGTGAGAAAGCCCATTCCCGTTATTTCAGTGAAGATGCCTTTAGAATGGCTGCTGAACCGAAGGAACTGCTTATGATTCCCAATGCTGTACACGTTGATCTTTATGATAAGGTAAACGTTATCCCGTTTGATAAGCTGGAAGTTTTTTTTAAAGAACACCTGAAATAATATCTTTGAAGTTCCCTTTTTAAAGATATCGGTTATCAATCCTGTCTGATATAGTATTTTGCATAATAATATCGGCGGATTAAAAGAAGGAAAAGAAAAAGACTCATTCTGTTTACTTTATTTGGGTTTGAAAAATAAGGTCAGTCTTTGCATTTCAGCTACCACACGAAGTTTATTTCCTACAAAATGGCCTCATACTTGCAGAACTTCTCCCATTAAACAATCACAAAATATATTACATTATGGAAACGAAAAAAGCAACCAGAAAAAAAACGACCGCATCCAAAACAAAATCAACAGGCAAAACAGCGGCTAAAACAACCTCTAAAACACCTGCCAAAAAAGATGCTGCCAAAGATCTGAAAGACCTTTTTGAAGATTCATTAAAGGATATTTATTGGGCAGAAAAGGCATTGGTGAAGGCCCTTCCGCTGATGATGAAAAATGCTACAGACAAAAAGCTTAAAGCAGCTATAGAAAAGCATATCGACGAAACTAAAACCCATGTGGCAAGGCTTGAAGACTGCTTTAAAGCAATCGGTAAAAAAGCACAGGCTAAAAAATGTGATGCCATGCAGGGGCTTCTGGACGAAGGAAAAAGCATTATGAAGGAAACCAAACCAGGACCTGTAAGGGATGCCGGAATTATCGCCGCCGCTCAGAAAGTTGAGCATTACGAAATCGCAACTTACGGGACGCTGGCTGCTTTTGCAAAGGTTCTGAAAGAGAAAAAATGTCTTCAGAACTTCACCGATACTCTGAGTGAAGAAAAAAAATGTGATCAGCTTCTGTCTAAAGTAGCTGATACCGCTCTTAACAGTAAAGCAATGTAAGCGTATAATTACAAGACATCAACAATTAAAGAGGCTTAAAAAGCCTCTTTAATTGTTTAGTGATATTTTATTTTCAATCGGATTCTTTTTTGAAGCTTACGACCTGATAATCTTCAGTTGAACTGTATTCCTTACAGCTGTCGTCTCTGAATTTTTCAGGCTCTCTGGAATATTCTTCAATGTACCGGACACTTTCAGCGGTATCGGCAGGAGCAATAATGATATGGTAATTCTGAAGAACCGACTCATCCGCTTTCTTCAATGCCTCTTTTTTGTACTGTAATGCTTCACTGTATTTCATAACTTTCTTTTTTTCAAAAATTAATCAAATTTCACTGTTCTTTCTGTACACGTCTGATCAACAATCATGCTAATAACCTGTAGTAAAGCTTTTTTTAACCGAAAAAGACCGTTTATGACCTCAGTCATAGTTTAGAATTTTATATCCTGTTATTTTTGTATTGTCCTTATCAGTTTCATACCTGATAATGGCTTGTTTAAAGTTTATTTGAAGTGTAACCTCTCGAGTATCTGGGAGGTTTCTTTTCAACAGCTTTTTTTATCAATATGATGCAGAGTTTACGGGATCCGCTTGTGGTAAAATACTTCTCACAATCCTAAACTCACCCTGATAACCATCCATTTTTTTTAACACCATAAAATAAATAATATGAACAACGAAAAAACAGTTTCAGTACTTAACGATTTACTGAATATTACCAACGACAGAATTGAAGGTTTCTCCAAAGTGGAAGAAAAAGTATGGACGACCCACTCTGCCTTAAAAGCAGATTATGATCAGATGGTCTCGCAATCGCAGCTCATGAAAACCGACCTTATCAGGCTCATCAACGAACGCGGAGGGAATCCCGATAATACGACAAGTACTGCAGGAGCCCTGCACAGAGCCTGGATTGATGTAAAAAATTCATTTGCCGGCGACAAGGCAGAATCTACTCTGGAAAATGTGGTGTTCGGCGAGAAAGCAGCCATCAAAGCCTATGAAGATGCCCTGGACAGTGGAGATCTGTGCCCTGAAAGCACGCAGGTAGTCCTGGATCATCTTCATCACCTGAAGTCATCATACCGTACCTTTGAAAATCTGGAAGAGAGTCACTAGAATATTCATGTTCTGGCAAAATACGGGAGCTCATCTGTTGGTTCCCGTATTTTCATAAGTTTTATTTTATAATTTTCTTCAGAATTATGATCTCAAAAGTCTGATTATGCATTTTGTGGAACAATTTTGGGGTACAGGAGCTTCGCCGGACAGCCTTCAGATGACCGTTCGTGGAATTGCTGTTTTTATTCTGGCTCTGATCCTGATCCGCATTTCGGGACGAAGGTCTTTCGGGATAGGGTCTCCCCTGGACAATATTATTGTCATCCTGCTCGGAGCCATTCTGAGCCGTGCCGTGGTAGGTGCTTCCCCTTTTATTCCTGTTATCGTCACCTGTTCCGTTATCGTACTGCTTCACCGGATCATAAGCTGGCTGAAAAACAGGAGCACTGCATTCCATCAATTTATTGAAGGTAAAAAAATTCTTGTTTTCAAAGACGGCAGATTTCTGTATTCCAACATGAATAAGGCACTGGTATGTAAGGAAGATATCATCCAGGGAATCAGAAAACAGGCTTTAACAGACGATCTAAGACTGATCAGATATGTATATGTGGAATATACAGGAGAAATCACGGTAATTACAAAAGATTAATCCTAATAATTTCAGATTTGAGACAGGATTTATTTACTTAATAAAACATAAATCAACGTATTTTTTTCACACTACACACCCGTAAGGCACAATAAATGCATAGAATAACCTAACCCACAAAAAATATTATTATGAGAAACTTATTATGGCTCGTTGCAGTGATCTGCATCATTACCTGGATACTTGGAATGATGGGAATTATTCCCGGAATGGATACCGGAAGCCTGATTCATGCGCTTCTGGTGATCGCAATCATCGTCGTATTAATCAATCTGTTTACGGGCCGAAAACCACTCAATTAACTTTTTACGATCTATTAATAAGTTAAAATTACAAAACTCCTCTTATGCAGAGGAGTTTTTTTAAATATAAGTGTGAAAAATAAAGGAATACATTCAAAATTAGGTTTAAATTCCTTCAGGATTTATGACGGTGGTCATATCTCAGAAAACTCTTTATTTCACTGCATTTTTCGTTTTTTCTGATTCCATCAGGTGATGTTCCAGTGTGGGAAGCGTTTTGCCGGCAAAGGTCTTCAGTGAAGTTTCTTTTCCTTCCGAAGCCTGTTTTTTAAACTCTTCAATGTCTTTTTTGTGATCGGACACCATAAGTTCGGTATAGGACCGGTCAAAATCTGCTCTGTTCTTCGCCTTCAGATCCTCATATTTTTTCTGCTGATCTGCTGCTAAAGCGGCCGGCAATGTATACCCCATATCCGAAGCCCATTTCTTAAGCTCATCGTTGGCTTTGGTATGATCTTTCACCATCATTTCACCTAATTTTTTTACAGATGCGTTAGCTGCATTACGCCCGGCAAGCTCTCCCATCATGACCTCCATCATCCCTCCGCGTGCTGCGGCATCAGCAAATTTTTTATCCTGGTCACTAAGGGTACCTGCTGTTTCAGGAGAACCGGGAATGGTAGTGGAATCATTGACCTTTAAAGCCGAACTGTCGGAAGCAGTTCCTATCCTGCTGTCAGCAGACTGATCGGCGGTGGTTGCTGTTTCATTCTTTTTACAGCCCATCAGAACGATGGCTGCAAAAACTGTTAAAATCGGATTTTTCATACTATTTATTTTAAATGGTTATAAAAGCTGATAAAGAATAAGACCGCGACTGAATTTAATCTGAAATCAGTACGGCCATTATATTATTTAATGGTAATCGTCATATTGGGAACCACAATATCTCCGGTGATACCGGTATAGCGCTGGGCAAATATTTCCACATAATCATTGGTGGCCAGTTCTGTTGTTCCATTGATGGGAAGTACTACGATATCGTTCACAGCCGAGCCTCTTCCGTATACTTTGTACTGGCTGATCACCGTACCGTTCCTGGCAATATAGATGATGTAGGTTCCTGATGCCGGCACCTGAAAAGAAACGGAACCTGTTACCTGAAAAATCCTTTTCTTTTTGCCGAGATACTTGAGTCTGTTCGGAACTCCATCGGTAGAAAAACGGAAAAGGTTTGATGAGGTAGATACAGAGGTTGCGGTTCCTATTTTAACGATGTTGCTGGGATTAGAGCTGTTAAAGGTAACTCCGATACCTGTTCCTACGGCATAATCTACAGAAAAGTCCCCTACTGCATTGGTATCTGCTTCAGTCGGAATGCCTGCAGCTCTCACCGTCCAGCTGTTGTTGAAGTTATATCCCGGATAGGTTCCCGCTGCATAAGGCCTGATATATCCTGCCGTATTGGTCCCGGTAAAGACAACAGATTCCAGAACGGCATCACCGGTAATCGTAAGGCCTCCTGTTGACACATCGAAACCTACCGCAGAACCGTTTACCTGGCTGAAACCACCCTGTTTCTCCACCGAAGTAAAAGTTCCTGTCAATTTCTCATAGGTTCCCTGGTTATTGGAAGCCCAGCCCATATTGCTCAGAAGAAGCTGCCCGATGTTGTTATAGGTGATCCCATTGGAGTTTCCGGTAAACTGAATGATGCTGAGGAATACCAGTCCCAACCCCGAAATGGTTCCCACACTGCCGGAATTAGCGACTACACTGTCCCTGAAGGTCAGATTCTGGGTTGCAGATCCGAAGATATTGAATACATTTCCGGCCGGAGCACTCAGGGTTACGCTGCGGATGCTTCCTCCGGTTGCTCCTTCAAAAATATTACCGCTGTTTCTCACAATAATATCATCATTGGTATCAAGTCCCTGTATGTAGGCATTATTCAGCTCGATAGGCAGGTCAAAAACAATCTGTCCGTTGATTTCATACAACGTGTTGGCGTTCAGCAGATATCTTCCCCCGCCTCCGGCAGCAAGTTCTGCCGCCAAAACCGTTGCCAGAACATCGGTAGATTTTATCCGCTTAAAGTTCAGCCTTCCGGACATCCCGCTTCCTACGGGAGACCAGGTTCCTGTAGAAGCTACATAATAGAAAAACAGCTTCAGGGAGGTATCATATACCATTAAACCATCAGCAGGAGTTACAATAGCTGTCCGCTGAGCTGTTGTAAGTCTTGGAGCAAGCAGTCCCTGTGTGGTGGAAGTGAGGTCAAGGACAGCACTGGGATCCGGATTTGGTGTTCCGATTCCGACCTGTGCCTTTCCAGAAAATGTGATCAGTAATACAAAAAGCAATATTAAATGCTTTTTACAAAAAGAGGGTTTTTGAATGGTCATAATGGTCAATTTTATATTGTTGATGTAATTTGGTTTTCATCAAATTTTCCATTATTTCCACCACTTTATCTTTGCTGATTGTAAATTTATAAAAATAAATTATTATACAAAGAAATAAAACAACATTAATGTTTATAAAGAGTATTTATGGCATTAAATACTCTTTTGTGTGATCCTTACTATTTAGAACATAATTCTACAACACATTTCATCTTTACGAAATGTGTATTTAATTAATTGAAATACAAAGATGGAATCAATATAAAAACTGATCCTTAAGAAGCAAGGCAATCCTTTTTATAAAGTAACCACAGTATTTATCGGCCTCAAATTACCTGTTTTTTGAACACAGAACAGATTATTTACAGCCTGAGTATTCTCTTCCAGGTTTCTCCGTTAAATTCCAAAACATCGTTTCCGCCAATAGACCACATTATTCCTTCAGCAGCTGACAGATGATAGCAGGAAGCAGGATAAATATCATCTCCAAAATCAACAGGAATAAGTTCTTTATCTACCCATTCATAAAGAGCATGCAAGCTTGAAATATAAATTTTATCATTAAATTCTACAAGCCCCCATAGATCTTCATGCCCGGTTTTAAAAACTTTCCATTGATCTCCGCGGCCCCTGATCACAACTCCTCCCATTCCACATCCATAGATCATTCCGTCACTGGCTGTTCTTATTTTTGTCAAATGGCTGGTAATGCCTAATTCTATCTTCCGGAACTGTTCCCCGTCATACCGCCAGAGATCACCATCCCATCCGGCACAGTACACTTCATGATCAGAGAATCCTGCAACCGATTCAAAGCATTTATCGTACTCTTCATCATCATTTTCATAGATCTGGGCGGTTTTATCCAGGCATTGCCATTGGTCTTTATCTGTCCTCACATATACCTGCCGACACGTACCTACTGCATAAGCTTTGCCGTCAATAGCATTCACTTCTCTTAAAGGACCTCTTTTCTGCGGGCCGCCATTTGCTGTAATTTCCTTTTCAATGGTAATTTCACCGCCGCCGGATGTTTTTACATGTCCGAATTCACCGAGCCGGATACATTTTTCCTGAGGATAGTGGATAACCGCTTCGGAAACAACCACCCAATTTAAAGCATCGCACCCCCAGATTCCCATATCCAGTTCCATATCAAATGAATGCTTATGCCCGTTTTTTAACTGTTCATTATCTACCAATGAAAGGTAGCACAGATCATGGTAACGGACTATTCCCGCTGTAATACTGCAGCCTTTCATGATTTCTGCAATATCCTGTTTCTTTTCTGTCATTAATTCTCTGATTCAAAAGTTATTGTTTTTCCGGATCTCTCTGATTAAAGTTCAAAATTTTCCGGTTTTGATTTTTCCGATATTGATAAAGTATGGTAATATCACTTTCAAATATATAAAAAAAGTGTTTTAATTAAGCTGAATCCTTTCACTCAGATTTACCAAAACATTACTTATATTTGAACGATAACTGTAACCATTAATAAACCCAAACTACGTCTGATAAAAAATGAAAATCACCACCACTCTTTTTCTCCTGATCTCCGGAATTCTGTTATGCCAAAACCAAAGATTTGTCTATGAATATTCATTTAAGCTGGATACTTTACATCAGGATACTATGGAAAAGGAAATGATGAATCTTGATATCACAAAAGACGGCTCCTATTTTTACAGTGCATTGCTGCTTACCAGGGATTCGCTTTTCAATGCTGAAGTTGAAAAAGGAAAGCTTTCCAATTCCATCAATATTGATTTTAGAAAAATCAAACAGCCGAAAGTCAATTTCAGAATCTCTAAAAAATACCCGGGTCTGGAAACAGTATATCATACCTTACTTAATGCCAGTAACGTTGCAGTAAAGGAATCAAACAAAATCAGCTGGACTGTTCTCCCGGAAACAAAAAGCATCGAAGGTTTCAAGACCCAGAAAGCAATCACCCGATTTGGAGGAAGAAACTGGACAGCCTGGTTCACCACTGACATTCAGATTCAGGACGGCCCTTATAAATTTTGTGGTTTGCCTGGCTTAATCTTATATATCGAAGACGAACAGGAAACCCATATTTTTAAATTAGCCGGCAGTCAGAAATTCAATGAGGCGCCCTCACTTATAGATTCAAAAATAAAAGAGACTTTTGTTACCAAAGAAAAATTCAACCAGCTCTGGAGTGAGTATATAAAAGATCCTGCTAAAAATATCAAACTCATGCACAGCTCTTCCCAAATGTCGGAAACACTGCTGTTTGATTCAAATACCGGAAGTCCTATGACGAAGCAGGATCTGATCAGAAATAAAGAAAAAAGAGCAAAAGAATTTTTAACGAGATTCAATAATTTTATTGAAAAAGATCTTTACCGTTAAAGGAATAAGCAACACTATCGCACGAAGCATGTAAGTTAAAAAGTTAGTTTTGGATTTTATAACCTGAGCCTTTTTTCAAAAATAAGCATCAATTGGTTGAGAACAATACCCTAATTTTAGACAAGAATCGTTCATCTTTTCACTCTTCAACAAAGTTTTGAGCTGACTTTACAACTGATATTTTACCGCCCACAGAACATTGGCAAGTGGAGCTGTCTAACAACTCTTTTTTGCCTTCGATTTCAAAATCAGAAGTATTGTCCCATTTAACGGGTGAGGGTGTACAGGAGGATCTTAAAATACTGCATGCTCCAAAAGGCCGAATGTTGGTGTTGGGCTGTTTGTCTTCCTCGGTAGCCTGTAGCTTATCTTCAATCCTCATAAAGGATTGACTGGTTACAGTAATAGAAGCCGAGGTAGATCCTTTATCACATTGTAATTGTGTTGTATCTGTAATATGTTGTGGCATAATGATTAATTATATTTCATCCGATAAAAACAATTTCAGTTATTTAGCAGACAAAAACGTACTTATCTTTTTAAAATTGTTTTCCTTAGCAATATCCAACGCTGTTTTGCCCTCATTATCTTTTATTGAAGTGTCAGCTCCAAATGATGTTAGCGTTTTTACGGATCGGCAATCATTATTAATTACCGCATACATTAACGCAGTTTTCCCATAACTATTACGAGCGTTAATATCTACTCCTTTATCTATTAATAACGTAAGAACTTTATCACTTCGTCTGTACATTGAAGCCGTCATCAATGTTGTAATATGGTCATCATCAACTAATAAAACATTTGCTCCATTCTCAATTAGCATTAAAGTAATTTCGTCTTTAATTTTAGGGGTACATGATTCTTTTTTAACTTGTTGCTTTACAGAGTTCATTTTAACAGGGTCAAGCAATTTAGGTTCAAGAGTTTGTGAACATATTGATAAAGCATCAAATAATGGCGTTCCTATAGATTTCCCATTATAGAACTGAACAATATTAGGATCAGCTCTTTTTTGAAGCAAAAGTTTTACAAATTCTTTATTTCCATAAGCACAGGCTATTCCAAGAGCAGATTTGTCATTTTTAGAAACACAATCAACATTAGTATTTTTAGACAGCAATTGATTAAATTCTTTATTGTTTTCCTGAATGATAGCATCTTTTAATTTCTTACATTCAGCAGTTTGTGCACCCAATACTATATAGAAAATAGAAAATAGAACAACGATAATTTTTTTCATAAAGTTTTATTTTTGTGGTTTGTAAGAGTTGTAATCTCCTTTATCTGGATGTAATCCTATTCCTTTATGGTTTTTGGGTTGTTTTTTCATAATCTGCCACTTACCATTTACCAAAAACTCAATATGTGAACCACTCGTTGCTCCAAAAGTTTCTCTTTGAAAAAAATCAGCAGTAGCTTGTGCAACAGATGGCTTCGGTACATTTTTTTCATTAAGAGCACTCCAATAATAAGCTGGTGGAGTATCAGAATATACCCAATTTGAGATTCCCGAATTACATCCCCAGAATTTTATTATAGCTGTTGAACTGAACAGCTTTTTATTATTTTTAACTTTTAATGCTTTTTTTGTCAAATAATCATCAGTTAACAATGCCCTACCTCAGCTTCTACAACTTCTTCGTAAGTTATTCTCTTTCCTCTTCTTATACTTTGATTATATGCAGCATTTCTTGAATTTCCACTTTCTTGATTATGATAACCTAAGTAAAGTCCACCACCTGCTGCATGTGAAAAAACATGTAGCTCTTCTATCTGAAAGGTATTAAATTTACTTAAATAGTCAAAAAATAAATTTTTATTCTGCATTGGAACAATAATGACTTTTTCCTTAGGATATTTTTTCAATTTTTCTTTCTTAAGGTTTTCTGCAAATTGCCCAAAATCTCCTAAATCAGCTCCGCTACCATAAAAATATCAACACACCTTTATTCGTTACCTGCAAAGATTCATTCCAATGGGAGACATTAGTGCCTGCAACTTCTGCTACTAATAATGTTAATTCACTCATTACAATTGTTTTTAATAACTTCTATATTTCCACAGATTCTTTTAAAACAGCTATACCTTCCCTGTCTACTGTTCCTGAAAGAACTATTTCTTTTTGTCCATCTTTAATCTCTTTCCCATCTTTTTCAATTATTTTTAAAGAAATACTTTCTCCTTCCTCATAGTTTCTGCATTGAACCATTAAGCTAACTTTACTACCAATATGAGCTGAGTCAATAACATTCTCTAAATCAGCATCCATCCATTTTACACTTATAATGTGTTTATCTTTTGTATACTCAAACTGCCCATTTTGAGGAAGCTTATTCATTTGTGGCGCTTTATACTCAATCTTATCTTTAGCAGTCAATAATGAATTTCCTCCATATACATGCATTCTATCTTTTGCTCCAAATTCCGTCTGCCCGTCTGTATAACCTATAAATTTTTCTTTGCCATACAAATCCAAATGAGATTTTGCAGAGATTTCGGTATTTGTTCCAGCTGAAATCACTGTCTTTTTACCGCTATCCTGGCTAATCTCCTGTTTGGCAATAATCTTTATGTTCTGCCCTACATTGGTATCCATATTCTTACCTGCCTTGGTTTCAATATTTTCTTCAATATCAAACTTCAGGTTCTTCGATTTTATAGTAATGGTTTCGGGGGCTGTAATGTTTATGTTACTTCCCTCTGTATCAAATTGGAGGATATTTCCACTTTTATCGGTCAATAAAATACTTTCATCCTCTGTAAATACCAATCTGTGTCCACTTCTGGTCTGTAAAGATTTTACACGGTTATCCATACCGCCTCCCAATCCTACACCACCGTGAAACATTCCACCCATTGCAAAAGGAAAATCAGGATTGTGATATTCAAAACCAACCATTACCTGATCTCCAATTTCTGGAACTGCAACAAAACCTCTGTTCTGGCTTACTGCGTCTGTGCCACCTGCATCAGGGCTCATCATTCGGATAAAATGGGTGGTATCATTTAGCTGCCAATCAAACTGCACTTGTATTCTACCTTGATTCAAAGGGTCGATATTGGAAACTACAGTGGCCACTTGCGGCTCTGCTTTAGGCATAATAAAATCAGGTTTTGGCATGAAACCCGTTCCCTCAGCTATAGCTTCAAAGCTTCCTGTATAACAGCCTCTTGCATCCAC
>JAITMC010000016.1 GCA_031277615.1 Chryseobacterium sp. | reverse complement strand
CGTTCATCCTGAGCCAGGATCAAACTCTCCATTGTATGTTTGTCTGACTCACTCAAAGTTTTTTAACGCTTTAGTTTTTCCTTACTTGGTTGTTATATTGTATGTCAATGATCTTTTTTTCTTTCGCTTACTTAAGAAACTTTTTTTCTGTCGTTTCGTTTCTTATTTGCGGTTGCAAAAGTAAAACTTTATTTTTAATTGACCAAATGTTCCTGAAGAAAATTTTAAAGTTTTTTTAAGTAAACCTTAATCTCTTTTCCAAACCTTCAATCTATTACTCCTGCGCTCCCGGCGAACCGGACTGCAAAGGTAATCCTTTTTTAAAAACCTCACAAATTTTATTTCTGAAAATTTATAGGGAAGTTTTTTGATTTATCTAAAGTTAAATACTGTCTTCTGCGCTTACTGATCTACTCTCGTTTTCAGTGGGGCAAAGATAGAAACTTTTAACAACGCAAAACAAACTTACTTAACATAAAGTTTACTTTAATTTAATGAAAAACATTTAAAACACTGAAAAACAGTGATAAAAATTTCAAACTATTGTTTAATTATTTCACTAAAATCTTTTAAAATATTAATTTTATGGCTTTTGTTGTTTATAAATAAGACTTAAAAACTCTGCATATGATTTTTCCAATCCTATAATATCTCCTGATTTCAGGTTTAATCCTCCTATCCCTGAAGTATCAGATTTTACTTTTAATGATGAAATCTGGAAATAAAGGTTTTCATCTTTGCTCTTAGGCTGAATTTTTATGGTTGACCCAAGCAGTTTTTTGGTCGACAGGGTATAGATTTCATCAGGAATAATTTGCAAAGTCATATAAGATCTGGGCTCGAGGATAAAGTCTTTTCTGTTAATGCTTATTTTCTGGTTTTTTTCTGAGGACGCGAAAATAAACAACATTCCGTTTTGCTCTGCCAGTTTTTCTTTCGGGGTATAATATAGAGCCAGTTTATAATTGGAGGGATTAAACGGCTGAGGCGTGCCATCTACATTTTCAAAAGGTTTTAATGAAAATGTATTGGCTCCTATTTCTTTTGCTTTTTTATAGATCAGAGAAAAAATGGCAGCATCATCTTTTGAGAAGCCCTGTACATCTATCTCTCCCAAATACTGAGCTTCTGTTGCATCTTGTTTTTTGTACAAAAATTTATCTGTATTGTCATTGACTTTCTCAACTTTGGTAAGATAAACATTTTGTGCACTCAACATCTGGATACACAATGCCGAAAAAGCGACTGCTAGTTTTTTCATATTCTAATCTATTACTGAGTAAGTATTTTAATACAATCTTCCAGACTATTTTCCCAATGTCTGGCTTCTATTTTATAAGCTTCTTCTATTTTATCCAAAGACATTGTACTCCTGGCAGGTCTTTTTGCCGGCGTAGGATACTGTTCGGTAGTAAGGGCGTTTAATTTCACCGGAGATTCTGATAACTCGGCGATTTTCTTTGCAAATTCAAACCAGGTGGTTTCCGGATAATTGGAAAAGTGGAAAATACCGAATGTTTTAGCGGGAGCTTCTATGATATCCATAATCGCTTCTGCAAGGTCATTGGCATTCGTAGGCTGTCCAAACTGATCGGCAACGATTCCAAGTTCGTCTTTCTGGGAGAAAAGGTTCAGCATGGTTTTCACAAAGTTCTTATTGAATTCGGAGTATAGCCATGAGGTTCTGAGAATAATAGTTTGAGGGTTGATTTCCAAAGCCAGCTCTTCCCCTTTTCTTTTGGATTGCCCATATACTCCTGTTGGGTTGGTAAAGTCATCTTCTGAATAAGGCAGGTTGGTTTCGCCATCAAAAACATAATCTGTTGAGACATGAATCAGGATACTTTTATGCTCTTCGCATGCCTGAGCAAGATTAGCCACACCGTAAGCATTAACGGCAAATGCTTTATCCGCTTCTTTTTCTGCAAGATCAACTGCCGTATAGGCGGATGCATTGATGCAGTAGTCCGGTTTGTTGTCATAAAAGAAGTCATTAACCTGATCTTCATTGGTGACATCCAGAATTGAGGAATCTGTAAATATAAATTCATAGGTATTTTCGAAATCGGAGGCAATTTTTCTGATACAGTTTCCCAATTGTCCGTTACTTCCTATTACTGCAATTTTTTTCATCTTTTATTTTAATATTTATTATTGATAGCAATGCGCTCACTTTCTATGAGTTTTTTGCATTCTGTGATCTTAAAAATTTAACTCTGGGCTGAAATTCTTTTTGTTCCAGATCTACGTAAAATTTATGGAATGTTTCTTTAATGTCTTCCGGGTGGATTTCGGATTTTCTTGTTTTAATATTGAAGTAGATAACGGTAACCCATAAAACGGCGTGCACGGTTTTTTCGTCCAGACTTTTCATCAGGATCTCGACTTTTGCCGTCCTGTCCTGTATTTCAATGGTCTTACTGCTGATCACAACCTGGGTATTATACCTTACTTCTTTCAGATAGGCAATTTCATTCTGAATGGCAATCCATGTACATCCGGTCTGTTTGGTGTATTCTTCATAAGTAAAGCCGTAA
Organism: Chryseobacterium sp.; assembly: GCA_031277615.1. Lineage (GTDB taxonomy): Bacteria > Bacteroidota > Bacteroidia > Flavobacteriales > Weeksellaceae > Chryseobacterium. The sequence goes on along the minus strand of JAITMC010000016.1, from coordinate 38,415 downwards.
AATGTTTCTACATGGTCTTCTCTGGCATTGAACATATAATCCAGATATTTCACATTATTCAGATGTCCTATCGGATCACAATCACTAAAACGGACTTTTACCGTGGTTGATACTTCTTTTTCCATAGTGCAAAAGTACAAAAAAACCGCCTCTAAAAGAGGCGGTTTAATTTATAAAACTCTGTTAATTTCTTAGTTTACACCTAATTCTTTTTTAACAGCAGCTGTAGCATCAATTCCTGCTCTGTAGATGAAAGCCGGAGAGTTTGAATCCATGATGTAGTCGTATCCGTTGGCTTTTGCCACTTTTTCTACAGCATCATTCAGTTTCTTCTCGATTGGGCCGAAGATTGTTTCCTGTTTAGCAGCAAGATCTTTCTGAGCTTTCTCCTGCATCTGGCCGATTTCTTCTTCAATTTTCTTTAATTCAGCTTCTCTTGCTTTGTTTTCGTCAGCTGTTTTCTTAGGAGCTTCTTCTGTATATTGTCTTAGCTTAGCCTGACCAGCATCAGCTTTTTTCTTAATTTCAGCTTGCTTTGTATCTAAGAATGTTTTAAGATCAGCATCAGCCTTTTTCTTTTCAGGCATTGCATTAAGAACTGCAGAAACATCTAAAGTAGCCATTTTTTGCGCTTTTGCCATACCTACTGATACAACCATCATTACCGCTGCAAATAATACACTTAATTTTTTCATAACTGGTAAATAAATAATTTAATTTGTTTTTAGATTTTAAATTTCAGCAAAAGTTAATTTCAAAATTAATTTTTACTTCTGCTGCCGGATTTTTCTTTTTTATCCTTTGAGGTCGTCCCTTTCAGTAAAACTTCCAATACTTTATCTGAATAGTCGTATCTCTTCTGCTGGATAATCACATTATCCCTTGTTTTATCAAGAACTATGCCTAAACCATTTTTCTGATAAACAGTCTCAATGGCTCTCCAGATCTGGTCCTGGAAGGGCTGTACCAAATTGGCTCTGAGTTTGGTAATTTCACCGTTATTCCCAAAACGCAAGCTGGTTGTTGTTTTGATATTTTTTTCAAGATCCAGAACTTCTTTTTCTCTCAACTTCAGCTGATCTCCGATCAACAGTACTTTTTCACTTTCAAATGCTGCTCTTTTCCTTTCATATTCGGATTGCAGATTCTGGAGTTCCGTCTGCCAGGTATCGATCTGTGCATTTAATCTTGCTTCGGCTTCTTTATACTGAGGTAATTTATCCAGAATATAGTCAGTATCTACCACCCCGATTTTCTGGGCATTGGAGATCCCGAAAAGCAGTAAAAATACGGATGTTAAAATTATTTTAAAGTTCTTCATATCTATGAATTATAATGATTGGTTCATCAAGAAGTGGGTCTTCCATCCAGCTGGTTCTGTTCCGGAAACCGTTTTATCAAATCCATAGGCAAAATCGAATCCTATCAGACCGAATGCTCCCATATATACTCTTACCCCAACCCCTACGGATCTTTTCAGCTGGAACGGGTTATAGGTACTCCATGAGTTCCATACGTTTCCACCTTCAGCAAAGGTAAGTGCATAGATTTTGGCGGTCTGGCTCATTGAGATCGGATATCTTAATTCCAGAGTAAATCTGTTGTAGATGGTTCCTCCTCCTCTCTGAGTGATATCATCTGCCTCTCCTCCGTAAGTAGATGCGTTTTCGTAACCTCTTAACGGAATCAATTCACGCCCGTCATATCGACCTCCGAAAAGTCCGGTACCTCCTACATAAAATCTTTCGAAAGGCGGTGCTCCAAGCTGTTTGTTATATCCATCCATGAATCCCATTTCAGCGGAAGATCTCAGGACCAGTTTTCCGGCTACTTCGTTGTACACATCTGCCTTGAACTTAATCTTATAGAATTCCATCCACTTATATTTGTCAGAAGGCGACATTGAAGAATAATCTTTATTGCTGAACAATGAGTATGGAGGCGTTAATTTTGCAGAAAGCTCGATATTGGATCCCATGGTTGGGAAAATCGGGTCAATCCCTGCTGAGTTTCTGCTCAACCCTAAGTTGATACTAAAGTTATTGGCATTTCCATACATTTCCTGAGTATCTCCAAACTGGAAAGGATAGTTCTGGAAGTTATACTTCTGGAACTGAAGTCCTGTGTACAGAGAGAAATAATCATCCGGCCAGTTCAGCAATCTGTTAAGACCTGCTGATGCGGAGAAGATGTTCAGTTTCTGGGCATTCCCGTAATTATCGCTGTATCTTACTCTGGAGTTGTTCAAACTTACAGAAAGGGAAGTTTGTTTTACCCCGAATAACCATGGTTCTGTAAATGAAATTCCATAGTTCTGGAAGTACTGTCCGGCCTGTGCCTGAATGGAAAGGGTTTGTCCGTCTCCCTGAGGCACCGGTCTGAAGTCTTTGAACTTAAGGAAGTTTTTCAGTGAGAAGTTATTGAATGTAAGTCCTAATGTCCCGATGAAGCTGTTACCTCCATAACCTGCCTGCAACTGAACCTGGGAAGATCCTTTTTCAACAAGCTTCCAGTTGATATCTACGGTATTGTCCTGCTGGTTCGGCTGGATATCCTGCCCTACCTGCTGAGGATCAAAGAATGACATTCCGGCTAAATCAAAGTATGTTCTTTTGATCTCGGTCTTTTTGAAAAGTTCTCCCGGCTTTGTTCTTAAAGCTCTTAATACAACATGGTCATGGGTAGTTACGTTACCCTGCCATGTTACTTTGTTCCAGGTAGCCTGCTCTCCTTCATTAATTCTGATTTCCAGATTTATGGCATCACCGGATACTGATTTTTCTACGGGAGTTACATTGGAGAAAAGATATCCGTTGTTCATATAAACGGATTTGATATCTGAATCATCTTCTTTACCACCGTCTTCCCCAACTTTTTTGTTGAAACCTACGGCATCGTAAATATCTCCTTTTTTATATCCTAAAAGTCTCTGTAAATATTCTGTAGGGTAAACGGTATTCCCGGTGAATGTAATATCCCCGATATAATATTTTTTACCTTCACTCAATTTTACATTGATCTCGTAATTATTTCTTTTGTTTCTCCATACGGAATCGGAAACGATGGCTGCGTCTCTGTATCCTAAAGAGTTGTAGTAATTGATAAGGCTCTGCTTGTCTTCCTGGTATTTTTCCTCAATGAATTTTGAAGATTTAAGAATTCCCCCGATACCGAATCTTTTCTGCTTGGTTTCTTTGAAAGCTTTCTTTCTGAGTTTAGCATCTGAAACACTTGGGTTACCTTCAAATTCGATATGGTCAATTTTAATTCTTTTGCCCTTATCTACATTGATTACCCAGTCTACCATAGACGGATCGTTGGCATTTACCTTATCCTGAATGGTGATTTTAGCATCTGCAAATCCTTTTTTCACATAGTCCTTAGGGATCTTGGTCTTCAGACTTGATATAAGGTTCTGGGTGATCTTGGTTCCCGGCTTCAGATTATTATCTTTAGTAAGTTTTTCGTTCTTGGATTTACCGATCCCTTTACCGGTGAATTTTACTTCTCCAAGGTCTTTAAGGTCCTGTAAGTAGAATCTCAGAATGACTGTCTGTCCTTCAATACTCTGAACGTATACTTCCACTTCCGAGAAAGATTGGGTATCCCACAGCTTTTTCACAGCATTGCTGATTTTCTGTCCGGGAATATCTACGACTTCCCCTTTGGTTAGGCCGGTGAATCGTAAGATCTGAGCCGGCGTATATTTTTTGACCCCATCTACAACAATGTCCTTAAGTGTGTAAGTTCCTGCTTCATTTTCTGCGTGTACAGCACTGCTTACGGCGGTGCTGTCCTGAGGAGTTACTTGTCCATAAAAATGCGCAGAAGCAGCAAACATGATGATGGGTAATAGTCTAAACTTCATTTTATCGAGTCTTTCTTTTCTTTAAAATTTTATTGGGCTTTTATCTGATCGCCGGTTAATCCGTATCTTCTTTCTTTGTTTTGGTAATCTACAATACACTGAAAGAAAATATCCTTGGTAAAGTCGGGCCACAGGACATTTAAGAATTGTAGTTCTGCATAGGCAATCTGCCAAAGGAGAAAGTTGCTTATTCTTATTTCTCCGCTGGTTCTTATCAACAGATCTACAGGAGGAAAATCTTTGGTATAAAGGTAGTTCTCGAATAATTTTTCATCAATATTCTCCACCTCTACTTTTCCTTCTTTCACATCAGAACTTATATTTTTCACGGCATCCAGAATTTCGCTTTGTGAGCCGTAGCTTATTGCCAATACTAAATTTCCTTTTGTGTTTTCTTTGGTAAGCTCTACTACACGTTCGAGCTGTTCTTTCACGATGGAAGGCAGCTTATCCAGGTTCCCTATCACATGCATTCTCAATCCTTTGCTGAAAATTTCTTCAGCTTCCAGCAATAATGTTTCCACCAGCAGATTCATCAGGGTATTGACTTCTTCTGTGGGGCGGCTCCAATTTTCAGATGAAAATGTATAGAGTGTTAAATAGGGTATATTGATCTCATTACATGCATTAATGGCATTTCTTACAGCATTAATGGCATTTTTGTGACCAAAAGTTCTTTCTTCGCCACGGGATTTTGCCCATCTTCCATTACCATCCATAATGATGGCTACGTGTTTTGGTAAATTCTCAGAATTTATTTTATCTTTAATCAACGACATATTCATTAATCACAATAACATGGAGGTCTTCCGAAAGAGTATGTGAGTCCTAAGCTGAAGGTATTCATCCAGTCTTTGGATTTTCCGTCACCGATATTTCTTTTTCCGATGAACGCACTTTCTCTTTCTTTGGAAACCGCATAATAATTTCCGGACTGCAGTAATGAACCGCCAGTAGCCGGATCCAGGATATCCGCATTAAATGAAGACTTTACATCTTCCGTTAAGATTTTGCTGTGATCTAACTGATCCGTCAGCGTATACCTGAATGTAGCTTCCGCAAAAATTGCCCAGTTATGGTTAAACTTGTATTTCAATCCTACTCCAAAAGGAATATGCATCGTTACTTTTTTGCCTAATGAATATTGCTCAGTGGTTCTGAAATCTGATTCATTAATAGGAGCCTGTGCCACACCGTCTGCATCTCTTCGGAAATCATTCACCAGCGTTGCTTTCGGGGCATCAAACATCAAAGCACCGATACCTCCGAAGATGTACGGGCTTACCATGCTTACCTGCTCGTTATTGATCGGAAAAAAGTTGTATTCAAACATTAAACTTGCCTCGTATACGTTATTTTTCCCGTATGAGTTTCTTCTCACTCTGTATTCTTCTTTTGCCGCTTTATCGCTGAACTGAACCTGGTTATATCCCAAATCCAATCTCACGGTCTGATGCGGGTTAAAATTAAATCTGTATAATAAACCACCATAAAAAGGGAAGCCCCATTCTGACATCCTGTCTAAATCCAATGGCTTTTGTAAAATATAATTGGTCCTTCCTACGTCCCCTACAAGATTACTCATCCCCAGGCGAACTCCCAATTCATTTCTTTGTGCTTTAACACTTACCATTCCAAGGAAGGCAAGGAAGCTAAACAATAATTTTTTATTCATAAAAGAATATGGATTTATGGTTATTTTAAAATTTAATTTTTGCAAATATAAAACATTTTTATATTAATGATAATCTTAATGTTTAGTTAAAAATAAACAAAAAAACATAATTTGTTATAAAGTAAACGGCAAAGTAACGAAAATATTCTTTTTTTCACAGATTTCAATTACTCAAATTATAAAGAAACCCCCATGGGATGAGGGTTTCTAACTTTATTTTTTATTAAATATTGCCTGCACCTTATTCCTTATTTTGATTAATAAAGGCTCCTTATAATTTTTATCTTCATCAAAATAGCCGTAACCATAACCGTAGCCATAGCCATAACCGTATCCGTAACCATACCCCTGTTTTGTATTATAATCATTGTAAACAATTCCCAGATGACTGATTTCATTGGAATGGTATTTCTCAGTGATCATCTTCAGCATATATTTCTCGGTATATTCATGACGCACTACATATATATTGGCATCTGAATATTTCATTAATTCATAAGAGTCTGCCACAAGACCTACCGGCGGAGAGTCTATAATGATAAAATCATATCTCTCTTTCAGCTCTTCCAGGAATCTGATATTGCTTTCGCTCATCAAAAGCTCTGAAGGATTCGGCGGAATAGGTCCTGATGTAGCCACATCAAGATTCGGGATCTTGGTTTTGTTGATAATCTGATCGATCTCTACTTCTCCTGTAAGGTAGTTTGAGATTCCATATTTATTATCGATTTTAAAATCTCCGAAGATTTTTGGCTTTCTAAGGTCCATTCCCAGAAGAATGGTTTTTTTATCACTCAATCCCACAACTGAAGCCAGATTGATGGATACATATGTTTTTCCTTCACCTCCGATGGATGACGTTACCAGAATAATTTTGCCTTTTCCGTTCTGATTTCCTTCCATCAGGAATCTCATATTGGCCCTGATCCCTCTGAATGCTTCCGAAACGGATGATTTTGGCTGATCGAGCACGGTAAGCATGCTTTCGTTGGTATTGTTTCCGATCACTCCTAAAAGAGGAATTTTGGTTGCGCTCAGTAATTCTTTGATGTTTCTGATCTTATTATCCAATACAGCACCTACCAGGATAAATGCGATTGGCAACAGCAACATTCCCATCATGATGAACATTTTGATCCCTTTTACATTAGGGCCAATCGGAGCCTGACCAAGATTCTTAGCCGGGTCAATCACGGTAATGTCAGACTGGTTGGTCGCTACTTTCATCTGGGCTTCATTCTGTCTTCCCAAAAGGCTGTTGTAAGTGGCTTCAATCATATTATACCCTCTTTCGGCATCCAGATATCTTCTTTCTTTTTCCGGATATGAAACAAGATCGGCATTGGCTTCTGCCACCTGTCGGTCTATTTTGCTGATCTCATCATAGTAGCGGTTATAATAATTTCGCAGCGTACCGTTAGATCCCATTTTAGATTCATTAATCAGCCTGTTGATCTCTATCATCGGTTCTGAGTTTGGCTTATAGATGGTAGCCATTTCTCTTCTCTTCTTATAAAGTTCTTTCAGCTCGGTTACAGAAGCGGTGAAATATCCGTCTTCAAATCCTGCGGCATTGGTGCTGATCATGTTTTCAAAATCCTGGGACTGAAGGGTATTTTTAATATTATTCAGTGAACTGATTTTGCTTACGATATCTGCTTTTTTAGCTTCAAGATCTTTAATTTTCTCCAGCGATTTTTCGTCCCTGTCTTTAATATTATAGAGTTTTTCCGATGTTTTCAGAAAGTTAAGTACTGCAGCACTTGAATCCAGTTTTTTACGGATATTATCCAGATTCCCCTGTAAATAGAGTTCGGTATTCTTGTTCACTATATTTTTATCCGCCAGTCTTTTTTTCTGAAGTTCGGTAACGGATTTATTTAAAAAGTTGACCGTACTGTTCAGGTTATAGCCTTTTTTCGTGATAAACATAATCGTGTTGATTTCACGGTCGAAATCTACTCCCAATGTGGAAACAATCTCATTCACACTCTGGTTGATCGATACTAAATTAACGATAATATTGTCTACCTTAATTCTAGGGGTATAAGGGTTTTTGATCAGTCTGAATCTGAGATTCGGGCTGTTATACCATTCATTGACTTTAATAATCTTATTAGCGGGTCTCGGGTAAGCACTAACCGATTGAGTTCCTTCTACGTCATAGCTATACAAACTGGTAGACTGCCCTTCTTCCGGCAGGACCACTTCATAGGAATCTCCGCCTTTCGGCACCAGGGTAATAGGATAATTGATCTGCTGAAGGTGTTTTGTATCGATCTGTAAGAAAACCGGCGAATCTGTTCTGTCGATATAGGTGGATTTAATTAATCCTTTGGTGGAATAGTTAACAAAAAGATCGAGTTCTTTTACAAGAAATTCGTTGTGAGATCTTGATAAAAGCATCTTTTTCAGATAAATCCCGTCCTGATTTCCGCTCTGTCCCCAAATAAAGTTGATGGACTGGTTGGGGGTGAAATAACTGGAGGTGTTATTGGATATACTCAGAGAAAGGTCTGAAGCATACACATTCTGTGCATAGTATTTGGTATATACCCATGAAATACCATACCCGAGGAACAGCATAAGCACAAACCAATACCAGTTTTTGAGTATCCGTCTGAAAAAATGCTCAACATCAAATAATGCAAACGATCCGTACTTCTCCTTCTGGGGCTCGTTCTTCCCTATTTTTTCGTCTTTACCTGGAATCATGATTAAAGATTTTTAAGAAGAAGATAAATGGATAATGCCGTAGTAATTACCGATACTCCGGTCGTTAAAGTCTGTACAGGATCTTTTCCGAATCCGTTAAGACTTTTTCCTCTGGTATTAAGGTAAATTTCGTCCCCGTTCTGTACGTAATAATAAGGGGAATTCATGATATCTTCACGGGTAAGATCAATTTTAGCTTTTTTGATTCCTTCCGGAAGTTTCCTGTGGATCACAATATTTTTACGGTCGATGGTTCTGTTTAATCCTCCATTAATAGCAAGCGCTTCTGTAATGGTAAGGGTATTTTTATGGGCTACCTTTTCTCCGGAAAGTCCGGTTGTTTCTACGTCACCCAGAATATAATAGGTGATTCCGTCTGTATTCAGTCTTACTTCGGCTTTTCCTTCCTGGAAATTCTCATTTACTTTTTCCTGAAGTTCTTTGGTAACATCTTCCAGGGTTCTTCCTTCTGCTTTAATATATCCTATTCCAAATACATTGATGTCTCCTTTGGAGTCTACTTTCAAGCCATTAAAATAGAAGTTCATATTTCCTCCGCTGGCTTCTGATGATGCTCCTCCGAATCTTGTTGCGGTGCTGTTGGCTGCCGTACCCACTCCTCCCGATGTATTGAAGGCTGAATAAAACTGGGCTGCATCTCCTTTAGGAGTGGTTACAATATTGAGGTTAAGAATGTCGTTTTTGGTAATTCTGTAAACGGGAATATTGTAGGGAATAAGACCTTCTTCATTGATTACCAGACTTTCACTGGGCTGCATGTATCTTACATCTTTTTTGGTGATGCAGGAAGTCATAAAAAAGGGTAATATTAAAAATAAATACTTAAAGTTCTTCATCATATTTGGATATTGTATGCAAAAGTAAAAATTATATTGATATTTTCTTATTATTTCGGAACCGATATAGCAGATCCGGAAGGTAAGCTCCCAAAAAGCCTAATAAAATTATAATGACCAGTAAAAGATTAATATTGATATGTCTGAAATAATAGGCAACAGCCACAATCATCAGGTAATATACAATGATATAAAAGGTCGCTCTTCTGTGGGTAAGATCCAGCTTTAAAAGTTTGTGATGGATATGGTTTTTATCGGCATCGAAAGGCGATTTTTTATTGCAGATCCTTACGATAATCACATTCAGGGTGTCCACAATCGGAAGAATCAGGATGGCGACAGCAACTACCGGAGCCGACTGCAGGTGATATCTCGGAATATTGGGTAGCTTTTTATCGATGAAAATATCAATGAAACAGATTGACGTAAAGGCAAGCAGAAAACCCAGAAGCATCGATCCGGTGTCTCCCATAAAGATTTTATTGGTTCTGTAATTGGAAAGGTTATAATAAAGGAATGCCAGAACGGTTCCGATAATTACAACTGACAAAACCACCAACGGATAATTATATTCTCCCAGCCTGTAATAGCTGATTCCGAACAAGGCACTGCAGATCACCGAATACCCTCCGGCAAGACCATCAATCCCGTCAATAAGGTTAAAAGCGTTAATCAGAACAATAAAGGTAATGATGCTGAATATGATACTTATGGTATAGCCCAGCTCATAAATTCCCATTATACCGAATAAGCTTCTGATCCGGATGTCTGAACCGATTACGATAAGCGAGGACACAATAATCTGTGCCACAAGCTTTTTATAGGCCCTCATCACCACAATATCATCCATCACCCCGATATACAGGAGAATAATGAGCGAGGCAAAGAGAAATTTATAGAGGTCAAAAAGTTCGTAGGCAAAAATAGAAGCACAGATTCCGATAGAATAAAAAATGGCAATACCACCCAGATTGGGAACTTTCCTTAGGTGTGAACTCCGGACTCCCGGCTCATCCATCAGGTTTTTCCTTCTGGAGATTTTCACAATGGTAGGTATTGAGAAAAAAGTAATTAAAAAAGAGAATAGAAAGCCTAATCCTATTTTCACATAAAAAATAGAAACTCCTGATTCGCTTAAGAACAATTCAAAATTCTTCATTTTTTTCCTTATCAAAGCACACATCGCTCTAATGAAAGCAATAACAACCGTTTACAAAATCCGACTGTAGTATTGTATTGCCCGAAACAATTGTACTTACATTTGTGTTTTAGATCAATTTTCTTATCAGCTTCTTCTGCCCTGCAAAAAATAACAGATAAAATATCTTTTTTTTCAGTGGCAAAGATAAAAGATAATTCTTACCAAAACGACTATAGTTCAATATATCTTGAATTTTTATTTCTCTTTCCTTCATGAAAACGTCCAGATCATCAGCCATTTTATAAAAAACAGCTTTATCTTTCACATAGGCCAGATAAGCCAGAAAAGAATAAACCCCTTCAAATATCTGAAAATTCTTCAACTCTTTTTTTCTGTGGGAATAAACGGATTCTGCAAAAGCTGCTTCAACGTCTTTTACAGCCTTCAGGATATCGAGTCCTTTTTCGGTGTGGGTTTTCGTGATGGAATCGGTTCTTTCCAGGTATTGATAATAGAAATTCTGGGTCAGAGCCAGTGTTGAACATTCCAGCAACAATTGAGGGATCAGCTGGATATCTTCAAAGTGAACTCCTTTTTTGAATCTTTTATCTGCAAAAAGCTCTTTTTTAAACAGTTTGTTACAGGCAAAGTAGCTGACATCCGAAAATACGGAGAAATGATCATTCAGCATGATTTTTTCCGGCATATTGGGAAGCTGGGTGAGTTTTTGCGTTACTCTTCCGGACTGATCCACTTTCTGAATGTTGCAGATCACTATCTCAGCATCGTGGGTTTCCGCCAGCCGCAGCATTTCTTCAAACATCGTACGGCCGATATAATCATCACTGTCTACAAAACCCAGATAATCCCCCGAAGCTTTTTCTATTCCAAAGTTACGGGCATCGCTCAGGCCTCCGTTTTGCTTGGTAAAAGCTTTTATCTTATCCGGAAATTGTTCAGCATATTGACGGATGATCTGTTCCGAGCCATCACTGCTTCCGTCATTCACCGCAATGATCTCTATATCCTGAAGACTTTGATTCACCAGAGAATCAAGACATTTTGCCAGATAATTTTCTACGTTATAGATGGGAACAATGACAGAAACTTTCATCGGCTGCGTTGTAGGTTGATGATATTTTTAACTAAGAAATCACTGAATTTCTGATATCCGTTCAGATTAAGGTGGAGCGGATCTGCATATAAATCCCTGTCTTTTTCAAAATCGGAGCTTACTTCATCGAAATTCAGGAGAATAATCTTCTGATCCAGTTTCTGTTTTTTAATTTCGTTCAGAAGACTGTTTCTGTAATCTTTTATTTCAAATTTCTTTCCGCCGTTCAGGACCAGTTCGGATCCTTTATTACTGAGGCTGCTCAGGATATTTTTCTTTTCAGAATCTTCTTCAAGCCCGAATTCCGGAAGTGGAATAATCACCGGCTTAATGCCATAATGCAAAAGTGTATTGATGATCATCATCATATGATGGGTATAAAAATCCGGTCCCACATGGGTAGCTGCATCATTTACACCGGCAATTACAATACAGTAATCCGGTTTTTTTTCTATTATTTCTTTAGATGAAAACGATTCTTTTTTTTCTTTGAAAAGGTTTTCATAAATAAGTTTGGTTTTTGCGCCCGGATTTCCGGATGCATATACTTCAGCATGAACTCCTTTTTCCTGAAGTTTGGCTTCAAGAAGTGAATCCAGGTTCTGACGGACCACCCAACTGTCGCCAATGATCCCGATCTGCAGGCCATCCTGAGGTTTTGTCTGGGAAACGAAATACTTTTCCGGACCTGCGTATGAGTATTTATTCCAGAAATAGACTGTGCAGAATATCCCTGCCAGCAGAACTGCCGTTACTATTATTTTTTTCTTCATCTGTGTGTATGGTTAAAAGGTTAACCGCGGATTGAGCATTCCTCTTTTGGCTTCTTCAAAATCTCTTTTTGAGCAGGGAACACAGTTTTCTATATTTTCATCGTCACCAAAATACCATAAATTACTGAATGTATCCCTTTTGAAAGCATACTGATCTTCTCCGATCAGAACATAAAACAGCTCGTACTGCCTTTCTTTCGGATGCGATCTCTGAATATTGATGCCTTCAATAAGATACCAGATCATCTGGGCCAGCAACTGGTGGTTCAGCTGGTTTTCAGAATAAATATTGTAGTTAAAGATTCCTACAGACTTCAGGTTGCTGCTCAAGCCTATCTCTTTCATGTAAGCGCAGATCTCCCTGCGGTTTAGTCCGTTTACCTGTGGATTTACAGAAAATGGCTCGCCAAAACTCTCAATGGCATCACAGTTCACCGTAACCAGGTCAGCTTTCCGGAAGAAAGGTTCTGTTTTTTCCGTGGAATTCATCATTTCGGCAAGACGGATGATGTCAAACTGTACTTCTTTGATGAGCTTTACGGAATCTGCTTCGTTAAGGTGTTTCTGATACCCTAAATGATGATAGTTTTTAATGGAAAAATTTTTGGAGCCCAGAATCTTCCCCAGAAATGTATGCTCATTGATCTTTTCACCCTGCTGAAGAGAAATAATATTGCTGATCTGTGTATAGCTGATGTTTTTCTGATGAAAGTTCAGGGTTGAAAAAAGAGAAAAAGCAAAGTCATTGGAACCTCCGATAATTACCGGAATTGCTCTTTTGTAATGGCAGGCAGATAATACTTCCTGTAAAATATAATGGGTATCCTGAACTGATTTTCCCGACACCAGATCTCCAAGATCCACAACAGGAATTTCAAAATCGAGCTGGGAAAGTTTATAAAATTCTTTTCTTATCGCCGTAAAGTCCTGTACTTCCGCATCTCCGTCCGTCCCTCTGTAATCTGAGACAAAGAGAAGAACAATGCTGTCTTCTTTAATATTTTTGGTGATCCGGCTTCCTATCTGCCAGCTTTCTGTTTTGAAACTTCTTGGTGAAATGATAAAATCTTCAAAATCCATATTTTAATTCAAAAAATTGGGGAACGTGATATTTTTTTAATAGAACAAACATACAAAAAAACCGTAGCAAGTCTGCATTAAGTATTGTTTTTGACCATAAAAAAAGCCGTTAACATGTCTGGTTAACGGCTTTGTATGTTTTTATTATGATTACTTCTTTTTGGCAGCAGGTTTTTTGGCAGCGGTAGTCTTTTTAGCAGTAGCTGCTTTCTTCACAGTTGCTGTTTTCTTTGCTGCGGGCTTTTTCTTTTCAGCAAAAGCGTTCTTATCCTGATCGGTGATCCATTTTTTTACTTCATCCAAAGAAACTTCTTTCAGTTCTTCAGCATCATATTTGGTATCATCTTTTTTCTTCGGAATTTTGAACATGGCTTTTCCGAACTTCACAAACGGGCCCCATCTTCCGTTTTCAATGGAAATTTTTTCTTTTTCCCACTGCTGGATATAGCGGTTCGCTTCTTTTTCAAGCTTGGCATCAATCAATTCATTGATATCACTTTGAGAAAGGTTTTCGAAATTATATCTTTTAGGAACGTTTACAAAAATATCTCTGTATTTAATGAACGGCCCGAACCTTCCGGAACCTTTTGTTACCGGCTCACCTTTATACGTTGCAATCGGAGCATCAGCTTTTTTCTTTTCATGGATGATCTCTTCTGCACGCGTCTGATCTACCGACAGCGGATCTTCTCCTTTCGGGATACTGATGAATGTTTCGCCCCATTTTACATAAGGTCCGAATCTTCCCACTCCCACAGAAACAGCCTGACCTTCAAAATCATTCAGTTCAAAAGGAAGTTTGAAAAGCTCCATGGCTTCCTCAAAAGTGATGGTTACAATATTCTGTCCGGCCATCAATGACGCAAATACCGGTTTCTCTTCATCATCTGTTTCTCCGATCTGGATCATCGCCCCGAATCTTCCGATTCTTGCATGAACGTTTTTACCTGTTTTCGGATCAACTCCCAGAAGGCGGTCTCCTGTGGCACGGTCTGCATTTTCTTCCACATCTTCAATTCTCGGATGGAATTTGGAATAGAAATTCGTCATCATTTCCTTCCATTTCTGATCTCCGTTGGCAATCTCATCGAATCCTTCTTCTACCCTGGCGGTAAACCCGTAATCGAGGATTTCCTTGAAGTTATCGGTCAGGAAGTCATTCACTACCTCTCCTATATCAGTAGGAACAAATTTATTTTTATCGCCTCCGAATTTTTCATCCAGAACGGCTTTTTTAATCTTATCTTTTGCCAAAGACATTCTGATCACTTCGCGGGTCTGCGGTTCAATTTCGCGCTTATCCACATATTCTCTGTTCTGAATGGTCTGGATCGTTGGTGCATATGTAGAAGGACGCCCGATTCCCAGTTCTTCAAGCTTTCTTACCAATCCTGCTTCCGTATAACGGGCACTTGGCTTCGTGAATTTCTCAGAAGCTGTGATCGTCTTATAGCTCAACACTTCACCTACACTTACTTTTGGTAAGAGTTTCTCGTTGTTTTCATCATCATCGTCTTCTGTCTTTACAATGCCGTAAGCTTTCAGGAAACCATCAAAAATAATAACTTCTCCCTGTGCCTCAAAATGTTGCGGTAGTGAAGCATTTCCTATTTCAATAACGGTTTTCTCAATTTTGGCATTCGCCATCTGAGAAGCCAGTGTTCTTCTGTAGATTAACTGGTATAATTTATTCAGCTGGGCATCCCCGATGCTTTTCACACCGAAATCGGTAGGACGGATTGCTTCGTGAGCCTCCTGTGCCGATGCTGATTTTGTAGTATAGTTTCTTGGTGCAGAATATTCTGCCCCATATTCTGAGGTGATCTGCTTTTTAGCGCCTTCAATGGCTTCCTGAGAAAGATTTACAGAGTCTGTTCTCATATAGGTAATATACCCTTCTTCGTACAGTCTCTGTGCCAGACGCATGGTATTGGTCACATTATATCCCAGTCTTGAGGAAGCTTCCTGCTGTAGGGTTGATGTGGTAAAAGGAGCTGATGCAGAACGGGTTCCCGGTCTTGTTTCAACATTCAGAACTTTGAATTCTGTTGTTTTGGCCTGCTCAAGAAATTTTTCTGCTTCTTCTTCTTTTTCAAAATCTTTTTTCAGTTTGGCCGCAATTTCCTGCTCGGTTTTATTTAAAAAGATCCCGTCCAGCTTAAAGCTTGCTTTCGGTACAAATTCACGGATCTCTTTTTCTCTTTCTACGATCAACCTTACGGCTACCGACTGAACTCTACCGGCAGAAAGTCCCGGTTTTACTTTTTTCCAGAGAACCGGAGACATTTCAAACCCTACGATTCTGTCCAGAACTCTTCTCGCCTGTTGGGCATTTACAAGATTCTGATCTATATCTCTTGGATTTTCAATAGCTTTTAGAATGGCATTTTTAGTAATCTCGTGGAAAACGATTCTTTTTCTGTTTTCAGGCTTTAATTTCAATTCGTCCGCAAGGTGCCAGGCAATAGCTTCCCCTTCACGGTCTTCATCGGAAGCAAGCCATACCATTTCTGCTTTTTTCACAGCGGCTTTAAGCTCTGTTACCAATTTCTTTTTGTCTGCAGAAACCTCGTAATCCGGATCAAAGGTGGCAAGGTCTATTCCCATTCCTTTTTTAGGCAAATCACGGATATGTCCGAAACTGGATTTCACTTCAAAATCCTTTCCTAAATATTTCTGAATAGTTTTTGCTTTTGCCGGGGACTCTACGATTACTAAATTTTTCGACATTCTAAAATTTTTGCAAAAGTAAAGCTTTTTTATTATATACATTTTGTTATCTCTGTTTTATTTGGCAATCAGGTGCGTTTAACTGTTGACTGAAATACCATTTCAGAGAGAAGCAAGTCCTTTACAGTCCATCATTTAGCTTAAAAACCAACGGAGCTATAGAATTTTTCATCAATGCTGATAGATGAAGCGTATTTCCCATCAAAAAAAGCAGAACATTTTGTTGCCCTGCTTTTTTGTATATTCCTTATATATATGTTATTGTTTAATAATTTTCGTAATAAGCTCAGAGTTATTTATTTTTATCAGGTACACCCCTGAGACAAGAGAAGAAATATCTGCTCTTTTATTTTCAAACTTACCTGATTTCACCAATTGTCCGGATAAGCTATAAATCTGGTAAAAATATTCTTTGTCTTCTTCCGCCCTGATATAAAGAAAATCTTTGACCGGACTTGGAAACAAAACCATTTTATGCTCTTCCGATTCTTTGATTTCTGAAACCCCGAGAACAGCAGGCAGCTTATTGAAGGACATCGTTCTCACCTGAGAAGATGGAATAGGTCCCTCTTCTATTCCCTCCGCGTCGTATTTTATTTTTACACAGCGGCAGCTCATCCCGAAATACGGGTCATTATTATCATGGAAAGCAATAAAACGGTTTGCCGTGGAAGCTGCGTCGAATAATATATTCACAGGTCTTCCAAGATAATTGGAAACCAGAGCACCTGTCCACACTCCGGGATACTGATAATTAATCATTCCAAATGTGCCCTGAGCAGTTTGATTTCCTATTACGCTCCTGAATCCTCTGGAGCCTGCATCGGGATACGTTCCTGTAACATAGGATGCATTGATGAACATATAACCAATGGTAGAGGTGGTAGAAGGATTTCTGACTCTTACGCCTGCATAATCCGTAATAGCACTGTAGGAGCTCGCTATATTCTTATCTTTCTTATACCATGGAGTCTGTCCGAAATCCTGAGCTCCAACAATAGAAACGCTCGTAAGATCGGGAATTCTCCAGCCTTCAGGACAAGGGTCAAAAGGTGATTTTTTACCTCCGTGCCCCCACCGGTCCGGCATCAGGTTCGGCTCTGCAGAAAGCCAGTCTGTCCCATTGGTATAGTTGGGATTCCCACTGTTGAAAGAAGCAAAAGAACTCGGGATCATATATACCAGAGGATTTTGCACAGCATAGGATAGTATTTTTGCGATTTTTTCCGAAGGCCGGTCTGTATCCTGCACGTTTGAAGCAGCTGCATAGGTATTGAACGGAACAATATAACTTCCCGCCAGATTATTGTACACAGCCGGGGTAAGGGTGGTGTATGCTATGGTGCCGTTCTCCGAAGCCGTTCCCAGGAAAATATTATACGTACTTCTGTTATCAGCATTCTGAAAGACAGGAATAGGATCTTTTCTTCCCCACTGATAATGCAGCCCGGCAGATGCCCTGATCTTCGCCAGCTCTGCCGTATTCGGAGTGAGCGGATTGGCAACAAAAGGAAAAACATCTGTTGCTCCGAGGTTCCGGTCCATAAATTCAGTTTTTAAGACAACGTCAGCCTTGTTAACGTAATTTACATAATTCGTTGCTTCCAGTGCGGGAATTTCTGTCGTGTAGCTGTAAACCCCTAAAGGCGTATCGGTGATCCAGACATGCCAGCTCCAGTATACCGGTCCTGAAATACTTCTGTTATGAAGGGTTACTACTGCATTTCCGCTTTGATTAGGATTAATCTGTACCGAAATTTTTGAATTTCCCAGATCCTGTAATGAAGACGGCGAAGGATTAATCACGGAAATCCTGCTGACAAGGTTTGTATTGGTTGTCCACAATACATTTGCTTTCAGGCTGCTAAAGCCGGTGGGGTCCAGTACTGCAGGATTGTTCAGTATCTGGCTCTGCATAGAAAAAGCTTTGGATACAGGAATTTCAACGGTAAAAGGCTGCCCGCTTTTCACAGCCTGGTAGGTGTTAGGACTATCTATTCCTTCTCTGTATTCCGTAGGTGCCGTTAAATATTCCGTAGGAAAATCATAATCATTTACGGCATACAGCGGATCTTTTATACAGCGGCAACCGTTGGCATCAGAGGTATACATTCCCGCCATTGGCAAATAATAGAAACGTCCTTTAATATTAGGATATGCCGGGTCCGGAATATCGGGCTGACCTTTATCCGGGATCATTGATAATCCTCTGACGGTTACTGTAGGAGAAGCATCAAAATGCCTGGCCAGTGTTGCTGTCCACAATGCGGTGTGGTGCTGATCACTATACTGGCCCTGATGGGCATTCCTGATCAGCTGGCCGGTTCCGGGAAATTTCCCCATATCAAAACCGCCCACGTTGGAAAGATCAAATCCTAAATTGGGATATACCCGAAAACCTGTCATAAATGCAGGCATTCCCATATCTGTAGGTTTAATAATCTGATACCGGTTGGCTTCAAAAACATTTTTGGGCATATTAGTTCGGACTCCAAAAGGGGAAAAGTCGATTCTGATATCATCGGTATAGGATTGTGAGGCGAGGTTAGCCACCAGCATGGATGGAATCCTCCATCCGTTCGGACAGGGATCATATGGAGATTTATCTCTGTAAGGCTGTGCACTGCCGTCGTTATTGTATCCTGTACTGATTCTTCCCTGTGAATTATCAGACCATAAATTAAGCTCAGAAAGCTTGTTGTCTGCCATGCCGGACGCTCTTCCGAACCAGTTGACCGGCAGGTTTACATTGTTATTGTAATAGGCCTGCCCGCTGTTGTCATCTTTATTTACATAGATCAGGCTTAGCGGGTTTCTTACCGAAAGTATTATGTTTTTGCTGACTTCAGCATTGGAAAGTAAAACAAATTTTGTGAGGGCGTCAATATTGGTGGCATTCATAAAGTTCTTTGCTCCCCTGTGTCTCACCCTACCTATGGAGCCCGATACTTCATAAAAGTCGTTCGCCCGTGTAATCAGAGGAGGAATAGGATCTTTTCTTCCCCACTGGTAAAGCAGTCCTATACTCCGGCTCCAGTCTGAAGACGTAATAGAATTGCTTAATGCTCCCAGATTACGGTCCATCCAACCCCAATCTGAATCGGGAATGGCTTCTATTGTTCCATCGGCTCGCACTCTTTTTATATCGTTAAAGCTTTTATAGGAAGATCCGCTTGCGGGATTATCCGTTACCCAGATGTGCCAGCTCCAGTAGACTTCCCCGTCTACTTTAAGGGCAACCACCGCGTTACCCTTTTTTGTTTTATTAATGGGGACCCTGATTTTACCATTTTCACCGGAGTCAGTGATTTCCAGACTATAATCAGGAGCTGATTTTATCAGTCCGTGGGTATCTTCCCACAATACTTCTGCCTTCATTTTTCCGGTGGGAATTCCGTTAGCCTTCAGAGAACCGCCTTCTTTCCACATGGCAAAAGCTTTTTTCAGAGGAACAAGCAGTCCGTCTCCGGGAAGTGCCGGATCGAAGATATAACTATTGGGTGCTTTGGTCCAGTCCCGGCTGGCCGGTACCTTTTTATTGAGTTGACCATTAAGCGGCTTATTCAATGTATCTCTTTTGTATTGTACTCCTGCAAAATGTACAGAATAAGAGCGATTATTTTTTTCTATCCTGTCTCCAGCATAGATTCCTACAGACACAAGGCAAAATATTGCCGCCAGATTTTTAACCAAATTTTTCATATCCTTAGAGTTGTGTGCTTGATAAAGGCAGTACAACTTTTAAGCCTTAAAGAAAAATAATCATTATTATGTGATAAATAATTTAAAATATTAACATTATGTTATAAATTAAATAATATTAAAACATTATCAATATAAAAACACCATTCCAAAACATACCACAAAATGAAAAAACCCCTGTCTGAAAGAACATAAAAAAGACAGCCTCCAGGGCTGTCTTGTATGAAATAACTCCACCAAAAGAGATTATGGGAGTATATGATTTCTGTAAAGATCTATCGTGAATTTCCCGATCTTAATATTGTTAAAAAATCCAAAAACAACAAAATTGAAAATGACGAGCGCCATAATAAATGCATAAATCATTTTTTTAACACCACCGGAGACCACATACATAGAATTGATGATGATGATATAGGAAAACGCAATAAACGCTCCCGCAAGCCTCGAGGAAAATATAGGATTATTCCTGAAAATAAAATAAAAACAGATCCCGATCACCGCATAATTCCTGTGGTATTCATAGTAGGGGTACAGTTCTTTCATCTTGGTGTCAAATGCGAACAGAAAGAAGGTGAGAATCACCATCATTCCCTCGGGGATCCCGAAACCACCATTCAGCCTCTGTACAGATTCATCCATATACCCGTTAAAACCTTCTACCATAATATTATCTGATGCCATATCATTCAGAAAATTACCAAAAGTACGGTATACCTCAAACGGAGACAGAAATACGGAGGTAATGATCATTGCCAGCATGATCGGCTTATTCAGCGGTACACGGGCCAGCCAGTACATGGGAAGAAACATATAGCAGACGCTATGGATCCCCGCTCCCAGAAATATAAAAAACAGGTAATGCCAGAACTTCCGTTCCTTGATATAGCGTATCGCAAAATAAACAATGAGCGTTCCTAAATTCTGCCGGATCTGTCCGCTTTCCCCCACAAAAAAGTTCGGGATAAACATGAATAAGGTAAAGGTAAAGGGATAAAAGGTATTATCTTCAGTATATTCTATCTTAAAGGTTATGGCAAGGATACCAATAACCAGGGTAAGCATATAAAACGGTGCATTAAAAATATTCAGCAGGATCTTATTGATCAGGGTGTACAGCCATTCCACATCAAGATGCTCCGGACCTTCCATATGCAGCATCTTCATAAAGATACTCTGATAGCTTTTGGTATCGGAATAAATATAAAGTCCTTTGTAACTTCCGATATCCGGTCCTACATTATCCCTGAATCCGACAAGAATAATCAGATAAATCCCCAGATACCAGAACCATTTTTTGTCTACTTTTTTACCGAAGACTTCCTGAATGCTGAAAAACAGCATATAGATCATTGCGATGATATAATATGGATGCAGTAAACTCATGCTGGTTCTGAAGAATTATTAAACCGGTGATAGGCCACAATGATTCCGGTAAGAATCAGAGGAAGGAAAAGCCTGACCTCCCAATACAATCCTACCAGACTAATCATCAGAAGATAGGGCGCTGAAAAGAAAAGATATTTTTCAAAAACAGCTCTGTTTTCCTTTCCTACACACAGGGTATGAATGAAATAAAGTACGATAACGGCAAAAAGCAGTCCCGACAAATTGAAAGGGCTCGAAAAGTTTCTGCCGATATATAAGCCTTCCACAAAAATGGCCGTTTCCTTTTCTACGAAAGCCCTGAGACTCAGGTACGGAACAATAAAGGCAATAACCAAAGGAATAATTTTCCAGACTATATGATATTTTCCGGATTTAAGGTCTTTTATATTAACAAATACTGCTGCAAAAAATGCAATATTCAGGCAGGCCGTCTCTCTGACAAATGTTGACAAAACAATAAGTAAGGTTAAGGGATAAAAATACAAAATCTTTCCGGTATGAAAATATTTTAAAGTAAGCAATGCTCCCGACAGATAGCAGCATAAAGCAATGGTATCACAGTTGGTGGGAGCATACTGGGTAATCACAATAAAAAAAACGGATAATAAATGAATGATTCTTCTTGCATTGAGCGTCTGAAGAATAGCTACAGGGCTTAATTTATATAAAGCATCCAACAGTACGGAGCATAATAAAAAGAAAACACTGTTCATTACAAACAGGCCGTGATAAAAAGGGGTCCCGTTTTTAGTAAGAAAAGCTTTAAAAAAAGAAAGGGGGCCATTGATCAGATAGTACATCAGTTCTGTCATCTGTACACTGAGATAATTCGGGATCACCCGATAGGCATACACCGAAGTAAACAGGTAGGAAGGCGTTTTTTCTGAGGTCTTCAGTCTTGTATAGGATGATTCAAACCCATAATAAGACATGGCAAACAGAAGAAGAGGGAGAACTATTACCAATAGAAATCCGTTTATTTTTTCATCATTCTTTTTCAACATATCTAAAACAGATTCTTATTTTTTTAATAATAATTGAGGTTTAAAATACATTTCATTACAAGGGAACTTTTGCAAAAGTAGAATTTTTTTTTGTTCTTCCTAGAATATTTTATTGATTTTCAGACAAAACTTATCCCCCAAATGTTTTGAACTAATACTGAAAAATTTAAATTTGCAGACTCGATTTTATAATGTAATGCATCATTTCTTTATATTTTTATATTATCTGATCTCAAAGAACAAACTAATTTCCGTGACAATTGCATTGGGAATCGCTGTGATATGTGGTTTTTTTGCTTCAAAAATTAATTTTGAGGAGGATATTAACCAGATTATCCCTAAAAACGAAAAATCTGATCTCACGGCTAAGGTTCTTAAGCAGC
The DNA here is from genome assembly GCA_031277615.1 of Chryseobacterium sp. GTDB lineage: Bacteria > Bacteroidota > Bacteroidia > Flavobacteriales > Weeksellaceae > Chryseobacterium. The sequence goes on along the minus strand of JAITMC010000016.1, from coordinate 15,984 downwards.
TTAATTTTTCGGACAAGGTCATCGTGATCATCGAAAACAAATCCAGTGAAGAAGGCTACCACCTATCCGAGACCGCAGATGCATTCATGAGCAGGATAGAGCCTCTGAAAAAATACATCGGTACCATACAGGGCAAGGTGAACGACAGTGAAATCTCGGAGACCTTTGATTTTGTCAATCAGAATCTGCCGCTTTTCCTGAATGAAAATGATTATCAGGAAATTGAACATAAACTCCGGAAAGACAGCATAGCCCAACAGGTTGAAAACAATTATATTTCACTATCCTCTCCCACCAGTCTGGTGACTAAAGATTTTATCAAAAAGGACCCTTTGGGAATTACCTATCTGGGAATTAAGAAATTAAATGCTTTAAACATCAGCCAGGATTTTAAGCTTGAAGATAATTATATCGTTACCAAAGACGGGAAAAGCCTCCTGCTTTTTATAGACCCTAAGAATAAAAGCAACGATACCAAAAACAATGAAGCCTTTATTGACCAGCTTAATACCATCAAAGAGCAAATCAACAAAGAGTTTAAAGGAAAAACAGAGCTCAGCTATTTCGGTTCTCCGGTAATTGCCGTAGCCAATGCCCAACAGATCAAAAAGGACATCCAGAATACTGTTATAATCTCTATGACTGTTCTGCTGATCCTGCTGATTTATTATTTCAAGAATTTTTTCACACCGGTAATTGTGTTCCTTCCGACCGTATTTTCGGTACTGCTGGCATTGCTGGTACTCTATTTTATCAAAGATAAGATCTCAGCGATCTCATTAAGCGTGGGAGCCATCCTGATCGGGATTACCATTGATTATGCCCTGCATATTCTGACCCATTATAAGCACAACAATAATATTGAAGAGCTTTACAAAGAAATTACCCAGCCTATTATATTAAGCAGCGCCACCACCGCTGTTTCTTTCCTTTGCCTGGTCTTTGTACGTTCCGAAGCCCTGAAAGATCTGGGACTTTTTGCCGCCATCACCGTTATTTTATCTTCCATAACCGCCCTGATCATTGTTCCCCAACTGTACCAGCCAAAGGTAAAAGAAGGTAAACCCAATACCAATTTTATTGATACAATAGGGTCTTATCCTTATGAAAAGAATAAACCCCTGATCATCGGCTGTTCTGTGATCATTATGGCCTGTCTTTTCGGATTCAGACATGTTGGATTCAATGAAGATATCGGTGACCTCAACTATATTCCCAAAGACTTAAAAATAAGTGAAGCCAAGCTTCAGAAACTGTCCGACATTACTTCAAAATCGATTTATACAATATCTTACGGAAATTCTGAAGAGGAAGCGCTGGCAAGAAACTCACAGCTCGCCCGTTTTCTTGAAAAAGAAAAACAGGAAGGGAAAATATTGAGTTATAATTCGTTGGGAAGTGTGGTTCTTTCCGAGAAAGACCAACTGAAAAGAATTGCAGACTGGGAAAAGTTCTGGGACAGCGATAAAAAGAGCAGAACCATTTCGGAGCTGGTCAGCAATGGGAATAAACTGGGCTTTAACAGCAGCGCATTTACGGGGTTCACCGATATTCTGAATAAAGATTATACAGCACTAACTCTTAAAGATTATGAAAAAGTAAAGGCTTTGCAGATCTCAGAGTTCATGAGCAGTGAAAATGGATTTTACACCGTATCTAATGTCGTAAAGGTAGATGAAAAGAAAAGAGATGCCTTCATAAAAGATATTGAAAAAGAACATGATGCCCTGGCCATCGACCGCCAACAGATGAATGAGAACTTTTTAGGATTACTGAAAAGGGATTTCAGCACCCTGATCAATTATTCGCTGCTGGCCATTATCCTGACGATTATTGTTTTCTTCAGAAACTTTGAACTCACGGTACTTACCATGTTCCCTATCGTTCTGACCGGAGTGGTTACCGCAGGAATCTTATATTTCCTGGGCCTGGAGCTTAATATTTTCAGTACCGTTGTGTGCACCTTGGTTTTTGGAGTGGGAGATGACTTCAGTATTTTCCTTACAAAAGCAATGCAGAAGGAACATACTACAGGAAAAAATGAACTTCCTACCTACAGGACCTCCATTATTCTGGCTGTATTCACAACGATCCTCTCGATCGGCTCCCTGATTTTTGCCAAACATCCTGCCCTTCATTCCCTGGCCTTGGTTGCGCTTATCGGAATGTTTTCAGTAATTATCATTACGTCAACCTTATATCCGTTCTGGTTCAGACTTCTGATTACCAACCGGGCAAAAAAAGGACTTTCGCCCATCACTTTCAGACTTTTTCTGCGTTCTGTCTGTTCATTTTTATACTATGGGCTGGGAGGATTTGTATTTTCACTGATCGGAAGTGTCTTTATCAGAAGAACCAAAGGAAGAGCCCTGGATCTTATCAAACTGATCCTCGCTAAATTTTTAACGTCTGTATTGCATACCACTCCCCTGGTAAAAAAGAGGGTAATCAGAAATCCGGCTGAAGATTTCAGCAAACCCGCCGTCATCATTGCCAACCACACCTCTTTCCTGGATACACTTGCTATTGCTATGGCTACGCATAAAATCATTTATCTGGTGAATGACTGGGTATATGATTCTCCTGTTTTCGGAAGACTGGTAAAAGCACTGGGTTTTTATCCCGTTTCGCAGGGAATAGAAAACGGAAAGGAGAAACTGAAAGAAAAGATTGACCAGGGATATTCTCTTGTGGTATTTCCGGAAGCCGAACGTTCTTATACCAATGATGTAAAAAGGTTCCACAAAGGTGCTTTTTATCTTGCGGAAGAGTTCGGACTGGATATTCTCACGCTGTACATCCACGGAAATTCTGAAGTGCTGCCGAAAGGAGATTTTATTATCTATGACGGAAGTATTACCGTAAAAGTAGGAGAAAGGATCAGCAAAGATGATATGAGTTTCGGAAAGAATTATTCTGAAAGAACCAAGAAGATCAATGCCTATTTCAGACAGAAATTTGCAGAACTCAGAAGTGAGATAGAAGATGAAAATTACTTTAAGAAAAAACTGTTCTTAAGCTATTTATATAAGGAAAATGAAGTGGTAAAAGCGGTAAAAGAAGATTTTAAGGCCCATAAATCTGTTTATTTTGAACTGAACAGACATATTCCCAAGGATGCCAATATCCTGCATATGGCTGATGATTTCGGGCAGAAAGATGTACTTTTTACCCTTTATCAGGCAGAAAGGAGAATTTTTTCGTTTATTCAGGATGCTGAAAAAAGAGCTGTCGCCGCCCATAATTATATCGTGAAAAGAAGAAAACTTCATTATATCAGTACTATTTCTGAAATCAACAAAAATGTAGAGGTGCTTCTGGTTTCTGATCCGGATTTTGAGATCAGCACTCTTCATGAGCTTCCGGGCACGATCATCTTCCTGAATACGGAACATTCAATGATTGATAATTCAGATTATTATCAGGAATTCAACTCAGAAACAATAAAAATATTCAAAAAACACTAAATAAATATGAAAAGCATATTTTTGTAACCGCTAAAGAATAGTAATGAAAAAAAATATACTCGTTATTTATTATTCACAGACCGGGCAGCTGGAAGAGATTGTGAAAAATATGGCTCAGCCTTTTGAAGCCAGAAAGGACGTGTACAACGTTACCTACTACAATATCCGCCTGAAAGAAGACTTTCCTTTTCCATGGCCGGAAGATGTTTTTTTCAATACTTTTCCGGAGTCTTACCTTCAGATTCCGAGAGAGATTTACCCTCCTTCTGATGAGATCCTGAATAAGAAATATGATCTCATCCTGTTTGGTTATCAGGTATGGTACCTCACCCCTTCTATCCCGATTATCTCTTTCCTGAAAAGCGGATATGCCGAGGGAATTCTGAAAGATACCGATGTGGTTACCATTTCCGGAACCCGTAATATGTGGATGCTCTCTCAGGAGAAACTAAAAGTATATTTAAGGGATTTAGGAGCCAGACTGGTCGGAAATATTGCTTTGGTAGACCGACATGACAATTATACAAGTGTACTGACGATTCTCCGCTGGCTGACTACCGGACAGAAAGAAAAATCGGGAATGCTTCCTGCCGCAGGGATTTCGGATGAAGAAATTTCAGGCTCTGTACAATATGGTGAGATCATAGAAAAACATTTCAGCCAGAACAGTTTACCCGATCTTCAGCCTGACCTGGTAAAGAATGGCGCCATAGAAATCCGCCCTTTCCTGGTAAGAGTGGAAAAAGTGGGAAATAAAATTTTCACCGTTTGGTCTAATCTGATTATCAAGAAAAAAGAGAAACGCCCATTGCTGATAAAATTCTTTAAGGTATATTTGATGGCAGCGATATGGATTATTTCTCCGGTCGTTCTGGTTTTACACTTACTGACAACCCCTGTTTTCTGGTTTAAAAGACAAAAACAAAAAAGATATTTACAAGGAATTAATTTAAAATAGAATGTACGACGTATTTATAACAAAAGCATCAACCTATTTACCGAATAATCCGGTATCTAATGATGAAATGGAAACCTATCTGGGGTTAATCAATGATGCTCCCTCTAAAGCGAGATCACTGATTTTAAGAAATAATAAGATTACCACCAGATACTATGCTTTAGATACAGAAGGAAACCCTACCCATACTAATGCACAGCTTACAGCAAAAGCGATTGAAGGACTGTTTGATGAGAATTTTAAGAAAGAAGATATGAAGCTTTTATCGGTGGGGACTACCTCTCCTGACCAGATCCAGCCTTCACATGCTTCTATGGTTCACGGTGAACTGAACATCGGAAAATCTATTGAAATTAATACGGCAACAGGCCTTTGCAACTCCGGAATGAATGCCCTTAACTACGGATTCCTTGCGGTAAAGGCAGGCGTACACGACAATGCGGTATGCGCTGGTTCCGAAAGAATGTCTGCCTGGATGACGGCAGATAAATTCAACCATGAAGCGGAAAACTTAAAACTGCTTGAAGAAAGACCGATCATCGCCTTCAAAAGAGAGTTCCTGAGATGGATGCTTTCTGATGGGGCCGGATCTTTCTTACTGGAAAATAAACCCAGAGAAAACCAGATTTCTCTAAAAGTAGAATTTATCGATTTCTACTCTTATGCACACGAAATCGAAGCCTGTATGTATGCCGGATGTGACAAGCAGGAAGACGGAAGCTTAAAATCATGGGCAGATTACCCGTCTGACGAGTGGCTGAAGCAGTCTATTTTTGCCATCAAGCAGGATACCAAAATTCTTGATAAGTACATTCTGGTAAAAGGAGCTGAAAGTCTGAGAGCTTCTTTCGACAAACATAACCTTGATCCTGAAAAGATCGATCACGTTCTGGCTCACATTTCATCCGGTTACTTTAAAGAAGGGCTGAAAGATGAATTTGCTAAAAAAGGAATGGATTTCCCGGCGGAAAAATGGTTCTACAATCTTTCTGAAGTCGGAAATATCGGAGCAGGATCTATCTTCATCGCACTGGAAGAGCTGATGAATTCCGGAACCCTGAAAAAAGGGGAAAAAGTACTTCTTTGTGTTCCTGAAAGCGGAAGATTTGCCTACTCGTGTGCTTTATTAACGGTTTGCTAATGGAAAACAGACTTCCTACCCAAGACAAAAATTTTGTAGAAAGCCTGATTCCCCAGCGCTATCCTTTTGTGATGGTCCATGAGCTGACGGAATTTTCTGAAAATCATCTGATTTCCGGATTTGAAATCCAAGAAGATAATATTTTTGTTCAGAACGGAGTTTTTCAGGCTTCAGGGCTCATTGAGCATCAGGCACAAAGCGTTGCTTTACATACCGGCTACAAATACTATTTATCAGGCAAAGAAGCGCCCACCGGATATATCGGAGCCATTAAATCTTTTGAAACAGATGCTCTTCCCAAAACGGGAGACCGACTTACCTCAGAAGTAACCATCCTGAATGAAGTAATGGGAGTAACTTTGGTAGACATCGTTACCAGACTGAATGAAGAGGTCATTGCAAGATCTCAAATGAAAACAGCAGTAAAATAACTGATCATGGAAATTAAGGAAGACCACCTCATCAATATACACAACTTTCTGCCACACCGCGAACCGATGCTGATGGCAGATTATATCCTGGAATTGACCGAAGAAAAGGTTGTAACTTCCTTTGAAATAAAAGAAGATAATGTTTTTGTCCGGAACCATGAGTTCGCAGAATCCGGGCTGATTGAAAACCTGGCACAAACCTGCTCATCCATTATGGGGCAGAGCTTTTTTGAAAATCCTGAAGCAGATACCAAAGTGATAGGCTTTATCACCAATATCAAGAAGATTGAAATCTTCGGACTCCCAAAAGTCGGAGACAGAATTGTTTCCAAAGCTTCACTGATCTCACAATATGAGAATATCTGTAATATTTTCTGTGAAACTTTTCTTGATGATGAAATCCTGATCAGAGCAGAGATCAACCTTTTTATTCAGGAAGTGAAATCTTAAAATTCTATTCAACTGATACAAAACCGTACATAAATGTGCGGTTTTTTTTGTTACTAAATCCGTGTGTCGGAATACTTTTTAAACCATTAAGATATATTAAGTTTTAAGGAAAATTAAGGAAAACATCAAAGATGTTTTTTTATCAGCAGGGTGTTTTTAAACTGAGATGTAGGCTGGTATTCTAAATTATCCTGTTGAAATTTGGTGTGATATTTAAAAGAACAGGTTCGGCTAAAGCCAATGGAAGCATTGATTAATGATAAGGCGGGCTGAAGCCCGCCTCTATTGAATATAATACACCATTTAAGACTATTTTCATCCATTTCCGGATGTGAATTATTCCGGTTATGGCCTCATTGTAATTTTACAAAACAATCGGTTAAAAAACTGTTTTAAAATTGCTATTTCACGTGAAACATTGTCGGAAACATCTGAGATTTAACGTTGAAAAAAGTTATCGATTCAATAAAAAAGCGGAACATTTCTGCTCCGCTTCAATTATTTAATCCAAAATGATTAGTATCCGAAAATCTCCTCAAGGGAAACTTCCTGAAACTGACCCATTTTGCTGATAGATTCCATATTCAGGTTTTCTTTTTTACCAATGATGGCTGTGTTGTATTTCACCGGTTTTATCTCAGTGTTATAGAAGTTGGTAAGCTGTGGTAATGTTAAGCCCTGGATTTCAGCATAAATATTTTTTCTGATGTCATAATCAACCCCTAGTTTCTTAAGGGCTAGCTGATTGAAATAAATATTCGTTCTGTTGATACGGTTGGAAGCAATCTGCTTAAGAGCGGAACCTCTTGCATTGTCAAACTGCACCGGAATCTGAGGCAGGGAAACCATAAGATCACTCATTGCATTTACAGCGGATGGAAGTTTATTAGACTGTGTTCCGATGTAATTGGTGATATAATTAGAATGTCCTTTTTCGGATGCCGTTCCATAAGAAACATAGGCAGAATACGCCAATGACTTACTTTCTCTGATCTCCTGGAATACAATAGAAGAAAGACCTCTGCCGAAATATTCGTTGAAAACATTCGCCTTCCCGAAGTTGCCAAGATCCACCGTATTGCCTTTAGCCACTTTTGACATCTCCATCTGAACCATATCATAATTGGTAAAATAGACCTTCCCTTCCGTAGCCGGTTCAGCATATTCTTTAGCTTTTGCAGGTTGAAGGCTTACTGCCGTAATATAAGGTTTCACAGCTTTCTCTAATCCTGACTGATCTTTACCGTAAAGAAATACCTCGTACGGATATTGGCCCATAGCTTTGATCTTCTTCGTAAGTTCTGCTGCATCCATACTTTCAAGGCGCTCTTTGGACACAATATCTGTCATTCTGGAATTCTTCCCGTATTTGGCATAATTGGAAAGCGCCGCCATGATTCTTGTTTTATCCTTTTTGGCAACCGCTCTGGATTCCAGTAATGTTTTAACTGTTTTTCCGTAGATTTCCTTATCTGCTTTTACGTGAGTCAGCCAGTGGTTCATCAGCTCCACTCCTTTTTTCATATTGCTTTCAAGGCCGCTCAGGGTAATGATGATCTGGTCATTTGAAATTCTGGAACTGTTGGTGATTCCAAGTTTATAGAACTCTTCTTTCAGCTGTTCCGGAGTATATTTATCCGTTCCAAGATATTCAAAATAAGTCAACGCAACCGGAAGCTCTTTATCATTATCGGTCCCGAAAGGGAAAACATAGCTTACCTGGGCAACATCATTGTATTTATTCTTTACAAAGCTTATTTTCTTGTCTTTGATCTGAGACGTCTGAATCGCCGTATTAAAATCAATGAATTCAGGTTTGGCTTCTGCCACTTTGGTATTTAAAATATCTTTCAGGAAAGGAGACTGTGCCTCTCTGTTCAGTTTGATCGGGGTAATACCCGGATTTTCCACACGCACAAGCTTATCATTCACTCCTTTTTCTTTGTAGATCACCACATAATTATCTTTAAAGAAATTATTGGCGAATTTTACCACATCAGCTTTCGTGATCTTTTCATATTCGTTGATCTCATCCAGCTCCTGCTGCCAGCTCCTTTCGTTGATATAAGAATCATAAAGATCCGTAGCCAGTCCATCCGCTGTTTCCCAGGTTTTCATGCGCTGTACTTTCTTCTCGTTCACGATAGCTTTCAGCATCCACTCAGGAAATTCTCCTTTTTTTATAAGATCCAGCTGATCAAGAAGCAGTTTTTTAGCTTCATCAAAGCTTTGTCCCTCTTTCGGAACCACAACCATTACAAAGGCACCGTAAGTTTTATAAGGAGATTCATATGCTCCGGCGCCCAATGTTTTTTGCTTCTGGCTGATGTTAAGATCAATAAGCCCGGCATCACCTCTGTTGCTTAGAATTTTTGCTACAACATCTGCAAGCCTGGCTTCCTGGGATCCGTAGGAATCTGTTCTCCAGGCCATCGTCATTCTGGGTGTGGTCGGACTTTTTACGGTTCTTGTGACAATCTGGGTCATCGGCTCCTCGCTTACCATTTTTTTCATTGGAAGTTCTTTATATTTGAAAGAACCGAAATACTGGTCAACTAACTTAATCGTTTTATCATAATCAAGATCCCCAACCAATACGACTGCCATATTATTAGGAACATAATAGGTATCAAAATACTTATGGATAGCAACCATAGAAGGACTTTTAAGATGCTCGGAAGTCCCGATGGTCGTCTGCTGCCCGTTCGGGTGTTTAGGGAAAAGAGCTTCCAGCATAGCATAGTTCACCAGGCGTCCGTCGTTATCCTGTGCTCTGTTGTACTCTTCGTACACCGCTTCCAGTTCTGTATGGAAAAGACGAAGAACCAGCTCCGAGAAACGTTCTTTTTCTACTTTCAGCCATTTTTCAAGCTCACCGGAAGGAATATTATTCTTATACACCGTTTCATCAAGAGATGTATGAGCGTTCGTCCCTGTAGCTCCCAGTGAAGAAATAGCTTTATCATATTCATTGGCAATGGCATATTTGGAAGCTTCCTGGGAAACCTCATCAATCTTTTTATATAGTCCCTTTTTCTTTGCAGGATCTTTTTCTGCCTTATGCTGCTCATAAAGATCAGAGATCTGCTGAAGCAAAACTTTTTCCTTCGCCCAATCCTGAGTTCCTAAGTGAGAAGTTCCTTTGAAAACCATATGCTCTAAATAGTGGGCCAGTCCCGTATTATCACTCGGATCGTTATTAGAACCCGTTCTTACCGGAATATAGGTCTGGATTCTTGGAGCATCATCATTCTTGGCCAGATAAACCTTCAGTCCGTTTTTTAAGGTGTAAACCCTTACTCCGGTCTGGTCATTTTTTACCGTTTCATAGGTGTACCCCTGGTTATCCGTTATTTTCTGCGTATCAAATTTCTGTGCCATGGTATTCAGCATACAGAAAAGTGAAACAGATATAAAAAATCTCTTCATAACAGTTATTATTTTAATCTAAATTTCTAATTTCGATTAGTCTCTATAAGCATTACAGTTGTTACAATGAAAATATTACAAGTTTTGGGATAAAATCCGGAGTTAAAATATAGGAATTTCTCAGCTATTGCCTTTGAATACAGTTGATTTTTAACATGATTTACATATTATGTATTTTCACTATTTTAGCCACCTGATTAAAAGAATCAAAAGAAGGGAACCTTAATTTCATCTGAAATCTAAAAAATAATACTGTTTGCATGAAAAAACAAGACCTGCCTCAGGATGAAAGCAATCTGAAGTCTGCCAACATGACCGAAGTCTTGTATGTGACGGACGAGAACGACAATTATACCACCGCCAACAGCACGGGATGGGATGCTAAGAAAGCTGCCCTGGACGAATCTATGGAACTTATTCATGAAAGAATTGAAGAAGCCCGACAGGATGTTGCCAACGGTAAGGTAAGCCCTATTATTTATTTCATGGAACTGAATAAAATGGACCTTGCTGTACTTGCCGCATATGTGGGAATGTGGCAATGGAGAGTGAAAAGGCATGCCAAACCTAAGATCTTTAAATCACTAAGCGAATCTGCCCTGAAAAAATATGCCGAGGCATTTGGAATTTCAACAGATGAATTAAAAAACTTCGACGGAAAATAAAATGAATCCTGAAATTCATTTGACAATGAAAAAGACCATAGCTGAACAATGAAACTAAACTTCGAACACCATCAGACCGCACATTGCGAAAACGGTGTTGCCTCCAATCTATTGCTTAATAAAGGCTTAAAACTGAGTGAGCCCATGATCTTCGGGATCGGTTCCGGACTGTTTTTTGTCTATTTACCTTTTCTGAAAGTAAACTTTGCTCCCGGCTTCAGCTATCGTCCGATGCCCGGTGCTATTTTCAGTAAAGCAGCCAAAAGACTGGGCATAAAAATCAAAAGAGAAAAATTTTCCAATCCTGCAGATGCCCAGAAAGCACTGGAACGGAATTTAGAACACAATATCCCTACGGGACTTCAGGTAGGCGTTTTCAATCTTACATATTTTCCTGAAGAATATAAATTCCACTTCAATGCCCACAATCTTGTGGTTTACGGAAAAGAAGACGGAAAATTCCTGATCAGCGACCCTGTAATGGATTATACGACTTCCCTTACCGAAGCAGAGCTTGAAAAAGTAAGATATGCCAAGGGAGCTCTTCCTCCAAAAGGACATATGTATTACCCAACCTATATTCCCGAACATGTAAATCTGGAGGAAGCCATTAAAAAAGGAATCAGGGACACGTGCAAAAATATGCTTGCGCCGGTTCCTCTTATCGGGGTAAAAGCCATGAGATGGGTTGCGAAAAGCATTCCGAAATGGGCTGAAAAGAAAGGCACAAAAGTGACGAATCATTACCTGGGGCAGCTGATCAGAATGCAGGAAGAAATCGGAACCGGTGGCGGAGGATTCAGATTTATTTACGGAGCCTTTCTTCAGGAAGCTTCAGTCATTCTGAAAAATGATGAACTCAAGGAGCTTTCCAAAGAAATTACTGCCATTGGTGACCTCTGGAGAGATTTTGCCGTTGATATTGCCCGCGTTTACAAAAACAGGAATTCCAAAAGCAATATTTATAATGAGCTATCAAAATCCATGCTTCATATTGCCGATCTGGAAGAAGCTTTCTATAAAAAACTGAGAAAAGCGATCTGATATGGCTGAGAATATAATTGAGATCAAAAACCTGTATAAAAAGTATAAAAATGCCGACGAGTTTTCGGTAAATGATATCTCCCTGAACATCGGAAGAAATGAAGTTTACGGAATCCTGGGGCCTAACGGAGCCGGGAAAACCACGCTGATCTCCATGCTTTCGGGCCTTATTAAGCCTACTTCAGGACAATTCACGATCCACGGGCTTTCTCCTCAGAAAGACAGCTTTAAGATCAAACAGATCATCGGGATCGTTCCTCAGGAATATGCGCTCTATCCTACCCTTACCGCAAGAGAAAACCTTATGTTTTTTGGAAGTCTTTATGGTTTAAAGCATAAGTACCTTACGAAAGCCATTGACGAATCTTTAGAAATCATGGGTCTTTCTAAATTTGCCAATAAAAAGGTGGAACAGTTCTCAGGAGGAATGAAACGCCGATGCAACCTCATCGCCGGAACCCTTCATAATCCGAAGGTCCTGTTCCTGGATGAACCCACAGTGGGTGTTGACGTTCAGTCTAAAAAGGTGATCATCGATTTCCTGCAGGAACTGAATAAAAACGGAACCTGCATTATCTACACTTCGCATCACCTTTCCGAAGCAGAAGAATTCTGTACCAGGATCGCCATTATTGATAAAGGGAGCATTCATGCTGTGGGAACCCCGGAAGAGCTTGTTGCCCAGATCGCCAATGCCGAAAATTTAGAAGATGTTTTCATTTCATTAACCGGAAAAGAATTAAGAGATGTTGTTGTATAAACTGTGGAGAAGCTTTATCAAGGAAATTCTTCTGCTGAAGAGAGATATCGGGGGAATTGTCATTATTTTCGTTATGCCGCTTCTGCTGATCGTAACTATTACGCTCATTCAGGATTCTACCTTTAAAAACCTTGAAGGCTCAAAAATTCCGATTATCTTTATTGATAACGATCGATCTGAGGTTTCAAAAAATATAAAAAATGAACTGGAAGGCAGTAAAACCTTCCAGCTGTTGACTAATTATAATGAAACGTCTGCCCGGGAAGCTGTTTTTTCCGGGGATTACCAGATGGCGATTGTCATTCCTGAGAACTTAACGAAGGATTTAAATTCAAATATCGATTCCAAAGTTCAGACGATCGTAAGTTCATTCGGACTGGAAGGAGATTCTGCCAAAACACCGAAAGCAGCGCCAAAAGCCAAGGAAATCCACCTGTATTTTGATCCGGCAACCAATGCAGGGTTTAAAAACTCGGTGATGAATTCTGTAAACAAAATGGTTTTTGAGATCGAAAATAAAAAGATCTACAAAGCCTTCCAGGATCAGCTGGGAACGGAAGAGAACCTTGAGGAAAACAAAAACCTCATCAGCTTCAAAGAAATTACCCCGAAAAAAGGAGCTATGGATGTAATGCCGAATTCCGTTCAGCATAATGTTCCTGCCTGGACTCTTTTTGCGATCTTCTTCATCGTGGTCCCACTTTCCATCAACCTGGTAAAAGAAAAAAGTCAGGGAACCAGTGTGAGGGCAAGAATCAGCCCGACCCCTTATTTCGTACATATTTTAGGAAAAACATTTACCTATCTCATCATCTGTATGATCCAGTTTTTACTGATGGTTGCAGTAGGCGTTTACCTTTTCCCGTATATGGATCTTCCTGCTTTTGATGTGACCGGAAAAATGTTCCAGCTGATGACCGTCACCCTTTTTGCAGGATTAGCTGCCATCGGATTTGGAGTTCTGCTGGGAACACTGGCAGATACACAGGAACAGTCGGCTCCGTTTGGCGCCACTTCAGTAGTGGTTCTCGCCGCTATCGGAGGAATTTGGGTTCCGGTATTCCTGATGCCTGAATTTATGCAGACCGTGGCGAAATTCTCTCCGATGAATTGGGGTCTGAATGCTTATTATGATATTATTTTAAGAAACAGCGGTATTGCAGGAATCGCCAAAGAGCTCGCTTTATTGCTGGCCTTTTATGTGGTGATGGTCTCTATTTCTATTTTTTATGAAAGAAAACGTCATAATATTTAATATCTTTCATCATTCAAAATATGTCCGGAAATTTTCCGGCAACCATACAACAAAATGCAGTCTAAAGAAAACAGATTAACCTGTACGGAAGAGGTAAGGGTAAGATTCAACGAAACAGATCCGCTCGGCATTGTCTGGCACGGACATTATATCGTGTATTTTGAAGACGGACGGGAGGCTTTCGGACGGGAACATGGTCTCACCTATCTCGATATTCAGAACGCCGGATACGTAACGCCAATCGTAAAAAGTACCTGCGAACATTTTCTTCCTTTAAAATATGGGGAAACCTTCAGGATCGTAACCACTTTTATCAACTCGGTTTCTGCCAAGCTGATTTACAGATATGAACTTTTCAACAAAGAAAATCAGCTGGTATGCAGCGGAGAGACCATTCAGGTATTTTTAGACAGCAACGGAAATTTATGTTTATACAATCCTGAGTTTTTTCAGGCATGGAAAGATAAAATGGGATTATGATGAGGAAGGAAATCTATATTACAGACTATAACTGCGTTACTCCTTTGGGGTTTGATGTTTCTTCCAACTGGAATGCTCTGGTGGAAGGGAAATCCGGTGTGGCACTGCATAAGATCATCGATAGTCATGAGGCATTTTACGCTTCTATGATCGATTCTGAAAAACTGGATGCCACATTCGGTGACCATTTTGATGAAACCCATTTTACAAGGCTCGAAAAAATGTTTCTTTTAAGCCTGGAACCTTTGATAAAAAGACATTCGGTTTCTGAGGATACTGCTTTTATTTTATCCACTACCAAGGGCAACATCAGCCTGCTGAAAAACCGGTCCGAACTTCCGGAAGGTGTTTATTTATCAGCGCTGGCACAAAAAATTGCCGGTTATTTTGGCTTTACCAAAAAACCCATCGTGGTTTCCAATGCATGTGTTTCGGGAGTAATGGCTATTGCTGTGGCTAAATCCATGATAAGCACCGGGAAATATAAGGATGCTTTCGTCATTGCCGGAGATGAGCTTTCTGAGTTCGTCATTTCAGGATTCAATTCATTTCAGGCAATCGGCAACGGACCCTGTAAGCCTTATGATAAGAACAGAAACGGAATTAATATTGGTGAAGCTGCGGCAGCCGTTTATATCACTTCTGCCCTATCCGGAAACGAAAAATTCAGGTTTAAAATATCAGGTGATTCTGCAGTAAATGATGCCAATCATATTTCCGGGCCTTCCAGAACGGGAGACGGATTATATGCCAGCATCAGGACTGCAATGGCAGAAGCGAAAGTGACCCCGGAACAGATTGATTTTATTTCCGCCCACGGAACAGCTACCCTCTACAACGACGAAATGGAATCCATCGCGTTCAGCAGAATGAATCTTCAGCTTATTCCCCTTAACAGCATGAAAGGCTATTACGGCCACTGCCTGGGAGCTTCCGGACTTCTGGAAAGTATCATCTCCATGGAAAGCGCCCTTCACAGCACCTTAATTCCGTCAAAAAACTTTGAAGAAATAGGAGTCTCAGAACCTCTGAATATCATCAGAGAAAATCAACATGCAGAAATCCGGTATATCCTGAAAACCGCTTCGGGCTTTGGAGGATGTAATGCGGCAGTTGTGCTGGAGAAATTATAAAACAATACCCTTTCAAAATCTGAAAGGGTAGTTTATGTACATTATTCTTTTGTCAGGATAATATTATTTAGAATGATTACAATATTATTTTCAAACTGTTACAATCTTCAATGCAAACGTAAGATACAACGTCTAATTATTGTTTTGTTAGGGTAATTTCTTTAGGAAGTACTTTCGGAATACCTGTATGGTAATATTGGCAATCGTTTGTAATCATATTATTATCTAAAATAAGCTTCCAATCTAATTGTAATTTAGAAGGATCTGTAAAATTAATACGTATATTACCGGTTGTATTGCAAAGGTCTGAATCTACATAAATAAGAGAATATTTATCACCATATCTTCTGAAGTTTATCCCCGTAATTTTTGTATCATCATTAGCATTTGTATTGTCAAACAAAATATTTTCATTATTATCCAACACTTTAAATTTCCCTATTAAATAATCCCTATAATATTTAAAATCACTATCATAATTATGGGTGATTTTTGTAAAGGTTATATAAATAATTTTATTATCCCATATTCCTTTCCAAGTCCCTTCATAAGAAGGAAGTTCATTATTAGTATCTTTTTGATAAGAATTTACTGGAAGTTCAGTTTCAGTAGGTCTTAGTGTAAAGATTTGTTGTGCGCTAAAAAGTGCGCTTATATTTATTAGTATAAATAAAAATATATTTTTCATAATTTTAATTTAATAGTTAATTAAGGGCAAGGAATTGGTTTTACTGGCTTATCTTGCCCATCATACTCTAACTTACTTGTATT
>JAITMC010000030.1 GCA_031277615.1 Chryseobacterium sp. | reverse complement strand
CAACTTTGTTGATCCGGTGAAGCGGATGGATATGTATACTGCTTCATCAGCCACAAAATAGCACCGCTTTGCCGGTTAAAATAAGGCTGTTCATAAAATTTCGCTCTCCGAAGCCTCCTGACTTTGAAGTAAGTATAAAGGAAGTAATCTTGATTTCTGCTGTCAAAACCCTGAAAGTCTTGATTGATCTATATCTGAATTCGATATCGCAATCAAAACTGCTGTAGCAAGGTTTTTGGCCATATATTACAAGCAAAGCATCAAGCAAAGATTTTCTGCTGGATGATTATATTGAGTCTGTTTCCTAATTTATTATTGCGACAAAGTCTCATTTTATAAAAATTTATCCTTATTTTTGACACTACTTATGCAAAAAACATTGAAAACCTTTTTTGTCTTTTCTTTGTTACTGATCTTTCTATCGAACGTCAGTGGAATAAGTATATGTCTTGAACATGCGAAACACGCAACTGCCAAAACCCTCCATAAAAAAGATTCTAAAAAGGAACAAGGGATTACATTCTCTCAGGATGACCATTGCCAGTGTGCCCTTCACATGCATATGAATCATGTGGTTCTGCCGGAATCCTTAACGGTAGACTTTGCTGTAAACACTGCCAATTCCAGTGAAATGCCTCAACCGAAGGCTATTAACTACCGCTGTTTACTCGATTTTTTCAGCTCCCGCGCACCTCCATCAGATTTGTATACTGCAGCCTGATTTTTTTTTCGCTGCAGCCGGTAATTATTGCAGGTCTTATGATCTGTAAGTCTATTTCTGTGGGCATTTGTATACCTTTCCGTATACAGAATCCTTTTTATTAATATATACGGCATCACAGATGTCTGTATCATTCTATTTCTAATGCGCATCAACCATTTTAAGGGTCCGGAAGTACTGAACATTTCCGGCAAAACCATACAGCTTTCTGCTTTGGGAGCTATTATCTCATCCTCTTTACTGAATGCTCAGTCTGTGAGCAAAGACTCCACATCAGGATCAATACAAACAGTAGAGATCATCGGCAGAAAATCAAAAGATTATATTTCTGATTATTCTTTTGCAGCCACTAAAACGGCCATGAAGAATAAGGACCTTCCTTTAACGCTTAATACTATTACCAAAGAGTTCATCCGTGAACGCCAGGCCTTTCAGCTGGGAGAAGTATTGAAAAATGTAAGCGGCGTTTCCCCGTCAAGTTATTACAATCAATACAGCATCCGGGGAATCAGCCAAAATGAAGAAGGCCAGATTATTAACGGAATGAGAACCAGGCAGTATTATTTTCTACAGCCTATGACTTCCAATATAGAACGTGTAGAAGTTTTTAAAGGTCCTGCCAGCATCACCATGTCCAGCGTAGATCCCGGAGGGACCATCAATATGGTAACCAAAAAACCCTTACCGGATCCACGGCACGAAATCAGTCTCTCAGGCGGAAGTTTTGATACCTACCGGGTTACAACAGACCTTACCGGTCCTTTAAATAAGAACAAGACTTTACTGTACCGTTTTAACGGTGCTTACCAGAATGCAAAATCATTCAGGGATCACATTAACAACAGTGGTATGCTGATCTCACCTTCCATTACCTATATCCCTGATGAAAAAACTTCTTTGAATGTGGAGATGGTGATTAATCATCTTAAGGGAAATCTGGACCGCGGCCAGCCTATTTTTGGAGCAGTAGCAGGGAAAACCAACCTCAACAGCACCCCGAAAAGTTTAAATCTGGGGGCTCCTGACGACTTTTTTAAAACCAGGGAACTGATCATTATGGGAAATTTTTCCAGGCATATTAATAAATACATCAGCTTTAATGCCTCCTATATGAAACAGCTTTGGAAAGAAGACCTTCAGGAGCATCGTACTACAGGGACTTTCGTTCCTGATACTGAAAACAAACCCATATCCAGCCTGGCCATGATGCAGTTTGTCCAGAGAAAACAAAACTGGGCTACAGACAACCTGAATGCCTATTTTAATTTCAATTTTAAAACGGGTCAGGTAGAACATCAGACGCTTATCGGGTATGATAACCAGATCTGGGAAAAGCGGAAAGGAGGCCTTCAGAATGCTGCAAGAGGATTTCTGATGAAAGACGGTTCTGTGGCATCATCTTATAATCCGGCCCATGCGGACAGCTATGAAACCATTCTGTACAACGGAATAACAGTACCCAAACCGAACGTCACTCCTTTTGATTTAAGCCCCGGAGCGCAAAATTATCAGGGAACAGATTTGTATAAGACCAATGTGACGACCCTGCTTCCTGCTGCACTTACCACCACTCATGCAGCCTATATTCAGCATCTTTTTACATGGAAAAAATTCAAAGTACTTTCCGGGATCCGTTATGAATGGTTTAAAGATACAACCCACTTTAAAGAAGCTGACGAATCTTCATTCAACAATAATAAGTTCTTATACAGACTGGGAATCACCTATAGCCTGACGGATCAGATCAACCTTTATGGAACGTATCTTACCGGATACCAGCCCCAGTCCAATACGGTGACATTAATGCCTAACACCGGACGGTTTACCGGTTCGGAATCTGCGGCCCAATTCAAACCTTTAATGTCTGATCTTAAGGAAATAGGACTTAAAGGGCGTTTATTCGGGGTGCTTTCGGCCAGTATCGCCGTATACGAAATCAATCAGAAAAATATCCTGATCAATGCCAACAATCCGGCAGAACCGGATCAGCTTATCCAGCGTGGTGCCGACCGCAGCAGAGGTTTTGAGACTGAAGTAACCGGCTATATTCTTCCTCAATGGCATGTCTACGCCGGATACAGTTATATTGACGCCCGGATAATAGACGATGCAGAGGCAACTCTCATAGGCCAAAGAAAGGAGAATACGTCTAAGAATTCCGTCAATATCTGGACCCGTTATAATTTTTCGAAAACCAGCTTCCTGAGCGACTTCGGAATTGGGCTGGGTATGCTGTACCAGAGTTCCAAAGTTCCCTGGTTTACCCGAGGATTTGAGCTTCCGGCTTACACCACTGTGGATGCTGCGGTCTATCATACTCTTTTACAGCCGAAAGTGCAGCTGGCTCTTACGGTCAATAATATCACCAACACCTCTTATTGGGTGGGTGCACAGAATTATCTCAGACTTTTTCCGGGGGCTCCCACAAATTATCTATTAACCGCTACCTATAATTTTTAAACTATGCCTATGTCAAACTTACGACGTATCGTCAGAAAAACCCGGCAGGATTTGATCAAAGGAAAACAAAACCTGCTTATCACCGTTATTGTGCTCTTATTCTGTATGATGAGCATTGGGGTCAGATTCTTCCAATATAAGGATAACGTTTCCCAGATCAAAGAATACCGCAGCGAGGTGCGGGAACATTGGGAAGACCGGCCAGACAAGCATCCGCACAGGATGGCCCACTACGGATATCTGGTATTCCGGACCGCCCATCCTTTAAGTCTTTTTGATAACGGACTGGATGATTATCTGGGAAATGTTATTTTTCTGGAAGCCCACAAGCAGAATACCACCAACCTTTCCGAGGCAGGAAGTTCCGGAGCTTTGGTCCGTTTCGGAGCCTTCAGCAGTGCATTTATTCTTCAGAGTATCGTTCCGCTGATCATCCTGTTTCTGGGTTTCGGACTTATTGTTCAGGAGCGTGAGAACACCACACTGAAAATACTAAGCATTCAGGGGGCATCTAACAGGGATATTCTTTGGGGCAAGATCCTTGGATTATGGCAGTTTTCATTATTCTTTCTGCTGCCTGTATTACCTGTGGTCTTGTTGACTGCCGTATTTTCGGAAACGGTTGTCCTTAACGATATTGTACTGAGAGTACTTTCTCTCCTGCCTGCTTATATGATTTATTATTTCTTTATCAGCACCCTGGCGGTGGTAATATCATCAGTAAGCAGGACTTCTGCAACGGCTTTGGTAAGCCTGATCGGATGCTGGCTTCTCCTGGTTATTTTTCTTCCGAAAGGGATCCAGTTTGCTGCTCAGAACCTATACTCCACCCCATCCCGTATTGCCTTTGAAACCCAGCTGGAACAAGATATTCTGAAAGCGGGAGACAGCCATAATCCGGATGATCCTCATTTCAAAAAGATTAAAGATTCTCTCCTTCTTCGCTATGGAGTAAGCAATACCAATGAGCTGCCCTTCAACTACAGTGGATTTGTGATGAAGGAGGGCGAAAAGATCAGTTCTCAGATCTACATTTCGCACCAGAAAAGGTTACAGGAACGGTATCACCAGCAGCAGAAATTCTCTGAGTTGTTCGGGTTTATAGATCCCTCTCTGGCCGTCAGACATTTTTCTATGGCAGCAACGGGAACAGATTTTTTCTCTTACATCCAGTTTCAGAAACAGGCCGAAGAATACCGATACAAGATGGCTCAAAGACTGAATGATCTGCAGATACAATATATCAGCAATATAAAACCGGAAAAAGGAGGTCCTCCGGATGTGATCGACGGAAAAAACTGGAAAGAATTCCCTGATTTCGAGTATAAGTATCCTTCTTTTACCGAAAGCATGAAGAATCAGTGGATATCTGCTGCAGCCCTGTTGTTCTGGTTGGCAGCCTGTGTATTAATCATCGAAATAAGCAGTAGAAACCTAAAACTTATCTAATGAATCATTATTTATATAAACAATTTTACCGCAACAAGGCCTATCTTATCGCCCTGGTATTTTTACTGGCGGCAGGCCTCATGGCTATATATACCGGAAAAAAATTCCTGGATAGAAATGAAGACATCATTGCAAAAAGCGGCAATTTTCAAAAAGAAAGCATTGCACGAAATGTAAAATTTCACAAGGATGATCTGGGTCTGATCTTATATTACGTCAAATTCAACCTCGTCAATGAAACTCCAAAACTGGCAGCTCTGAATATCGGTATGCGGGATATGAACCCATCGATACAGGGCGTTACGATAAGAAATCTGGAAGAACAGCGTTATAATTCGGATTTTTACAATCCTGCCAATGCTGCCGTCGGAAACTTCGATTTTAGTTTTGTCCTGATCTTTCTTTTCCCACTGGTCATTATTGCCTTTTGTTATAACCTGATTTCCGAAGAGGAGGAAAAAGGAACCTGGAAACTTCTTTCTGTACAAAGCGGACATTTAGGGAAATTTTTAAATGCCAAAATAATCATACGGGGTATTGCTGTAAGCTTAATCTACCTCCTGCTGATCGTCATTGCCACACTTTGGATCCGGATTCCACTGGATAAGTTCTATTTGTTTTTTATCCTCTCGGGGTGGCTGTATATTCTCTTTTGGTTTGTATTATGCCGCTGGATCATCCTGTTCAGAAAATCATCTGCTCAGAATGCGCTCATCCTGCTTATTGTGTGGGTTGCAATGAACTTCATTATTCCGATGGGGTGTAATCTGCTGATCCAAAAATCTTATCCTGTTCAGGAGTCTCTTAAAGCAGTCATGGAGCAGCGTGAAGGCTATCACAACAAATGGGATGAGCCCAAGAAGCCTACCATGGAAAAGTTTTACAAAATATATCCTCAGTACAGGAAGTTTACCGTACAAGAGAATGATACCTTCACCTGGACCTGGTATTACGCCATGCAGCATATGGGAGATGCAGAAGCATCACATTCTGCACTTCTTTACAGAGAAAAAATGGACAAGCGTAACCGTGCTGCAGTTTTCCTTGGTTATTTTCTTCCCAACATCCATACTCAGCTTACCGAGAGCCGGCTGGCTCAGACCGGGATGGATAATCACCTTCAATTCAGTACCGAACTGCAGAAGTTTCATGAACGAAAACGTTTGTTATTTTATCCTCTCATTTTCTCAGGTCAGAATGCAGAATCCGTTAACTGGGACACCCAAACTGTAGACCATTTCATAAAACCTGAAAAACTGAATATGCTGCAGTTTTTCTTACCTTATCTGATCATCATCGCTTTACTAATTCTTCTTTCTCAAAATAAATACCGAAAACTATGTTAAAAACCATTAATCTACACAAAAAATACAATGATTTCACAGCCCTCCAATCCCTTAATTTAGAAGTTGGGAAAGGAGAAATTTATGCTTTATTAGGCCAAAACGGAGCGGGGAAAAGTACGACGATCAATATTCTTCTGGGGCTCATCAAGGCTACATCCGGAGACGCTTTTATCAATAATATATCGGTGAAAGATCATCCGCAGAAAATAAAAAAAGAACTGGCCTATATTCCAGAGACGGTACTTCTGTATCCTAACCTTACCGGCATGGAAAATCTGGATTTCTTTTCCAAGATAGCAGGATTCAATTATACCAGAGCCGAACTTGCTGCATTTCTGAGACACACCGGATTACAGGAAGTGGCCCATCATAAAACATTGGGCGGCTATTCTAAGGGAATGCGCCAAAAGGTGGGAATTGCCATCGCTCTGGCCAAAGACGCCAAAGTGCTTTTACTGGACGAGCCTACGAGTGGCCTGGATCCTATTGCCACGGCAGAGTTTACAGAAATTATCCGTCAGCTGGGGCAAGAAGGAAGAACGATACTCATGGCTACCCATGATATTTTCAATGCGGTAAGTGTGGCCTCAAATATCGGAATTATGAAACAGGGACAGCTGGTACAGAATCTCCAGTCTAAAGCATTTACTGCGGAGGAGCTTCAGGAGCTTTACCTTAAAACTATTTAAGGTTCAACGAATATCCGGATGAGTAAAATATGCCGTTATCATGAATTGTGATGACGGCTTTTATATGATATCAAGACCATTGTCTCTATTTACTTCTTCTTACAGCTTCTTTCACCCCACCTTTTGCGAGAATTATAGAATTGTAAAGACTTTTGCTATCCGGAATAAATTAAATGGTTCTGTCATGATTATCCTTACCTGCTCTCCGAAATCTCCTGACTTTGAAGCAGGTATAAAGGAAATGCTCATGTGTGCTGGCTCAATGACTCCATCAGCTTCAAATAAAAACAGTTTCAAAACAAAATCATTTTTTAATATATTGTGCGATCAATATCAATAAAATAATTATTGAAATCATTGCTAAAACAGAATAAGGATTAGCAAAATTAACGGTCCAGCCTAAAAACTGATTTCTTTTCGGCGGAAAAAGCCTTTTGTCATCTTTATTATAATAAAAAATGCCTAATTTCCAGTGGTTTTCATCATCTTTTTCCATAATATAATGTTGTTGGGTTAAATAATATCAGATTTTTGCTGCCGAAGCTTTCTGCTGAAAGTCTTGTTTTTATCGATCCTTTGCTGACTGAAGTCTCCAAGCTATCCTCCTTTAAAATAAGTGAAAGCTAATAAGCAAATCCAAGTCTGTTTTTAACATGCTTACTTTCTTGATCTCTTAATTTTTGATTGGTCATGATCTCATGTTCTTTATCTTTTTGAATAACCTTAAACCAACTTATTGCAGGAATCATCCCGTTGGAATGTAATTCAAGCCTAATGATGAATTCATCTGTCGGCTTTCGGTGATTATTAATATATTGGCTGAGTACAGCTGGCTTAACATCTACTTCAACAGCAAAGTCCTTATCTTTTTTATCTTGTCTGCTCACATACTCATTTAAAAAAAATCCAAAACTAAGAGCTTCCACATATTGGCTGCTATTGATATAGTCTTCCAATTGAAACTTTAGCTGTAACAATCCTGAATACATTTTTTGCCTGTGAGTACGATTTTCAAATTGGTTCCGACGGGCCACCCAAAAGTCCTCCTCCTCTTTTTTATCCTTCCCACTCAAAACGTCATCAGCAGGGAAGACAAAAGCATCCGCAAGTTCTTCGCCTGTAAACTTTGAAAAATCTGTTTCCTTAATTTCCTTCCTGTTGGTCTTCATAATATTCCTGAATTAATTTTAATGAATTTTCTCCTTCAGTGATCAAATATATTTTGGTTGACTGTAATCCATATTGTTGCATATAATGTTTTTCAAGCTTTGTTTTTGGCTTTAAACATACAAAACCTCCAAATCCTTTTTTAAATGCTTCTCTGCATACAAATGCAATAAGGCAGCCTGCAATCCGGCTATACTTCTGCGATTTGCCAATATTATCTTTGGAGACCGCCAAGAGTCTGATTTCCAAAGCATAATCCTGTGACCGTTCCTCTACTGACACCAATCCTATCGGCTCTTCTTTATCCTCTGCTGTTAATTTATAAACATGAAAATTTCTTTCTTTATTCCAATTAAAATCAAATCGTCTGGTTTTATTAATGTACGAAATTTCAGCAGCATCAATTTTAGTTATTGTTGCAGTCTGTTTCTGGCCCGTAATTTTATTTAATACGTACATTGCTTAACAAATATACAAAAAAAAGTTTACATTAAACGTAAACTTTTATCGCCAATTATTTATTTTTCAGCGACTTCCTTAGTTTCAGTGAAGGTATAATTCTTTTGTCTGCTTCAAATTTCTATGTTCAGCTCTCCAAAATTCCTGCTCTCCGGAGTCTCCCCACTTCGGAGCAAGTTTAAAAGAAATAACCTTATTTACCAGCTCAAGGCAGGGAGATTTTTTGCAACAGCGTTGGTCCGGAAATCAAAGTCTGTCAAAATAAATCCTGTTTATGCCAAAACTATACTTTCTTACAATGGATCGATTTATTGCCCTGCATTAACTTTATACCGGTCACCACTCCTTTTTTATTGAGTAAGAACTGAAGTTTTGCGTTAGCCTCCAATGAATAAAACTCATTTTCGCCGGTTCTTTTCAGCAGTACCTTCCGGCTTTCCCGGGCATGATCTTTTTCATTGTCATGCATCGCAAGATATAGATAATTTTTTCCAGCCTGGGTGATGCTGAACTTTCCAAGGCTGATGATTCCTGCTAATTTTGCGCTGTAAATTCCGGTGTAGATCCGGGTCTGGGGTGCATTTGCATTTTCATAGGCTGTAAGATCCGGTTTTTGATATGGGGTATGATAATATTTTGAGGCGATTCCTAATGCAATATCATTGAGTTTAATATTGGTTCCGTTGGTAAGGACAGTCAGGACCAGATGATCTGCGGTAAAGTAGACGGTAGCTGCCCGAAACTCATCGATTCTGCCGGTATGACCGTAGCCGTTTTTATCATGAAAAGGAGTTTTAAACAATCCATATCCTATCCCGGTCTTCAGATTTGTCTTTTCCATTTGTTCCAATGATTTTCGGGACACCAGTTTCCCGTTAAAAAGGGCAAACATCAGTCTGGACAGATCTTCCGTGGTAGAAACCATTGCCCCGGCAGCAAGCGTAAAACTGGGATGGGTGGCCTTTTCTTCAGACCAGGTTTCACCATCGAATTTGTAGGAATCATTTCGTTTAAGTCCTTCACTTTCGCTTTTATCTGTTTCATAATAGGTATTCTGAAGACCTAATGGATTGATAATACGAGACTTTATGTTTTCTGCAAATTCCTTTTTCGTGATATATTCTACGATATATCCCAATAAAGTGTAGTTGGAATTGCTGTAGGAGCTTTCCAGATCAGGTTTGGATTCCGGCTTACCCTGCTCTATGAGCTTCAGCATATTTTCTTTGGTGTAGATCCTGCTTTTCTGGTTGTAATAGTCTTCCCATTCCAGGTAATTATATATTCCGCTGGTATGGTTCAGGAGATTTCCGATGGTTATCTGATCAGCATATTTTATGTTCGGATAAAACGTACTGAGCTTTGTGTCGAGTTTCAGTTTACCTTCCTCAATGAGCTGAAAAACAACAACAGCGGTAAAGATTTTAGTAATTGATCCTATTCTGTAGGTATCGGTTCTGTTTGGAAATGCGTTGAACTCTCCCTTGTAAAGAGTCTGTCCGTCCTTTTGAAGTAAGACACTCCCTGAAAAAGCATTGTTTTCCTGGAAATACTTCATCAGGCTGTCTATTGATTTTTTGTAATCGGGACTTTGCGAATAAGTGATTCCAAAGAAGTTCAGGAGAAGCAAAAGAAAGATTCTTTTCATGGGGGTCAATTTTTATAGATACAAATGAAAGAAGAACTTTCCCAAGGTTTTTCGTTTTTTTGACTAACACCGTCGTGATAAGGACCAACAATTTGAACATGATGTATTCATTGTTCGTCAATGATTAATACCGTTTGGTGTAAAAAAGAACCGGCTACCGGTGAAAATATTTAACTTTACGAACTTATAAAATACATTAACCATTGAACAGATATAATTTACTGAGAATATTCATCAACGTGGTGTTGATCATCTTTATATTTTCGGCTCCGGCACTTCATAATGATAAGAACATCCCCGTAAGTTTTATTTTCTTTTATAACATCCTGCTTTTTTCTCCTGCATGGCTGAATAACTTCTGGCTTCTTCCCCAGCTTCAGCAAAATAAAAGGATACCACAGTATGGTGTTTCTCTTATTGCTGTCATCTTATGCATTACATTCGTATTGGGACAATATTTACAGTGGTTATACCAGCGCTTTCATACGACAGAGCTGATTGATTTTACTCCGGTTGCAACAACCTCTTCCGCTCCGGCTGGATTAGAAAAGTATCAGTATTACTTTGATGTTTTTCCGGGGCTTATTATTGTTTTAGGCATCATGATTATTGGGTATGCCATCCAACAGTTTTTACTGAAAATCAGAAAAGAAAAACAAATACATGCGCAACAAACGATCGCAGAACTTAGTTTACTAAAATCACAGATCAGTCCTCATTTTCTCTTTAATGTCCTCAATAGCCTGTATTCCTTATCTCTTAAAAAATCAGATGAAACACCGGATGTTGTTTTAAAACTCTCTGATATTCTGCGCTATTCTTTATACGAAACACAGGTAAAAGAAGTTTTGGTAACCGACGAAATCCATATTCTGAATACTTATATCGATATCGAAAGAGTAAGAATGCCTGACAATGCGAAGATTACCTTTCAATACGATGATGTACAAGAATCTATCCGGATTACCCCTATGCTATTGCTGCCCCTGATAGAAAACGCGTTCAAGCACGGGACAGATTCTACGGTTGGACATTCTTATATTCAGGCAACATTAAAATGCAGCGATAATAGGCTTATATTTACCTGTGAAAATAATTTTAAAGAACCGGGAAGGAAGGATGTGGGCGGAATCGGTATTGAAAACATCCGCAAACGTCTGCAACTGATTTATCCTTCCAGACATCGGTTTCAGATTGAAAAAAACAATGGTATTTTTAAAGTGATGCTTGAAATAAAATTCTAGAAAATGACAAAAATAAAATGTTTAGTGGTAGATGATGAAAAGCTGGCTCAGGAGGTTCTGATTCATCACATTTCAAAATTTGACATTTTACAGTTAGAAGGGGTCTGTAATAACGTTTTTGAATTAATTGCTTTTCTCAACAGGAATAAAGACATCGATTTAATTTTTCTGGACATTAAAATGCCGGAAATCAGCGGAACAGATTTCGTTACGCTGTTTAATAATCCTCCCGCCATCATCTATACCACTGCGTACAATCAATATGCATTGGAGGCATTCAACCAAAGTGCGATCGATTATCTGCTTAAACCGATTTCCCTGGAACGTTTTGCCAAAAGCATTCAGAAAGTATCACAGTTCCTGAGACCGGTACAGCAGAGCCCGACGCCCATCACCACAGAAAAAGAAAATGACTGTTTCTATGTGAAAAGTGATAAGCGACTGATTAAAATTAACCCTGCGGAATTAATTTATATTGAAGGAATGCGCAATTATATCCATCTGCACACCGAAACGGGTACAATAATGGTTCACGCCACCTTAACTGCTTTTGAAGAGAATGTAAAGCACCTCCATTACATTTGCAGGGTTCATAAATCATTTTTTATCAACCTCAACAAAATCAATTATCTTGAACAGCATGTCATTATACTGAGCAATAAAAAAAGTATTCCTGTAGGGCTAAGTTACCGCGAACAGTTTTATGATCAGTTAAAAATCATGCATACAAAATAACATTTGCAGTACATTCCGGTAAAACCTAAGCTCCTGCTTCTTCGTCAGTAAAAATCTGAACCCCTTCTCTCTTTCCGATTAACTGAAGCGGGTAAAGCTTCGGGTTGTATTCACCGTTCAGCACTTCGTTCAGAGCGTGTTTTTTAGAGGTTCCGAATGTGACAATCAAAATAGTATCGGCTTTGTTGATGATAGGCTCAGTTAAAGTAATTCTGAACATTTCCTGAGATTTCAGATAATAGGCTGCCACCCATTTTTCTTTTTCATCCAGCACTGCTTCTCCCGGAAACAGGGAAGCCGTATGGCCATCATCCCCCATTCCTAAAAGGATAAAATCAAAAACTCCTTCTTCACCCAATATTTTTCTGATCTGCGCTTCATATTCTCCGGCATAGTCTTCAGGTTTAATTCCTTCTTTATACATTGGAAAAACCTGGCTTTTATCCACAGGAACCTTATCCAAAAGTGTTTCTGAAGTCATTTTAAAATTACTTTTTCCATCATCAAGAGAGACCCATCTTTCATCTACCCAGAAAAAAAAGATCTTGTTCCAATCTATTTTATCTGCGTATTCCGAAGTTGCCAATAAGCTGAAAATAGCTTTCGGAGAGGAACCTCCGCTTACAGCAACAACAAACTTTCCATGTTTTTGAATAGATTTTTCAGAAAGTTCAACAAAAGTATCTGCTGCTTTTTTATATAAAGTATCGAGTGTATTAAATATTGTAATATCCATTTTATTTCTCAGTTAAATTCTAAACCCATTCATGCCCCTGCCTTTCAACCAAAGCATTGCTGTCATCAGGTCCCCAGCTTCCCGCATCGTAATTAGGGAAAGAAGAATCTTTGGTTTTTTCCCAGGTCTCCTGAATCGTTTTTACCACATCCCAGGCTTCTTCTACCTGATCGGAGCGCATAAACAGTGTAAGATCTCCTGCAAGTGCTTCCAGCAGAAGGGTTTCATAAGCTTCGGGAGTATCGGTCTGGCAGGCAAAATTATCAAAAATCATCTCCACAGGCTTCAATTCTAATGAAAGTCCCGGTTTTTTCGCCATAAACTGCAGCCGGATGTCCATTTGGGGCTGAATATTAATAATCAGTCGATTGGCTGATAAAGGTGATGAACTTTCTGAAAATGTAGAGTGTGGAAGCGGCTTAAACTGAATGGTAATGTAAGAATGTTTTTCTTTCATTTTCTTTCCGGTACGAACGTAAAAAGGAACGTTTTCCCATCTTTTGTTATCCAGATAAAACTTAATTGCAACAAATGTTTCGGTATTGGAATCGGCGGCAATTCCTTCTTCCTGGCGATAACCGTTTACCTTGATTCCATTTACTCTTCCTCTTCCATACTGACCGCGAACGGCATAGTGATCTACTTTATCCGAAGGAATTCTACGAATTGATTTTAAAACATCAACTTTACGATCCCTGATTTCACCAGATTCCAGAGAAACCGGCGGCTCCATGGCAACCATACAGAGAATCTGTAAAAGATGATTCTGAATCATATCCCGTAAAGCACCCGTCTGCTCATAAAAACCGGCTCTGGTCTCTACTCCTACTTCTTCTGCAACGGTAATCTGAACCGATTCTATATGCCTGTGATTCCATAAAGGCTCAAAAATTGAATTTCCGAATCTGAATGCCAGAATATTCTGTACGGTTTCTTTTCCCAGATAATGGTCGATACGGTAAATCTGCTCTTCCTGAAAGGTTTGTGAAAGAAGATGATTGAGCTCTATCGCAGATTCTTTATTATGACCAAACGGTTTTTCTATAATAATCCGATCTTTAGAAGGATCAGGAGCAATGGAGTTATTCTTGATATGATGTGAAATTACCGATACAAAATTCGGAGCGATAGAAAGGTAAAATAACCTGTTTCCTCTTATTCCGTATACTTTATCAAAATCCTCCAGCTTCTGGTATAAATTCTGATAGGAGCTTTCTTCATCCAGCTGATGCTGAAAATAACTGATGTGTGCCTGAAAACCGGCCCAATCCTCCATGGTTACCGGTTTCCTTGAAAAGCTTTCCAGGTTTTCTTTAATATAAGCTCTGAATTTTTCATCTGAATTTTCAGCTCTTCCCAAAGCTAAAATATTAAAGCCTTTTGGCATTCTGCCATCAATATATAAATTATAGAATGCAGGAAAAAGCTTTCTTTTTGCCAAATCTCCTGTTGCACCAAAAATAACAATTGTTGTTGGATGCAGGATTGTATTATCGCTCATTTTCCGGATTTAGTGATTTACGTTGTGCCATGAAGTGTGAAAAACTCCTTCCCTGTCAATTCTTTGGTAAGTGTGCGCTCCAAAGTAATCACGCTGGGCCTGAAGCAGATTAATTGGTAAAGATTCTGTTGTATAGGCTTCAAAATATCCTAAAGCCGCCTGGATTCCTAAGCTTGGGATTCCGTTTGATGTTGCAAAAGAAGCTGTTTTTCTTAATGAAGAAATTTTATTTTTTACGATTTCTGAAATCTCCTGATCCAGCAGGATATTAGATAAATTCTGATCTTTAGAATACGCTGAATAGAACTTTTCCAATACAACAGAACGGATGATACACCCGCCTCTCCATATTTTAACAACATCTTTTAAAGGGATTTCAAATCTGTATTCCTCAGAAGCTTTCACCAGTAGTGCCAAGCCTTGAGCATAGCTGATTAACTTAGCCAGATATAAGGCATCCCCCACTTCTTTGATGAACAGTTCTGTATCTTCCGGAGTTGCTGTTTCTTCTTTAGCATACAATTGGGAAGCTTTCACTCTTTCGTCTTTATATGCTGATAAAATCCTTGAAGTGACTGCAATATCAATGGTTGGGATAGAAACACCAATTTCCATGGCCTGCTCAGAAGTCCATTTTCCGGTTCCTTTGGCTCCAGCTTTATCTAAAATCTGATCAACGAGAAAACCTTCTGTTAAATCATCTTTCTGCTGAAAAATATCTCTTGTGATTTCAATAAGGAAAGAATTCATTTCCCCTTCATTCCACTTTTTGAAAACCTCATAAAGCTGATTGTTGTTCAGACGAGCGCCTTTTCTCAACAAATCGTAAGCCTCGCTGATCAACTGCATAATGGCATATTCTATACCATTGTGAACCATCTTCACGTAGTTTCCTGCAGAACCTTTGCCCATATAAGCAGTACAGGCTTCACCATTTACTTTTGCTGCTATTAATTCCAGCATAGGTTTCAGCTGCTTGAAAGCTTCCAGATCACCACCAGGCATAATACTTGGTCCTCTTCTTGCCCCCTGTTCGCCTCCTGAAACTCCCATTCCCATAAAATGCAGGTTTTTGGAAGCTAAATCAGCAATGCGTCTCTCTGTATCTTTGAAATAAGAATTCCCCGCATCTATGACAATGTCATTTTGACTGAGAAGTGGTGTAACGCTTTCCAGAACAGCATCTACAGGTTTTCCTGCAGGAACCATTAAAATAATTTTTCTCGGAGTCTCCAAAGCGGATACAAACTCTTCCAGAGAACCTGTTCCCTTCACTGAAGTTCCCGGAGTGGCTCCCTGATGAAGTTCACTTACTTTTTCCTTATCCAAATCGAAACCTGCTGTAGAAAAACCGTTATCGGCAATATTGTAAAGAAGATTTCTCCCCATTACTCCGAGACCGATAATCCCGTAATGATACTTTTCCATTCTTATTTAAGATTTATTTTTACAGGTCAAATTTACGGAAATGCCAATCAGTAAAAAAAAAATCTAAAATTTTCTTTCAATCGTTACAACAGCTATTATCAACTGAAAAATCAATAAGCAGATGAAATACATTGATACATTTCTATCGGCTCATTCAGCTAATTCCGGACTTAATCTTCAATATTCGTTTTTTACACTTTTAATAAAACGGGAATTAAATGAATATTCATCAATCATCATGGTATGAGCTTATTATTGAGCAGGAATGCTTTAATATCTTTAACCACTTCATTCGGTTGTTCATCCTTTACGCCATGCCAGGTGTTTTCATATACTTTGTGAACAATAAAAGGCTGGTGCTCCTGTGTAAGCTGATTATTTTCTTCTTTAAAATCGAACCAGTCATTTTTGCTGACAGGGTCGAGAATGAGCATAGGTTTATTCAGATTCCGATAAATAATTTTAGGATTCAGTTGATGGGTTGAGGCTCCAAAAGCCGTTCTGGAAGTAAAAGGAGTATAAATAATGGCAATATTTTCTTCTGCAGAATTTTCGCTGGTAAGTTCTTCTGCACCGGGATTTATTTCATATTTTCCGTTATTGTTTTTCTTGATCCGGGCATAAGACGTAAAAATCTCTTTTTTCAGTTTTTCATCTTTTTTCCCTTTAATCCCCCAATTGTTATAGATAAACCAATATGCATCAAACTCGTTATCAAAGACCATTGCTTTTTTATTGGCATAATATTGTTTTGTTTCGGCAATATCTTTCTCAATGTCAGCGGATTTTGCCTGAAAATCCCAGGCAACAGAACCGCCATCTTCCAGAATAAGAGCCTGAACCATTTCCGGATAGGCATCATAAAACGCTGAACTTATGGTTCCTCCCCTCGACCAGCCTCCGATAATTGCCTTTTTGATTTTCATGGTATCCAAAAGAAACCTGATATCATCTGCAACGTGATAAATAGAGAGGTTTTTTTGAGAAATCGGCGTAAATCCGTGTCCATAATAATCAATGGCAATGACATGCAGATTCATTTTTACCAATTGGTCTATTATTTCGTACAGTTCATACCCATTGCTGTACGTTCCGGGAATCCATACCAATGTTGGATTTTTTTGATCTCCCCACTCCAGATAATGCATTCTGACATTATGGGTCTGAATATACTTTCCGTGTTGTTTTTCGTATTTTTCAAATTCGGGCTTTAAATTCCGGAACAGACTCCGTTGAGTAATGGAATCTGTAGAAGCATTTGTCTGTGCTTTTGCCGATACAGACGCAATGAAAGAAAGCAAAAGAATGATATTTCTTTTCATAATTCACATGTTTTTTTGTTTTGGTTAGTAGTATTCATGGGGTTAGCTTCCGAAAATAAACAATACCTATTGTTAATCAATCGTCATGTTTTACAGTAACAATATAAGTGAATTTTAAGTTTCCTCACAAAGATTTCATTATTCATTTTCATCTTTTTCCTGTGCTTTTTGCTTACAGGTAAAACAGAGCAAAAAATTATGGTCAAAAGTTGTAAAAAATCAAAAGTTGTGGTCAATCGGAATCGTGCAAGGATGATAAAAGCAGATGTTTGTACAGGCAAATCTTATGAGCTATACGGTTTTGCACGTTTAAAAACTTTTTCCTCAAATTTTCCGTTTGCAGCCTTTATCCTCTTTTCTTTTTCCTCCCATGCAGCGGGTCTGTTCCGTAAATGCAACCTGCCTTTTATGACTTCCAGTTCAATATAGTCGTTCTTTTCTTTTTGTGGTGGAATCACGAATATTTTTCCCTTTAAAACTGCATGGAAAATCCGTGGCGGAGCCATCCCGTTCCCTATATCTTTAAAAATAGCATAATCCTTTCCAGGTTCAAAGGATATGGAAACCGTATTGATGCCATACTTTTCGTTTCTTTCCCAGACTCCTGAAAAAGCAGTTTGAAGACCTTTGGGAACAGCACCTGTCTGGGCAAACGAAAGCTTTGCAGACAAAAGCAGGAAGATTATCAGGAGTGGTTTCATAGTCAATTTATATTTAGCCATTTTCTGGAACATTCAGCTGCAGAAATATAAATCATAAGGAATAGTTTTTCATGTGCCGATATCGGCAAATAATAACAAAAAATATAAAGTAAATATAATAATTATTGCCGATAAAAATACAGAAACAGGGTTTTATTTGACCAACTCATTCCGTTGATCTTTCCGTGGTGTTGAGAAAGAAAATCAGCAGGATTGGGCGTTGGTTTTGGTAGCAATGGTTAATAGCTTTTCCTGTTCATCACCGGAATAAGAAAGGCCGGTTTTTCAACCAGCCTTTTATCTATAGAATTTCTCCATCCATTATTTATGGATTGAAAATAACTCTGTTACCAGATCTTAATTCTGTCTTTGGGTTCCTTGTACATTTTGTCACCAGGTTTCAGGTTGAAAGCTTTATAAAAAGGCTCAAAATTCATTAATGGACCCAAAACCCTCCATTTATCCGGGGAGTGCGTATCCACATTGATGAGCTGACGGGACATTTCGTCGGTCATTTTCGTTCGCCATGCATTTCCCATAGCCAAAAAGAAACGTTGATCAGGAGTAAATCCATCAATTTTCTTATCTCCTTTTCCCTGCTGTGTCATTTTAAACGCATCATAAGCAATTGCAATTCCTCCGAAATCGGCAATATTTTCCCCGGTGGTCAGTTCTCCGTTCACATGAAGATTATCAAGAATCGTAAAACCGCTGTACAGTTGTTGAATTTGCTTTACCTTTTCATTGAACTTATTTTTGTCCTCTTTCGACCACCAGTTTTTCATGTTTCCGATTTTGTCGTACTGAGCGCCCTGATCGTCAAAACCATGGGTTAATTCATGTCCGATCACCATTCCGATACCCCCGTAATTTACCGCATCATCCGCATCTTTATCAAACATCGGATATTGCAGAATGGCAGCCGGAAAATTAATGTCGTTCAAATAAGGGTTATAGAACGCATTTACGGTAGCCGGTGTTGTTATCCATAAGGTTTTGTCTACCGGTTTCCCCAGCTGGGATAACTGAAATTCAAAATTATTGCGTTTACAGGCGATCGTATTTTCAAAATATTTGGCTCTGTCGATCGTCACTTTACTGTAATCCCTCCATTTATCCGGATATCCTATTTTCCGGGTAATAGCGTTCAGCTTCTCTTCTGCCGTTTTTTTAGTCGCATCACTCATCCAGTCCAGATTCCGGATACGGTTGGCAAAAGCTTTGGTAAGATTGGAAATCAGCTCGTCCATTCTTTTTTTCGCTTCCGGTGGAAAATATTTTTCCGCATACAGCTGTCCTAAGGCATCCCCAAGTTCCGTATCCGTAGCGACTCCCATAAGTTCCCATCTCGGTTTTTGTTTTTTCTGCCCGGTTAAAGCCTTTCTGTATTCAAAATATGCTTTGTCAAAATCACTGCTTAGCAGATCTGCATAAGAATTCAGCGAGTGGGCTTTCAGGTATAGCTTCCAGTCTGCAAGCGGAACTGTTGTCAACATAGCATTCAGCTTATCATAATACGCGGGCTGTTCCATATCCAATGACTCTACTTTTACCCCTAAAGTGGCAAAGAACTGCCCCCAGCTCAGATTGGGCTGGCTTTTTTCTATCTGGGATAAGGTCACCTTGTTGTAATTGGCAGCCACATCACGAAGTTCAACATTGGTTTTATGGGATGAGGCTAAATTTTTCTCAATATTATAAACAGTTTCTGTGTTTTTAGCTGCCGTTGAAGCATCCGATCCGGTAAGCTTAAACAAAGTGGTCAGATAATTTTTATAGGCTTCCTGAATGGTTTTGGTTTCTTTATCATCTTTGAAATAATAATCCCTGTCGGGAAGCCCAAGCCCTTTCTGGTTCAGCCATGCAATATTCATAGCGCTGTTTTTCTGATCGGCATACACCATAAAACCGAGGAGACTTTCGGTACCGTTCTTTTCTTCTTCAGCCACGAATTTCATAAGTTCCGGTACGGACTGGATAGCATCTATTTTGGTAAGCAACGGTTTTACAGGCTCAGCTCCACGTTTATTGATCGTTACGGAATCCATTCCTGAAGCATAAAAATCGCCTACTTTCTGCTGAATACTTCCGGCCTTCCCCGTATTTTTTGCGGCATCTTCCAGGATGGATCTTATTCTTTTCTTTGTTGAATCTACAATATCATAAAATCCACCCACATAGGTCTGGTCACCCGGTATTTTTGCCGTTTTCATCCAGTTCCCTACGGCATACTGATAAAAATCGTCACCCGGTTTTACCGATTGGTCAATATAGCTTGTCTCTATAAAATGGTCACGGGAAGCCTCAGCTTTATCCTGTTTACAGGCAATAAAGCATAATGCGGCAATTCCCAGTGTTGCAATAGTCAGATTTTTTGTTTTCATATTTTGATTACTAAGTTTTCATTTTTCCAGAAATATATCAAATGTATCAAAATATTGCGTACAAAACGTATAATCTGACCTTGAAATTCCTGATGCTCATAAAATACGCTGCAAAAATACCATCTCACTAAAAATCAGCAGTCTGAAGAATAAATTATCTTTACATCCCTAAATTATATCAGTCATGAAGTTGGAATTATATCAGATAGACGCATTTACAGAAAAGATTTTCTGTGGAAATCCCGCATGCGTTGTCCCGTTAAAGAATTGGTTACCGGATGAAACGCTTTTAAAAATAGCCCGTGAGAATGCTGTGGCAGAAACCGCTTTTTTTATCGATAACGGCAATACCGTTCACCTGAGATGGTTTACCCCTGAAATAGAAATGGACTTATGCGGGCATGCTACCCTGGCCACGACTCACTGCCTGGTTTCTATCTTAAACTATCCTAAAAGCAGAATCATTTTTGAAACGAAAAGCGGAGACTTAACCGTTGATGTAAAAGATGGTTTTTATGAAATGGATTTTCCGTCAAGGATGCCTGAAGCTTCCGTTCTTCCGGATACGATAGCCAGATCACTGAATATCCAGCCTAAAGAGGTTTTCAAATCAAGAGATTATGTTTTGGTGTATGAATCCGAGGAAGATATAAGAAAAATCTCCGTTGAAAGATCCATTTTTGACCTTATCAACCTGGATCCGGGAGGGGTTGTTGTGACCTCAGCAGGCAGCGACAGTGATTTTGTGTCAAGATATTTTACACCGCAGTCGTCTATTCTTGAAGATCCTGTAACCGGTTCCGCACACTGCTCGCTCATTCCGTTCTGGGCATCAAGACTGGGAAAAGATAAGCTTTTCGCCCGCCAGCTTTCGGAAAGAGGCGGCCAGCTGTACTGTGAAAACAAAAGTGAAAGAGTAATGGTGGCAGGTAAAGCCAGAACCTATTCTATCGGGCATCTGTGGATAGAATAACAGATTATATCAGGAATAACCGGTTCATGTTGAGAGAGAATTATTGAATAATGCTCTCTTTTTTGTGCCCGGAATAAATAAATCTTTTGATATTCTTTCTTCGGTTCTCCCACCTGGTTGATGATGAACTTTTCCGGTTTTTTTGAAAATTCCGGTTCCTGCAACTGCATCTGATGATAACAGATAAAGAAGAGCAATACAAACGGCATTAGCCGATCCAAAAAGGACCCACAGCAGATCTGTCATTGATAAGGCTTGCATTTTTTATTATTTTTTTACTTAAAAACCACTGAGCGTTGAATTTGTATTCCATGAGCATGGATGCGGAAAGAAGAAAGATGGATGCTACGTTGAGTTATAATCTTATGACCTCCGTAACATCCCTCTTCTCTTCAAACAATTATTCTTATTCTGAGCGGACGTCTGTTTAAGAATGGCCTGTGGCTATATAAAACATAAGCCAGCCTAAACCACCGACGGCCAGTCTCCAGATAAACTTTTTCAGGAGGCTGTTGGATATTGCTTTTCCTTTTTCAAGATATCCGTCTGTTTCATCATTGGCTGTTCCTACCTTCCTGGAAATTTTCGTTCCTGCCACTGCGCTTAGCGACAGTATATAAAGTACGCCCACCCAGGCCGCATTGGCAAATCCTAAAAACATGAGGATCATGCCTATTATTGATAATGTATCCATGGTTATCAGTTTAATTTTGTTTTTTATAGAAATCCTGCGTGTAGATTATGGAGTAAAGCATTTACAGCTTATTTCCCGCTTGGTTCCAATTCCTTCCCCTAAAAGATATACTTCATTCTGATATTGTGTACCATCATAATCCTGAGCGAAACTATATTCATCATAGCTGCACTTTCCGTTTTTAGTTTTCCCAACCGTTACAGAAACCGCTCTGCGCAATGGGATTCCTGTATATTCGTTTTTGCTGATGTACCAGCGGTCTGAAGTAATCCGGATTTCTTTGGGTGTATCCCCAAAGTTTCTGTTTTTGTAGGCTGTGATTATTTTAGCCTGCAAAGCCTTATCGGTCATTTTAGCTACAGGAAGACAGGCCTGAGGATCGTTGCGGTCAATTGCATTATTTTTAACAATCATGTCTATCTCGCCCACAGCAATTGGCTTGTAATCAAAATCATCACCATATCCGGCTGTTTTTATAGGCATTACTTCAATCTTTAACTTGTG
The DNA here is from genome assembly GCA_031277615.1 of Chryseobacterium sp. Classification (GTDB taxonomy): domain Bacteria; phylum Bacteroidota; class Bacteroidia; order Flavobacteriales; family Weeksellaceae; genus Chryseobacterium. The sequence continues at coordinate 7,187 of JAITMC010000030.1, read as the reverse complement.
TGTTCCCGGAGTTAATAAGTCCTGTTTCCTTTTCAGATCAGTCATTAAGGTTTCCCCAAAATAAAGATCGTCCGTACCGTCATTAAACTCGGCTCTGTGTGTTGCCAGTCCATACATATCAGATTTTTTAAAATCGGAGGCATAACTGGTATTGGTTACTTTTTGTCCATCAAGATACAGTACGAAAAGAACTTTGGTCTGGTATTCAAATGAACTTCTGTTATCGTTTATTTCACGAGGTTTTTTCCCGCTTTGTTCCAGCTGCAGCAGCATGCTGTTGGCCGGAGAATTGGCAAACCATGCTCTCATTGAAAGCTTATCACCGAAGTTGTAGGTTTTAATGTATTGGCTTTCAGGTAATGTGCGTTCAAATTCTTCGTTAGAAAAACATACTTTTCCAATATTATTATGATATTGTGGAAAATCTAATTTCTCTTCAGGATAAAGGATAAGTTTGCTTTTACCCCCTACTTTCTCTTTTAATTTATCTAATAATTGTGCCTGACTATTGACCGCCAAAGCGATACAGAACAATAGAATAATATTTTTCATTTTTTAAAAGCTTAAGACTAAGCTGTAATTTTTGATTTTTTCAAATATAATTTATAACTCATCATAGCACATGCTGATGAAACAGCTAATGCGGCAAACGCAATTAAGGCAATTGTTTTAGGATTTGCCCCGGAGTATTTACCTGCTGCAATATCAGGAGCAGAGAACCATACCACCAATGCCAAAACAATGACTGCAACAGCCAGTTTGTTAACCATTTCTTTTTTCATGAATGCTACAACGACCATTGCAAAAGCAAGAACGGCCAGCAGAATTCCTAATTTTCCGGCATATTCCACTTTCCATCTTGGAGGTGTTTTGGCAATAGTATCCAGGCTTTGCTGAATCTGAGAATCATCTATTTTTGTTACATCTACTCCCTGTTTCTTTAATTCATCAATTTCTTTTTGTGCATTTTCGACAAGAGTGTACACCTGATCCAGTTTCTGAGGATCTCCGTCTGTTCCCATTCTGTTTTCTATACATTTAAATTGAAATACAGATAAAAAGCCCCCTACGATAAAGGCTAAAACCATAAAAATTAAAGTTAATGCTCTCATAAAATTTGTTGTTTAAAGGTTAATAATTGTAGTGCTTATTAAAGCGGTTTTCAAAATTAGAATAAAAGTTTTCTCAGATTTCAGCGAATGAATATTCGTAAGGTTCTGAAGGAAATCCGTCTGAATTCTGGAAATGTAAACGGTAAAAAAAATCCCAGACTCCATAACGTCAGAATCTGGGACAGGTTATCAGTTTTTTATTTCTCAGGTAGCGGTCTGTTAAAGATCCATTACTTCAATATTGGTTATTTTCCCGTTTTCCCAATTGGTAGTTACTTTAGCCCCGCCTTTCAGAATATCCGTAATGGTGAAAACATATTTTTTTCCATCTTCTGTAAAGTAGGAAACCTCAGCTTTATTGCTCATCCGGTTCGCAGAAATTCCGCCATCGTATTTTACGATATCCAGAACATTTTTCCCATCTTTAATATAAGGAGCAAAACCCTGTACCAATCCGATTTCTTTTTGTTCAGAATAAGAATCTACGATATGCTGTGCTTCTTCAGAAATAGAGAATTTGCTTTTTGATACGGTTGGATTCACAACGGTATATTCTGTTTCAGAAGGAGTCGTAATGATGATTTTATCGATGGTTGTATTTTCATCTACCAGGTAATAAGCATCGGTAAACCCACCATCTACTTCATGACCATAATAAGGAAGGCTTTCTGATTCCAGCTCTTTATCTTTATTAAAAGCTTTCAGAAAAATCATTTCATTTTTTGGATTTTTCACTTCCAGATAAATATATTTTTTTCCTTTCGGAGCAATCTGGATCATCTCTTCCTTAGGTGCACGTATGACCTTGCTTTCCTCCAGTTTTACGATTGTTACCGGGCTTTGATCTACTTTGAACTCTTTGCCTATTTCTACAGGAGTACTTTCTTTTGCGCAGGATGTAAAAAGAAGCGCAAGGGCAAGGGCAGGGATTAATAAAAATGATTGTTTTCTCATAAGTTTCATGGTTTTGAATGAATAGTTTTTGGTATGATTGAGTAAAATTTTCTGTTTTCTGAAAATAACAATGCAATAATAGAAGAAAATGAAATACCGTCCCGGACAAATGAATATTTGCCGGATCTGTAAATAAATTCGTGGGTGTTTTAAAGAAATCTGTTTTTGAGAAGAAATTATACCTGAAGGTTTTCCAGCAAAATAAGGAATTCTTCTTTTTTACGCACCGAAAGCGGAATGGCCGTTTTGTTTTTCATCATAATGGTATTTCCCCCATCCGTTTTAATGAAATGGTCAAAATAGGCCATATTAATCAGGTGCGACTGGTGAGTCCTGAAGAAATTAAAAGGAGTCAGCATGTTTTCATATTCCTTCAGATTCGTAGAAACCACGAGCTTAGGGGCATTAATGAAATAGAAGGTGGTATAATTCTTATCCGACTCACAGTTGACGATATCCTGAATATTGACAGAATATATTTTATCCGATGTTTTTAGCACCAGTTTCTGAAGACTTTTCGGACGCTCAAGATTGGCAAATAAATTACTGAGCTTCATATCAAAAATATCCTTGTTCAGTAATTCTTCTGCTTTGGTTACCGCTTCAACCAGTTCGGTGGGATTAAGCGGCTTTAATAAATAGTCGATCGCGGAAAACCGGAAGGCTTTAATGGCAAAATCTTCGTATCCTGTGATGAAAATAACTTTAAAGGTAATAGGGCTCAGCTTTTGAAGCAGGTCGAAACCGGTCCCGTCGGGCATTTCGATATCCAGAAAAACAAGGTCGGGGGACAGTTCTCTGATTATTTTCACCCCTGATTCTACTGAATCTGCCTGTCCGATAATGTTGATATTGGGACAGTTGGTTTTAATCAAAGTACAGTTCTTCTGTCTGATCTCTTCATTGTCATCAATAACGATGGCTCTTAACATGGTTGCGCTAGTTTTCACAAATATAAGGGATTTCAAACATTACTTTTGCTCCTTTCATCTTTCCTTCTGAGTCTACCCTGTTTTCTGATATGATTTCAAAATTTTTATTCCGGGTATAATTCAGCAATCGTTCTCTGGTGATTTTCATCGCCATCGATTTATGACCGGGCTGCTTCTTCTCCTCACTGAAACCTGTGCCGTTATCAGCGATTTCAAAGACCAACTTTTCCTGATTTAACGAAAAATCAATATCAATCATTCCTTTTTCATCCTTATTTTTAAGCCCGTGTTTGATGGCATTTTCTATAAACGGCTGTACCAGCATCGGCGGGACAAACAGGGATTCGGTATCAGATATCTTTTCAATGTCAATCCTGAAATCAAATTTGTCCTTATAAAGAAGCTGCTGGATAGACAGGTAATTTTCAATCATCTCAATTTCTTCTTTCAGCGAAATATAATTTTCGCTGGAATTTTCCAGGATCTGCCTGGTCAGTCTGGAAAAGCTGTCCAGATAAGAGACAGCCACGGCTTCTTTCCGGTTGATGATAAGACTCTGAATATTGTCTATCGAGTTGAAAATAAAATGCGGATTCATCTGGGAAAGCAGAAGCTTCTGCTTGATGCGGTCTTTCTCCAGAACGGTAATTTTCTGCTTCTGCCTGTTGTTCCGGTAATAAAAATAACCGCCCAGCAATACGAGCAGCAGGGTTCCCGAAAGAGCAATCAGCCAGTTGTTCTTGGCCGCCGCCTTCTTTTCAGCATCCAGCTTCAGGTTCAATGCTTTTTTCTCATAGCTGTATTTAAGCTGCTGCTGAGCCAGTGCATTTTTAGAAGCTTCGGTTTTGCTGGAATCGTTCAGTTTAGCCTGAAACTCATAGATCTCCAGTGCTTTTTTGTAGTTATTGTTTTCTTTTAAAACTTTCAGCAGTAATTCTGACGCATTCTCCTGAAGTTCCAGATTTTTGATTTTCTTACTCATCAGAAATCCCTCAGACAAAAAGGATTCTGACTGTGCAAAATCTTTTTTCCGGTAATACAGGTCCCCTAAATTGATGTAGGTATTGGCTTTCGATAATTCATCCTCATCATATTTCACCGCTTCCTTCAGAAGCGATTCGGCTTCCTGGTATTTTCCTTCCTCCATTTTCACCTGGGCTATTTTACCGAGACATACACTGATGTAAGTGTTGTTCTCCGCTTTCCTGAAAAAGACCAGCGCTTTATTGAAATAACCGAGCGCTTCTTCGTATTTTCCCGAAGACAAATGGAATGATCCGCAGTTGATCAATGCCTCACTCAACCGGTATTCATCATCTCTTACCAGCTTTTTTTTGGCGTTAAGAAAATCAATTGTTTTCCGGGAATACTGGATGGCTTTGTCATATCTTTTCTGATCTCCATAAATGGTGGCCAAGGTAGAATTTACATAGGAAATTCCGTCCTGGTTTTCCTCGGGATCTTTCTCAAAATATTTCAATGCGGTGAATAAGCACTCTATGGCCTTTTCCTTATCATTTATCTGGGAATAAAAAACACCCTTGCTTACCAAGACATAATTCATCTCATCATAAGACCCGACAGACTTAAAAAGCGCCATACTTTTATCCAGGGAAGACATTGCGTTCACAGCATCTCTTTTTAAGGTATAATGACCTCCCAGATTGGAATAATAAGCTGCCAGATACCGGGTATATTTTACGTGGAGCTCCTTCGGATTGGTTTTCTGTAAATTCTTTGAAGCCAGTTTGCCCATCATATCATTCAATACCACGCTCCTATTGCTGTTTGTAGGAGTCTGATCGATTAAATTTCCGATGTTCAGTAGTTTGACGGTATCGTGTACTTTAGGACTGGATAATTCTTTTTTCAAAGAATCAATGGTTTTATCCTGGGCAAAAGAGCCGGAAGAAATAAAAAACAAAAATGCGGTTATGGTTATCAGTTTAGTCTTAGACATGAATTAAATTTTCAGCCGTAAAAGTAAATATTTTATGGAATTTTATGCAACATAAATTCTTTTTATCCTTTTTTATTTCATTTTTATTGATGTTTTTGAATAAATTTTTCAAATCTGATGGTACAGACAGCTGATCAGATTTTCAATTTAAAATCCGACAGCACCTGTTTTCTCTTAAATAAGATACAGATTATTAATAATTTACATTGATGTTCTTCTGATTCATTGTATCGGGAAGACAGGTGGTATTAAAAGAGTTTCCCACAGATTCGCAGATTTCACAGATGTTTGTGGATACTTTTTCTCACGCAGATTCTGCGGATTGTGCAGATTTTTAAGAACTTTAGTGAACTTCTATGTGCAATGCATTGAACTTAAAGGTTACTTACGTGTTCAAAGCTTTGGCTGCTTTTGACTCCGTCGAACCTTCAGTTTGTGGTTAAAATAATTTCCCGCAGATTCCATAGATTTAACAGATGTTTGTGGATATTTTTCTCGCGCAGATTGTGCGGATCGTGCAGATTTTTAAGAACTTTAGTGAACTTCTATGTGCAATACATTGAACTTAAAGGTTACTTACGTGTTCAAAGCTTTGGCTGCTTTTGACTCCGTCGAACCTTCGGTTTGTGGTTAAAATAATTTCCCGCAGATTCCACAGATTTTAACAGATGTTTGTGGATATTTTTCTCGCGCAGATTGTGCGGATCGTGCAGATTTTTAAGAACTTTAGTGAACTTCTATGTGCAATTCATTGAACTTAAAGGTTACTTACGTATTCAAAGCTTTGGCTGCTTTTGACTCCGTCGAACCTTCGGTTTTGTGGTTAAAATAATTTCCCGCAGATTTTACAGATGACGCTGATGAAGCTTTATGCTTATACACACGCTTCGGTGAATCAACTTCGTTGATCAGGAATATTACATCGGGGCCTGTACCACACAAAATGAATTTCCGTCCGGGTCCAGAAGAACTACATAATCGGCATCCTTCTCGTACTGCCAGTTCTTCATTCTGGTGGCACCCAGACCGAGCAGCCGTTCCACTTCCTTGTGCTGGTTATTTGTCATCAGATCCATATGATGCCGCCTCGGTTCCGGTGAGGTGGTGAGCTTCAGAGACAACTGCATGCCATTTCCTGTTTTGGGAATCAGAATTGCAAAATCCGGTTCAGGTTCTCTTTTGAGCTTATAATGTAGTGCTTCAGACCAAAAAGCGATTGAAGCCGCCATATTCTGTACTCCCCAGACTATTGATAATATTTGTAAGTCCATAGCAAAATATTAAAATTTTTTTTAAGGCTGGAAGCTGGAAGAAAGGATGCCGGAAGTTACTTGAAGTCCTTATTCATAACCAGTTATTCTTTTACGGCTTTCATCCATCATCCATTCCCCTCACTCCTATCATTTCAAAAACCGTTCCGCGACAAAGTACCCGCCGCCTATCACTAATAACGGAAGGGCCAGCGACAAAAGCACCAATGTCCAGCTAAATACCCTGAAATAACTGTACAGCCTTACCTCTTGGGGATTTGCCGGGTCGTAAATGATGGTTTCCGTTTCTCCGATTTCCCAGGCAGGCGGATTGGTTCCTTCAGGGAGTTCATAGGTAAAAATCCTGCCGTCGTGGGTATGATAAGTGAAAACAGGAGCGTACACATCCCCTTCTGACTTATAAGTTTGTAAGCCGGTAACCGTTCCTACTGTTTTTTCGCCCCGCTTCAGAAACGCAAGGGTATACCGGAAGCTGTATCCTGCCGCAAAAAGCAGCAGAAATCCCAACAGCAGAATCATATAATATTGCCACATAATTTTGTTTTCTTTTTTTTTCATAAATCCGACAATTCACCCTATCCCACTGTTCAACAGTGAAATACATACGAATATAATACAATTTCTCTTTCCCTGAATATCGGTTCTCCAAAGTCTCTTCTCCCCTCTCCGAAGTCTCCCCGCTCTCCGAAGTCTCCTGACTTCGGAGCCAACATTCCACCAAAACCTCAACAAATACAGAACAAAGCTGATTGATACATCGGTGAATACCGGTAAGAAAAGAATGTTTAGTATATATTCCACGAAATTCTCAACAAATACAGACTGAAACAGATTGATGCCTCATGAATACCAATAAGAAAAGAATGTTTAGTATATCTGGACTGCCCACAGTTTGCAAGTCTGTTTTTATCATTAGAAATGGTCAGAAAGCAAGAACTACCGCTCTCCGAAGTCTCCC
>JAITMC010000027.1 GCA_031277615.1 Chryseobacterium sp. | reverse complement strand
CGGATACCAGTGGAACGGTACGATCAACAATACCATAAAAGTGCAGACAGGAACCTATTGGTATGAAATAGAATGGACTGAACCGGGACATCAGCAAACTGCCATAAAATACACCGGATAGATTCTGGTGAAAAATATAGACTAAACTATTTTTATATCAAATATTTAACCATGATTACCGATCATGGTTTTTTTATTAATTTTTCAAGCCATGAATCTATTTTATTGTTAAATTTGTGATAAATCCATATTCTGAATGAAGAAAGTTCTATCTTTTTTATTTATATTTTATATTTTCACCTCTGCTTTTGCCCAATTGGACAGAGAACATTGGTTTGCTCCGATGATAGACAGAACGGGAAATCCCAATCCTTATCAGAAATTATACCTGTCTACCAACAGAGCCACTTCTTTTCCGGTGAGTATTTATAACAACAATGTTCTGATCGGCACGGTAAATATCAGTAAGAACAATCCTCAGAAATTTGATGTTTTAAGATCTTTTATTATCACGACGCAGCAGGCAGATCTTTTTACCCCGACTTCAAAAGGGCTATACCTCAAGGCTGAATTTCCTTTTTATGCCAATCTAAGATTTTCAGTATATAACCACGCGGAAATCATTACTTCAAAAGGAATTCCTTCCACGGGAAAAAACTTTTATGCAGCCAATGCCCCTATTACTGCGGAGAATCCTATTCTGAACTTCATGACCAGCGTTCTGGCAACAGAAGATAATACGACAGTTACCATCACCGGATATAAACCTACGGTACAGTTTTCAAACGGGACAACCGGTGCCAGCAACCCAATACTGACGTTTACCCTGAATAAAGGACAGTCTTACATTCTGGATGGTATCGGAACCAATACCGGGAATTCCGATGGATTTATCGGAGCAAAAATCACTGCGACCAAACCGGTGAATGTGACTAACGGAAATTTTAACGGGCAGTATGCCGAAAACATTCTTACCAGCTCGGATATTTTAATGGATCAGTCTGTTCCCGTGGAAAGGCTGGGCAGTGAATTTGCCCTGGTAAAAGGCAATGGCAATATCGGGGTAAATATGGAAGGCGCTATTATCATCGCTACTGAAGATAATACAATGGTTTATGTAAATAATGAAATTCCTCCTGTTGCCACCTTAAATACCGGACAATATTTTGTTATTCCCGACACCAAGTATCAGAACCAGGGAAATAACCACTACAACCTGTATATCAGGACCTCTAAAAATGCCTATGTCTACCAGATCCTTGCCGGAGCTTCTACAACCGACAATGAGCTGGCAACCGGCGGCTTCAATTTTATTCCGGCCCTGAACTGTTATCTTCCCAAGCAAATCAATGAGCTGGGCTTTATCAATGAAAATTTTGTTCATACCAATAACAATCCCGCGGGGATTCTCAATATTCCCACCAAACTGAATCTGATCACTGAACGGGGTGCTACGGTTACCGTAAACGGAGGTATCCCTGCTGCCTCAACAGGACCTTTCAACATGACCGGTACTTCCAACTGGGTTACCTATGGTATTCCAAATGTTTCAGGAAATATCACGATAATCTCAGACAAAGCGATTACAGCGGGAATTAATGCAGGAAGTGATGCTGTAGGATATGGAGGCTTTTTCGCAGGATTCCCTACACAACCGGTCATTTTAAAATCCGGAGGCGACTGTATTCCGGGAATTGTGCTTACTGTAGATCCTATTATTTACGATACTTATCAGTGGTATGTCAACGGAACTCTTATTCCTACCGCTACCACATCTTCCATTACCCCGACACAGGCCGGCTATTATACCTGTTCCGTAACCATGGGAAGCTGTGCACCTCTCGTTACTGAACGGTTTAAAGTACTGAACTGTACCAAACTGAGCACTGTCTCTTATAACGTCTGCAGTTCTCAAACAATAACCCCTGCATTCAGCAGCTCGACCCAGACTCCTGTAGCGTCTACGGTTGCTATTGTTAATCCGCCTACATTAGGAACAGCCACCATAAACCCTGCAACCGGTGTGATCACCTATACGGTGAACACCCCTGGAGCTTCCGGTACGGATACATTCAGCTATACCTTCTGTGGAAATGATCCTGATCTCACGGATTGTGAAACCGTAACCGTTACCCTCAATATCGCACCGGTTACCGTTACCAATGTAACCCTGCGGGCCTGTAACATTAACGGGCAGGGAACTTTTAACCTGACCACCGCTAATGTAACCAACAATACACCGGTTACCATTACCTATTATCCTACGCTTACAGACGCCCAGAACGAAAACCCTGCAGCCCTGATCACCACTCCCAATACCTATACCGCTCCGGACGGAACGATTGTATACGCCGTAGTAAAAAATACCATCGGCTGTAAGAATATTGCCCAGATCACGCTTTCCTTATACAATTTAGCCATAGTACAGGACAATTATACAGGAACTTTCTGTGATGATAATATGGACGGAACCGTTACGATCAACCTGTCAGCAATCACAGGAATTGTTCTTAACAACCCTGCTTACTTTACCAATGTAAGATATTATGCCTCCCTGACTGATGCCAACGCAGGGAATAACAATACCCTACCGAATAACTGGAGCTACAACGCCACAGTAACCATTTACATCAGGGTAGATTCACCGGATGGCTGTGCTGCGGTCATCAAACCTTTAAAATTTGTTATCGGGGCAAAAATCCCATTAATTACTACAGGAGCAGCTGTTGACGTATGTGACGACGATCTGGATGGAGTAAAAACCATTAGTTTAGCATCATTCATTCCTTCTTTTACGCTGGATCCGAGTGTTACCTTTAGCTTCCACGCTAGTTTAGCTGATGCTCAAAATGATACGGCTCCTATTAATCCTTCGGTAGATCTCACCACTCCTCAGACGTATTACATCAGGTTTGAAAAAAATGGAGTCTGTCCTGAAGTAGGATCGATAAGACTTAATCTTAAGATTCCAAAAAAATCAGATATTTTAAAGGATCAGGTGATTTGCCCTAAAGCCCTTACCACCCTGAATGCAGGTCCCGGATTTGAAAGTTATCTGTGGAGTACGGGAGATACATCTCCTTCCATTTCCAATGTTCCTGCGGGAAGCTATTGGGTAGACCTTACCTTCAACGGCTGTACGTACAGACAGCATGTTACAGTGTCAGAATCTCCGCTTCCGATGATTACTTCTATCGAGATCAACGGAACTACTGTGACCATAGGGGTAAACGGAGGAGTACCGCCTTATGAATATTCCCTGGACGGCGTAAGCTGGCAGAGCTCAAATGTTTTCAACAATGTTCCGAGAGGCCGCCATACCATCTTTGTAAGAGACTCCAAATACTGTGAAGATGTAAAAAAAGAATTTGCGATTATCAATCTCATCAATACCATCACTCCGAATGGGGACGGTCATAATGAGCAGATTGATTACTCAGCCTTAATGGCGAATGAAAACCTTGAATTCAGAATATTCGACCGGTATGGAGCTGAGATCTTCAGGGGAAGCCCTTCCAACCGATACACCTGGGACGGAAGAATGGGCGGAAGACCTGTACCTACCGCTACCTACTGGTATTTTATCAGCTGGACGGAATTCGGTTCTTCCATTTCGGTAAAATATTCAAGCTGGCTTCTGGTAAAACGTAAATAAAAAATATTAATGATTTTTCTCATATATAACATTCATTAACAGTTTAATATCAAAGTTTAATATAACTTTAACCTGTAATCCTTATCTTATCAGGTATAAATTGCTGTTTTTCTATGTAATTTTGCCCTCATTATATGAAGAAGCTTATTACCCTTTTGCTCCTGACTTTTTTAGTAAAGATCAATGCACAGATATACTCCGGGGAGGTATTTTTAAGAGATAATTCTATCCTTTATCTCAACCAGGTGTATGTTACCAATCTGAATACCCAGAAAACCGTGCTGACCGACTACAATGGAAACTATAGTATTCCTGCTGTGCCCGGTGATGTTATCCGTTTTACGTCTATTGTAACGGAGAGAAAAGATGTAAAGCTTACTCCTCAGATGCTCGGACAGAAAAATCTGACCGAATTGAAAATTGCCTATTACGAAATTCAGGAAATTGTGCTCAACCGGTTTAAGCCTACCGGAAACCTCAGATATGACATGAATGCCATAAGAAAAGAAGATAAAAGTCTTGCCCTGAAAAAAGTAATCGGACTTCCGGAACCGAAAGGCGACGGTACTTCTCCTGAGCTGCCGGTTGCAGGATTAAGAGACGGAGGTCTTACCTTCAGCTTAGGAAGCATCTATGATATTCTTTCGGGGGAAAGAAAGAAAAAACAGCGGTATATGGCTTATGAAAGAATGAACAATTCCATAACGCAGATCAGAAACTATCTGGGTAAAGACTATTTTACGAAGTTCAAAATTCCTGACAACCTGATCGACAATTTCCTCCAGTTTGTATACACTTCTGAAAATATAGAAGCCTATGTACTGGCCGGAAATTTTGAAGCGATAAAGCTTCCGATTGAAAAATACATGCCGATCTATCAGAAGAGGCTTAAAAATTCAAACCTGCAGGAGATCGTCAAATAAAATCACTGCTTTTTAACGCAGAAACACATAGCTGAATTTCAGCTGTTTTTTTAAAATCCACAGCAGATATTTTTTACTATTCAAAAATATGCTTATTTTTAGATCACATTGATGTGTTTAAAATAAAAATAACCGTATTTCGTTATCACATTAAAGACTAATTGACCAAACACCAAATAACAGAAAACATTTTTTTAATTTAAAAATTTGTGAATGAAAAAACTACTTTTACTTTTTGGTTCAGTTCTCTTCGTCAACCTGTCTGCCCAGAAAAAGGGAAAAGACTATACCGATATTTTGAAAAGTAAAAATATCTATGAGATCAATGCCTTCTTAAGAGATGCCCATCCTGATGATCCTAAAAGATCCGTCCTGAAGCCCCGGGTGATGGAAATGATGAAAGAATACATCAAAAATGCCCATCCGGCGGATCAGAAAGTAAAGGATATGCAGGAAATGCTTGCCCTGCTGAAAAGAAGACCATCCACCAAGATCAGTTTCGATGAGATGAATGCCATTATCAAACAGAAACAGATCGCCAAATACAAAGCAGAACTTGCAGCCAAACAATCTACCACTGTGTATACTCCCAGTACGGCACAAAATGCATTTGTAGTAAATACTTCAGCCAATGCCGCCATCCCCAATGCTGAAGCTGAAGAATTCAACATGCTGATGGCTGTGAATCCGGTAGAGCATCAGAACCGTACGGTAAAAATCTTAAATTCCCTGTTCGATAATGATCCGAACAGTAAGGAAAGCATTGTGCTGATCCAGAATAAGTCGGACTGTAACATCATTGTAAGAATGGAAGGTGTAGGAACCACCAAATACAGGCTTGCAGTTCCGGCACACGGCGAAAGTTCCATTGTAGTAGACAAGGGCCAGTATCTTTTCTCAAGCCTGGTTTGCGGAGCCCAATATGCATCACAGAAAACTATTGAGAAGGCCATTCTGGTCGCTTTGGGGAGCTCGGCCACTCCATAAAAATCTTCAAATACACTCATTACTGGTCTTTTATCATTAAAAGGCAAGGTATTCTATGCTATTTTTGCTATTTTTGCGGGATTTTATAAATGATTCGATGGGCAAAAATAAATTAGCAAGATTCGCAGAAAACAAAATATTACCGAACGTTATACAGCCAACAAGAGAGGATGCTTTACAGGGTTTTTCGCTGAAGGGAAACTGGAGAAAAGATTTCTTTAAAAACGAAAATCCTATCGTTCTGGAACTCGGCTGTGGGAAAGGTGAATATTCAGTAGGTCTTGCCAAAACATTTCCTGAAAAAAACTTCATCGGAATAGATATTAAGGGGGCCAGATTCTGGTTTGGTGCCAAAGAAGCCGTGGAAAGCGGGATGAATAATGTTGCCTTTCTCAGAACTCAGATCGAACTTGTGGATTATTTTTTTGCAGAAAACGAAGTAGATGAAATCTGGATCACGTTCCCCGATCCGCAGATCAAATACAAGCGTACCAAGCACAGACTGACTCATCCAGATTTTCTTAACCGGTACAAAAAATTCCTGAAGCCAGGCGGAATCATCCATTTAAAAACAGATTCAGAATTCCTTCACGGATATACCCTGGGGTATCTTCAGGGCGCAGGCTATGAAATCATTTCTGCTCATCACGATATCTATGGAGCTCCTGAATATGATCCGGATACAGAACATTTAAGAGATATCAAAACCTATTACGAAGAGCTTTTCTCTTCCAAAGGGAAAACAATAACGTATATAAAATTCCGGATAACTTAATGAAATAAAAAACACAAATGAAAAAAAAACTTTTAACGGCCCTGCTTATTACTTTTCTGATGCCCAATGTTATCAACGCACAGAAAAAAAGCAAAGAAATCCTGAAGAGCACCAACATTCAGGAAATAGAAAACTATCTGAAAACGGCCCATCCCGATGACCCCAAAAGGAGTGTTCTGAAGCCTAAGCTGATTGCGCTGAAGAATGCAGAATGGACGAAAGGCGCAAAAAATGCCAAACCGATGGAGGCAAGACCGGTCATCACCGATATTCCCAACAGGTTCATGAGAAACTCCTATTCCAGTGATGCTGAAGAATTCAAAAAGCTGATCGCAGAAACTTCCGACCAGCATAAAGAAAAAACAGTAAAGCTCCTGAATGCCATGTTTGATGAAGATATAACCCGTAAGGAAGCTGTCCTCCTGTTCAGGAATAATTCGGACTGTAATATTGTTTTGAGAATCGAAGGCAAGGACTTTTACAATCTGGCTGTTCCGGCGCATGGTGAGAATTTTGTGGTCATCAACAAAGGTTCCTATAACCTGTCGGGTAATGTATGTGACGTAAAATACATCTCCCAGAAAGACATTAAAAAAAGTATATTTGTAGTGATTGATAACCCGGGAAGTTCCAAACCCGAAGCTCATCCTGCTCAGGATACCGCCTCAAAGGAAAAAACACCGGCCAAACCAAAATCATCCAAAAAGAAAAAATCAAAAAAATAACCGGCATGAAAAAGCTGTTCCTCCTTTCCGGAGTTTCCTTAACCCTCACCAGCTGTAGTGTAAATTACGGTGGATATCCTGTAAGAACTTCTTATCCTTCCGGTGGAGGAAATAATGCAGCCAATACCGAAAGAGAGTATAACGAGCTTATAAAGACCTATAAACCAGAAACGGCAGACGTTCTCAACGATCTTCTGAACAGCAATGATCCCTACAACCCTAAAACCTCCATCTCGGTAGAAAACAATTCCCGATGTAATATGGTTCTTACGGTAAGTTCCGGCGGCTTCTTTAAAAAGATTCCGATTGCTGCCGGAAAAATCGGGTATACCATGGTTCCCAAAAACCAGAACTACAGCTTGTCCGGAATGGTGTGTAATTCCCCTTACCGGTCTTCAAAATACATTACCAGCTCCTACTCCATAAAGCTTTCCAACTAACAAGATCCAGAGTATCGTTGTGGATTTTTCAAATGCTGAAACTTAATAAAAAGCTGATATGATATAATAACAAAAAACGCTGGACCTAAATCCAGCGTTTTTCCTATATTAAAGAAAATCTTTAATTATTCTGCATCGAAATCAGCATCTTTATCAGCAGATACTACTTCTCCTTCTTCTTTAGATTTTTCTTTATCAGCTTTTCTTTGAGACTGACCTTCTTTGATAGATTCAGAAACTACGCTAAGGATCATATCAATAGACTTGGAAGCATCATCGTTTCCTGGGATAACGAAGTCAACTTTTCTAGGGTCAGAGTTTGTATCAACGATACCGAAAACCGGAATACCAAGTTTCTTAGCTTCAGTTACCGCGATGTGCTCTCTTAAGATATCAACTACAAATACAGCAGAAGGAAGTCTCACCATGTCAGCGATAGAACCTAAGTTCTTCTCTAGGTTAGCTCTTTGTCTGTCAACCTGTAATCTTTCTTTTTTAGATAAAGTTTCGAACGTACCGTCTTTTTTCATTTTGTCGATAGAGTTCATCTTCTTTACCGCCTTTCTGATCGTAACGAAATTCGTTAACATACCTCCAGGCCATCTTTCTGTAATATAAGGCATATTAAGTTCAGCAGCGTGTTTTGCAACTACTTCTTTCGCTTGCTTCTTAGTCGCTACGAAAAGAACTTTTTTACCTGCAGAAGTTAATTTTTCTAAAGCGCTGCACGCTTCATCCAATTTAACTGCTGTTTTATGTAAGTCTACAATGTGAATACCGTTTTTCTCCATAAAAATGTATGGAGCCATATTTGGGTTCCACTTTCTGGTCATGTGACCGAAGTGTACGCCAGCCTCTAAAAGGTCTTTTACATTTGCTTTTGCCATGTTTTCTGTTTTTGTTAGTTTACTTTCCGTCTTTTAAACAATCAACAACTTCTTTAGATGGGAGAAGCGTTTGGATGCTAAACGTAACGGGCAATTGGCGGTTTGCTTGTTGCTTTTGGCAATAGGCTTTTCGCCGAGATTAAGTTTAAATAAAATGTAGTACATTTCTGTAGCCAATAGCCATAAGCCATTCGCCAACAGCAAATCTTAACGTTTTGAGAATTGGAATCTCTTTCTTGCTTTTTTCTGACCTGGCTTCTTTCTTTCCACCATTCTCGCGTCTCTTGTAAGTAAACCAGCTGGCTTCAATGCTAATCTGAACTCAGCGTTGATTTCGCATAAAGCTCTTGAAATACCTAATCTGATAGCTTCTGCCTGACCTGTATTACCACCACCGAATACGTTTACGGTAACGTCATACTGACCAACAGTCTCAGAAAGGATGAACGGTTGGTTTAATTTGTAAACCATCACGTCTGTAGAGAAATATTCTTTAGCATCTTTACCGTTTACTGTAATGTTTCCAGAACCTGGTCTTACATAAACTCTTGCTACAGAAGTTTTTCTTCTTCCGATTTTGTGAACTATAGACATAATTAATTATTTAAATTCGTTAACATTAATTGTTTTAGGCTGTTGAGCTTCATGTTTGTGCTCAGTTCCTTCATATAAATAAAGGTTCTTAAGGATAGCAGCACCTAATCTGTTTTTAGGTAACATCCCTTTTACAGACTTCTCCAATACCTTTAAAGAATCTTTCTTCTGAAGTTCAGCCGCAGTCATAGACTTCTGTCCACCAGGGTATCCTGTATGCCAGATATAAGTCTTATCCGCCCACTTGTTTCCGGAAAGTGTAATTTTCCCAGCATTCAAAACGATTACGTTATCACCACAATCTACGTGAGGTGTAAAATTCGTTTTGTGCTTACCTCTCAAAATCTTTGCAACCGTAGAAGCTAATCTACCTAACGGCTGTCCTTCAGCGTCTACCACAACCCATTCTTTATTCGCAGTAGCTTTGTTCGCTGAAACAGTTTTGTAACTTAATGTATTCACACGTTTTAGTTAAAGATTAAACATAATTTACCCCTAAAAGGGTGTGCAAAGGTACAAATTATTTTTGTAACCCAAAAACATATTTTATTTTATCTGTATAATGTTGTGTAACTTACGGTGTCTGAATAGATTTTAACCTAAGAATTCCCTTTGGCATAAATCTTGTAAAATGAATGACCGTTGAAAAAAAAGTTCCGAAAGATTCTAAAAACACGGATGCCAAGCAAAGAGTTTCTTCCCTCGACTCTTTCTTTTTATTATTCCGGTTATACATTTCCCTCAATACCTGTTGATATTCTTTGCATGAATAATTAGGTCTGCAATCCGTCTGGAACAAAACGGATCAGGCACAAAAATCGGAGACTAACATAGAAATAGATGAACGTGAATTCATTTTTTTGTGGTTAAATAGTTTCCTCCAGATTTCACGAATGTTTATGGTGTTTATTTTCCCGCAGATTCTGCAGATGGAGCAGATCTTATTTCCAATCAATAAAAAATCACAGATTTTTTCAAGCTCCTTAAGTGAATTTCTCTGCGTAAAGTTTTAAACTTAATCAACAGCTCTGATATTTTAAATATCACGTGTCTGTAGCAACTAAATATAAATTTACATTTCCCCAACTTTTGAGACTGATCCATTATTATGTCTGCGCCTAATCTGAAACAAAAACAGAGAAGATAAAAACATCTTCTCTGAATATATGGTTTAAGTATTATAGATACTTTATTCTGCGCAATACCTAAAATATATTGATGATCGGGTTACTTGTTAAATAGCTGGCAAACAGGATCACTAATACAACTTCTGATAGTAAATAGTCTTTAAAGATTTTAATATAAAAAACCTGGATGATGAACAGCAAGGCTAGTTTTACGATGCATAAAGCCATATTTTCCGGACTCATTCCTATTAAAATGGGAAGTGCTGCTATAATATAAATCAACAGCAAAAGAATTTTAGTCAAAATAAACTCGTAGCTTTTAAAGACAGAACTTTTTTCATAAAAGTTATTGGTAAATGAGTTATAGAGGTATTTTTTATTTAATGATACCAGCAGTATAAAAATTATCGCTACAAAAATAATTTTTATGTGGGGAGCAGCCATAAAAGAAAAAAGCCACATCAACACTATGATGCCTAATGTTTTCTGATCAATTGACTTTTGTAATAGTAATAAATCGGCTTTCAACAATTGTAAGAAACCAACATGAATATTGGGAGTCTCAAAATCTAAAAGACTCTTATGATCTACAGCATGAGTTCCGGCAGTAATGCTATTCTTAGTACTACTTCCGCTTTCCGGAGATGTTTTGATCTTATAATTTCTGTTGTAGAAAACAGAAAAAATAAAAAGTAAAGCTAAAGACAGAATGATGATCAGCAGCTTTTCGAGAATATTTTTGGGATAAATAAAATCCTGGAAGGTGATGAAGGTTAAATTGGGCTTATTTGATTTACCTATGACAAAAAAAGGATCATTGATATTGATGTATTCTTTAAAATTAAAGATCAACTCTTGTAAGCCTGTAAAATCAACACTTGCTTTTATACTGAAAATGAGGATAATGATAATAAATAAAGACAGATATTTCAATACTTTATTTTCAACATAAAATTCAATAATAGTACTGAATGTAGAGATAAAAAATAAAAAAGGGAGACAAAAATAAAAATAAGGAACAAAAAATAAAAAAATATTATACGGCTGATAATTGATGATTAAGATGGACAATTCCAGAATAAAGGAAATTAAGACGCAATAAAGAAACAGCCCTAAAACTCTGTACATTAAAAGCGTAAACTTATTCTTTACTGAAATCTGAAAAAATAATACCGTATGATTCCTGTTTTCCTCTTCTTTTATATTCCGCCCAATAAAAAAAATCAGAATAAAAAAGATGGTATTGATTAAGATTGGCGTTAAATTACTGATCCAGATCAAATTGGGTGTTCCGGCATAATTATCTACCGTAAAAGGTGAATGTTTTGAATTGATCGGCGGGATAATATAAAAGCTCAGCACCAGGATAAATGCTAGAATATATTTGAAAAACGGATGTTTCAAATACTGTTTGAAATTCAAAAGGACTACGGACATAATTATTCTATTTGGAAATAAAATCTAAAATTTCATTTTTTAATTCAGACTTTATATTTGAACCTTCTCTAAATGAAACAACATCATTAAACAGGGATATTTTTTTATCGTTTAAAGTAATGAATTTATCAACCATCTTTTCAATTTCAGAAATATTGTGAGAAGATATGATGATGATGGAAGATTTTGCTTTTTCTTTAAGTAAATTATAAAAATTAATTCTTTCCACCGGATCAAGCGCATTGGTCGGTTCATCCAGGATAAGAACTTTGGGCGAATTAATAAACGCCAAAGCCAGAGACACCCTTTGCAGTGTTCCTCCGGACAGCTTTTTTATATTGCTGTTTTTATACTGGCTGATATTAAAAAAGCTTAATAGATAAGGGATTATTTTATTCAGATCTTTTGAGGATACTCCTTTCAGGGAGCCAAAGTAGATCAGGTTTTCATATACCGATAATTCATAATTCAATGCTATATTTTGTGGCATATAGCTTAAATCTTTCCGTAAGGATAATGGATTTTTTAATACTGAATTTCCTTTGTAACTTATCTGTCCTGAATCAGGCTTTACGGAAGTAGAAATGATATTAAGCAATGTGGTTTTCCCTTCTCCGTTTAAACCGATTAATCCATAAATACCATACATGAAATCCAGGCAGATATTATCTAAAATCTGCTTATTTCCATATTTAAAACTGATATTTTTTAAAGACAAAACCATATTTTTTTATTTTTTCATTAATTATTTTTATAAGCTCCGGATAGTAGGCAACAATATTCATCAGGATCATAATTCCGGCAAATGTATGCAGACCAATGATTAAGCTTATTCCTATATGCATCAGAATAACGGCAAGTACCGTTGCTTTTCTTATTTTTGAAATATTAACCAAAAGTGGATAAAAAATTTCAAGCAGCATAATAAAAAGAGAGAGAAATATAAATACCTGTGGAAAATTAAATCCAAGGTAATCCAGCCATGAACTTTGTGAGGTATATACATTCATGACCAGCCAGATGGCTTCACCGTCAAACCAATCCGTTCCCAGGGCTTTGCCCACCCCTGAAAAAAAATAGACTAAGCATAACTGTACCTGAAACAACCTGATGACTGCGGAAAAAACCATTTCTTTATATTTTGGTTTTATGATATCGATAAGACATAGTAAGGCATTAACATATAATGCAATGCTTATCATATTATCGGCACCATACGTGAAAGAATAGCTGCTATTGATAAGAATAGAATGCATGATCAGAGCCAGAAAAGAAAATACGAACCGGTAAATATTCAGTAATATGCAAACAAATGTCCCTAAATAAACCGTTAAGAATATCGCTAAAAAATAGTTGATGTTTAATCCTGATTTTGAAAAAAATGAGGAAAGTGTATTTAAAGTGAAGAATTTCTTAGGTAGTAAAGCATCATTAATATTCCCATCTACTAATCCATGGACACTATAAATATTAAAAAAGTCAGGAGCAAGAACCAGCGCATTGATGAAAACAAAAAATGTGATGATATAGATGATCGTTGTACGATATTCATAATACTCCGTATGATTGAAAATGAAATTTTTCACTTAGTTTAGTTTTATTTTATATACAATGTATTTTTTCTTAGTAAATGTCGGCTCATTTTTTTTAATCTCCTTCAAACGTTTGGTTTTAATTTCCTGAAAGTAGATCTCTATGTCATTGATTGAACTGTTGAGTGTTGAAATTCTTTTAGAAACGGAATGGATCAGGTTCTCTCTGAATTTTTTATCAGCGATTCTTGAGCCCAATATATTGAAGAGATTTTTCATTTTGAACTCAGCTTCAAAACTTTTTCCTTTTGGGTAGACATCTTCATTCTGACTCAGAAAAAAAAGCTTAACATCTTTTTGGGGTGCATTAGGTGAATAAAATTCAAATCCCCGTTCTGACCCTATTAGCTGTAAATATCGATACATGCCAGTATATACATCTTTATTCATATATCCATTGACATTGGAGATATAATCCACGCATGACTTCCCGTAAGTATTTAAGTCCGTATACGTTTCCTTTTTTTTAAAGACTGAAATAATATTAATATTGACGAAAAATGAAGAGAAAATATGAAAAAAGAATAAAGCGCAAATTAATATTTTACAAAATTTCATATTAAATTATAATTTATAATCCAGGCAGCATTTCTACCTGATGTGAAAGCTGCCTGGATTTTAGAACTTTTTTAGTTAGAAGAATAGACAATATGTGCAGTAACAAACGTCCAGTCATGCGTAGTACTTTCAGTAATAAAACTACCTTTCTGAGCGGCAGCAGCTTCATACTTATTGATACCTGTTACCTGTACAGATTTTGATACGGCTTTATTTTCTACGTTAGCCTTAGTCATCGTAACGGCTCCTGTAATGATTACTGCAAAAGCAGCGAAAAGAATTTTTGTCTTCATAATAAATTGTGTGTTAAAAAATGATTAGTCGTGAGTGTAAATAAAATCTCTGGTTACAAAGGTCCAGCCTGTATCCGCACTTGGTTGTTCCGGTGCTACTACAGCCTTTACCTGTACTGATTTTGAGGTTGCTTTACTTTCTACATTAGCCTTAGTCATTGTTACGGCTCCTGTAACGATTACTGCAAAAGCAGCGAAATGAGTTTTTGTTTTTATTGGACTATTGTTCCAGAAGTATAAATAAAACCACAGTCAAGAAAAAGGCAGCTATGATCGACCGGGTTTTGAGGGGTTGCATTAACCGTCTTTACCTGTACGGATTTTGAAACGCCCTTATTTTCTACATTAGCCTTAGTCATTGTTACGGCTCCTGTAATAAGTACTGCAAAAGCAGCGAAAAGAATTTTTGTTTTCATGGGTTATTGTTTTAAAAAAATGATTAGTCGTGAGTGTAAATAAAGTCTCTGGTTACAAAGGTCCACCCTGTATCCACAGTTGGTTTGTCTGCTATAACAGCCTTTACCTGTAGGTAACTTTATTTTCTATATTGGCCTTAGTCATCGTAACGGCCTCTGTAACGAGTACTGCAAAAGCAGTGAAGAGAGTTTTTGTTTTATTGGACGATTGTTCCAGGAGTATAAATAAAACCACAGTCAAGAAAAACGCAGCTATGATCAACTGGATTTTGAGGGGTTGCATTAACAGTCTTTACCTGTACAGATTTTGAGGTTGCTTTATTTTCTACATTAGCCTTAGTCATTGTTACGGCTCCTGTAATAAGTACTGCAAAGGCAGCAAAAAGAATTTTTGTTTTCATGGGTTATTGTTTTAAAAAAATGATTAGTCGTGAGTGTAAATAAAATCTCTGGTTACAAAGGTCCAGCCTGTATCCACAGTTGGTTTGTCGGGTGCTACTACAGCCTTTACCTGTACAGATTTGGAGGTAGCCTTATTTTCTACATTAGCCTTGGTCATCGTAACGGCACCAGTAATGATTACTGCGAAAGCAGCAAAAAGAATTTTTGTTTTCATGGGTTATTGTTTTAAAAATTATTAATCGTAATATAAAATCTCTGATAATAAAAACTACCTGCTGTCAACTTGTGCTTCAGCAACGATGTTATTATCCGGATTTTAAATTCACATTATTTTTCAATTGAGTTATTATTATCTGATTGAATCATTTTCTTTATCATTTTTTCCTGCTTATCCAATTTCTGACTTAAAGTTTCACCCTGAGGATCTTTTTCACTCAACTGCTGTGCAGTATATTTCGCTCTTACTTTAGCCAGAGGATTTTCTTTAAAGTCATTAAACAGCGCAGTGAACTTCTGCTTGCTTACGATAAGTGGGGTTTTATTTTTCAGTCTTTCATTTAAACTTAATTCATTATAAGTGTTATCCATCTTTTTATTCCCTTTTAATTCCCAAACGAATTGCCCATCACTATCCTGCAGCTTAACGATCAGACCCGGCAAACCATGAAATTTATAGGGTCCATCCTGAAAAGGAATTTCTGAACTGAACCAGGCAGTCCATTTTCTTCCGCCAAAATCACAAACCGCTTTTTGGGTTTTGTATTCTCCAATCTGTTCTTTTTCATTTAAGATCTTCCAGTTAAAAGAAATCTTTTCTTTGTATGAAATAAAATCACTCAAAATAAGATCGGTATACTCCACTTCATAAGCCGGATACAGCTTTTGTACTTTATACATGAACTTTGGATTCTTAAACATTTTTGATAAATCTGCCTGAATCCCTGTTTTCTTCATTTTTTCAATCGCACTTTCAATAATGGAGTCCTGTGAAACAGATAAATAATCTCTATAGATAGACTTATTAGAAGTAATATCCAGAATAGTCATGGTAGTGTCATACTTATTTAAGGAATCTTTATTGGGAATAAATTTATATTCATAAAAAAATCGGTTCGCCTGTGCATTGGCCATGTTTGAAAGAGAAAAAACTGCGAAAAAAATAAATGTCAAAAACGTTCTCATAATTTGCGTATTGAATTAGCCAAAAATATCTTTTTTTTTCTAAACTCAACAAAAAAAATAAAATTATTTACAATTCGCAATAAAAAAATTATTATGTTAAATAATTAGCATACAGTTGATTAAAAAGGGTGAAAATTCACTAAACAGTTAATTATGAGCGAAATAAATTCACCAAATGGTTAATTATACCTTTAATAAAATCCTTAAAAATATAGTTTTATAAAAAAATTCGACTTAAAATCCGCTAACACAATTATCTTTTTTCTGAAATAATTATATTTGCGCCAAACCCAGAACTATGAGCCACGGAAAAATCAGAGAAGATAAAAACTGCCTGAACTGCGGACACCACGTTGAAGAGCGCTACTGCCCCCATTGCGGACAGCAGAATATCGAAAGCCGGCAGCCGTTTCATTATCTTTTCACCCACTTCATTGAAGATTTCACCCACTATGACGGCCAATTCTGGGGCACCGTGAAAAACCTGCTGTTCAAACCGGGAAAACTTACCACAACCTATCTCGAAGGAAAAAGACAGGAATTTGTACCTCCGGTAAAGCTTTATATATTTGTCAGTTTTGTCACCTTCTTTATGTTTGCTATCTTTCCTCCTTTCAATTATGGAGAAGATAAAGACAAACACAACAAGGAAAATAAAACAACCCAGACTACTGCTCCTCAAACAAAGGCTGTACAAGAAGTCATTAAAGCCATTGAAGCAGAAAAACTACAGCAAAAAGACTCTACTAAAATTGCTAAACTTACCGAAGGACAGAAATACATTGAAGATTCCTTAAAACTGGATAGCTTCCAGAAAGGTCTTGAAAGCACGATGGATACAGATAATAAAATTGCAGATGAATCAGGTTTTCTGGGCTATAAGACCCAACAGGAATATGACAAAGGGATGGCCGGTAAGAAACGTTTCCTGGGATTCGTAAATGACGCTTTTGCCCACAAATTTTTCAGCCTGAAAGAACAGGGGGTAAAAAAAGGAGATATTATGAGAAATCTGGTCGAAACTTCTTTCCATAACCTCCCCAAAGCTTTATTTATCTATCTTCCGGTTTTCGCCTTATTTCTGTGGATATTCCACAACAAGAAAAAATGGTGGTATTTTGATCATGGTATTTTTACCTTACATTATTTCTCCTTCCTCCTGGTAAACATCCTGGTTTTTGCCATCTTAAACAGAATTACAAACATTCTGGATAATACTTTTCTGACTACGCTGATCAGAATACTGATGACCGTCATCGTATTCTATGGCTGGATATATTTCTTTATAGCCCATCACAGGGTATATAAGTCCCATGGCATTGTAAGTGTGATCATTGGAGGGATCATATTCTTCCTCAATATGTTTGCTTTCTTATTTTTAGTAACGGGATTAGCTTTGGTAAGCTTCCTGATGCTCCATTAAAGAAGTCTCTTTTTCAGATTAAGAAATTACTGACGGAGAGACTTACTCCCTCTGAAGCTGGCAATTAGATAATAAGCAACAAATACCGTAGAAAATTTAAGAATAGACGGTACAGCAAGCTGTAGATTGAAGAGTAAAGTTCCTATCAGAACCAGGATTCCCATACCCACAAAAGATAAACCTAACTTTTTAGGCAGCGAGAAATCAGGCGTATCCAGATAGTAAGCCAGTCCCCATGCACATCCGAAAGCCACCGCATAATAAGCATCCAAACCTATATTCTGTGAACTTAAAAAGAAATAATTAATCAGGAAACTGATGACCGTTCCCAACGCGAAATAAATCAAAGCTTTCTGCATATCCGTAAATTATGGTGCAAAAGTAGAGAATTTAATTTGAGAATTTGAAAATGTCCTGATTTGAAAATGAAGTCCTACGTATTAGTTATCAAAGTTGCACCCTGATCCTCAATCTAAAAGTGAGAAAAATTAATTAAATACAATACCGGAACATCATACAAAACAAACACTTACAACTAAACACCTGATTCTTATTTTATTATTATATTTGAAAATTCAGAAATTTTCTATTTTTTTATGGAAACCCAAAAATATACTCCAACCAACAAAGTGAGAATCGTAACCGCGGCGTCATTATTTGACGGCCACGATGCTGCGATCAATATTATGCGCCGTGTAATCCAGGGAACCGGATGCGAAGTCATCCACCTGGGCCATGACAAATCTGCAGAGGAAGTTGTAAACACAGCAATCCAGGAAGATGCCAATGCCATTGCCTTAACCTCATACCAGGGCGGGCACAACGAATATTTTAAATATATCTACGATCTTTTAAGAGAAAAAAACTCACCGCAGATCAAAATTTTCGGCGGCGGCGGCGGAGTGATCCTGCCTGAAGAGATCAAAGACCTGATGTCTTACGGAATCGACAGGATTTATTCTCCGGATGACGGCCGTGAACTTGGTCTTCAGGGAATGATCGATGATCTGGTACAGAGATCCGATTTTGCAACCGGAAAAGACGTAACTGCAAAAGACCTTGAGGACATCAGTTTTGAGAACCCGACTAGTATCGCTCAGATCATTTCAGCGGTGGAAAACTTCTCAGACGAGAAACCGGAACTGGTAAAAGCCATCGATGAAAAATCCAAAGACCTTACCATTCCGATCATCGGGATCACAGGAACCGGAGGGGCCGGAAAATCATCTTTAACAGATGAACTGGTAAGACGTTTCTTACGTTCCAATACCGATAAAAAAATAGCCATCATCTCTATTGACCCTTCCAAAAAGAAAACCGGAGGTGCTTTATTAGGTGACAGAATCCGTATGAACGCGATCAATGATCCCAGAGTATATATGAGATCGATGGCGACAAGAGAAAACAACGTTTCGGTATCGCCGTTTATCCATTCCGCATTGAATGTTCTGAAACTGGCTCATCCTGATGTGATCATCCTTGAAACCTCAGGAATCGGACAGTCCGGTTCGGAAGTATCTGATTTTGCAGATGTCTCTATGTACGTGATGACTCCTGAATACGGAGCTTCCACACAGCTTGAAAAGATCGACATGCTGGATTATGCAGATCTTGTTGCATTAAACAAATCTGATAAACGTGGCGCGCTGGATGCGCTTCAGGCAGTAAGAAAGCAGTTCCAGAGAAACCACCTTTTATGGGAAAGCCCATTGGAAGATATGCCGGTATATGCTACCAAAGCCTCTCAGTTCAATGACCACGGCACGACAGAGTTATACAACAGGTTGGTTTCAAAAGTCAACGATAAGTTCTCCGGACTGGATCTGAAAACTTTCGTTGAACAGGAAATTACCGATGAAGTAACGATCATTCCTCCGAAAAGAGTACGTTACCTTTCCGAAATTGTAGAAAACAACAAACAATATGATGCCAACATCGAAAAGCAGGCCGAGCTTGCCCGAAAAATGTATCATATTCACGGCGTTAAAAATATCATTTCCAACGAAGCTTTAGATCATGAATATCAGAAAGCGGAAAAGGAACTTCAGCAGGAAAACATCGACTTCCTGAAAACTTGGGATGATACGAAAAAGGCTTTCCATGCAGAATTCTATTCTTATTTTGTACGTGGAAAAGAAATTAAAGTGGAAACGTCCACCGAATCTCTGTCTCATTTAAGAATTCCGAAAATTGCCCTTCCGAAGTACAATGACTGGGGCGACCTCATCCAGTGGAAAGGTCAGGAAAACCTTCCGGGAAGTTTCCCTTACACCGCAGGAATTTATCCGTTCAAAAGAACCGGAGAAGATCCTACAAGGATGTTTGCAGGAGAAGGAGGTCCGGAAAGAACCAACCGCAGATTCCATTACGTATCCGCAGAAATGCCTGCAAAACGTTTATCCACAGCTTTTGACTCGGTAACGTTATACGGACAGGATCCTGCTTTACCACCCGACATTTATGGTAAAATCGGTAATGCCGGAGTGTCTATTGCCACGCTGGATGATGCTAAAAAGCTGTATTCGGGATTTGATCTGGTAAATGCACTGACTTCCGTATCCATGACCATCAACGGACCGGCTCCGATGCTGCTGGCTTTCTTTATGAACGCTGCCATCGACCAGAATGTAGAGAAATATATTGCTGAAAACGGCCTGGAAGCTAATATTGAAGCTAAGCTTAAAGAAAAATTTGATCATAAAGGTTTAGAAAGACCTCAGTACAACGGAGAACTTCCTCCATCCAACAACGGTTTAGGACTGAAACTTTTAGGTCTTACCGGAGACGAGGTAATTCCTGCGGATGTATATGCCGAAATTAAAGCCAAAACCATTGCTACGGTTCGTGGAACCGTGCAGGCTGATATTTTAAAAGAAGACCAGGCACAGAATACCTGTATTTTCTCTACGGAATTTGCCTTAAGACTAATGGGTGACGTTCAGGAGTATTTCATCAAAGAAAAGGTAAGAAACTTCTATTCTGTTTCCATTTCAGGATATCACATCGCTGAAGCAGGTGCCAACCCTGTTTCCCAGCTGGCATTTACTCTGGCCAACGGATTCACATATGTGGAATATTACCTGTCAAGAGGAATGGACATCAATGATTTTGCTCCGAACTTATCATTCTTCTTCTCCAATGGAATCGATCCTGAATATTCAGTAATCGGACGTGTGGCGAGAAGAATCTGGGCAAAAGCAATGAAACTGAAATACGGTGCTGATGAAAGAAGCCAGATGCTGAAATACCACATCCAAACTTCCGGACGTTCCCTGCACGCTCAGGAAATTGATTTCAACGATATCAGAACAACCCTTCAGGCTCTGTATGCGATTTACGATAACTGTAATTCTCTCCATACCAATGCTTATGACGAAGCGATCACCACTCCTACTGAACAATCCGTAAGAAGAGCAATGGCGATCCAACTGATCATCAACAAAGAATTAGGTTTAGCGAAAAATGAAAACCCGCTTCAGGGATCGTTCATTATCGAAGAACTTACAGATCTTGTGGAAGAAGCGGTTTACGCAGAATTCGACAGAATTACAGAAAGAGGTGGTGTTCTAGGTGCTATGGAAACCATGTACCAGCGTTCCAAAATCCAGGAAGAATCCATGCATTACGAATGGTTGAAACACACCGGTGAGTATCCGATTATCGGGGTGAACACATTCCTTGGTAAAGACGGCTCTCCAACGGTACTTCCGGGAGAGGTTATCCGTTCTACAGAAGAAGAGAAGCAGGCCCAGATCGAGTCGCTTCACAACTTCCAGAAAGCCAATGAGGATAGGTCTGAAGAAGCATTACAACAGCTTCAGCATGCCGCAATCAACCAGCAGAACTTATTTGGGGTTATGATGGATGCCGTGAAATACTGTTCTCTGGGACAGATTACCAATGCCTTATTTGAAGTAGGCGGTAAATACAGAAGAAATATGTAACAGATCCCTATCAAAATATCTGAAAGACCTCATCGCTGTATGAGGTCTTTTTTATGCCGGGTATTATTTTTGGTTATAGTAACAGCTAGCCATGATTCATAACAACTCTGTTCGGTTGAAACGAAAGAATAATCATCTTTCAGGATTTTCATAACTTCCATCATCCATCATCAAATCCAACATAATCTTCCTATTTTTGGGATCTTATATTAAAGTATGAAATCCAAAGCCATTTTCAACTGGAGCAGTGGAAAAGATTCCAGTCTTGCGTTATTTAAAATCCTACAGGAAGACCAATATGAAATAGTTTCTCTGCTGACGAGTGTTAATCAGGAATTCCAGCGGATCTCCATGCACGGAGTTCATGTGTCATTATTGGAAAAGCAGGCAGAAAGTCTGGGGTTTCCCCTGATAAAAATGGAGCTTCCCAAAGAACCTTCTATGGAAGAATACCGGACGATTATGGATCAGACGATGTCCCGGGTAAAAGCAATGGGCGTTACGGCATCCGTTTTTGGAGATATTTTCCTTGAAGATCTCCGCCGGTATCGTGAAGAACAGCTGAAAGTTATCGGAATGGAAGCCATATTCCCACTTTGGAAACAAAACACTACCTATCTTATCCATGAATTCATTGATCTCGGTTTTAAAACTATTATCACCTGCGTTAATGAAATGTATCTCGACAAAAGTTTTGCCGGAAGAATCATCGATAAGGATTTCCTCAGAGATCTGCCGGAACAGGTCGATCCTTGCGGAGAAAACGGAGAATTTCATACGTTTACCTTCGACGGTCCGGTTTTTAAAGAACCGGTATGCTTTGACATTGGTGATACTGTAAAGAAAACGTATCCTAAACCTAAAACAAGCTCTGATGATGCTGAAGGGGAATATGTTTTCTGGTTCTGTGATTTGAAACTGAAGGAAGAAAATCTGTAAAACTTTTAGAGCCTGTTTAAGTTTCTGAATTTAATTTTTTGCAAAGCAAATTTTTATCCCAATTATATTCTTCAAGAATAAAAATGCTATACCGATGATGTTTTTTTTAAACGCAAAGCTTTATGAATCATGCTGCTGATTTCAGGAGGCAAAGAAGGAATCAACTTTGTTGATTCGCCGAAGCGTGTGGATCAGCGTAAAGCGTCATCAGTCTCATCTGTAAAATCTGCGAGATCTGCCAATCAGCGAGCAAAAAATATCCATCAGGGTTCGTGTGATCTGAGAGATCTGTGGGAAATCTTTTAAACCTAAATTCAAGGTTTAATGAATCTAAAAGAAACCAAAGGACTGATAATCGTGTACACATTTTCTTTAAATAAAATTTAAACAGGCTTATAACTTCGGAACGATGATCATTCAGAGCCTATTATCTTTATATTTGATTTTTTTTCATGTAATAATTTACTCAGAAATATTATTTTTTCGGTAATGATTCAATAGTAGCGAATAGCAATTTTTTAAAAGATCCTATTATTTTGTTGGTAAAACCGCAGTTCCGGATAGACTGTATTCCGGGGTTTAATTTTTAATTTCTATTCTTTTTCCCTATTTTTAGGGTAAACTTAAATACAAATGCCGAAAATTTTCAGTTCCCTTTTTACTGCATTACTCCTGTCTGTTGCTTTTACAGCCTGCAAAGAATCTTCTGAACCGAAGAAAACCCTCAATAAAAACGCGGTGATCGATTCTACCATTGCAGCCTTTCAGAAAACCATTCTCGAACAGCAGATCGATTCAGTATTTAAAAAATATCATTTTAACGGAAGTGTCGCTATATTTAAAGATTCCCTTCCACTCTACCGGAAAGCGAACGGATTCTCAGATTTTAAAACGAAAACGAAAATAGACAGCAGTACTGTTTTCGCCATCGGGTCTGTGAGTAAGCAATTCACGGCAGCTCTTATCCTTCTTCAGATGGAACAGGGAAAGCTGAACGTGACCGACAAAGCTTCAAAATATCTGAAGGAATTTCAGCTTAAAGAATATGAAAACATTACCATTCACCAGCTGTTGAACCATACTTCAGGGCTGAATATGTTCGGTGGAAAATTAATGTTTAAAAGCGGTTCGGGCTTTTTCTATTCCAATGACGGATTTAATGCCTTAGGGAAAATTGTTGAAACTGTGACCGGGAAATCTTATGATGAGAATGCTCTGGAACTCTTCAAAAAAGCAGGAATGAGCCATTCTTCAACAGGAAGTGTTTTTAAAGGGAAACATTTCGCCAGCGCTTATCTGGGCAGCGGAAAAACCTTTGCCGAAGTTCCCAATATGCCGGCAAGACTGGCTGGAAAAGAGATCGGAACTCCGGCGGGAGGAATTCTGTCGACCATTGATGACCTGCATACCTGGAATAATGCTCTGTACGGAGGAAAGATCCTGAAGCCGGAAACCCTTAAGCAGTTCGTATCCAAAAGTGCCGAAAGGCATCATCAGATCCTGGGAAAAATGGGCTATGGCTACGGAATCATGCTGAACATCGGGCAGCCTGAAAGCTATTTCCACAGCGGGTATGTAAAAGGCTCTCCTTCACTGAATATCTTTTATCCGCAAACCAAAACGTCTGTCATCATTTTATCCAATACAGCAGACGAAGAAAAAGGGAAAAGCTCCACTTTCCGGCCCCATATTGAGATAAAAAAAATAACAGACGCTCTTGAAAATTCGGTCCTGAAAATGAAAAGCAGCCATCCTAAAATATAATTGATCCGATTATTTCCGGAACTTTCATTCCAGCCAAGGTTTCTATATTTTAAACCAAAACATTCACTCTTTTTGCACTTTTGTACAAAAGCTGAATTTTGGTGCTCATAGCGTATAAAAAGAAGAGTTTGGTGATTGGCAGACTTTCAGCCGTCACTTCATTAAAGAACAGCCACGCTCCGCCAAAAATAACTGCACCCAGCAGAGCATTTCTTAAGATCAGAGGATGGAAACTCAATTGGAGATAATCGTAAAGCCTCATTTTTCTGAAGATAAAGTTATAGCCTAAAAGCAATCCAAATATAACCAGACTAGTCATCTGAAGGTAAATAAAGCTCTCAGGAATCATGCATATCAGCATAAACAGTAATAATGAAGAAGCCATAGCGCATCCTACAATATTTCTGAACCTTATCTGAAGCGCTTCTTTCTCAATTCTGGCTATTTTCCGGAAGGAAAAGACATCTGCCCGCACCAGCTCCAGCTCATGCTGCCAGTTCAGTTTGGTTGTAAGGAAAGCTTCCTGAAATCCTATTCCTGCCTCTTCCATAAGGTCTGAAATCTGAAGCATAAAGTGATCTTTGATTTCTAAAAGCAGGCCTTTGTTAAGTTTTTTTAAGGTCAGGTATCTTGTAATTTCGTTTTCGTTCTCTAAGGTTATCATATTTTTTATTTTTTTAATGGGAGACTGTAGTGGGAGACTGCAGGAAATCCTGTATTTTCTTCAAAGTTTTCTTATGTTCAAAAAAGTTGAACAGGGTAAAAGTGCAGAATGTCTGTACCAAAAAAGGGACCATTAAAGTAATGATAAGCATCAGAACATTCTGGGTGCTATTTTCCCTGAAAAACTGGTAGGCATATTGTCCGTTTTTTCCTGTAATCTGTACCATGGCAATCATACAGGTAATCATCAGTCCCATATTCTGCTGATACATGGTATAGAAACACTTTCCTTTGTATTTAAAATCGGTTCTCATATACTTCCAGATTCTAAAGTTTAAAAGCCATGTACAGCCCATCGCCAATAAGAACAGACCATTAAAAACCCTGAACAGGATCCGGTATTCATTCTGACTTCCGGACAGATAAATCAGCATGAGGTTAATCCCGAAAAATAACAACCCCAAAACGAATGATTTTTTCAGGAATCCGTTGTATTTTTCTTTAATGATGCGCTTTGCAATCACAGGAATCTTTACGGAGGAAAACATCAGATAGCCAACGGTTTCAAATTCCCCTTTCCAGGATTCTTTTGCTTTGGAGAAAGCCCGGTCAAAACTCATATTTTCGTGAAGCTGAATATCCAGAATCTGGCTGATGATATGATCTTTAATTTCAAGAAGGATATCCAGTGGAAGATTTTGGGCGATCAGATAATTCATCACCTCATGTTCCTGTCTTTCGGTCATCATATGTTAAAAATGGTGTTTAGGTTCAACAGATAGTTTTTCATTTCATCTTCCTGTACGGTCTGCTGCTTTTTTCCTTTTTCCGTCAGCAGGTAATACTTGCGGTCCCGTCCGTTTATTTTCTGGACTTCAGAGGAGATGATGCCATCACTTTCCAGCTTATGCAGGAGCGGATAAAGTGCGCCTTCCGTCATTTCCAGTTCTCCCTGCGTGAGCTCTTTCGCCCGTTGGGTAATCTGATAACCATACATCTTCACCTCTTTTGAAAGCAGTTTCAAAATAATGTTCTGTAAGGTTCCTTTGTATAGACTGTTTTTTTTCAATGTTATTGTTTTTATACCTTACAAATCTATGCATAATTTTCTTATGCATAATAAAATTATGTAAAAAGTTTTATCTTGCTGTATGAAAAAGATGTATTTCATTGCTGTTTACCCGCCTCAGGAGATCATAGATGAGATCAGAATCTTTAAAAAGGATCTGGCCCTTCATTATGATAATTCAAAGGCTTTGAACAATGATGCCCACATTACCTTATTTCCTCCTTTTTCAAGGGAGGCGGAACTGGAGAATGATATCCATACGGCATTTCAGAAAATAGATACCGATCTCTCCCCTTTTGAAATCACCCTCAATGGTTTCGGCGGTTTCCCGAATTCTGAAAATCCGGTTCTGTATGTGAAGCCTGAAGCCAATGAACATTTAAATATTCTTCACCAGAACGTTATCCGGCAGTTTACGTTTAACAAGAGATCATTCACCCCTCATATGACCGTGGGATACCGAAATCTAACCTATGACAATTACCTGAAGGCCTGGAAAGTATATCAGAAAAAAGAATATAAAACTAGATTTTTAGTTGATAGAATTCTCCTTCTTCGTCATGACGGAAAATGGATTCCCATCGCAGAAAAGCTACTGATCAGGAAACAGAAATGAATTGCTGATATCTACGATGAATCTCATAAATCCGGTGTAAAACCTTATCTTTGAACCATGATTTCAGAGAAGATAATTTTAGGCATTGATCCCGGAACGGCCGTTATGGGATTTGGTATTATTTCCGTTAAAAAAGGGAAAATGGAACTGGTATCCATCCATGAACTGATTCTGAAAAAGTATCCTAATCATGAAACCAAGCTGAAATATATCTTTGAACGGACGCTCTCTCTGATCGACGAATACCATCCGGATGAGGTAGCTCTTGAAGCTCCGTTTTACGGTAAAAACGTACAGAGTATGCTGAAGCTGGGCCGTGCACAGGGTGTGGCCATGGCAGCGAGTCTTTACAGGAATATCCCGATCACGGAATACTCACCCAAAAAAATCAAAATGGCCATCACCGGAAATGGAAATGCCAGTAAAGAGCAGGTAGCCGGAATGCTGCAGAATCTGCTGAAGCTAAAAGAATTTCCCACCAAATACCTGGATGCTTCCGACGGTCTTGCCGTAGCGGTCTGTCATCATTTTAACTCCGGTACCTTAACGGACACCAAATCGTACAGTGGCTGGGAAAGCTTTCTGAAGCAGAATCCGGATCGTTTAAAATAAAAAACGCCCCTAAAAGTCAGGTACTTTCAGGGGTATTTTATTTGAGTTTTTTTACAATTTAATTATTTAAGAATTTTTTCGATTCTGTTTTATTTTTATCATTGAAATTGATGATGAATGTTCCTTCAGGAAGTTCCCTGTTGATCTGAATTTCATTGGTTTTAGCATTACCTTTCTGGATAAGTTTGCCACTCAGATCATAAATCTCATAATCTCCAAATATACTGTTTCTGCTTCCTGCCAGTTTCAGTTTATTCTCAGATTTGATATACACTAATTTTGAACCGGTATCCGTTTTAACATCCTGGGTTGCCAGAGATCCGGTAATTCTTACTGCGTAGTCTTCCATCTGACCGTATTGCAATTGTGAACAAGCTGTAACATCAGGCAGATTGGCACCGTTATAGGTTGCCGCATCCACCGCAATCCTCATTCTTAAATATGTATTGGTCACCGCATTTGCAGGAGGAGTAATCGTATTGGCCACCGTAACATCTTCTGCGCGCGCTAAAGTTGCTGAAAGATTATTGACAACCAGTTCAGCATCTTCAAAAGTCCCATTATTATTATAATCAATCCAGACCTTTGTTTTGAATTTATTACTCTGTAAAAAACCATTTTCATAACTTACTTTCAATTCCGTACCTGAAGCAAGAGGAATATCAGTATAATAGGCAGGTCTTATACAGGTAGCACTGGCATAATCATTATAAAAGGCAGGGTGAGACTCATCTGAATCGTAGCCATTGGTCATACTGCTGATTGATCCAAACTCAACTCTCGTGGGGCCGATCGCAAAATTATTGTTTGCAGGATTTACAATTCCTGCCGGATTACATTGGGCAGAAACTACAGAAACCGGAGAAGTAATGACAACGGACGGATCCTTGCCTGCGATAGAATTAAGAAGGTTCTTCCGGTACTCCATCATGAGCATCACCGCTCTTTCCCGCTGGCCGGCAGTAAACTTTCTCTCAGTATTTGAATAATTCATAATATTATACTGTACGCCCTGATAATTTACCCCTGTACAAGGATTAATCTCCGAATTGGAAGGCGCAGGATGCTGAAAATAAGCAGCTCCTGATACCTCAGTATCACAAACCCTGTCATTATTCAGAGTACAATCAGTCTGTGCCGGCGGGCAATATCCTGCAGTTCCGCTTGCCGCCTGATAATTCCCTCCCTCGAAAGTATGATAAAGACCAAATGCATGTCCCAGTTCGTGGGTAAGGGTAGTATCATGTAAATTCTTAATCGTTGCTACTTTCATAAAACTTTCGTAAGAATAATCATAAGTATCCGGGAATGTAGCAAATCCCATGAGCCCATAGGATAGTAATTGCTGACCATCGAAACCGATAATCACATAAATATTGAAATAAGAGGTCTCAGGCCAATGGGGGGCCAGCGCTTTGATCTGTCCACTACTTACTCCACTTGCAGATTGCATTTTTACGCCTCTGGTATCATATAAAGGAATACTGCTTCCATTATACCGGACGATTCCACTGGTAGGGGCACAGTCCGGAGACCTCCGGGCCATAACCAGCCTGAAAGGGATAACATTACCTCCGTCTACTCCGGGGCCTTCTGCATAAAAGCCGTTTCCATAAGTAGTACTATACATACTATTAGCACGATCAATCCAATCGATAATCTCCTGGTCTGTCAGGGCAAGACGTGCATTAGCCGGTGCGGACGATTCTATAACATGTACCACTACCGGAATCTCATAAATCTCTCCGGTATAACGTCCACTCTGCTGCGTAGTTGCTCCTGTTTTATTAAGAAAGGCCTGCTTATCCATGGCTCTTAATTTCTGTTCAGTCTCTTCTCTTCTCTTTTTCAGACCAGGAAATTTAGCATCTAATTTTTCCATTTCAAGATCAAAACCACAATAACGTTCTTGATTTTGCGAAAAAAATTCGCCAAATAACAAAAACACCGAAATAATAATAATTTTATTCATTTTTCATATTTTTATTAATTAAACATCAAGCAAATTAGCACTTTATAACGAATATGGCAAAATTAAAATGTATTTTTTATTATTTATCATATCCAATTATACATTACTACATATAATACTGAAATACAATATCTTATATTTTAAAACGAAATTACTTGGTAAAACATAATACTATCTTTTACATTGGTATGATTTTTAGTACTACATTTGTATAAATTTTCAGTTATGAAAACAAACCAACAAACTATAAATCAAGCGAATCACAAAATAAACTGGTTCCAGAAGTTTCTGATGGTATGTTCCGGAGGAAATATTCATATTTTACAAAAGATGCCCAGTGAGTGGAATAAGTTCTCCGGTATCGGAGGTATTGTTCTTTTCACAGCGGTATTCGCTACACTCTCTGCCGGGTATGCCATGTACACGGTATTTGATAATGTCTGGACTTCCATAGGATTCGGACTGCTGTGGGGGCTCATGATCTTTAATCTGGACCGGTATATCGTTTCTTCCATCAAGAAAACGGGTACCTGGTGGAACCAGATCCTGATGGCTATTCCCCGTCTGATCCTAGCTACTTTTTTAGGAATCATTATCTCCAAACCATTAGAGCTTAAAATATTTGAAAAGGAGGTTAACAAGCAGCTGAACACCATTATTCAGAGGAATAAGAAGCAGCTCCAGGGAGAAATGAATGGAAGGATACTGCAACAGAGCGGACCTTTTGAAACGGAAAAGAAACAGATTGCAGAGAAAACAGCCCAATATCAGAAGGCTTATGATTCTGCGGCAGTGGAACTCGAAAAAGAAATTTTAGGAAAACAATCCGGACTTACCAGTGGAAAAGAAGGTTTCGGACCTAATGCTAAAAGGAAACAGGAACTGAAAGAACAGCGGAAACAGGACCTTGAAAACTTTCAGAAGCAGACTGCACCAAGACTTGACTATTTAGACAAAGAAATTTCAAAAGTATACACCAATCTGGAAACGGAAAGAAAGTCTACCGAAACTTTTGAAGATAAGTTCAATGGGTTTGCGGCGAGGCTTCAGGCTTTGGACGAATTGGGAAAAAACTCAGCCATTATCGGGCTTGCCGCTACCTTTATTATGGGACTTTTTATCTGTCTGGAAATCTCTCCTGTTCTGGTAAAGCTCATCTCTCACGTAGGCCCTTATGACCATCTTCTGGAAAAAACAGAAAATGATTTCAGGCTGTATGCCAAAGAGAAAATTGAGAAAGGAAATGCACTTACTGATTTCCGGATTGATGATTTCAAAGATAATTTAAAAAAATAGCGTATTTTTCACGAATGATTATTGATAAAGAAGAGATTCAGAAGAAAAAGAAAAAGCTGGACGACTGTAAAGCTTTTCTGAAAAAAGAATTCATCGGAATAGACAAGATTATTGATGATTTAATGGAATACATCCAGATCTGGTATCTGATGCCGGAAATCCTGACACGTCCTGTCATCATCAACCTCTGGGGAATGACCGGAGTGGGGAAAACTGATCTGGTAAGGAAAATGGTAAGCTTTCTGGAATTTCAGAACCGTTTTGTAGAGATTGAGCTCAGCAATAACGATGAAACGACCTGGAGTAAAAGTGTTTCCGATGTTTTCCAGAGCAACCGTCTCAGCGATGAAAAGCCAGGCATTGTACTGTTTGACGAGATCCAGCGCTTCAACACGATTGAAGCCGATGGAACCCCGGTTTCACAGACCCGGTTCACGGATTTCTGGGAGCTTCTGAGTGACGGACGTTTAAGCAAAAGAGAGCGTGACGACCTGGAACATTATCTTTTTTCTTACCTGATCCGGAAAAAGGAAAACGACCGACGGAAGCAGAACGGGGAAGCCGAAATAGATGAGAACCCTTATCTGAATCTCTGGGATGCCAAAGAGCTCAAAAAATACCTCAGCATGGATGATGATGTGATGAACATTATCGATATGAAAGAGGAAGACATGATTAAGCTGATCCTCAAAAAACAGAAGGAAAAAAAGATTTACGAACCTGTAGATTACAGCAAGCTGCTGATCATCATCAGCGGAAACCTTGATGAAGCATTCCGGATGTCCCGTGAGACCAGTGAGGCTGATGTAGACGCCAATATCTTCCACGCTTTCACCAAAAAAATAACGGTGGTGGATATCAAAAATGCATTGTCAAGAAAATTCCGTCCTGAGCAGGTAGCAAGGTTCGGAAATATTCATATGATTTATCATTCTTTAAGGACAGAGGATTTCCAGAAGCTGATACAAAGAGAGATCAGTAATCTCAGGAAGAAAACAAAGTCCAAATTCGGGGTCAGTTTAAAAATAGATAAAAGCATTCATGATCTGATTTACCGTAATGGGGTATTTCCTGTGCAGGGAGTCCGTCCTGTTTTCAGCAGCGTGGTTGATATTCTGGATACCAACCTCAGCAAATTTCTTTTTGAAGCGGTTATCCACGATGATACAGCGATAGAGATCAGCTACCTGAATGACCAGAAAATGATTATCGGAAAGGTAGGAAGTAAAATACTGGAAATTCCGTATACGGGAAGAATCGACAGTATCCGCCAGTCTAACCAGCAGGATGCGGTAGCCAATATCAGTGTTCATGAATGCGGCCACGCCGTGTCTTATATTTTATATACCGGTTTTGCTCCGCTTCAGCTGAAGAGTAAGGTCGCCAGCAGCTATGCCGCAGGATTTACTTTTCCACATCAGATTCACGATACCAAGGAAAGCCTTCTGGACCGGATCAAAATTTATCTGGCCGGAGGAATTGCCGAGGAAATTATCTTCGGTGAGAACAATGCCAGCATAGGAAGAAGCCATGATCGTGAACAGGCCACTGCTCTGGCCGCTGATTATATCCGGAAATACGGTTTCGATGAAGAATACCAGGCCACTTACGGTCTTGATGATTATCCTCACCGGATGCAAATGAATATTACCGATGCCAAGATCGAAAAGCTGCTTCAGGAGCTTGTAAGGAAGACCAGGGAAGATCTGCTTCTCCATCTGGATCTTCTGAAGGAAATGAGCCTTGAACTGAGCCGGAAAGGAAGTATGCTGCCTAAAGAGATCTTTGAGGTTGCCCAAAAATACCATCTTAAGATCAGCATCAAAGAAGAAGGATACCTTCATATTGCCGATTATCATCATATGCTTAATGCTCAGTAAAAATTAAGACCAAAAAATAATACAGGTTACCATAACCTTTGGAACTTTCCGAAGGTTATTTTTTTTGCTTTAATTAAGGAATATTTTTTGATGTCAGTATCATATGCCTTCAAGTGTCGTCAACAGTTTTATTTATTTTCCGGAGACTGAAATATTGAGAATCATATATCAGTCGGGGGCTATTTATGATTATCTGAAGGTTCCTTTTGGTATTTCAGAAAAGTTCAGGACAGCAAAATCTAAGGGAAAATTTTTGAATTCTGTGATCAAACCGGGTTTTAAATACCGTAAAATCGAGTAAAAAAAATGCCCCCGGAACCGGAGGCACTTTTATGATAAGAAGAAAAGATTATTTAACGATCAGTTTAGATGTTTTACTTTCTTTTCCATTGGAAATCTGAATCATGTACACTCCTTTTTCAAGATTTTGTTCCACTTTATAGATTCCATTTCTGTCCTCTTTTACAGAAGGGCTGGTAATTAGCCTTCCTGACATATCGGAAATTGAAACTTTAAGGTTTTTACCGTCCTTAGCTTTAATGAAGATATAATCTCCTGACACTACCGGATTAGGATAGATCACAAGGTCGTTATTGTCGGCTTTTACCTCGCTTGTTCCCAGAGTAGTCACAAATTTCACCGTGTAATCTTCTGCCTGCCCATATTCTAACTGTCCGCAAGGAGTAATATTATCATTATCGTCATCTACAATAACTCTCATTCTCAATGGTGTATCAAGTACGGTAGAAGCCGGAGCTGTAAAAGCTGCGCTGAAGGTACCTATTGAAGTGGAAGGATCTGCCACGATATTATCACCGGATGCAATCAGCTCATTAGTTTCAAAAGTTCCGTTGTTATTAAAATCAATCCATACTCTTACATCATTCTGACTTCCGGAAACATTCACCTGCAGATTATGTTGCTGGCTTATCAAAAGCAGTGTAGAAGTAGCTTTCAGGCAGCTTGCTCCTGTATAGTCTTCATAAAAACTGGCGTTATTCTGCCAGAATCCTGTCGTAGCATTATTGATATTCCCCAGTTTTACCAATGTAGGGCCTACAAAATAATTTTGAGGAGTATTCACTCCGGTTGGTGCACATGAGGAAACAGGTACACCTATATTCGCTGTTGGCGCAGGCGTTGTTGCTCCAAGAGACGTGCTTAATGAACCTTTCATCAGAAAGAAATAGGTAGCGGCTCTGTCATGTTGTCCATCTGTAAACTTGAATGCAGGAGGATTGGTATAATTCATCATATTATACTGAACTCCCTGATAATTGGCTCCGGTACAGTAATTCATATCATTATTGGTTGGTACCGGATAATCGCTAAGTAAGCTTCTTGATCTTTCAGTATCACATACCTCGTCATCATCCTTATTACAATCGTTGGTAGTCGCCGGACAAAAAGAAGTCGCTGTAGTGCCAGCCGGAGCATTAGGATTAGCATCTCCGAAAGTGTGGAGCAGTCCCATACTATGCCCGAATTCATGTGCTAATGTTACATCATCCTGTAAAGTAACTACAAAAGATTTCATAAAAGACTCATATGCCGAATCCGGATTGGTAGGCAGACCAGCCCAACCCATGATCCCATATTGGCCTCCACCATCTACTTTATTCATGATGTAAATATTGAAGTAGGAAGCTTCCGGCCAGTGTGGCGCGATTGTTTTTACCTGTGTGGTCGTCACCCCGCTATTTCCCTGTCTTTTCACACCGTATGTATCATAGCCCGGAAGAGTTCCTCCGTTATATCTTACAATTCCTGTAGTCGGGCTACAATTAGGATCTCTTTTCGCCAATACCAACTTGATAGGCATGGTAGCAGCATTTCCGAAATCTCCGGGAACCGATTGAGCCCACTGATAGGTTCCTGCATACATCTGATTGCAATGTTCCAGCCAAGCCTGGATCTGTTGATCTGTTTTATTATAGTCTGATCCTAAAGCGGCATTAGTAGGTACAATGACATGTACAACAACAGGAATTTCATAGACCCCGTCTATAGTTTTAAAAGCACTGTTATTGGAACCATTTTTATTGGATGCAAGGATCTTATTACGGAGACCTCGGATCATATCATAAATTTCATAGTTCTGTTTCTGGAAAGGAGCCTGAGCTTCATCTAAACCACATATCTTCACTTGCTGCTGAGCAGATAAAGAAAGAGAAAACAATGTTAATCCATAAAGGAAAGTTTTTTTCATTTTTTTAATCTTTTCAAATTATACTTCAAATATTTTTTTAACCGGTAACTTATGCTAAAAGCGCAGCTACTTCAAAAAATTACATTAGTTAGTAGAGAAACATTATTTTTGTTACATATTTTTATAATTTTTATTAAAAATTTTATATAAATAAGTGTGTTTTATTTAATAAATACCAAATAATCCTATATGTAACCTTGCAGAACCTATAAAAAAAGGCTGCTTCAAAAATGAAACAGCCTGTTCTGTATGGTATTTAACCGATTGTTATAATGAATAGTTCGGAGCTTCCTGGGTAATGATAACGTCGTGTGGATGGGATTCTTTCAATCCGCTTCCTGTGATCATCACCATTTTGGTATCTTTCTGTAAAGCTTCAATATCTTTAGCCCCACAGTATCCCATACCAGCTCTTAATCCTCCGGTCAGCTGGAAAATCACATCTTCCAGTTTTCCTTTGCTTGGTACTCTTCCTTCAATTCCTTCCGGAACGAATTTTTTAGCTTCACTCTGGAAATATCTTTCTTTTCCGCCTCTTTTCATGGCAGAAAGACTTCCCATTCCCTGGTATGTTTTGAATTTTCTACCCTGGAAAATAATTTCTTCCCCTGGAGCTTCATCTGTTCCGGCTAAAAGCGAACCTAACATTACTGCTCCGGCTCCGCTTGCAATAGCTTTTACAATATCTCCGGAAAGCTTGATTCCTCCGTCAGCAATAACGGCTACATTTTTTGTTTTGGCAAACTCGTATACGTTGTAAATAGCAGATAACTGAGGTACTCCTACTCCTGCCACCACTCTGGTTGTACAGATAGATCCCGGCCCTACTCCTACTTTTAGCACATTCGCTCCTGCTTTAATAAGGTCTTCTGCAGCTTCAGCCGTTACAATATTTCCACCTACGATATCAAGATCCGGATACGCTTTTCTGATCTCTGAAATTTTATCTAAAACTCCTTTTGAATGTCCGTGAGCGGAATCGATCCCGATGATATCCACTCCTGCCTGAACCAATGCTGCAATTCTGTCCAGCGTATCTTCCCCGACACCAACACCTGCTCCTACTATAAGGCGTCCGTTGTCATCTTTATTGGCATTAGGATATTCCAGCTGATTGTCGATATCTTTGATGGTGATTAAACCAACCAGCTTATTGTCTTTATCTACAATCGGCAGTTTCTCCACTCTGTTTTTAAGAAGGATTTCCTTGGCTTTCTCAAGGTTGGTGTCTTTATCGGAAGTGATCAGATTATCTTTCGTCATGATCTCTTCTACTTTCATATCAAGATTCTCCTGATATTTTACGTCTCTGTTGGTAATGATTCCGATAAGAACGTTATCCGCATCCACTACGGGAAGACCGGAAATTTTAAATTTTGACATCATCTCTTTAGCCTGGCCAAGAGTATGATCTTTGGAAAGGGTAACAGGATCAGAAATCATTCCGTTCTCGGAACGTTTCACTCTGTTTACCTGTGCTGCCTGCTCAGCAATCGGCATATTTTTGTGGATAAATCCCAAACCTCCCACTCTCGCCAGAGCAATGGCCAGATCAGCTTCAGTAACAGTGTCCATGGCAGCGGAAACTATCGGAACATTCAGCGTGATTTTGTCGGTAAGTCTTGATTTTAAGGAAACCTGGTTAGGTAAAACTTCTGAATAAGAAGGGACTAGAAGAACGTCATCGAAAGTGATGGCTGTCTCTACAATTTTGTTATGAATAGACATCTTTACTTTCTTTGCAAAATTAGGTTATTTTGACGAGATATGAAAATCCTTTTTGATAGTTTAAATAAAAATTAATAATCAATAACTTAAATCAAAAAACCGTTCCTATATAGAACGGTATTTGTACAAAATAAAATGAGTATTGATATGAAACTACTTGTTTAGGGTTAAAGAAAATTCTATTGTATGATCCTGCCGGCTTCATCCAGCTTATCAATATGGGTCTGATTATTTTTATCGATATACACTCG
The DNA here is from genome assembly GCA_031277615.1 of Chryseobacterium sp. Lineage (GTDB taxonomy): Bacteria > Bacteroidota > Bacteroidia > Flavobacteriales > Weeksellaceae > Chryseobacterium. Next base: position 31,001 of record JAITMC010000027.1, on the reverse strand, counting down.
GAGCCGGAGCCGGCCGTTGGTATCTTTTATAAAGAGCCCAACATCTCCGTTGGCTGTTTTTCCAGCAAAAAAGCGTTCACTGGTCAGCTTTCCTTCTTTTCTTAATTGAGCATAAGCTCTTCTGGAAACTTCCGGATCGTTGAGTCGTTTCAGAGAATCTTCAAATCTTATAATATCTTCTATGGGAAAATCATCCGGACGGTCCCACAATTTAAGCCCGTAGGTACGGTTCTTCTGATTTCTGGTCCCTTCCGAATACTGCAGCTGCATGATCTGATCCGTCTTTCTCTGATCCACGGAATACACCATTCCGGATCCGTTCTCATCTGCTCCATATACCAAGCCTCCACATTCATCACCCAGTTCATTAAAGAAAATGAGGCCCGCATCCCTCTCTCTTGGCTTCAGGCTTTTATTATTGAACATTCCGGGATGCTGGCGTTTCTGGTTACTGATCACCATTTTCAGTGTACCGTCTTTTTCAATGATATTGATGCGCTCTACATCTATCTCTTCAAAGCGTTGTTTTGAGTACTGGTTTTTAAAGGCCAGGAAGAAAAACAAAACACATACAAGGGTAAGGGAGACCGCATAAATTTTAAGGATGCGTACTTCCTGTATTAGTTTTTCCATGATACACACCGTTTTTGAAAAGATACAGATTATTTATCAGTCGCAGCATTGATCATTCTTGAAATGTCATCTGCTGTAAAGCGGCCTTTTACATCTACAAAGACAAGATCTTTTGATGAGTTTACCGTGATCAGCATATTTCTGATATCGTCACCATCCTGCTTTACCCGGATATTTACATTTTCACCATCATGCTTTATGGTTGCCCATTCTTCATAACGATTATGGTTCAGATAATCGGCATAATCACTAAGCATTGCACTGCTTCCGTTTTCAACCGTCATGACCTTTATTTTGGAAATCTTTTTGACAAGGCTGATCATCTCTTCACTTTCCCCATCCTCCCTTAACGCTTTTTTAATATAAGGTTTGGCAAGAAATAAGGGAACGTTGACACTCATGAACTTTGCTTCTCCAAAATCATAAGCCGAATCTTTAAAAAAAGCCATATTGGGTTTTCCTGACACGATGCATGACTGAAGCATGACTATTGCCGCTAAAGCAAGAAATATGTTTTTAAGAGTTTTCATGGTTGCTGCTTTTTATTTTTTCTGCTGGAAGCTTCCTCCCGACACTTTATCTATTTTGATGTCCAGTTCCGGATCTCCTTTTAGTCTCACAGCACCTCCGGAAGAAGCTCTTACTTTCAGTTTATCGGTAACATTCAGCGTAAGACTGGCTCCTGAAGTGGATTGTGCTGTAGCGGTACTGATCTTAAGATCGTCTGCTTTACAGGCCGCTCCGCTGCTGGCATCAATGGTGGCAGATGTTGCCTGTCCTCCTATTACAGCACTTGCACCGCTTGAAGTATCCAATACTAATTTCGGGGTATTGATATCCATGCTTACACTTGCTCCTGAACTCACGGAAATATTGGCTGTTTCCCGGGTATTGAATTTACCTTTGATAACCCCGCCCGATGAGCCATCGATTTTCAATGTGTTGCCTGTTACGAGATTAACAGCAGTAAAAACAGCTCCGGTTGAAGTGGTTATTGCGTCAATATTCGGTGCAGAAACATTCACATTCAGGTTTTTGAATCTCAGATTACGGACTCCTTTATTATCAACGTAAATTTTTAAGGTACCGTTTTCCACTTTGGTGATTACATATTGAAGCTTATCTGCATCGGCAAGCACCTTTACACTTCTTGCATTTTCCTGCTTATAGATTACATTCACGCCAATGCTTGCATCAATTCTGGAAAATTCTCCTACATTCCGGTTGTCACCATTCAGGTAAGATGAGGCATTATCGGATGCAAAACTGCTTTTTACTGAAGATTTTGAAGAACTTACCGCTGTTTCGCTTGAATTGATGATCTTGCTCACATCCGACATTTTCATTTTTCCGTTCAGGATAAAAATAATATTCTCTTCCTTAGAATCTACATTGAAGACCAGGTTTTCCAGATAGTTGTCTTTTTCATTTTCAGCCAGGAATTTCATAGAAACCCCATCACTGTTCATCGTCATCAATTCATTGAACTTCAGACTGCTCAATGCTCTGTTAACCTTGTTGGATTGCTGTTCATTTAATTTTATATTCTCAAGATTTTCATTTTTCAGATGGTCCGGAAATGTTATCTTAGGAATAATCAACACTTTAAGACCATCCACTTCATTCAGGATAGGTTTGATCTTACCTACATATTCATCGCTGATATCAATGGTATTCAGCAGTTTGAACATCGGCTTTTTAATATTGATGGAGGTTACGCCGCCGTTCTTTTCAAAATCCTGGAAAAGCCGGTTCAGCTGTTCAGTCTGTGCTGCATAGGTCGCCAAACTGTTTAAAATAATAATGAATATATATAATATCTTTTTCATGGGGATTGATGGGGTTTTAGTATTCACTGTCAAAGCTTTCGTTTTTCTGGGAGGTAGCTACGGTTCTTTTGAACTCATTTCCCAGTTTCATAAAGGAGTATTTGGCGACATCTATGGCTTCTTTCTCACTGCTGATCCTTCTGCCGTTTACAATCACGTAAGAGTCGTTATATTCTGTAGAGTCATTAACGTCTTTGGCACTCTGCATAGAAGAATTGTCGACATATCGTGGTTTTGATTCTTTTTTAAGGCGTCTTCTTTTCGATAAGATCTCATCCATAATATCTTTTTCGGCAATGGTCTGATCCTGGAACACAGAATCTTTTACAGCACCGGAAATGGAGTCGGAATGATTCACGGCTACCTGCTCCTGATGATCTCTGTTTTCCTCGATAAAGCCTGATTTCTGTCTCAGCACTTCATCTTTCACCAGCTGTTCCTTATTCTGAACATTTTGGGTATTCAGACCATTAAAGACCAAGCCAAGGCTCACTAATACCAGCAGTCCGGCAGCCATCCAGCCCCATTTCGGGAATGAAGGCTTTTTCTTCAGGGGAATGATTGGGGTATCATTTGTTTCTGAACTTTCTTCTGTTTTCTGAAGAAAATCCTCGAAACTCCAGTCCATCTTCTCTTCTTTTATTTCCCGGAAGATTTCGTCGTATTTATTTTGAAATTGATCTTTGTTCATAGCTCATCAGTTGTGAGATTTGTTCTTTTACTTTTTGTCTGGCCCGCATAAGGTTTACTCTTACGGCATTTTCTTCCATTTCCAGCATTTCAGAAATTTCAGAGACCTCGTATTCTTCTACGTCTTTCAGATGGATCACCATTTTCTGTTTTTCAGGGAGCTGATTGATAAAGCTTACAATATACTCCTTCAGGTTGTTGACGTCCATGCTGTAAAGTTCTGATCTGTGAAGCTGCATATCTGCAAATCCAATCTTCACATCATGATGCTTCAGACGGTTCAGGCACTCGTTCCGTACAGATTTCAGGGCATAGGAGCGGAAATTTCCAAACTGCTCCAGTTCATCTTTCTTCTGCCAGAACTTCATCATCAGGTCCTGCACCACATCTTCTGCTTCATCACTGCTCATGACGAATCTTTTCGCAAAACGATACATCTCGTCTTTGAGAATAAACACCGTATTCTTGAAAGTTTCTTGGGTCATGAGTTTTGTTTCTTATAGGTAAGACAACTGCCTTTTTATTTTTATTACATCTTACAGTAAAAAATTTTCATTTTTTTTCTGTATTTGTTGTTACAGCATTCATTTCCATGAATCTCTTTTTCAGGAGCCTTTTATTCATGCTGTTTTCCAGTGGAAAATCCAACGCTGTTTTTGTAAAATATAAATCGATTAAAATTACATTTTTTCTTTAAAAAAGAAAACAGAGGGTTTTAATTATACCGAAAACTCCTTCATTGATGAAATTTCAAACCAAAATAATTATCTTTAATCTGCAAAAACAATAATCGTAGTGAGAAAAAGCATCAAAATCAACAAACCCTGTCCTGAGAAATGGGAAGCTATGAAGGAGCATCATGAAGGAAAATTCTGTGAAAAATGCTCAAAATGTGTTATGGATCTTACCCATAAAACAGATGAACAGATTCAGGATATGCTTACAAGCAACAGAGGGAAAGAGCTTTGTGGAAAAATCCCTTCTTTATCTATGTTTGCAGCGGGCATTGTTTTAGTGACTCATTTAAGTTTCGTACAGGCCCAGACAAAAACGGGTTTTACGCCATCAACCGAACAACGGGAAACAGCAACAACTCAACTGTCGGGAAAACTTATTTTTAAAAGGACCAAAAAAGAAATTGCCAATGCTGAAGTTTTCCTGATCAGCAAAAACAGATATTATAAAGCATTAACTGATGACAAGGGAAATTTTATGCTGGAAATCCCTAATGAGTCCATTGGAAGAAAGAATGTCCTGTATTTCGATTTTGAAAAACTCAATAAAAGTGTTATAGAAAACCTGAACAGAAAGCCTACCAATCCTTTTAATGATGACCTCTATGAAAACACGTCCCTGTTTTTCTCTAAAAATGAGAAAATCAACGGTCAGGAATTCCAGATTGATTCGGAACATACCTATATAGGCGCGGTAATGATTTCGGAAGAACGGGCTCCCGATTATTACTACTTCAATGGTAAAAGTATCAGTGAGAAAAAATTTGAAAAACTGAAAGAGGAAAACCCGGGGTACCAGTATTTCTTTTTTAAAGACAGAGAAGCTGAAGTTATTGCCGGTAAAAATTACCTGAACAGCCTGCAGTTACTGTACTCCAATTAAAATAAAACACCTCCTGAAAATCCGGAGGTGTTTTATTTTATTAATAGGTATCAAAAATATGTTTTAAAATAGCCTTATCTTCATCTGTGAGGGCTACTTTCCTTCTTCCCATTGCTCTTTCCGCTACTTCATATACTTTATCCAGCCTGAATCTTTCATCATCTTTCAGGCCGCCCCATGAAAAGTTTTCCACAAGATGCGGCGGAAAGCCCGGTTTGAAAATATTGGAAGCAACCCCAACAACCGTTCCGGTATTCAGCTGCGTATTGATCGCGGTTTTTGAGTGATCACCCATAATGAGTCCGGCGAACTGCAAACCTGTATCTTCAAAAGCTTTGGTGCGGTAATTCCAGAGTTTTACCTGGCTGTAATTGTTTTTAAGGTTGGAAGAATTGGTATCCGCTCCGAAATTACACCATTCCCCGATTACTGAATTCCCTATAAATCCTTCATGCCCCTTGCTTGAATACCCAAAGATGATAATATTATTCACCTCACCCCCAACTTTACAATGAGGGCCGATGGTTGTGGCTCCATAAATTTTGGAACCGAGATTAAATTTAGATTCCTCTCCCAATGCGATAGGACCCCGCAGGTTGCACCCTTCCATTACCTCAGCATTTTTCCCGATGTAAATCTTACCTGTTTTGGTATTCAGGGTTGAAAATTCTACCTGAGCACCTTCTTCAATGAAAAGATCTTTTTTATCCCCCAAAAATCCGTTGGTAGTGGAAAGTTCCTGTGAAGTTCTTCCTTCTGTCAGCAAACCGAAATCAAAATCTACAGCATGATGATTATAGGTAAAAAGATCAGAAGGTCTTTTGAAAAAGATCAGCTTTTCTTTGATGTCCGTCATTTTTTCGATCTGGTTTAAAGAAAAACCTTTCATATTGATTCTGGCGGCTACCAGCTCATCTTCGTACACCAATGCCTCACCCTGTTTAAGATCTTTAATCTGTTGGATAACAGTTTCCGTAGGCAGGAAATTCGTTACCAGAAAAAGACTTTCCTTATCTTCCGGCTCTTTGAATTTATGCTGGAGGTAAGCTTCCGTAAAATAAGAAACTTCCGTATTATCTAATATTTTCTGCCATCTTTCAGAAAAAGTAAGGATTCCGCATCGCATTGCAGCAACGGGACGGGTAAAAGTGAGCGGAAGAAAATCTTCCCAGTATTGCGCGTCTGAAAATACTAATTGCATGTTTTGAAGGTTAGAGATTAAAAGGCAGAGGGCAGATCAAAAGCCGAACCCCATTCCTTAAAAACAAAAATACGAAAAGATGGGAGAAGTTGAGTGAGAAGACAGGAGATAATAGAGGGATACATGATAGATCTATTGTTGTGACGAGCGGATCTCACAAGGATTAAATATAAAATTTTAATTTCTCTACTTTTGTTCCTGGTCCGTCTCATACTCAATTTTTTACAACAAAAAAACCTCCCAAAAAATTGGAAGGTTCTAATATTGTAAGAATACAAAAATTACTTAGCGAATTTTTTGTATTTGTTCATGAACTTATCAACTCTACCTGCAGTGTCAACTAATTTCACTTTACCAGTGTAGAAAGGGTGAGAAGTTGAAGAGATTTCCATTTTGATTAGTGGATACTCCTGTCCTTCATATTCGATAGTATCTTTTGTTTCTGCAGTAGACTTGCAAAGAAACACTTCGTCGTTACTCATATCTTTGAAAACAACAAGTCTATAATTTTCTGGGTGAATTCCGTTTTTCATAATACAATTTTTAAAAAATTAAAGTTTGCTTTCGAAATAGTAATGGATATTTCTCTGCTAATTTTAGGTTGCAAAAGTACAACATTTTTTCTAATATCCAAATACCTCATTCAATATTTTTTTCATGATAAGAAATTCAAAGTATTTTCGTTAAATTTGAAATCTATTTAAACTTTAATTTCGATGAAATTCAAATTATTACTGGCTTTTTCTTTCTGGATGCTTCTGGTAGCGGTATCATGTAATAAAGACGATATTACTTTTGATTCACCTTCCCAACTCCTGCGTTTTTCCACGGATACGGTATTCTGTGACACGGTATATCATCAGGTGCGTTCTGAAACGTATTTGGTAAAAGTATATAATAATGAAGACAAAGATGTGCTGATCCCAAGAATCAATCTTGAAAAGGGCGCTACCTCATTATACAGGATTAATGTGGACGGAAAGCCCGGCTATGATTTTAAAGATGTTCCTTTGAGAAAAAAGGACAGTTTATATATATTTGTTGAAATTGCTCCTGAAGCTACGGGGCCCGAAGCTATTGCCGAGGACAGGGTTATCTTCAACAGTGGTGCCGGACAACAGCATGTGACCCTGTTTTCTGTAGTACAGGATGCAGAATTCTTTATCGAAACCCCAACCAATCCTAACGTGATTTCCAATCATACGACCTGGAATAACAATAAAGCCAAGATCATCTATGGTGATCTTACCATTGATGATAATATTACCCTGGATATCCAGCCGGGAACAAAGGTCTATTTCCATAAGAACAGTGGAATGAAGGTTTCTTCCGGAGCTACACTGAACATCAACGGTGCCCTTAATGATGAAGTGATCCTTCGTGGCGACAGAAATGACCTTGACCACGATACGCTTCCCAAAAACTGGAATTCTATCCAAATGCTCGCCGGCTCTAACCTGAATATGAACTATGCACGGCTGTTCGGAGGAACAAGAGGCCTTGATATGAAGCAGACCAATGCCAATATCAATAATTCCTTTATCCACACTTTCCATGAATATGGAATTTATGCCGTTGCTTCTACCGTAAATGCAAAAAATCTTGTGATGAACAACTGCGGGGAATCCTGTATCGGAATCTTCAAAGGAGGAAATCACAGCTATACCCACGCCACGATTGCGAATTATTCCAAAACGATGGGCAGCTCCAGCAGAAACGGGATTTTTGCCACCAATGAATGGAAAAATACGGCAGGACAAACAGAACAGGCTGCTCTTCAGCGTCTTGACCTGAAAAATTCTATTGTATTTTCGGACAGAGATAATGCCATTAATTTTGAACCAACGCCCGGACAGCAGTTTGAATACCTGATCCAGAACTCTTTGATCAAATATTCCGGAGTATCGGAAGCCGGCTTCACGTTTGAAAATAATATGAATGTAATCCAGAGCATTAAAAATGAAGATCCGAAATTCCTGAACTATTTTGCCGCCAAAATGAATCTGAGGGTAAAACCGGATTCTCCGGCAAGAGGCAAAGGAAATACTACGGTAGCCGGAAGTGTACCGTTCGATATTGTGAATGTATCAAGAACTACTAATCCTACTTTAGGAGCTTATCAATAATGGAGATTACCCAATTGCAGCAGCAGGTAGACGAATGGATCAAAACCATTGGTGTACGCTATTTTAATGAACTTACGAATATGGCTATGCTGACTGAAGAAGTAGGCGAAGTGGCCAGAATCATTGCCCGGCGATATGGTGAGCAGAGTGAAAAAGAAAGTGATAAAAGCAAAGACCTGGGCGAAGAACTAGCCGATGTTCTTTTTGTAACGCTATGTCTGGCCAACCAGACCGGAGTGAATTTACAGGAAGCTTTTGACAGGAAAATGAAGATCAAAACCGACCGTGATAAGGAACGGCATCAGAATAATGAAAAATTAAAATAAAATACCGGGCCTCAGATTTCGGATTTCTGATCTGAGTTCTGAGGCCTGAATTTGAAACCTGAAGAAATAATGAAGTTAGAAAAATCAGAATTAGCAGGGAATAAAACCATACAGATCAGCGGTTCGAAAAGTATTTCGAATCGTTTGTTGATTTTGGAAAGTTTATTCAGAAATATAAAAATAGGGAATCTCTCCAATTCTCAGGATACGCAGCTTTTGAAAAAGGCTCTTTCTGAAGATACGGAAACCGTAGATATTCACCATGCAGGAACAGCGATGCGCTTCCTTACCTCTTATTATTCCATTATGGAAGGAAAGACGACTGTTCTTACCGGATCTAAAAGAATGAAGGAAAGACCCATCAAAAATCTGGTCAGTGCACTGAAAGACCTGGGTGCAGAGATTGAATATTTAGAAAATGAAGGATTTCCCCCTTTAAAAATTACAGGAAAAAAAATCACCCAGACATCCGTGAATGTTCCGGCCAATATTTCAAGTCAGTTTATTACGTCTCTGCTTCTGATTGCAGGGAAACTTGAAAACGGTCTTCAGATTAACCTTGTAGGAGAAGTTACTTCAAGGTCTTATATTGAAATGACCCTTGATATTCTGACAAGATTCGGAATAAGGAACAGTTTTGAGGGCAATATAATAAAAGTGGAACCCTTCGATGGTCAGGCAAAAACGGCAGCCTATGAAGTGGAAAGTGACTGGAGCTCGGCTTCCTACTTCTACTCCATCTGTGCATTGGGAAGAAAAACCATTCATCTGAAAAGTTTTTACCAGGAATCTACCCAGGGCGACTCTGCCATTGCTGAAATTTATGAAGAATTCTTTGGCATCAAAACTATTTTCACGGAAAACGAACATAAGATCACGCTTCAGCCGATTCCTGATTTTATTTTCCCGGAAAAAATAACACTGGATATGAACAACTGTCCGGATATTGCACAAACCCTTTGTGTGACAGCCGCTGCTTTAAAGATCCCATTCGACATATCGGGACTGGGAACTTTAAGGGTAAAAGAAACAGACCGACTTTTAGCTTTGTATAACGAGCTGAAAAAGCTGGGAACAGAAACAGAGATCACGGATTTAACCATTCAATCTGTCAGCTTCGGAGAACCGGCGGAAACGATTTCTATCAAAACATACCAGGACCACAGAATGGCGATGAGCTTTGCTCCGTTCTGCCTTTTCAACGAACTGAATATTGAAGAGGAAGAAGTGGTGGAAAAATCGTACCCGATGTTCTGGAAAGATCTTGAAACGATACTTACCCATTAATTTAAAAACTGACAGATGCGGTAATTTGAAAATGATAATCATTTATTTCAGATTACCGTATTTTCATCCCTTTATATCAACTCATGAAATATCTTATCCTACTCACTTTATTCCCAACCCTTCTTTGGGCCCAGTATCTCAGACCTAATGAAGAAATTGTCTATTCCTTTGAAACCAAAGCCGGAAAGAAAATGGTCCTCGTGAAGGATAAACAGAACGAATACATCCAGTACCGGTTTGGAAGTAAAAGTAAAATCGAAATGGAATTTCCTGCGGAAAGAACCAAAGACAGCTGGAAAAAATTTAAATATAATTCCTATTACAGAGGCGGAGGAAAACAAAATGCAGGCATGGAACTGAATTATCTGGCATTTACCAATAACGGCTACAGCTATCAGCTTTATAAAACCTATCAGGCAGAGGACGAATCTTTTTCTGCCGGAATCACTATTACAGACAGCAAAGGGAAAGAAACGGATATTGAGGGTATTTATAAAACAGTAAAAGGCTGCATCTGTAACCTCGAAGAAACCGGAATGATAAAAAAAGAAGATTTCGGAATGTAATTTCAAACAATATTCAGAATGAAGACCCTGATTCTTATTGCTGCACTGTTCAGTCTGAGTTTTCACGCTCAGAGCATGAACGAGTTTACCATTCCCAAAGGATATCAAAAAATTGCGGAAGCGAAGGGAGATCTGGATAAAGACGGAAAAGATGAAACGGTGCTTGTTTTCAACACTCCCGTTAAAAGCAGCTCCAAAATGGATATGAATAACGGGGTGATCCGGGTAATGTATATCATCAGGGACTCCAACGGAAAATCTCAAATCTGGAAAGAAAACAAAACCCTTATTTTTTCCAGCGGAACAGGTTTTTATCCTGAAGGCAACACCTTGACTATTGCAATCCGCAACAGCAGCCTTATAATCGAACAGGAGTTTTCCACGAATTCAAGACATACTCAGAATTACCGTCATATCTTCAGATTTCAGAACGGAGATTTTTACCTCATCGGCTCAAAAGATGAATTTGCCGATACCTGTGATTTTAATTTCATGAACGAAATTAATTTCTCCACCGGCAAAATTATTATCGACAAAACGTTTTCCTCCTGTGATGATGACTCTAAAGTTCCTGATGATGAACATAAAGAATTCATCCACCCTTTTAAACCGCTCATCAAAATGAATGATTTCAGGGTCGGGGAGCATAAGATTAAAATTCCCGGCTCCGGCGAATACTTATATTTTTAAGCAGACAAAGAATTTGATTAAATTTGATTTTATATACCATTCAAATCTTTCGAATCCCATTTTTTAAAGTTTTTTTATTAAAAAATAACAGCATTTTAAAAATCTGATTTCAAGCTATTTACAGGTTATCCACATACTTATCCACAAATTTATCCACATCGGGAATAATGCCTGTTTAAAGGGCCTTCCAATCAATCCATCAATGCAGAGTGTTTATTGATAAGGGCAAAGTTAAGTCCTGAACCGTGTAAATATATCGGCCTTTTCGTTTTGGGTTTAATACTTATCCACAAAGTTATCCACAGACCTGCTTCACCTTATAAATAACCTTTAACTACTATTGAATAAAGTTAATAAATACGTCTGAAATGTGCATCTGAGGTATTTTCAGCAATGATCAAAGATGACAGAGAGCCATTCTTACGCTTCCTGTTTCATTGTTTAAATAAGTCAGACTTATACTTATCCACAAAGTTATCCACAGCTCGTTTATTTCCGAATACCATAAGCTTCCAGGATCTTACTGAAAATCTCCGTATTTTCAAACATTCCGGTAAATTCTTTTGAATTCGGCCCGTAAGCAAAAACACTGGAAGGAATTGCCGTATGATCATTGGTACTGAAGTTCCCGAATACCCAGCCCTCCTGAAGGTTTCCATCCAATAGGGTTAATCCTCCGGTTTCATGATCCCCTACCACAATAACGAGGGTTTCTTTATTTTCATCCGCAAACTTCATGGCCTTTCCCACCATCTGATCAAAATCCAGTAATTCGGTAGCCAGCTGCTCCAGATTATTGCTGTGCCCTCCTCCATCAGTCTGTGAGGCTTCTACCATCATAAAAAATCCTTTTTTATTTCTCTTCAGATCATTGAGGACAAGGTCAAATGCATTCGCCAGCCAGTTTCCTCTTCCTTCCGTTATTCTTTTGGAAGCCAGCGGATCTGCAATTAATGTTCGCCCTTTGATGGTACTCACCGCTTTCAGATCATCATATATTTCAACCGCAGATTCTTTGAGCTTCTGCCGGTTTTCCTGCGACAATCCGCTGGAAGGTCCTCCAACGAGAATTTTAGTTTTAGAATAAATAAAGTCTTTCATGATCGATTCGGAACTGTTCCTGTTGTCTGAATGGGCATAGAAATCAGCAGGGGTAGCATCAGTAACATCCCCGGTAGAAATAAGTCCGGAAGCCAGTCCTTTTTCTGAAATAATATCCGGAATTGGTGCCAGTGCTTTTCCCACCGCATCTACTCCGACAAATGTATTTTTAGTTTTCACTCCGGTTGCAAAAGCTGTAGAACCCGGTGCCGAATCTGTAATATAGGCGTTATATGAATTGGTTTTTGATAATCCGGTTGCTTTCATATTAAAAACATTCATCTTTCCTTTATTGGCTGTGAATGCAGCATAATATTGTGGCAGTGAGGTACCGTCCGGAATCAGAAGGATAACGTTTTTCACTTTTTTACTGATTCCGTCTGATTGATAAGAGGGAGTATAAACCGGATAGTCTTTTGTATTTTTATAAAAGTTCTTCGGAATAGCATTCAGGAACTTTTTAAGATCGGGAATATGATCGGTATTGATAAAATCCACATCCAGGTTCATCAGATTTACCCAGGCATTCGTAAAGTCCGGAGCACCATAAAAGCGTATCTGCTTTTGCTGATCATGGGCTTTTCTCACTGCATTTTTCACTCTTTCAGTTTCCTCATCCCGCGGAATTCCCTTTCCGTTCCACTGTATAAGATCCTTCAGGTCTACACTGAAAATCCCCACTCTTTTCAACTGATCCGCGGTATAGTGTTTATCCGGATCTCCATCGAAATAAAGATAATCCGGATAGTTTTTAAAGTCTTCAGGCTGGGGTCTTCCTCCTGTAATCACGATTTTAATTCCGGGGCAGCCTGTAATTTCAGGATACTTTTTTAAACTTGCCGTTAATATTTTCAGGGTGGTTTTATAATCATTTTTAATATCGATCAGCAGATGCAGCTTTTTATCTGCTTCCGGATAAATATTTCCCTTATTCAGTTTTATCTGTTTTGAAACAGGATTAAGATACATTGATTCCAGTGTACGGTCCTGAATCAGCTCTTTTTCAGTATGGCCTACCAGAAGTTTCCCTTTTACCGGAAAAACATCCGCCTCAACAGATCCGAATCCTGCATTATAAGCTTCCCAGAAAGGAATTCCCTGAAGATAATCATTATGGGAATGCGCATTATTGACCGTATAGCGTAAATAGTTCTGTGCTTTTATTTGAAAAAAGAAAGCCAGCAGCAGGAAAATTCCCACTTTTTTAAATTGCTTTATCATATGGACCATGGTGTTGAAGAAGTATATTTTATCATAGAATGTGCAAAAATAGAACAGCACGGTTTCTGCAGGGTTAAGGCATTTTTATCTTTTTATTAAAAAATAGTATCCGGATCTCCTAAAATTATCGTTTGTATGGTAATAATTAACAGAGTTCATTTTTCTTTTTTTACATTTGCTGGAAATACACTTCCGGATATCGGATCACGATCAGAAATCCGGAAAAGAATAATAAATAAGTCTAAAATTATACTTCAATCCATGACCATCATCATCACAGGAACCTCATCAGGAATAGGTTTTGTACTCGCCGAGTATTTTGGAAAAAAAGGCCATAAAGTATACGGATTAAGCCGGAAACATACAGAGAACCAGCATTTCCGGTCAATCCCTACAGATGTTACAGACCTTACTGCCGTACAGAATGCCATTGCAGAAGTTCTGAAAACAGAATCCAGAATTGATGTGCTGATCAACAATGCCGGAATGGGAATGGTAGGGGCTGTGGAAGATTCTACGAAGGAAGAGATCTTAAAGCTTTTCAACCTTAATCTGGTAGGGGCTGTTCAGATGATGAGTGCCGTTTTGCCTAAGATGCGGGAAAATCAATTCGGGAAAATCATTAATGTTTCAAGCATCGGCAGTGAAATGGGCCTTCCTTTCCGTGGTTTTTATTCCGCTTCCAAATCTGCATTGGATAAAGTAACGGAAGCCATCCGATATGAAGTTTATCCGTGGAATATTGAGGTATGCTCCTTACATTTGGGAGACATCAAGACCAATATTGCTGAAAACAGGGTAAAAACGAAAGTTTCCGGGCCTTATAAAAATATTTTTGATAAAGTATATGCTTTGATGAATGCTCATGTAGGCGAAGGAACAGAACCTCTGGAAGTAGCTTCCTATGTTGAGGGCCTTTTAGGAAAAAACAAATGGAAAGCCCATTATTATTTCGGTAAATTCGGACAGAAAATCGGAGTTCCTTTAAAATGGCTTCTTCCCCAGGGGACCTATGAGAACCTGATGAAAAAATACAATAAACTGGACTAATTTCAGTTTAATATACGGTACAAACCATGAAGAATATTATTTTTTTACTGCTTTCCTGTTCGGTTTTTGGTCAAAATGCAACGTTGTTTCCTGCAAAAAAAGGCGACAAATGGGGCTTTGTTGATCAAAATAATAAGCTGGTGATTGCCCCCCAATATGATGTTGCCTATCCTTTTAAGGAATATAAAGCCTACGATCCGCAGGCCAGAAGCTACAAAAAGGTGATGTCTGCCCGTGTGCGACTTCATGATCAGTCCAAATGTATTCTGGAAAATCATACTGAAACCGACTGTAAAAAGCTGGAGGATCCTTCAGAATACACAGACAACTTCACTTCAGCTACAGAAACAGAAGTAAAAGCCATGCAGAAAAAAGCCAGCGATGAAAAACAGGAAATCATCAGCCAGCTTCCTGAAAACATACGGAAACAGTATGACAGTGTGGACCTGCTTTCCAGATCCCCTCTTCTGTTTATGGTAAAAAAGAATGGTAAAAGCGGCATCATCAGCAACACTGGAAATGTCATCATCCCCATTGCGTATAATTATATCGAAACTCACCGCTATGAAACAACACCGGATCATTATGAATTTTATTTCATAGCAGTATCTCACAACAATACCGGACCTTACCAATACTATTCTAAAGAAGGAAAATTATTTTTAGAGAATTATCAGCCTTATTCTTCCATTCATCAGTTTGGAAAATTCGCCGCTGTCACTGATAAAAAAGGCAAGAAGAAAATATACAGCCAGGTTGCAGGGAAATACATCAATGACAAAACCTATGATAAGCTTTCGATGTTTACCGATGGAATGATGCTGGTAACAAGAGAGGGAAAAGATTTCTATATTGATGAATCCGGAAAAGAATATATAGCC
The DNA here is from genome assembly GCA_031277615.1 of Chryseobacterium sp. Taxonomy (GTDB): domain Bacteria; phylum Bacteroidota; class Bacteroidia; order Flavobacteriales; family Weeksellaceae; genus Chryseobacterium. The sequence continues at coordinate 15,783 of JAITMC010000027.1, read as the reverse complement.
CGATAAAAATTATTATTTGAGCCGTTTAATCACCATATTATTTGTCCTGTTCTGCACTTTTTTTAAAGCGCAGACCAAACAGTACTGGCTGATTGATACGGAAACCAAGGTGCGGAAAAAAGTAAAAGACTCCGCCTCAGCCGTCAAGTTTCTGGATTCTCTTTCCCAGAATAATTATTTTTTCACCCAGCTGAAGGACGTGAAAGTAAAAGGTGACAGCACAGAGATTTTTTTTGACAAAGGTAAAAACTATAACGAAACCTATGTGGACCTTTCGGATTCCATTGTGGCTAAGCTTAAAATGCAGAAGGATTTCTTTACGAAAAATCTGGACTCAACCAAAAAGAACATCAACAAAAAATATATTGACGATGGCTATTCTTTCAGCCGGATCAAATCAAAATACAAAGGCCAGAAAAACGGCTATCCTGTTATTGAGCTCGACATCAATAAAAATGATAAACGAACGATTGACGGTTTTGTGGTAAAAGGCTACGAAAGGGTTCCGAAAAGGTTTATGAAAAACCTTGAAAAAGAATTCAAAGGGAAAACCTACGACGACAAGAACCTTCTGGCCATCAGCAAAAATTTTCAGAGCCACCAGTTTGTGACCCTAGAACGGCCGCCTCAGACCTTATTTACCAAAGATTCCACGAATATTTATCTGTTCATGGAAAAGAAGAAGACCAATACCTTTGACGGGGTCATCGGTTTCGGAAATGATAAGACCGATAAATTTACCCTGAACGGAACCCTGAATGTGAACTTCAGAAATATGTTCAACGGATTTGAAACAGTGAACCTGTACTGGCAGAGAAACCCGGACAAAGGGCAGACTTTTGACCTTCAGACCGACATTCCGTATTTATTCAAATCAAATGTCGGAATGAACCTGAAAGTGAATATTTTCAGACAGGATTCCACTTTTGCGAACGTAAAATTCCTTCCTGCTTTATATTACAACATCAACAACCGTCACAAAATCGGGCTCAGAGGAACACTGGAGACCTCCAGTATTATTGATACCCTCTATGTTCAGGGCAAGGATTACAACAAAAAAGGGATCGGGATCTGGTTTGAAATGACAGAACCTACCGATATTGATCTTTTCCTTTATAAAACAAGGATCAACGCCGGTTATGATTTCCTGACCACGACTTACACGAAGGATAATATCAAAGCCAACCAGAACCAGTTTTACTTCTTCGGGGAGCATAATTACCATATTTCCGGAAATCACTTCCTGAACATCAAAGCGGAAGGGGCCATGATGGATTCTAAAGTAGAGTTTTCCGCCAATGAATTATACCGCTTCGGAGGCTGGAATTCTATGCGGGGTTTCAATGAAAAATCCCTTGCCGCCGATTTCTATTATTACGGAGGGCTTGAATACCGGTATCTGATCGGCAGCCAGGCATTTTTTGATTTCTTCGGGCAGTATGGCCAGCTGAACAACAAATCCCTCAATGCCAAACCTAAGCTCTACAGTGTGGGACTCGGATTTAATTTCTTTATTCCGATTGGGCTGATGAGCTTCCAGCTTTCCAATGGTAATGAGTTTGGAAATCCATTCAAGTTCAATGATATCAAGATCCATTGGGGGATTCTGAGTAGATTCTAATTCTAAAAAAGTAGATTTTTTTTAAACGCTGTGCTCGCTAAGACAGACTTTGCTAATCTTATTATTTTCGATCGCCACGGCACTCTGTTCAGCAACGGTTCATTGTAATCATTGCTGAGTGAAGCCTTTGTGGACTAAAATATTCACAAGTCAATTTAAAAGCCTGGCAATCCCGAATTAAGATACCTTATCAATAATATAATAATAAAGCAAAAACAGCTATACAAAAGGGATTTTCTGCTTTATTAATTTGTTAATTATAATTGTTAAAAAATATTAAAATCATATTTTTATTTTAATATGGCCGTAAAATTCAGGTAATACAGCAGGGCTAAATTTGCCCTCAAAAAAATGAAGAAGAATCTAGCTTCCTTTGCAGTTTTTTTACTCCCCCTTTATTTTACTGCGCAAGAAATCAACATTTCCGGAAATGTAAAATCCGAGAACGGCTCTAAGATTTCCGGAGTGAGTATTACCGACAAAAATACCGGAAAGACCGCAATAACAGATGAACATGGTAATTTCACCATCTCTGCCAATCCCAAAGACATCCTTGAATTTTATGCCCCTGATTTTTCACTGTACACCGTAGAGGTCTCTTCTAAAAGAGAATATTCCGTGGTTTTGAGAAAGCCACAGGAAAAGCAGATTGAAGGCGTTGTGATAACGGCACTGGGAATTGCCAAAAAGAAAGAAAAAATCGGGTATGCGACTCAGGAAGTCGGCACGAAACAGTTTGAAACCATTACAACACCAAGTTTAGGCAATTTATTTTCCGGGCAGGTTGCCGGGCTTAACGTTTCCAATCCTACGGGAATGCAGCAGGCCCCTCAGTTTACCCTGAGAGGAAATTCAAACCTGGTATTCGTTATTGATGGGGTGATTGTAGAGAAAGAAGTTTTTCAGAATTTAGATCCCAACAATATTGAGAACATCAACGTTTTGAAAGGAGCGACAGCTTCCGCACTTTACGGCTCCCGCGGAAGATACGGAGCAGTTCTGATCACAACCAAAACAGCCAGAAAGAAAGGCTTCACCGTTGAATTTTCACAGAACACCATGATGACCGGAGGGTTTACGAACCTTCCTAAAACCCAGACTGAATACGGAAACGGTTCTCACGGAAGATATGAATTCTGGGATGGAGCTGATGGCGGTGTTAATGACGGAGATATGATCTGGGGACCGAAATTTACACCCGGTGTAAAAATCGCCCAATGGAACAGTCCGATACGGGATAAGGTTACCGGCCAGGTCATTCCCTGGTACGGTGCCGTAACGGGAACGCAGTACAACGATAAGTCAAGATATGAGCGGGTTCCCATTGACTGGAGCTATCATGATAATTTAAATACATTCCTGAAGCCTGCTGTGATCAACAACAACAGTTTTTCAGTAAGCTATAAGGACAATAAGGACATCTACCGTCTTTCCGGGAATTTTATGAATTATGATGACCGGATTCCCGGAGCCTCCCTTCAGCGTTACGGGGTGAACTTCTCTTCTGAAAATCATTTGGGTGAAAAGCTGATCTTTGACACCAAGTTTAATTTTAATCAAACTTACACTCCGAATATTCCCAATTACGATTATAACCCAAGCGGACATATGTACACCATCCTGATCTGGATGGGAGCCGATGTGGATGGAAGAGACCTTAAAAATCATATGTGGATTCCGGGCAAGGAAGGAACTGCTCAGGCTAACTGGAATTACGCCTGGTACAACAACCCCTGGTTCGGGGCAGAATATTATAAAAATAAAAACAGGACCAATGTAATCAACGCTCAAACCGGTCTTGAATATAAAGCCACTCAGGATCTGTCGGTAAAGGGTAAAATTTCTATTGTAGAAAACCACAACAAACAGGAAATATTAAGTCCGTATTCTTATTTCAACTACGATACGCCGAGAAGTGGCGGATATATTCTGAATGATACGAAGACATGGAATCTTAACTACGATGTACTGGCCACCTACAAGAAAAAGATTTCTGATAATTTTGATTTTACGGTGAATGCAGGAGGTTCGGCATTTTACTACAAAAATAATATAGACAATGCTTCCACAGACGGGCTGAAAATCCCGGAACGTTATGCACTGGAAAATTCCATCGGAGCTGTAAAATACTATGACTACCTGAAAGAAAAGCTCATCTACAGTGCCTATTCAACAATTGATATCGGATTGTACAATGCATTTTTTGTGAATATTTCAGGACGTAATGACTGGTCGTCCACTCTTCCGAAGGCCAACCGTTCTTACTTTTATCCTTCGGCTTCGGTAAGTGCTGTGATTTCTAATCTGGTAACGATGCCTAAAGCAATCAATCTGCTTAAAGTCTCCGCTTCATGGGCAAAAGTAGCTTATGATTTCCAGCCTTATTCAACCAGAAATTACTATCTGAACAATAAAGGAATCTCATTCAACGGAAATCCTACCAATTATTACCCGACGATCCTGAATGTTGAAAATTCTTTAAAACCTGAACAGACCAAATCTTACGAACTCGGACTCAGTGCAGGATTATTCAACAACAGGATTACATTGGATGCAACGTATTTCAGAACACTGGATTACAACAACATCCTTGAGTTCCCGACTGCACAGTCTTCCGGATTCACCTCACAGTATGTAAACGGGAATGAATATACAACAAAAGGTTTTGAAATTTCATTAGGACTGGTACCGGTAAAAACAGCCGATTTCACCTGGAGGTCTTTGATCAACTGGAGTACGTATGAGCAAAAGCTGACATCTATCTACGACAATATGCCAAACTATAATAACATTAAACTTGGCGAAAGAATGGACAGCTATTACGATTATACCTGGCAGAAAGCACCAAACGGAAAAGTAATTCTTAATGCCAACACCGGAATGCCTACAAGGGCCAATACCCCAAGCAATTTAGGGCATTTTAACCCGGACTGGACTTTTGGATTCAACAATACCTTCAAATATAAAAATCTCTCCTTAAATATCGGGATCGATGGAAGCATCGGCGGGGTGATGAGATCGCAGGTGGTTGAAAAAATGTGGTGGGGCGGAAAGCATCCTAATTCCACGGCTTACAGGGATCTTGAATATGCCCATCCGGGAACCTACTATTTTGTGCCGGACGGTGTGAATTATAATGCCGTTACAGGAACCTATTCCCAGCATACCAAGCCGATCAGCTTCCAGGACTGGGCACAGAATTATCCTTATCAGGCAAGGGTTACAGAGGATGAAAGCGAACTGTTTGCGAATGTTTTCGACCGTACGTTTATCAAGCTGAGATCGGTGATTTTAGAATATGATTTCTCTTCCCTTCTTAATCCGAAAGGAATGGTAAAGAATTTAACGGTCAATGTTTCAGCCTATAATCTTGCCATGTGGAAAAAGTCTAAAAACCTGTATTCCGATCCGGATTTTCAGCTTAAAAAAGATTCAAACGATATCCAGGATCCTTCCAGCAGATGGTTCGGAATAGGGTTTAATCTTAAATTTTAATTTAAAAGTATTCTGTACAATGAAAAATCATACCTTTTTTAACATAAAAGCCGCCTTGCCGGCCAAAACAGCAGCCAGGCTGAAGAATATCGCTGTAAAATCATTATTGGCAGCAGGAATTATGATGATGGCTTCATGTGAGTCCAGTCTTGATGCCATTAATGAAAACCCGAATGATCAGTCAAGTGTAGATCCGAAAGTTCTTCTGACCTACGTATCGATGAACTCTTTCCAGGTGAATGGTGAAAATATGTACGCCTCAAGAATGATGATCGGAACCGATGGTGAAAACCCCTATCAGTATATGAAATGGAATGACACTTCGTTTGAAGTATATACCAAAAGTCTTCTGAACACGATGAAAATGATGCAGGAAGCAGAAAAAACAGGTAATAAAAATTATATCGCAATCGGTAAATTTTACAGGGCTTTCCATTTTTTTAATCTCAGCATGAAGTTGGGCAGCATTCCTTATTCTGAAGCCGTAAAAGGTGAATCCAAAATCACCCAGCCTAAATATGACAGCCAGGAGACGGTTATGGCGGGAATCCTTACAGAGCTGAAAGAAGCCAACGACCTGATCAATTCCGCGGATAAAATTGAAGGTGATATTATCTATAACGGAGATGCCTCCAAATGGAAAAAGCTGATCAACTCATTCCGGCTGAAAATACTGATCACCATGTCTAAAAAAACAACACTGGGAAGCTACAATGTTGCCGGAGAATTTGCATCGATAGCAGGCAGTCAGCCCCTGATGACTTCTATCGGCGATAATGGTGAACTGAAATTTGCCGATGCCGCAGACAGCCGATATTCGATGTTTAACAACAGTGGTTACGGATCGAGTTTATATATGGCGGATTATTTTATTAATCTGTTTAAGGCAAGGCAGGATCCAAGGCTTTTCACTTTTGCAGCACAGACCACCGGAGCGAAGGAAGCCGCAAAGCCGATTACAGATTTCACAGGGTATAACGGAGGGAATCCTACTTCTTCTTATTCGGATAACGCAGATCTGATCACGGCAAAAAATATTTCAAAAGTAAATGACCGTTTTTATAAAGACGCTACCAATGAGCCTTCTTCGGTATTAAGCTATTCGGAACTGGAATTTATTTTAGCGGAAGCCGCTGCAAGAGGATGGATCACAGGATCAGCGAAAACGCATTATGATAATGCCATCAAAGCGAGTTTTACTTTTTACCAGACGTACGTGAAAAATCCGAATCAGTATTTTGCAGGATTTGATGTCAACCAGTATTTAGCTTCGCCCCTGGTGGTCTATAATGATGCTGACCCTCTGCAAAACCGTATTGAGAAAATCATGACGCAGAAATATATGACGATGTTCCACCAGGCACAATGGACTTCTTATTTCGATTACCTGAGAACCGGGTTTCCTGATTATCCGTTACAGACCGGAGTTTCCGCACCGCTCAGATTCAGATATCCGCAGTCGGAGTATAACTACAACAGCAACAACCTGAAAGCAGCTCTGAATGCTCAGTACGGAGGAAACGACAATATCAGTTCCCAACCCTGGTGGCTTCAGTAAAACCTAAAAACATAAAGAAGGCTGGAAATTATTGTCCCTGAACTGATCTTAATAAGCAGCCTTCAAATTCAGACCAAATAATTGATAAAAATCACGAAACCGCAGGAAAATCCTATTAACTTGCGGTTTCTTTCTATTACGACAGATTATGAACAGAAGAGAATTTTTAGAAAAATCGGGCCTTTTGCTGGCAGGGTTGGGAACTTCCAGTGTTCTTCATCCCTCCATTTTAAAAGCTCTTACCATTAAGCCGGCGGCTCAGTCTACTTTTTATGATGCCGAACATGTGGTGATCCTGATGCAGGAGAACCGCTCTTTTGATCATGCTTTCGGTGCTCTTAAGGGAGTGAGGGGATTTTTAGACAAAAGGGCTTATATAAAGCAGGACGGGCATTCTGTATTCTTTCAGAAGGGAGATTCCGGAAAATATGCGGCGCCGGCAAGACTGGATCTCAGAAATACAAAGTCTACCTGGATGAGCTCACTTCCTCATTCATGGTCTGATCAGCAGAAAGCTTTAAATAACGGAAAGTACGATCAATGGCTTCAGGCAAAGGCCTCCGGAAATAAGGATTATAAAAACATTCCGCTTACTTTGGGATATTATAACCGTGAAGACCTTCCGTTCTATTATCAGCTGGCAGATGCGTTTACCATATTTGACCAGTATTTCTGCTCTTCACTCACAGGAACTACCCCCAACAGACTTTTCCTTTGGTCCGGAACACTCCGTGAGCAGCAAAACGGTAAAGTAAAGGCTAATGTTTTCAATGAAAATATTGATTATGAAAAGGCCAGACAGGCACGCTGGAAAAGTTTTCCTGAAATTTTAGAGGATCAGCATGTTTCCTGGAGAATTTACCAGAACGAAATCAGTCTTCCCAAAGGGATGTCCGGTGAAGAGGAGGCATGGCTGAGTAATTTTACGGACAATCCTATTGAGTGGTTTTCCAATTTCAATGTCAAATTTTCAAAAGGTTATTATGAGCATATTCCCAGGATGATTGATCATCTGAAGCAGGAAATTCAAAAGAAACCGGAACAGAAGGAAAGACTGGAAAAGATGATCCGCGAACTGGAGGAAGACCGGGTTCTGTATCATCCTAAAAATTATTCCCGATTATCACAAAAGGAAAAAAATCTTCATGAAAAGGCATTTACCACCAACCGCAAAGATCCTGATTACGGAAAACTGGAAATCGGAAAGGATGAACATGGGGAAAGACTTGTCGTTCCTGAAGGTGATGTCCTGTTTCAGTTCCGGAAAGATGTGGAGGAAAAGAAGCTTCCGCTGGTTTCATGGCTGGTCGCTCCTGAACATTTCTCCGACCATCCGGGATCACCGTGGTATGGGGCATGGTATATTTCAGAGGTTCTGAATATTCTTACCAAAGATCCTGAAGTATGGAAAAAAACAATCTTCATCATCAATTATGATGAAAATGACGGATATTTTGACCACGTTCTGCCTTTCGCACCTCCTTTAAATCCGTATCAGCCTATTGATATGAACGGTAAGGAAGGGGTGGAATATGTAGACCGGGCCCAGCAATATATGAAAACCCTTCCGCTGAAGGATTATGAACGGATTGAAGGTACGGTAGGTCTGGGATACAGGGTCCCTATGATTATTGCTTCCCCGTGGACAAAAGGCGGATTCGTTAATTCTGAGGTTTCAGACCATACTTCTGTGCTTCAGTTCCTTGAAAAATTTATCAAGAAAAAATCAGGCAAAGATGTTACAGTCGATAACATCAGCGATTGGAGAAGGGCAATTTGCGGAGATCTTACTTCGGCATTCAATGCATCCAATGTAAAAGCTCCCCAGATGGATTATATTGATCAGAAAGAATATGCTAAAACCATTAATGCAGCCAAAAGCAAACCGGTGCCGGACCTGAAATGGTATGCTGAAAATGAACTTAATGAAAAGCTTCTCGATATCCAGGAAAGAGGAAGCAAGCCATCTAACGCGCTTCCTTATCACTTCCAGGTCAATCTGGAAAAGAAGAAGATCCATATGCAGAACCTGAAAGAAAACGGTGTTCCATTGATCGTTTGTGACAGGGCTATGTTCAATAAAGGAGCTTCTTATTATTCCTATGCCCTGTATGCTCAACAGGAAATAAAACATGAAATATTCCATCATGATTACGACTGTGAAATTTTCGGGCCTAACGGTTTTTTCAGGAAATTCAAAGGCAGCCTGATTCCTGAGACGGAAGTACTTTTTGTGAACGGAGTTTCTGAGCATAAGGCTGAAATTGTTTTCAGGCAGAGAAAGCAGGGAAATACCACTTTAATACTGGAAGATCTGTACGAAAAGACCCGTAAAAGCATCTCCATAGAGCAAACTGAAGAAAAAATAACAGTTGATCTGAGTAAAAACAAGGGTTGGTATGACCTGAAAATCATTTTGGGAGACTCACTCTGGCATTTTGCAGGGAGAATAGAGAACGGAAAAGCCTCTGTTTCAGATCCGCACTGGATATAGGAGTTATTCAGGCACAGATCAAAGCCTTATGCTTTTAGCATAGGGCTTTTCTTATGACCTTATTTATCGTTTAAATAATAGTTTGTTTGAGTATTAACACAATAATTCACAATCATAACACTATATAGCAAATAATTAATTAAAAATATTCAAAAAATAGAAAATTATTTTCATATTTTAATGATTATTATTAATTTAACTTCATTAAATAACCCACACCATGAAAAAATTTAACTTACCTCTTGCAATAGTATTTCTAGCAACGGCTTTTTCCGGAAACCTGAAGGCGCAGGATACGAATACGGATAATCATACCATCACGGTTTCTATCCCTGAAGTCGCCCTGGTTGACATTGAACCTGCCGCTACGAAAAACATTACCCTGGGCTTTACCGCTCCTACGGAAGCAGGGAACCCTGTGATTCCAAGTACTGCGAACTCTACACTGTGGCTGAATTATTCCTCCATAAAATCTGTGGCTGATCCTTCCCGTAACGTGAGTGTAACAATAAATGCTCCTATTCCGGGAGTTGATATTAACGTTACCGCTGCCACTGCTACAGGATCCGGAGGGGGAACATTAGGGAACTCTACGGGACTTTTAACTTTAAGCACTACTGACCAGACCATTATATCCGGAATAGGAAGTGCCTATACGGGAAATGGAGCCAATAACGGGCATAATCTTACCTATGCTCTTGCAGCAGGAAGTGGTCCCGGAGGAGTTGCGGCTTACGCAGATTTACAGGCAACTGCCTCTACCGTAGCTACTGTTACTTATACCATATCAGACAATTAGGCTATAGCCTGATTTATTCTGCCTTTCAAAAAACAAGAAGAAATTGTCATACAGTTTCTTCCTGGTTTTGTATTATTAATGATTAAACACCCTATTTTATATAATGACAAAGCGTATTCTTCTTTTGATCACCCTGGTTTTGCAGTTCAGCTTTTTACATGCCGGTATTGTGATTCTTAACGGGCTTACGCATTCTTATCAGATAGAAAACGGAAAGATCTACAAAGGAAAAATTTCAATCGAAAACACGGGTAACAGCCCCAGGAATGTAAAATTATTCTTACAGGATTTCGGTTATCAAGCAGATGGAACCATGCATTATACCGCACTGCATACTAATAAACGGACCAATGGTGACTGGATTAAGCTTAATACCAATCTTGTGACCCTGAAAGGAAAAGAAAAAACAGAGGTATTCTATGAAATTACTGTTCCCTCCCAACCCATAGATCCCGGAAGCTACTGGAGTGTCATCATTGTAGAGCCTGTAGACGATATCAAGCCCAGTGATCAGAAATCGGGGGTAAGCATTACGTCTATCGTACGATATGCCATCCAGGTTATTACAGATTACGAAACAGAAAAGGCCAAACCGGACCTTAAATTTGAAAGTGTAAAAGTAGAAAAACAGGAAGGAAGACAAACCGTACATATTGCCATCGCCAATAAAGGCAACATCTACTGTAAACCGACGGCATCTATTGAGATCTACAACCGTAAAACGGGTGAAAAAATCGGTACTTATTCCAGCTTGACAATGGGACTGCTTCCTGATACTTCTAAAACATTTCAAATCGACATCAGTAAAGTACCCGCAGGTAAATATAGTGCTACGATAATGACCACAGACGAAGATGAAAATGCCTTCGCCCTCAATGTGGAATTAGAAGTAAAAAATGATTAGACTCTGGACATCATTTATTATCCTCTTATTATTCCCGGTATATATTTTTTCTCAGCAGCAATCTCCCGGATTGAGCAGTAAAAAAGATAGCCTGATGCCCGGAATGTCTACTTCTGTTCCTTTCCCGTTAGACAATCTGTCTGCCGAAAATAAGGTCTATGAGATCTTAGTAAGCACTTCAAACCCCAATATCATTCCTATTTTATCTAAAGGAGAATTCCGGCTCGCTCCTCAGGAAGCTTCAGTATATCTGGTTCCCTTACGTATTGCAGCAGAAACCGCCAAAGGAAATTATACCGTAACACTGAATATAAAGGAACTTCAAAGTGGAATATCTTTTATAAAAACAGTACCGGTTAGCATTTCCGGCAGCAGAAAAATATCGGTTACCGCCTTAAATTCTCCCGAGTTTATAAGGGCAGGAGAAACAATCCGCTCTTCATTTTTATTAAAAAACAACGGAAATGTAACGGAAAATCTTATTCTGAAAAGTAAAAATGCGCTTATTGATGAAGCAACATCCGTTATTCTGGGACCTAATGAATCAAAGGTTATTCATATCCATAAAACAACCAGCCCGGAGCTTAGCCGGAATGAGGTGCTGAATCTCAATCTCTCCGCCACCTCATTTGATGATCCTGAAGAAAATGAAGATGTTTATGTAAGCACGCAGGTTATTGCTGTAAAGCCCGTAGAAAGCGATATTTATCACAGACTTCCGGTCGCGGCGTCTTTGTCTTTCATCGGCATGAAGAACAGAGGTATTTACCATGACGGATTTCAGGGTGAAGTGTATGGAAAAGGAACTCTGGATAAAGAAAACAAAAACCAGGTTGAATTCCGCGCTATAACCCATAATCCCGTAGAGCTCAATTCATTTACCCAATATGAAGAATATTTCGTGAACTATAAACGGGATCAGTTTTTTGTTCATCTTGGAGATAAAACCTATTCGTCGTCTTATTTAACAGAGTTTGCGAGATACGGGCGCGGAGCTGAGGTAAGTTATGACTTCAGGAAAGTGAGTCTGGGTGGATTTTATAATCATCCCAGGTTTTTCAGAGATATCAAAGATGAACTGAATCTTTATTCAACCTTTAAAATCAGAAAAGAATCAGAGCTTTCCGTAGGCTACCTTTATAAAAATCCGAGAAAAGGAGCCATCAACTATGGGGAAGCACGGCTTGATTCTGATGCCCACCTTCCCTATACCAAAGGCAAATTCAGAATTTCAAAAAACATCAACCTTTCCGGGGAACTGGCCTACAGCTCGACCTCCAAAACGGACGGATCCGCATATCTGCTACAGGGTGAAGCTATCTTTAAAAAGCTCAACGGAAGTTTAATGTACATGAAAACCAGTCCGCAATTTGCAGGATATTTTACCAATACAAGCACCTTCAATGGGAATATCTACTATAATATGTTCAAAAAACTCAGTGTATTTGCCAGTTATATGCAGGATGCAAAAAATTTCCGTCGCGATACCTTATTGCTGGCCGCTCCTTACAGAAAATACATTCAGTATGGAGTACAGTATCAGTATCTGCCGAATGGCTCTGTCATTCTGAATAATGGCTATCAGAAATATCAGGACCGTCTGGAGCCCAGGCAGTTTGATTATGAAGAAAACTTTTTCAAACTGAGCATCAATCAGCAGATCGGAATCTTTCAGGTCAATCTTGAGGGCCAGTTTGGTAAGACAGATAATTATCTGACGGGGTTCAGTGGGAATTCCAGCTTTTATTCCGCCAATGTTTCGTTTCAGAAATTCAGAACTTTTTTTAATCTTTTCGGAAGCTATGCCATCAGCTCCAGATATCAGTTACAGAATCAGAAAAACATCTATTACGGAGCAAGAATTTTCAGCAGGTTTTCAGATAAGACCAACCTAAGTGTTTTTTATCAGAACAATTATATACCTGAAGATTATTTTAAAGACCGGAATTTATTTGAGGTATTGCTGAACCAGAAATTATTTCCCGGGAATGAACTGGATCTTTCCGGGAGATATTCTTTACAGCGTGGAGAAATAGGGAACAAAGATTTTATATTTTCAATACGGTATACCTGGCGTCCTGACATTCCCGTGCAGAAAACCGCAGAATATATTTCTCTGTCAGGGAATATCAGCAACCTCGGCATAAAAAAAACAGAAGGAATAAAACTTATGCTGGGAAGTTATCTTTCCATCACAGATAAGGAAGGGAACTATCAGTTTAAAAATGTGATCCCGGGCAGTTATTTTTTAGAAATAGACCGTTCAACCACTGAAATTAATGATATTCCTACCCTTACTTTACCGGCTGCCCTTTCCCTTTCCGATAAAGAAAATTTTTTCAATTTCGGACTAACAACAGCGGCTAAAGTAGAGGGACATATTCAGTTTCACGAAAAGGAAGATGCCGAGCAACTACCTGTAAAAAAAGGAAAAAAGAAAAGAGAAAGTATTATTATAGAAGCCACCGGCAATGATCAGACGTATCGTAAAATCTGCTTCATCGGTGAAGATTTTGATTTCACCTATCTCCGTCCGGGAGAATGGACAGTCCGAATTTACCGGAACGGTCTCGATAAACGGTATAAAATATCAACGGACCGGTTTCAGTTCAGCTTAAAGCCAGCCGGAACAAAAAAAATAAATGTTACCGTTGTGAAGCAGCCTACAGAAATCAAATACCAGCAGGAATCCCTGAAAGTAGGCTATAACGAAATAAAAAATAAGAAATAATGCTGATGCGATCCCTCCTATTACCCTTCCTGTATTTTATTTTATCCGGTAGTCTGTACGCCCAGACGGCCAGTGCCAGTACTACGGTTTCCATAACTCTGCCAGTAGTCACTTTAATGGATATTGAACCAACAGGAAATATTGCTCTAAATTTTACGGCTCCTACGGAAGCTGGAAATGCACTGATAAACCCTGCTCCCAATACCTCGAAATGGATCAATTATACCTCTGCTATCACAGCCGGAGGACTTACCCGCAGAATTACAGCATCCGTCAATAAAATGATTGATGGCGTGAATATAAGAGTACAGGCTGCCACAGCTTCAGGGGCCGGAGGAGGAACGTTGGGAACACCTTCAGGACAGGTAACGCTTACGATGACGCCTGTGACTATTATCAGCGGTATTGGAGGTGCTTATACGGGCAATGGAGCCAACAATGGTCATAGACTTACGTTTTCAGTAGTTCCCGGTAATTACGGCAGTATAATGCCGCAGTCTAATAACGCCATTAATATTATCTATACCATCACAGAATAAAGCAGGAAAATGAAAAATAAGAATTACCTTATCCGGAAATCATATGTATACATTATTATATTGATGGGCAGTTATCTTAAAGCACAAACGCTGAATATCTCCGGAACCAACTGGGCTGTGGCCGTTCCTGCAATTACGGAAGCAGGCACCAACTATACCGGAACCTATGACAATCCCAACCAATTAACCCTATCCGGTCTCTTACCAGGTTCCATCCTCAGTCTTCTTGCCACTAACGGAGCCAGAATCAGCATGCACTATGTTCCGATTACCTGGAACAGCAATTTGCATCTCTACGCTAAAAGAAGCGGTGGTACTACTAAGATCAATGGCCTTTGTGTATTGTGTACAGCTACCATCAATGGCGGCAATGTAAACTTTATAGAAATCCCCCAGGCAACATCCGCTACCCTTTCCACCATCAACTTTAGCGGATTATTGGGAGTAGATAACAGTGTCAACTATTCTGCAATCAATGTACAGCTGGAAATACGCGGCGTTTCAGTAACGATTCCTGCTGCAGCCTATAGCACACAGGTAGTTTTCACAATAGGTCCGAATTAAAATGGCCCAACAACAAAGTATTATTTTTCCTTGTTATAAAAACAGAGGATCAGAAATCATAGATGATAAGGAGCTTGATCCTGCTATCCGCTTCTACTCCTCGCGCCATGCCTTTGCCATTACCAAACCATTCGCTCTGCCCTCGTTTGCTGTGGGGTAACCGCTGCTATCAGGGCTAGGGAATGGGGTCATCAGTAATAATTCCGGTCGATGAACAATGAATAATCGGTAATAGGGTAATATAAAATGAGCTCCAAAATACCAATATTAATTTTATTGATCAAAAAACATATTATAGATTGATCTATAAGCCTGGAGCTATTTGATTACAGACGAATAATAAAAGCATAACCGGGTTATTCAATAGGGGTGGGCTTTAGCCACCCCAAATCATCAAACAAAAATCCATTGGTTTTAGCCAAAACATCAACGTGTAATCCTGCAAAATATTGGCAATGATTAATCAATTTGGGTTAAAGCCGGAGGAAGATTTTTTTATTTTTCAATGGGTTAAAACCCATTGCTATTGAATAACAGATGACATTATTAAATTATACATTAATGGTCTTATTTACCCGTGGATTATTTATTGATCTATTTGATAAATGACAACCTATAAATACATAATCTGGTTATTCAATAGGGGCGGGCTTCAGCCCACCCCAAATCATAAAACAAAAATCCATTGGCTTTAGCCAAAACATCAACGGATTATTCTGCAAAGATTGGCAATGATTAATCAATTTTGGCTGAAGCCAGAGAGGAAGAATATTTTTTTATTTCCAATGGGTTAAAACCCATCGCTATTGAATAACAGATGTTATCATTAAAATACCTGTTAATGATTCTTTATCCATCTTATGATGGAATATAAACTCTTTCCAGATACACATTCCCATTATTTATTGTGAAATTTATGTAGGATGATTTATTATAGAGGAATGATTGCGGAGAAGGTACAGATTTGAGGATTAAACATATAAAACAAAAAAAGTCTCACACAAAACTGTATGAGACTTTCTAATAATATAAAAACTGGCGGCGGCCTACTCTCCCGCGTTAGCAGTACCATCGGCGC
>JAITMC010000023.1 GCA_031277615.1 Chryseobacterium sp. | reverse complement strand
GATTTGTAGAAATCCTTGTTGTTTAGTAATTCTTCTTTGTCGATCATAACTATGTAATGGTTAAAAATAATAAAAAGTTATTTCCGTAAAATTTTTTGAGCTATAAAGGCTCAAAATTTCCAGAATAACTTTTTAACTTACACAGTTAGTGAGACACTACCATTTTCTATAACAAAGACCTTTTAAATCCTCAGTAATAAATAAATCTTTTTTTATATTATAATCCTTATCAAAAGGAATTAATACTCCGTTAAACGTTATACCACCGAGATTATGCGAAACTAAATTTTTAGGATATAAAGAGAAAACATTTAATTTATAGTTATTTTCTAAGGCAATTCGCTTATTTTTTTTGCAATTTTTTTCAGTCTTTGCAGATACTATTTTTAATACGGTATTTTTTATGTTAACATCTGATCTTTCCGCATATATTAAATATACATTTTCAATAGAATCTATTTTAACAATTCTATAGCTATAACCTATGTTACTCTTTGATTGTATATTGCAAGAATAAAGACCAAAAATTATTAGAATAAATATTATTTGTTTCATAAATTTAAGGATATTTTGAATAATTTTAGGATTGATTCTTTAATTCATCTGGATCTGTTACAAAAAATTCACCTTTTTATCAAAGTACCTAACATTATAACCTTTTGCAGGTGCAGCAGTAAGAGATTTTGTTTCAATGTTCCCAGCATATTCTAAAAACTGAGCCATTCTCTGTTCCCAACAAGTGTTATGGACTAAAATCCCTTTCTCAGAAACATAATAATTATGGTTGCCTTCTACTTCAAAGTTATAGACTTTTACCTTTAAATAAACAAAGAGACTGAATAAAAATCAGTCTCTTTGTTTATTTTTATGATTCTATTAATGGAATATCTTCATAAGTATCTACATTTAGATTAAGGATATACTCTATAATTTCATCTACATCTTTTTGGGGGCATATTTTTCCTTCATTCCATGCCGGTTTTTCAGGAATAAACCTCGCCCTACATGTATTTTCTTTAAAAAATAGTATTTCAATATTAAAATATAATTTTTTATTTTCTTTTATTAAATCAAAGATGCTAAGATTAAGTATTATACTTTCCATATTTTCATTATTTGTATAATGAAAATCCCACGAAAGATTTATAATTCCATTTTTTTGTAATTTATATAAAAAATAATGATATAACTCAAATCTAATATCATTAGTTGCTCTAACAATATACTTAAAATATTCAAGCGCAAAATCAATTGATTGAAAAGTTCTGTATGTATTATCTTTTGTTAGGTATTGTATTTCTTTTGGGTATAAGTATAAACTTTCATCAAAAAAAACTATTATTTCATTTTCATCACCTTCAATATGAACATTCTTATCGACTGCAATAATTTTTCCATTTTGAAAATACAGAAATTCAAAAAAAGGATTAACGCCAGTACTGCAATATAAATTAAACAGTGTCATTTTTAAATTTTCGATATGCATTATTTCAATTTATTAATTACTAATATATGGTCTATAAATATCTGAAACCCTCCATTCTGCATCACTTTAGTGTAATTTCCTCCAGTTGCACTACCAGCTTGATATATTGTTTTAATACCATCTTTAACAGTTACATTGGTTTCTCCAACTAATTTTAAAATCCGATCATCTGTTCTGGTTTTATCTAACACTTTAAAGACATTTTCTAAATGATTGATAGTTGCTTCTTATGAGGTCAGAGATTTAGTTTCAATATTTGCAGCGTATTCCATAAATTTTGCAAGTCTTTCTGTCCAACAAGTATTATGCACCAAAATCTCTTTTTCAGAAACATAATAATTATGGTTGCCTTCTACTTCAAAGTTATAGACTTTTACTTTCTCATCCAAGAAATTAATAGATTCTACAGGAGGAGTTTTCCAGTTTAAAAGATAAAAAAGAGTAGCTTAAAACTACTCTTCTAATTAAATTTATGATTCTATTAATGGAATATCATCATAATTATCTACCTTGAGATTTAGAATATATTCTATAATTTTATCAACATCTCTTTTGGGGCATATTTTTTCTTCGTTCCATGCCGGTTCTTCAGGATAAAAAGAAAATTTACACGATCCGTCATTATTAAAAATTATCAGACAATTATATCTTACTTTTTTATTCATGATACTCAAGCCTCCGAAATCACAACGAATACTTAGATTATCTTCAGAATAATTCGGATAACTTCCTACCAAACCGAATGAAAAATGAGTATAATTAAATTCTATTTCTTTTAATCGGTGTAAAAAGTAATGATATGATGCATACTTTAAATCAGAAGTTACCTTAGAAAGGTACTTCATGTAGTCTAAAGCATTCGAAATGTCACTAAATGTTTTTAAAGAGTTTTCTTTATTAATAAATTTTAATTGAGTAAGAACTCCCATTTATTTTATTAATAACTATTTTTCCTTTTTGAAATATTTGGAAGCCTCCATTTGGATATACAAGAGTTGCATCTCCCGCATTCTTTTGACTTATTTCTATTATTCCTTTACCTACAGACTTAACATTACTCATATCATCTGCAATTAATTTAAGTATCCTATCATCTGTTCTTGTTCTATCTAGCATTTTAAAAACATTTTCTAAATGAGTGATAGTTGCCTCCTGAGATGTTAAAGATTTTGTTTCAATATTTGCTGCATATTCCATAAACATTGCTAATCTTTCATTCCAACAAGTATTATGCACCAATATCCCTTTCTCTGAGACATAATAATTATGGTTGCCTTCTACTTCAAAGTTATAGACGTTTGATTTCTTTTAAAACAAAAATATTCCTTTACTAAAAAAGTAAAGGAATATCTATCATTTTTTATTCTTCCTTTTTAAATAAATAATATTCTCTAAAGAATACATCAACTGAGTTTAAATTCTCATTCTGGCTTACTTTAGATATATAATCAGCCCAAGTAAAACCTAATTCGAAATTAAACTTTATTCTTAACCATTCATGAAAATTTGACTGAAAGTTTATATCATTAAAATTCTTGTCATAAATTTGTTGACAGGATAAATATCCTCCAATAAATGAATCTAGAAGATAAATATCTTTGTTCTTTAAATACATTAAAGGCCTCTGTTCAATATAAGGCAAAAGTTCGTGTATAGTCATAATTTAAAATTTAAAAAGGTGTTAAAAATGGCCCTTGTACTATTGGTGAGCCTACTTGTAAATCCATCATCCAATCAGTATACTTGATTCCTTGAGGATATAAATTATCATAAACCATATTTCCAACTTTCACACCAACATGATCACCATTTGTACTAATGTTCATATTAAAAACATCGGACCAAATATTTCTTGATGATTTTAATGTAACGATCTCTCCTTTTATACCTTGCTCTGTCATCCTTTCCACTAAACCTGAGGCAAAGTCTTTACACATATTTAACTTTTTTAATGAGGAAGGCATCGCTTCAATAATTGCCTTCACACCACAATCATTATGCACTAATATCTCTTTCTCAGAAACATAATAATTATGGTTGCCTTCTACTTCAAAGTTATAGACTTTTACTTTCTCAGCCAAGAAATTAATAGATTCTACAGGAGAAGTTTTTCCATGTAAAGTGGTAAGAAGCATTCCTTTGGTAAGATCTTTGGCTTCTATCCAGCTTCCGTTGACGTAGAACGGGTGTTCCGGTGTACAGGTAATATATGTTCCGTTTACGGAAATTTTCACTAAGGAAGAAGAAGTGTTGCGGGATAATGCTATTACTTTTTTCAGTTCTTTTTTGCCTGTTTCTTCATTGTAACTCCAAACCAGATCGTCTTCTTTAATATCTTCAATCTTTTTATGACCTTTTTCTGCGGCAACGAGAGTACCTTCTGTAAAACAGATTTTTATCAATCCTTTACTTAATGTGTTTAATGGTCTGCATACAAATCTTGAAAGATTGGCAGCCCTCCATCCTGCTACAATCAGTCCTTCACCGGCAAAAGAAGCAGGAAGTTCCAGAAATAAGAACTCTTCAAAAGCTTCAACCTCCTGTGCTCCTTTGCTATTTTTAACCGCTGCATCATACCGTGAAAGGTTTCTTTGATAGTTATTAAAAGATTTAAGTGAATTGAAGCCAAAAAATGCCTGGGTTAGCATATTATCCACTTTTTTTCCCCAATTGAGTATCACATCTGATATTTCCTTCATAAAGGAAGAAGCACCACCTTTTAATATTATGTCATCAATAATTCTTTCCTGTGTTTTTGTATTTTTCCATCCTTCTTTCTCTCTTTGCCACCAACTTTCTCCATCTGTCCATACCTGACCGACAGAATATCCGCCACCATCGCTAGGAGGTAAGGATTTCAGTCCAAGAAAATCTATAAAGAACACAGGGTTGTTACTGGCATAAGAATAAGGTTCCAAAGTTGTATCTGCCAGAGGATCCACAACTCCGAATCTGCCAATATCCGGCATATAATTTCTAAAACCATAATCATTCCAGCCTGTTTCTGCTTGCAACTCATGGCCGTTATAACCATATTTATAACTTGGGTTTCCATCTAAAAGATTATACCCTTCATGCTTCAGACCAAAAGGATAGTAATTGTTTTCCTCAAGAACTTCTGCGCTGCCGTTTGTATTTTTAAAATAACTCAAACGTACATTTCCCAAATGATCATTATAGTTATAAATATACTTATTATTTTCAAAATTGTAATAGCCTTCGGCTGTGGGTACAAATTTTAAAGGTATAAACTGGGTTGGTTTTCCGCCTGAATTTGTGATTTCATACTGAAAACCGTCCAGATATTCCGTGGTTGTATATGTTTCGATATTGGTTTTTCCCCATCCGAAGGTATATACTTTTCTAAGTTTTACTCCATCAGCGCGATAAAGATATTGGGTATTTACATTAAAAGTTCCTTCAACTCCAAATCTTGGCAGATATGTTTTATCAAAAATAATGCGATTTGGAAGATCCAGATAATTGTATGTAATATCAAGAATTCCCTTATCCTTATGGCTTTTTATACTTCCGCTTTCGTCATAATAGGTAATTGTATTTCCCGATGTATCCGGATACCCCCCATAATCTAAAGAAGAATCCGTCACCGAAGTCAGCCTGTTGCCTGAATATGCATATGTAAGATCATCTATCTTAAATGCTGTCCCCATGTATGCATTTGCTGATCTTTTCAGATGGGTGATGTTTCCGTTTAAATCATATTCTATTCTCTCAAAATATTCTTTTGCAGAAGGATTGTTATCTTTTTGATAAAATCCAGCCGTAAGCCTGTTTAAATCATCATATACATAACCGTATCTTCTGAGATGATCTCCTGGTATGGTATTGGTTTTCCAATCTACTTCGACAATATTTCCATTGTATTTTGGTTTTACTTTCTGATCAGGAAAATCAAGATTCGGAGTTTCCAGTCCTTCTACCTGGTTGTATTTAAGCTCATATCCGAAAAGTTTAGTATTCAGATTTTTGGGATCATTAATCTTAGTCAGCCATCCGCGGATGTTATAAGTATAATCAATACTCTCCAAAGGAGCAGCAACTGAAGTTCCTCCTACTTTTTTGTTAGTAAGACGGGATAGTTCATTGTATGAATTTTGAGACAGAATCTCAACTGGGTTGCTGTCTACCTGATGTTTATGAACCAACAACCTGTTTTGGGTATCATATTCAAATGTTTCTGTAATAATTCTTTCAGTGTCCGTGGCCAACCTTTTGTGTTTTGTTACGGAACGTTGTGTAACTCCTGAAAAATCAATTTCTGTTTCTGTTTTTGTATATCCGCCTAAATGATTAAAAGAATAAACTCCAATTGACCTTTCTTTTGTATCATACCAGATAAAATTCTTTGTCCAACTGTCATTTTCTATATTTTTGGTATAAGTAGCTGTAGGCAAAGTCTTAGTGCCTAATGAAACATTCTGTCCTAAAACCCGCTCTGGAATACTTATATCCGGAGGAAGAGAGGGATAAGTATCATAATAATTAACGGTAAGAACTTTCTCAAGAATATGAAAATAGTTGTTGGTATACTGAATATGCATTCCATCCTGCGTGAAACCTGCGGTATTCCTGCTTTCTACAATAAGATTTCCATTTGCCTGAGCCTGCATATTACTTCTGCTTCCACCTGAAATAATTGCTGTATAGGCGACTCTTCCAAACAAATCGTATTTAGTAAGCAACCATTGAGATTTTTGTTCCAGGCTGGCATCCTGAGTAAGAACAAGCCGGTCTGCTCTATCATACACCAGGTATTCCCAACCTTTTCCCGGCAGCTTTTTTTCTACTACTCTTCCTTTGCTGTCGTACTTGTATTGATAACAGAGCTTATCAATAGTAGTTCCGTTCAATGGCTGTGCACTGGCAAGAGGCGGGATCACCGCGATAAGCTGATTATATTTATTATAAACATAATAAGTGTCTGCATTCGGAGAGGCTTCTTTACGTACCATTATAGTCTGTCCTTTTCCGTTCACAAACTGCGTAGTGGTAAGCCCGTCTTCATCTTTTGTTGAATTTTTAATCAACTGCCCGGCAGTATAGTAAGAAGATTCCGAAATAACATCCCTGGTTGCTCCGTTTTCCCATGTTGTTTGTACGGTATAGATTTTCACATCCGAGGCAGCATTCACTTCATAGGTATAAGTAATGTTGTGTGACTGGTAATCTGCTCCCGGCTTTTTTGAGGAAATAATTTTTCCGATAGGTGAGCTTTCCACCATTGTAGAACTGTAATAATACAAATCCGCACCATATGTCTGTGAAGCATTAGCATGAGGATTTTCATAGACTGCTCCATTTTGGGTTTGATTCTGCGGAATAGGAAGGTAAGATTTCAGATTACGTCCAAACCCGTCATATTCTATAGGAGTTACAATATCTTTACCTGAAGGGCTTCCTTTAATATTAATGATTTGTTTGCCCCTTCCCAGCTCATCAAAATATTCAATCACTTCCGTTTTTTTGCTGCAATCTTCATTAAGGCAGTCTTTGGAATAAGCATAATTTACATCAGTAGAAAACTGATTGACCTGTGCGTACGACAACACCGTTGCAAACAACAGGATAAGTATATTTAGAATTCTTTTCATTTTTAGTAGTGTTTGTAATTATACTGGTTTTCCTTAAGTACTTTTCCGTTACCGTCCTTCACTGTAATAAGTCGCCCTGAAGCATCGTAATTGTAAGAAGTTTTCAGACCATTAGAAGAAACCGAATTTGTCAAACCTATTAACGGATCATAGGTATATACAGTTACAGGATACTGTTTCAGATCATTGTGCATTTGAAGATTTTCTAAGGCAGTTAAGAGGGCAGCTTCATTTGAACTATTATCTGCATCTGCATTGGATGCAGCTATAGCTGCTGTAATAACAGGCAAAGCAGAAATATCATTATACTTAGCACCAACAATCTGTGCAATAGGCAACGTCTGATAATACCCCCAGATGGTTGTCGTACTAATTCCCGCTTTATTGGTTACCTGAATCAGATTACCTTTATCATCATAGATATCAAAAGTCGCTTGTACTTCAGGATTTTGTGCTAAATCTTTATTTTCAACCGCAGATGGATAGAAATTCGTGGTATTACCAAAAATTGTTTTATCAATGGATAGAATATTACCATTATCTTTTATTACGGTTTCCAATGGTATTGAAATCATATTTGCATTAATCAGTCTGGTATCTGAAAGGTCCTGAGCGTATTTTGTAATTGTTTCCTGAGTATCTCCGTTATGAGAAGTTATCTTTGAATAAACTTCCTGAAAATTATCCAGACTAAAATTGGTTTCTTTTGTAGTAATAAAATCGGAATTACCACGTCTGACTGTATTTATTTCTTTTTTTGATGAAATGTACGCCGGGATATATTGATGATAACCACTTATTTGAGGCTGTGCATTAGGTATTTCTGTAAAATTGTTAATGTATTCTGTAGCATTTAGTAATTGGTTTTGTGAATTATAAATTTTTTTGGAAGTTAAAATACCGTGTGAAACCAGATTAAAATACAATATATTATAATTCCCACCAACAAAGTATTCGTAAGGAGTTTTATAATAATAGTCCGTATATCCATTGGTTTGGTTACCCGAAATCTCAGTTTCCCTTACATTTTTGTACAGGACGTATGGATAAACCGGATCATCGATTAAGACCCCTGTAGAAGAAATAGGATCTGTGAAAGAATTGTATTCATATTTCTTTTGTTTTAGGATAGTTGATCCCTCATAATACGTGATTCGCTTTACTCTTGCCCCATAATATACAGGATGAAAATTTTTATAAGGTTTAGGTACTGATTTTAATCCAACAATATTAAAATCTCCGCTTCCTCCCCAAGAATTAATTTTGATCTTGTAAGTACCCGGTGCTAGTTTGTAGAATTTACTAGAAGAAGTACTTGTACAGGAATTTGTATCATCAGTACTCATTACAGTATTATTTGAATTTAAGACAGAGAAGGTAAACGGAATGGGCTGCCCATGATTAGTAAAGCCATAATCAACTCCTTCTTCAAACCCTCTTTTAATAATTACCGGATATCTGCCAGTATTTCCATGAACTACAAATGAATATTCTCTTGTAATATTAGTATCAAATACAATATTATCCTTAATTCCGTAGTACTGATTAAATGGGTCTGAATACGAATCGGCATTTTCATAATCTTTGTTAGAATAATCCATAAATTCTTCATTGGCTTCATACGCATATTCCACTCTGCCTCCTGTTGGAAAGTGAATTTCAGTAAGAACCTTATAAACATACTCTTGAGGATTTATATATTCAGTTCCATTTGAACATGGTTGAACTCCGAAATGAGAACCATTATCATCAATATATCCATATTCTGTTTCAGAACCATTTCCATATTTAAACCATGTATTTTCAACCTGAAGACTGTTTGAATCAAACTTTTTCAATGATTTCAATCCTATATTATCAATATCTAAAGAAATTCTTGAAATTAACTTATCTGACTTACTAAATAATGAGATATTGTTGATCGTATAATATTCTTTATTTTTATTTCCGTTATCTGCAGCCTCATTGTAATCATATTCAAATTTCAGTTTCCCTTTTGATGTTGTAATGGTATTAAGCTTATTAATTTTATATTTAATTGCTATTGAACCATACGGATTAAAAGTTGTTTTAGTCTTCAGATCATAAGAGTATGTAACTAATGTTCTGTTATTAGCATCAGTAATAGTTGTAGGCAGATAAGATGTTCTTTGGTTTTTATAATCCTGTAAATAATGATTTTGAAAAGCTGTAATATTATAGTTGTTGAAATTATATATCAAGCCTTTATCATCAGTAATTTTGAATGAATTAATAATTAGTTTAGAACTTGTCTGATCACGGATAAACTCAATCCTTAGTTTACTTGCAGACAGATCAAATAATTTTAATTCATTTGTTGCAGTATCTTTATATATCTGAAACATTCCGCTATATCCTGGAATATTATAATAAAAACGATCTGAATTCTGCTTTGTTAAATCATTTATTTCAGTGTACTCATTATTTTTCGAATTGCTTTCTTTTGATATAATTGCCCCTTTAAATAACGTCCACCCTAATCCTACTTCAGTAGGAGCCATCACACTACGGGAGTTATAAAGATGATACGATAAAGAAAGTGTTATCGGAAATCTTTTATCGTCTGATTCTAATTTGTATAACGGAATATCTACAGATGGAACTCCTAAGGCAGTAGAAGCCTCATATTTTATATAGCTTTCAATAGAAGATGAGGTGGGCTCAGGATTGAAATTATTTTGAGCATATATCTCATTTATTCCCAAAATTGTAAAGATTGTTGTAAAGTATGTCAATATTCTTTTCATCATTTTATTTCTTTATTATTTTTGCGTTGGCTGTTTTATTCGTTTCGGTTTTAATCACTACCAGATACACTCCCTGAACCAGATTCTGTGTATTTATCTTCGTCACCTTATTCTTCGTTTTCACCGTCTGAACCTGTCTTCCGCTCATATCATACATCACAATATCCGCTTCCTTAAAGTCAAAGCCGATCTCTACATAAGCATAATCAGAAACCGGGTTTGGGTAGATTTTGATATCCTGCTTTCCGATCAGCTTGTCAATCTGACTGTCTCCAAGCTTGACGATCTTCCAGTTTTCTTTTCCGAGTTCTTCGGCACTGGTTCCGGCAAGGATAATGGAGCCGTCTCTGTTTAATTTAATATCGGAAAGCCGTTCTTCTTTCTTTCTGGATTCGCCTTTGACATGCTTTCTCCACTGTTCATTACCGTCATGGTCCAGGTACAGCATCCAGAAAGTTTCATCATCCTTTTCTATTCGGCCTTCCGCGTGGGTATAGCCTCCGAGCAGAATTCCTTTAGAAGTTTTATCATCGGCTGAATGAATGACACTCATGCCCATCAGGATGTCACGGTTCTTAAAATTGTAGGATTTCTGCCACTGCTCTTCCCCTCTTTCGTTTAAAGCAATCAGCCACAGATCAGTGCCTTCTTCTATCCCTACGGTTTTATTTCCGGATCTCTCGGATTTGGATTCACCGCCGATGAGGTAGCCTGCTGAAGTTACAGCCAGGGTTCTTAAGTGGTCATCTGCTTTTCCTCCATAGTTCTTTTCCCATTCCACTTTTCCGTTTTTATCCAGCTTGACGATCCAGTAATCACCCTCACCGGAGTTGCTGCTGGTTTTTGGCTGATGGCTGATGGCTGTTGAAGGCGAAGATTTTTCAGAGGATGATTTATTTACAGTAGTTCCTCCCGAACCTGTATCCCTAACTTCACCGCTTCTGGAATACATCCCTAGAAGGACGCCGCCATCCTTTGTAGGGATCATTTTCTCTACTTCATCCAATCCTTTTCCGCCAAGTATCATTTCTGAAAGTACTTTTCCATCCTTATCCAGTCTGATGACCCAGACATCTTTGGAACCGAAGCCTTTGGAAGAGTTCTGCACATTTCCGGCAACGAAAAACCCTAAATCTGTAGTCTGAACGACCGCTCGGGCTTCCTCATCGGAAGTGGTTCCTAAAGTTTTCTGCCAAAGTTCATCGCCAAATTCATTGAGTCTTATCAGCCAGATATCTGATCCGCCTTTGGAATCGTCCTTTTTGTCCAGTCCTTTCCCGGAAAATGACGTACCTGAAAGAAGAAATCCTCCGTCCTGTGTGGCTACCGAAGCGGATAAATAATCATGATTCTCCCCGGAAAAGTATTTTTCCCAAACCTGTTCGCCTTGCTGGTTGAGTTTGATTAAATGAAAATCGTATCCATTATTAGGTTGTTGGCTTCCGGATCCTTGCGAATGGTTTTTCGATTGAATAGAGCTTCCGGTAATAAGATACTGCTGATCGATAGTCGTGGTGATCTGGCTTAGGAAATCCTGCGTGGAGGATCTGATGTCTTTCTGCCATACCACTTCCTGTGCCGACATCGTTAAAACTGCAGACACAGTTAAAACACTGCCGTATATTTTTCTCATGTATAGGTGTTTTAAAGTTATCAGTTTATTTTTTTCGCGAATTTAACACTTTTTAAGATTACGCTACCACATTAACGGTACTTAATTAGAATTATTTCATTCGACTGTTGATTAATGCAAAATTACGAGGATACAACGACAGAAGTTGACGTATTAAATTTTAATTTTTTAAATAATGAAGTAATAGAAAAACAGGATAAGAAAAGTATGAGAAATGATGACCGATGAAGATAAAACACACGAATACAGTTAACCGTAAAAATGAAACCCTTTGTCTGAAAAACAGATGAAATTCATGATAAAAAAAATAAGGTGCAGAACACCCTGCACCTTATTTTATTCCGAAATTAGTTCTTACAAACTAACCATTAAAATTTTATATCGTTTTTATGAGTTCCTCCAGTGTTTTATCCGTATTCATCAGTGTTCCCCGGGGAATCTGATGATTGAGATAGGTGAAGAAAAGATCCGTCACCCACCGGTTTTCCATCCTGTGGATATAATAAGCACTGATCAGTTCAAAATCTTCGGAAATATAGGCCGGCAGATCTGATGAACTGGCAGTTCTGAACGTGAATAAAAAGATATTCTTTCTGATCTCATCGGTCTGATCCCGCAAAGCTTCATCTATTTCCTTTTCTTCCACAGCCTGATACGCCTGCATCCACAACGATGAAAATTCGGGCTGATCCCTATCGGTTAAAATTTCATTAATATTTTCGGGAGCCAGGGAGGGAAGCGTGGTTTTTAAAACCTGCATAAAAGCTTCTCCCAGAGTATGAATTTCCTGTTTCATATGATGCTTTTATCCGAATGCTCTTTTCAGCAGACTCTCTACTTTAGGCTCACTTCCCCTGAAATTTTTATACAGCTCCATCGGATCTTTGGTTCCTCCCGAAGAAAGAAGGACCTTATATTTCGCGGCGGTTTCAGGATTGAAAATTCCGGTTTCCTTAAAATACCGGAAAGCATCGGCATCCAGGACCTCTGCCCATTTATAGGAATAATATCCCGCAGAATATCCACCCTGGAAAATATGGGAAAAGCTCGGGCTCATTGCTGTCTCGGTATTGGAAGGATAAAGAGAGGTGGCCTGGGTGTACCGGTCTTCAAATTCTTTTATACTTTCATGTTCCAGTTCGCTGACTCTGGTGTGATAATTCATATCCAGCAATCCGAAGCCAAGCTGTCTGAGGGTCTGGTAACCTTCCATAAAGTTTTTGGACTGTTCAATTTTTTCGATCTTTTCATCAGGAAGTACTTCTCCTGTTTTATAATGTTTGGCGAATGTTTTCAGGAACTCAGGCTCATAACAGAAGTTTTCCAGAAACTGTGAAGGAAGCTCTACAAAGTCCCATTTTACAGATGTTCCGGAAAGAGTAGGATATTGGGTGTCGGCCATCATGCCGTGTAAAGCATGCCCGAATTCATGGAATAACGTCGTTACTTCCTGGAAGGTCAGCAGGCTTGGAGTATCTTTCGTAGGCTTGCTGAAATTGCAGACAATGGAAATATGCGGACGGGAATTTTCGCCGTTTTTCTTATACTGGTTTTTATAGCTGGTCATCCAGGCGCCGGCTCTTTTACCTTTTCTAGGGAAATAATCCACATACAGAAGAGCTTTATATCCTGTCTGATCTTCTTTCACCTCATAGACTTTTACATCTTCATGGTATTTCGGAAGATCGTTTCTCTCCTCAAAGCTAAGTCCGAAAAGTTTTCCTGCCAGTCCGAATACGGCATCCTGCACCTGGTTCAGCGGAAAATAGGGTTTTAGCTCCTCATCATTCAGGTCGAATTTGGCTTTGCGGAGTTTTTCGGCGTAGAAGGCATGGTCATAGCTTTGCATCTCTTCAATTCCGTCAGCTTTAGCCAGAGATTTCAGTTCTTCGATCTCCTGGTAAGCATAAGGTTTTGCCTTGGTTAAAAGCTCGTTCAGAAAATCAAAAACTTTAACCGGTGATTTGGCCATCCGTTCTTCAAGCACATAATCTGCATAGTTTTTATAGCCTAAGAGTTCGGCTTTCTGCTGTTTTAAGGTAAGAATTTCCCTGATCAGTTCCTGGTTGTCGAATTCACCACCGTCAAAAGACTTTTTACCGTTAGCCAGGGCCAGCTCTTTTCTCAGCTCACGGTTTTCGGCATAGGTCATGAACGGAATATAGCTTGGATATTGTAACGTCACTACCCAGCCTTCAAGGTTTCTTTCTTTAGCTTCTTCGGCAAACTGCTCCATGATGGCCTCCGGGATTCCTGCCAGCTCCGTTTTATCTGTGATATGTTTAAAATAAGCATTGGTGGAAGCCAGTACATTCTGTCCGAACTGAAGGGATTTCAAAGAAAGGTCCATATTGATCTTCTTTAATTTTTCCTTGTCTTCTTCATTCAGGAGCGCTCCGCTTCTTACAAAGCCTTTGTAGGTTTCATTCAGCAGCATTTCCTGCTCCTCATTCAGGGGGTATTGCTCCTTTTCATCGTATACTTTTTTTATTTTATTGAAAAGGGCTTCGTTTTGAGCTATTTTTGATGAATATTCCGTCAGGATAGGAGAAACCTCCTGAGCAATCTGCTGGATCTCATCACTGGTCTCGGCAGAATTTAAATTAAAAAAGATATTGGAAACCACATCCAGCTGCTCACCGGAGTAGGCGAGGGCTTCAATAACATTTTCAAAAGTGGGAGCTTCGGTATTATTAACAATAGCATTGATTTCTTCTTCCGATTGTTGAATTAATGCCTTAAAAGCAGGAAGAAAATCTTCATTTTTAATATCACTGAATGGGGCTGCGTGGTATGGTGTGTTAAATTTTTCGGTTAAAATATTCATTTTTCAATTTTATTTAAAGTAAATGTAATGATTCATGGATGAACCACAGCTGAAACGCTCAAAAATAATGCCTGAATGTCCGGATATGACAAAAATGCTTTACCTTTAATAATCTTGTCATATGGAAAGCTGCCGGGAAAATGGAATGATTAATTTTGGTGACAGGATTCATCATTTCAACCTCAATAAACTTAAAAATATCAGACTATGAAAACAATCTTAAAAATTCTTGGCATCATCATTCTTTTAATCATTGTATATGCGGTGATCGCGATGCTTGCTTTCAGCAAAGACTATCATTTTGAAAAATCAGTGGTCATTAATGCTCCGAAAGAGAAAGTATGGCAGCATGTAGGTTCCCTGAAAGGCTATAATACCTGGGATCCTTTTTCCAAAGAAGTGAAGAACATTAAAATTACGTATTCCGGTGAAGGTGATAAAGTAGGAGATTCTTATCACTGGAAAGGAGAGGGAAGTGAAGGGGAACAGTCGGTGACTGAAATTGTACCCGATCAGAAACTGGTAACAAAGCTGCATTTCAAAGAACCTTTTGAAGGAGATGCCAAAGGAACTTTCCTTTTAACGCCTGAAGGAAGCGGAACAAAAGTCACCTGGATCATGGATAACGAACTCACAGCACTGATGAAACCTATGAAGCCGATGATGGATTCTAATATGGAAAAAATGTTTGGTCAGGGTCTCGGAGATCTGAAGAAACTGGCAGAACAGTAAACAATAACAGAAAAGAGACCTTAAAGGCCTCTTTTTTTATATCCGTTTTCTTTATTTTTTATCAAAAGTGTAGGTTCCCGACAACGAATTTCTGCTCCACACGCCTGCTGTTTTGTCATGTTTCAGGTATCCGGTGAGCTGAAAATTATTTTTGGTGTTCATATCAAACTTGCCGTCAAAATTCACGTACCCGCCTATGGTTTCCTTGCTGTTGGCAGCAGAGGTCAGTTCACCATCCATCGTTCCTTCCTTTGATACCGTAAAAGTAATGGTTCCGTTTTCATCTCCGCTGAATGTTCCTTTGTATTGTCCCTGAAAGGCAGAATTAACCTGTCGCTTTGATTCTTCATCAGAAGTACACGAGCTTAAAGATAAAATACAGGTAAAGGCAAATATTGCCAGGCTGATCTTCATATTGTTTTTTTGCGCAATTTATAACATTTACGGATAAAACACAGGCTGATGTTTTAAAAACGGAATGTGATGCCGAGGCCGGATGAGAGTAGAGGAGGTGAAGGATGATATCCAGCCACCGGAATAAATTTCTGAATTTTTAGAATAATATTTTCTTTAATGCTTTGATCAACAGTTGTATTCTGTATCTTCCATCCGTTTCTTTACCATTACCTTAAAATAAATTACAGTCTGAATAAAATGGCTTAATTCTTTCAATAAAAAAATATACCTTTATGTAAAGATTAGATTTATGGAGAAGACCGTATTTGAAAAAAGTGACATCAGAAATTACGTTAAAACGGTGATTGCAGAGAAAATTGAAAAGCTGAAAAACTTTATCGAATTTACGCTGGAGGCGAGCCGTGACATCAAAAAAACACCTAAATATGACAGCATACGGGAAGAAATGCAGGAGGAAATTTACCAGATGCAGCGCCAGCTGGGAGCCTTAAACGATCTCAAACGAAATATGGCGAAAGTTTTGAATGCGGCCACAGAAAGAGTTCAGCTCGGGTCTTTGGTGATTACCAATAAAGCCCGCTTCTATATTTCCGTTTCGTTGGGAGAATTCTTTTTTGAAGGCGATCGTTTTTATGCGATTTCCCCCGAAAGTCCCATGGCCAGGAAAATGATGGGGATGAAGCCCGGTGATGCCTTTACCCTGAATAATATCCACCAGCAGATTATTGAGGTGCTTTAACGTATCAGAATGAATACATCTCCTCATCTATCTGTAATCCGCTCCAATTGTTATTCCTGAAAAAAAGAGATATCAATGAATTCGTTTTCCTTTCATGTTGTACCTTTGTATCATGAATAAAGCAGAAATTTTAAAAGAAATCATAGCGCAGAGAAGAAGTATCTTCCCGAAAGATTATACCGATGCGGAAATTCCTCAGGAACTGATTGATGAAATTGTCAGCTCCGCGACATTTGCTCCCAATCATAAAAGGACAAAGCCCTGGAGGTTCAAAATCTTCAGAGGGGAAGAAAAAGCAAGACTGGCTTCAGAAATGCAGGCTATTTATAAAGCCACACAGCCGGAACAGCTTTTCCTGGAGAAAAAGTACAATGATATAGGCTTTAAGATCAATAAAGCGGATGCCGTCATCTCCATTGTAGTGAATTTCAGCGGAATGGTGCCTGAATGGGAAGAAATTGCGGCTACCTCAATGGCGGTTCAGAATATGTATCTTACCTGTACTGCCCATGAAATAGGCTGCTACTGGAGCTCACCAAAGATTGTAGACCATCTGAAAGAATCCCTGACCATCGAAGAAAACCAGAAGTGTCTGGGGCTTTTCTATATGGGACGACTTGATTAAAGCTGGAGGCTGGAAGAGGGAAGCTGGAAGTTACGGCTAGTTAACGTTCATAAAGTTTTTTTTAAGGAAAGCGGGGCTTATCCTTCAAATCTTCAACACTTCTTTCTTCCAGCTCCATACTTAGAGCCTGATTAAATTTCTAAATTTATTTTTTGTAGAACATTCAAATCTTTACCTCAATCATATTCTTCAGGAACAAAGATGATGTACTGATGATGTTTTTTACAATGCAGAGTTTTATGAATGATATTGTTGATTTCAGGGAGCAAAGGATAGAATCAACTTCGTTGATTCGTCTAAGCGTATAGTAAGTATACTGTATCATCAGTGTCATCTGTGAAATCTGCGCGAGAAAATATACACCAACATCTGTGAAATTTGTGGAATCTGTGGGGAATTTTTTAATCCCAGCAGGTTCGACAAATCTAAAAGCAACCAAGGATTGATAATCATCTATACATTTTTTTCAAATAAAACTTAAACAGGCTCTTACATTAATTTTTCCGTGAAAATGATTATTTTTTGATCACCTGATAGGCAGGTTTGATCTCATTGGTCATATCCAGGATGATGTCATAGCTTCCTGACTCTGGTATTCTGATATTTTTTCCGTGTTTTACCACCTGATTAGCATCATTGATGCCCAGTTCCATAGCCCATTCATTATTGGCTCTGAATTTTATATCTCCCTTTTTCAGCACGACATTTCTGGTTTCGAGAATATTTTTATTTTTTGAGGAAAGAGTTAATGGGATATCCGGTCCGTCCCAGCCTCCCGGAGTGGAATCTCCCGTAACGCCCCAAAGAAAAACAGGACTTATTTTTTTGGCTTCTTTGATGAGTTTGTCATTCTTTATCGTTCTTAAAGTCGTGATATTCCCGTTTTTATCCGCTTCAAACTCAAAATAAATTTTATCACCCATTGAATTAACCACATAAAACTTTTTTTCATTTTCCGCAGTAAGGAAGGTTCCGTGGCCGTCTTTAGAATCAAAAAAGCTTAGGAGTCCATCATTGACGGAAATGTAAAAATTAGTATCCGAAGACTGATATAACCCTTTGAGCTGATGCTGTTGCTCTGAACTAAGCTTTATATTCCGGGGAATGTCATAAGGAAGATGGTACATCAAAGAGATAATACCTTTGTATATTTCGGAAGCACTGCCATCCAGGATATTGCTTAATATAATCACAGAGATGTCATCCTGAGGAATTCCGACAAAGAAAGATAAAAATCCGGGACCTGCACCATCATGCCCGAGGACTGTTTTTCCCTGAATCAGATTTACGCTCCAGCCATATCCATATCCGTAATTTTTGAAGGAAGTCTGTGCTTTTTTCAGCGTTTCCTGATCCAGAATTTTAAAATGTTTAAGTCCTTCTTCATACAGGTAAAGGTCGCCTACCGTAGAGTACATGGCTCCTGCAGCATGAGGATGGTCGTAATCATAGACGAGCGCCTCTATGGAGTTATTTTTGGATAAAAAATCATAGCCTGTCGTTTTGTTTTTATCTTTTAATGCTTTAAAACCGAAGCCAGTGCCGGTCATCTTTAAAGGATCGAGAATATATTTTTGAATGGCTTTCTGGTAGGGCATTCCTGCTGTTTTGCTGATGATATATCCTAACAGATAATAATTGGAATTGCTGTAGTTCCACTGGCTGCCCGGGGAAAAATCCAGAGGCTGGGCGGCAATATAGTTCAGGAATGTTTTCTCATCTTTGGTCTGTTCCGGATCGGTATTATTCTGAATTCCTGAGGTGTGGGTCAGCAGCTGTTCAATGGTGATATGTTCTCCCTTTTTAAAATCAGGAAAGTATTTGGATAAATTATCCTGTAATGATAATTTTCCCTGTTTTTCCAATAATAGAATAACCGTAGCGGTAAATGATTTGGTGGTAGAGTAGATCCGGTAAATGCTCTGATTGGTATTTTTTTCCTGCGTCTGAAAATTTTTGACACCATAACTTTTCTCGAAAATGACTTTACCTTTTTCCGCCACAAGAATACTCCCGTTAAAGCGGCCGATGTCATAATAAGCACTGGCGAGTTTCTCGATTTTTTCAGTTCTGGACTGGCTGTGCAGGATTTTGCTGCAAAATATTATTGCCGTAAGCAATAACAGATTCTTTATCATGGTTCCAATTTTGTGGGATCAAAGATCAAGAAAAAATTGAATAAACGGATAGGCAGGTCTGTTAAATAAATGATAAAAACTATTGATTTTTGGGAATTACACCGGTGAATTTACAAAACTTTTTACCTGGAGCTTTTTACTTTAAACTTTTTTACTATCTTTGCACTCTTAAATATTTAACTGGGACGAGTTCCCGTAAAATTCACAACATTATGTCAGTAAAAATCAGATTACAAAGACACGGTAAAAAAGGTAAGCCTTTCTTCCACATCGTGGTTGCAGATTCCAGAGCCAGAAGAGATGGTAGATTCATCGAGAAACTAGGAACTTACAACCCAATTACGAACCCTGCAACTATCGATTTGAACGTTGATTCTGCTGTAAAGTGGTTAAACAACGGAGCTCAGCCAACTGATACTGCAAGAGCAATCCTTTCTTATAAAGGTGCCCTTTACAAAAAACACTTACAAGGTGGTGTAGCTAAAGGTGCTTTTGATGAAGCTGAAGCTGAAAAGAGATTCAATGCTTGGTTAGAAGCTAAAGAATCAAAAGTACAAGGTAAAGTAGAAGGTTTATCTAAAGCTCAGGCTGACGCTAAGAAAGCTGCTTTAGAAGCTGAAGTTAAAGTAAACGAAGCCAGAATCGCTGCTGCTGCACAGGCTGAAGCTGATGCCAAGGCTGCTGAAGAAGCTGCTAATGCACCTGCTGAAGAAGTTGCTGAAGCTACAGAAGGAGAAGCTCCTGCTGCTGAAACTGAAGAAAACACTGAAGCTTAAAAAAAGAACCGCTGTATGCGTAAAGAAGACTGCTATTTATTAGGTAAGATCACACGCAGACACGGACTTGCGGGCAACGTTATCCTTAAACTGGATACCGATCAACCCGAGCTTTACAATAAATTGGAATCAATATTCGTTGAAATCAACGGATTATTGGTTCCATTTTTTATTGAAAAATCATCATGGAGCAAAAATGATGCTCTGAATATTTTTCTTAAAAATTCTTCGGAAGCTATCGTAGATCAGGTGTTGGGTAAAAGTGTTTACCTGCCGCTTGCTACACTGCCTAAGCTGTCCGGAAAACAGTTCTACTACCACGAAATTATCGGTTTTGATATTCTGGATCAGAATGATAATAACTGTGGGGTGATAAGATCGGTCAACGATCAGACGGCACAAAACTATTTTATCACCAATCTGGAGGGTAAAGAAGTGGTGATCCCGATCATCAAAGACTGGATCATGGAAGTCAACCGTGAAGAAAGATACATTAAAACCGAACTTCCCGAAGGGCTGATTGATGTGTTTTTGGTTCCTTCCAAAAAAGACGAATAATCAGTTTTTCAAAAAATAGATCTGAAACTTTCCTTCTTTCAGATTTTTCACTAAAAAATATTTTCCTGTACTGGCCTTTGCTATGGATAAGATGACCATTTTGGTATTATCTTCTTTTGTTTTGACGGTTTTATTCCTGCTTTGTACATCATAGTAATACATGTATACAGGATAATAGCCAAAAGCGGTCACAAAATGATTTCCGGTACCAAACCACTGATTTCCGGTTACAATTTTGTCTTTTACCTCAAAAGAGGTGGAGTCTGTATCCTGTTTCCTGATGGTTTTGGTGAATTTATATTGTTCCGGAACAGGAACCATTTTGGGGCGGTATTTTCCGTAAAGGGAATCTTTATAGTTGACATCTCTCATTTCAAAAGCATCCAGGGTTTCTTCCAGAAAATGAGGCATAATATAAAAAGGATTTTCAGAACCGGGATTACACAGATAGGAAGCCGTTATGCTGAGCGAACGGGCCACTGTGGAATCTCCCTCATCTTCTATATATCGGATTTCTTTGATCCTGCCTAAAATTCGTTCCTGAAGCTGCTTCTGTTCTACAGCGATCTTCTGTAATACGGCAGAATCTTTTTCCTGTTCTCCCAGGTGTAAAAGATGATCATACTGGTCCCGAACCCTATCCAGGTTATAAACAGGAAAAACTTTTTTCCGGGTATAATCGGGAGCCAGGTATTTCCTGTTGTTGACGTAAAGATCACCCTTTTCATCTGTAAACGCGAAATTATTAATTCTTGGGCGGCTTTTCCATTTTTCAAAAATAACAGGCTTTCCGTTTTTAATGATGAAGATCCGGCAGGTTTCGTTGGAAGCATAATCCAGTCCGGGATAATTATAAACGAACAGATAATCCCCTTTTTGCCGGTAATAACAATTGCTGCTCTGTGAAACCGGAAGGTCAAGAACCTTTTCGGCATAGATATCGGGATCTGAGAATTTCGGGAATTCCGGAATTTCCGGATGCCTGTCCTTTTCAATATCTGTTTTCGGCGAATAGCAGGATTGCAGTGCCAACAGGTAACATAAAAGGATCATTCGGGTTTTCATACGGTTATTTTGCTAAAGATACATTTTTTATACACTCAGTTGATGCTGTAGTCTGTTTGAAAAACTTCCTTTTTTATAAATCTTCAAATGAACTTATTATTTTTCTTCTGACAAGAGAATCGTTGAAATGCAAGTAATATTAGAAGGAGGTTTTTCATTAGTTATAATAACTCCCTTGTTTTTATTCCTTCTTTTAAATTTTTAAAAAATGCAATTGATTTTAATATTCATCTCCTTGTGTAGTTGGTGGGATTTCATTTTCAAGTTCTCCGCTTTCGATATAGTTTTTTAAAAATGAAAATCCGAAATAATTGTGTTTTTTAAGTATATCTAATATTTCAAAGTGATTCATTGCATTTTTGCTTTGTAAATAAAATAATGTACTTGCATTTCTAGTCCAGGCATTGGTACTTACTCCTTTATATTTATTGAATCCTTGAATTTCAATATTAGAAATATGTGCTACAATTTCTGCTTTTTCCTCATCTGTGAATGATGATTTTTTATCATCGTTATATAATTCATTTATCATATATTGAGAAAGAGCAGTAATGTATTTATCATCATCTTTTGTTGTATATTTTTCTACGTAATTGAGTAAGCCTTTTCTAATTGTTAGGTTATTTTCACAGTTTTTCACAAAAATTATATTTCCTATTTCACTTGTTTTATCAACTCCTTCTTTTAAATATTCTTTGTATAAATTACTAATAACCCAATCGTTTAGCTTTTTATCTTTATCGTAGCCAAAATAAATAACTAAGTTTTTCAAAAATTCTTTATCATTAGCCCATAACCAAGCTAAATCTCCATCACTATTGTTGAATAAATATTTATTTCTTGCAATTGTATTTTGGTCTAAATGAATTTTTAAACTATTGTTATTCTGCACTTCAACAATGTCATTTAATAATGGTAAAGTGACAATAAGTTTGTATTGAGGAAAACTGAAAATATGGTCATAAGTATAATTATATTCTGTTTTTTCAATATTACTTTCCATATTAGGATTAAGAATATAGGTGTTAAAATTGTTGTGTTTTTTTACACCTGCATATTTACAATCGCAATTGTTTACAAAAACTTCTTTTACTTTCTTTTCAAAATCATTATTTTGAGGAACTTTATAGTTATTGTTTTTTAATCCTTGTGAAACTATTTCTCCGCCTAATTCTATATCGATTTCTGTTAAATGATACAAATGTGTTGTATCTGTATCATTTTCAGAAAGCTCAATTTTTTCTTGAAGTTTTAAGTGCTTTTTTATTAAATCTATGTTCATTTGTGTGTTTTCTGATTCTGACTGAATTTCCGGGTTTTTATTTTGACAACTTAGTAAACTTGTTGCTACAAAAAATAAGATTATAGTATTTTTCATCATATTAAACATTAGTAAAAAGCACCTGACTCGAATTCTAGTGCAAAACTGGAAACATTTTTTAAGTGTGGTAAATGATAATAATTATTCTGCTTAAAATTTTCTTCAATTTGTTGCCAATCCTTGCTATTTTCTTTATTTGAGTTATAAAAAATAAGCCCTAAATAACTGAATCGTCCAATATTAGTATTACCTATATTTTGATATTTCATAAATAAAAAATCATAAGTATTGGCTATATAGGCTCTTATTTTAATGATTTCTTTGTCATTCCAATTATTATTTTTATCATTTACATCATATGATGCAATGGCATTTACGTAATTCTGAGTTTTTTCATCTTCTGTTGTATGGTCTTCTATATATTTTAAGATGCCTTCTCTTATTTCTAATTCACCTTTGCAATTTCTCACAAAAAGAAACTGGTTAACAAAATCATTTGCTTTAGATTCATTTCTTTTCATTACCCATCCTAGTAAATCCTTATCCTTTGTATATCCAAATATCTTAACTAATGATTCTAAAAAATATTCATCATTAGACTTTAGCCAAACCAAACTTGCTTTATTGTCATTAAATAAGTATTTATTTCTATTAACTAATAACTGTTCATTGAAATATCTTCGGTTCTGTAAATCATCTGCATCTTTCCACAGATTTAGTTTTACGTTGTTACCATCTATTATAGTATTAGTATTAATATTATCTTCTAACATAGATATATTAGAGTATTTTTTTTGATAATCAATAATTTCAGGTATTGCATATAAATCTGTAATAAAATTTTCATTTTTGATAATATAATATGATGGGGGATTTATACTTGCAGTGTACTTATTTCTATTAAAAACTATATTTTTTTCACACTTGTCTAAAGGAGTTGCGTATAAATATTTTAATTGAGATTGGGAATCAATTATACGTCCAAAAATTTCATTTACCTTGTCATTGAACCCTGAATTTGTAAGAAACCTAAATCCAGATAACTTTAATTTTTCTTTTTGTAATGGTATTATAGCATCTAAATCCTGACTGGTATACTGATAGGTTTCCCCATCTGTGGTTTCTTCAAATAAACCTGACATACCAGCATTTAATTGTTTTTTTAGAACATCTTCTATTTTTGTGATATTGCTAGTATTTATATCTTTTTTATCTTCAATGGTTGCTTTACTTTCCTTCTGACAAGAAAAAAGTTGAAACGCAAATAATATTAAAAAGAATTTTTTCATTGGATATAACAATAGAGAATTTAGTCTGGTGCTCCTACTGAATCAAATTCTTCAGCATATTCTAAAGCCATTTTAAGGTTGTGAAGGTTGTAATAATTATTTTTAATAATAATTGATTTCATCTCTTCCCAATCTGTATTATAAAAATCTTTTGCATCAGCTAATATTGTAAGGGAACCCCAATTTGCATCTTCATTATGAAAAGCTTTAAAAACAGGGTCATATACATTTGCTAAATAACTTATTGATTTTATTTTTTCTTCCTTAGATAGTGCACTATACTTACTATCATTCATAATTCTTGACGCAATATTTCTTAAGATTAAAGCATCATTTGGTTTTTTTGAAGATGTTAGATAAGAGTTAAAAGAGTTAATAAAATTTTGATTAATATTTACTTTATTCTCGCAGTTTTTGCCAATGAAAAAAGCGATATTATTATCTATGTTATGATTTGTAACTATTTTCTTTATAAAATATTGATTTATCTTATCATTTTTATCATAACCATATATTTTACAAAGTATTTCTAAAAAATTTTCATCATTAAATAACAACCATACTAACTGTTCGTTTCTATTATTAAATAAAAATAAATTTCTATTGACAAGTTTTTCAATGTTTTTCAACCTTGTCTGATTCAAGTCTTTTTCTTCATTCCATTTTACAATTTTTATATCACCTTGCGTATTGTTTACTTGTTGTTCTTCAAATTTTTTAGATTCTGGAAACTCCTTAGAATAATCAGTAATTTCAGGAATGGATAATAATTCTGTAATAAAGCTTTTGTTTTTTACAAGATAATAAGATCTGGAAATCATATCATCTTCAGAATTTTTATTGTAAACAATTTGTTTGTTACAAGCATCATTTCCATCTATATATACATAGTTTGTTGACTTTTTATAATCTATTTTTCTTTTAAAAATTTCAAGGACCTTATTAGCAAACTCTTCAGATGTTGGAAATTTATATGATCTCTTTTGTAACTCTTTTTCTAATAAGGGAATAGAACAATCTAAATCTGTTTCACTAAATGTATAATTAGGATAATCTGTTTCGCTTTTTTCAGCAGAAGAACCTGCCGTAAGTTGAGCGTTTAAGCATTTTGGTATTTCCATAACAATATTACTTGAATTATTGGTTATTGTATTCTTGTCTTTTTTTTGACAAGAAAATAATTGAAATGTAAATACTATTAAAAAGAGATTTTTCATTATTCTAAAATCTTATCTAAATCAAAATTTTCAAGTGATGTTTTATGGTCCTTTTCTTTATTAAACCATTCTTCATTACCAGTTTTTGCACTTATTCCCAGAATTGAAATAAATATTTTTTCTAATTGAAAATCATTATTTCTATAAAAAACAGGAATTACAACTTTTCTAAAAAGTTTCGCATTTTGATCAATATATCCAATAATTAAATTAAAGGATTGTCCATTTTTAACGTTGGTTTCTATACTTAAGCTATCACAAATGACTTTTTTAATAAGAACAGATTTATTATCAATAATTGCATTTAAAGTTATATCTGAATTTCCTTTTTCTACGGTCAGTAAATCAAGAATTTTATTTTTATTAATATCAATATTATATTTTTTCAAGTCAGAATTATTAGCTTCAATTTTATCATCTCCATTTTCATCTTCCGTGTTTTCTTTTGGTTTAAGGAAATATTTAGAACATTCATAAGAATTACATCCTAATATTATTGTTTTCTTTCCATCAAAAAGTGAAATGTATGAACCTCCATTTATTTGTAAATCATATTTTTTGCCATTATATTGATAGCCATGAATATTAATATTGCAAGGTGTTACAGGATAAGCAAAATGTAATTCATTCTCAGTAATTTCAGTTGATAAACTCATTATTTTATCAACATCTGCTTTTGTGAGAGTCCATTTTTTATCTTTTTCGGATAAGTTTTCTCCAGTCGAATAATTACCATCACATTTTGACGTATAGAAGATTGTTTTCTGTGATTTGTTTTCTTTTTTGTTAGTGTCTTTATCCTGTCCTTTGCATGCTAATGAAAAATTTGCAAGTAATATGAGTCCTAAAATGATATTTTTCATATGTTTTTATTTATCCGTAATTATGAATAATCTTTAGATGCATTATATACAACTTGTCCATCACCTTTTTCTTTAGCGGCTAAATGCTCATGACAATCAATTTTGTTCTTATCTAAACTATAATAATTTAATAATGCTTTTACTAGACAGGTAATTTAAATAAAGTATTAACTCTATTCTATTCTTTTACTAATTTCATTAAGAACTCCTCTGTTACCTTTTCGAATTTGACTTTTCCAAAATCTTTTTCAGATTTTGTTATAGATTGAATCTCCTTATCAGGATTACTGCGATCTGTATATTCTTCACCATATTTGTGCAGGAAAATATTATCATTATCAATTATCTTAAATGTTGTATAAGATTGAACATATAAAAAGCCTTTACAATATACCTGTTCAATAGTAAAATAATTATTTTTGACACTTGTTTTGCTATATTCTCCAATAACACAATTTTCATCATTCTTAAAGATGAGGTCGTTATTTTCATTTATCTTATCATACTTATTTCCATTTTTAACTTCTATAACTACTGGTAAACCCGTGTGTTTTTCAGCGTTTTTATTTTTACTATCTTCTAAAACGGAAATTCTAAACTCTTTGCCATTTGTTTTCATTTTTGTTGTATCTAAAACATAGGTTTGAAAAGTTGAACTTTCTTTATCACCCTTAGAAGATTTGAAACTTTTAACAGCAAGTGTATATATTTTATCATTACATTTTTTAATATCATCTAGGTATTTTGGAATTTCCTTTTTACTTTCAATGCCATCAGAAATAAAATTCCATATACTTTGTTGTTGTTCTATTGTATATTCATTCAAAATTTTACAAACTAATAATGGATTTTCAGAAACATATTTTTCTAAATTCATTTGCAAAAAATTTTCTGCATCAGCATTCCAATAGCCATTAATAGCTAAATTGAATATCTTTTTATTATAAGAAGGATTTTTATTGATAGATTTAAAAAACAATTGAATGTAATCATAAGATTCTTTATAAAGAGGCATTCCTTTTTCTTGTGAATCATCATATCCAAATGTTTTCTGAAATTGCAAAAATGAGTTGGGAAATGCGTTAATAAACTTTATTTCATTTTCTTTACTATTATTTTCTTCTGCCTTATGAAAGTAAATTTTTAAAGAATCGATTTGGACTTTTTTCTGAATTACATCATTATTCAGAGTTGTATTTGAACCATCATTATTTTGACCGGAAGAATTACATCCAATAAATAATAAGAATATTACAAAAAAATATATTTTCATTTTTTAAACTGCAATTAATAATAGAGTTTAAGTCTATCAATTTCTGCTTCTAAAGATTCATCCATATAAAAAAGTGAATCCGTTTTAATATGACCATCTTTCAGAATTATACTTGTTGAATAAGAAATCACCTGTGTTAATTTACTTTTGGATGATTGAAAATATTTTATTTGCCAAATTTTATTTTGCTGGATGTTCAAATAGGATAGCGAATAATATCTGCCATAATCATCATTATTAATTTTTCTATAAAATTGAATTGAATCTATTTTTTTATTTCTGTTATAGGTATAAAGGTTTATTTTTATCTCATCCTGATTAACAGTCTGGTTTTTAATTAAATTTACATCTAAATTGTTTCTTAGTGTAGTTGTAAGCGGTTTAGTGAAATTTAAATATTCTTTTTCATAAATAAGATTTTGTTGTTTTAAAAGCTGATAACTATTTTTATCATTTAATGAAGAAAAATAATTTGAGAATGATAATGATTTATCACCCCAAAAATTATTGGTAGTAAGGCTATTATGTATAACCTTATCTGTTTGATTGCAACACAGATTAAGTATAATAGTTATAAAAATTGAAGAAATAAATAATGTATTTTTCATCATATTATTATTTTAATATTTGTCAAAAATAAATAATCAGAAAATGAATAAAGTTTAAGTTTTCTAATTTATATTAAAGATTTTCTTTGCATCTTGGTTCTTCCTACCTTTAAAAGTAACTTTTGCTTCTTCAATTATAAATTCAGAACATGTAACTTGCCCGTATTTATCTAAATAACAGATATTTTGTTTTGTTAAATACGGAAAGTCAATTTCTGTATAAAGATTTATATTTTTCTGTGGAATACCTTTGTTATAAAGTACCATATCTAA
This sequence comes from Chryseobacterium sp., assembly GCA_031277615.1. GTDB lineage: Bacteria > Bacteroidota > Bacteroidia > Flavobacteriales > Weeksellaceae > Chryseobacterium. The sequence continues at coordinate 242,299 of JAITMC010000023.1, read as the reverse complement.
TCTATAAATATCTATTGGATACTCAGTTTTTCCATCATCTCTATTTGCAATAATTTTTAAATAGTAAATTTTATTTTGCTCATTAATAATAGTTGAATCAATAATATTTAATGAATCTATCTTTGATAAATTTAGCAGACTGTCTTTTTTTATAAATAGCAAAAGTTTTCCATCATTTGTTTTTATTCCTTCTTTTAAATTTTTAAAATAATCTATTTGCTCAAACTTTTTCTGATACTCTTTATCTTTTTTAGAAATTACAATGTTTTCGTTATCATAAGTGTTTATTAGCCAGCTGACAGGAAATATTTCCTTAGTTATTTCAACATTACCAAATTCCTTAAATTCCATAAATTTTTTATTCTCTGTAATAATTGGCTTTGTGTTTTGTGAATCACTTTGTTTCGACAATTTTTTACAAGAAATTATTATTACAAATACAAAAACTATATTTATATATTTTTTCATTATTCTCTTATTATTTTTATTGTACCATTTGCTATTATACCTGAATGTAAATGACTATTGTGAAGTTTTTTTCCATTACTTGTATGATTAAATGCCTTCTTTTTACTGCCTCGCAATTGTTTTGTAATTCCAAATTTATGGAATGCATTTATAAGTTGTTGTTCCCTTACATCGTCCAAATATAAAGTATCAATACTTTTTCCATTAACATGTTCAACACTTGGAAAACAAGAAGCTTCACGGAAGCAGCTTCCAGTCGTTCGGACATCGCTAAATCCACAATCAGCTAATGCTCCGATAAAAACAGCCATATAATCAGGGTCTGTATATCTTCTTTGTGTTTGTGTGAACTTATATTTAATTACTACACCATTACTATTATAGTTTAATAAATCAGGCATTTCTACCAATTGAATATTATTACCAGAAACTTTATATAATACCCAAAAAGTTAACCCCTCATTACTTCCATACTCTGCAATATCTCCATTTTCATATTTTATTCTTCGATCTGTTTGCCCTTCATTAACATACTTGTCTTCAATAATTTTACTATGAACAGGTTTTTTTCCCGGTTTTGTTCCGTTCTTTTTTTCCTTAGTTAAATGCCATTTACATAAACATATATTATGTTCTTTATTGTTTTTATCATGATAGACATATTTATAATACTGTTTAAATTCAGATTTTATTTCTTTAGGAATGTGTTTTTCAATTTTATCTTTTCTATTATCTCCATATATGTGATAAGTTACAATACCATCAGCATTTATTGGTTCATTTTTTTTATTTCCATGATAATAATCGTATTTAAAAATGAAATTTTTTAAAAGATTATATGCAATTTGTCTTTCAGTCCATCCGTTTGGCATGTCTGTAGTTTTATTGCGTCCATTTAATAAAGCTGATATTAATTCTAAATATTTATCTCCATATTCAGCTAATTGATTTAAAGATTTTCCTGCAGTTTCTTTATCCCATTTTTTAAAAAATTCAGATGATAGATTGTCAGGAGCTTTTTTAAATTCTGACCATTCCCAACAACCTGAATGAATTATTAAATGTAAATCTTCTGCAATTTTTTGAGGGTTTTTAACAGCATTTATATTTGGTACTTCTATAGCATATTTTTCATAAGCAGATTTTAGTGTTAATTGTAAGAGTCCATGCCCTCTCCAAGGATCATAGTCAAATGGAGTCCCATCTTTATGTCCTTTTTCTCTTGATAATGAAAATGCACCTGTTTCCACTGTCGCCTGAGCTAAAATATGCATTTTTTGAGCACAAGATTTTATTTTAAATTTCTCAAAATTAGCATTAATTTCATTTCTAAAACCTTCAACAGTTTTGTCATTAACTTGAATTTGTTGATTGTACCATAAATCAGTTAGATTTTTATTACCATCTGAAATCCTTAACTGCTTGATTATTTCTTTTATTTCTTCTAAGGTAAAATCTCTATTACAAAAGCATTTGCCTTCAGTGCTTTTTTGGGGTGGTTTTTGTTTCCCAACATCAGTAGCCGTTTTCGTTTTCTCAATAGTGAAGGGTTTCATTACATTATCAACAATAAAATTAATAGACTTGGCTAGTAAGTTTTCTTGTTGCTGAGGTTTCTTTGGCGGAGGTATAGTTGTTTTTTGTGGTGTATTGGGTTTAGGTTGTTGTTTTTTGTAATCAGGGTTAGCAACATCTACATTGGTTTGGTTAGCGCCTAATATTTTATGATCATAACTTGCGGTAACATAAAACTCATGAAAAGCGCCTTCACTGGTGTCACCACGCATCATAAAGCGATTGGCAACCTGTTTCATTACGTTTTGGTCTGCACTTAATGATATTTCCGCTTCTGCAATTCCATTCACATTTACCCTTGCAGGATAAGCCTTGTTGATACGGTTGTTTTTATTGATTTCAGCATTATGCCCGCCACCTGGTGCATCATCTTCCCATAAATGAAAATTGATGGTTTTGTTGAACATTCCCACACAATAAGCTCTGGCAACTAATTTATCGGTGTAGCTGGCTTTGTTTACATCCCTTGCACCACGATTAAAAAGAACTACTTTAGTAATTTTAGGAACTTTACCTGAAGCCGGAATTACCTGTAGTTCTCCCATTTTATGGGTTTCATTTTTCTGTGTAAAAATATTCTTGGTTTCTTTATACACTTCCAGCAGGAATTTTTCTCCTACCACATGAGGTCCGAAGTTAAAAGTTACCGACAGGCCCGTTTTCTGTGGCTTTTTAGTGATGTCTATCCATTCTTTTCTGTATAACCTTTTAATAGACCAGGTATATTTAGGTTTTGTATCCAGATACGCCAACCCTAAGCTATAATCTGCCAAAGTATAAATTTCGTCTTTTCCTGCGACAGGATTTTGAGATCCGTTAATCATAATGTTAATACTTAAAGTTAATAAATACTATTGATAATCATCAGAGAAATCTTTTCCCAGAATCTCTTCCTTAAACTCGTCAAAATTCACAACAGGATTGTAGATCTGCTGTTCCCTGGAGTTGGCATTTTCAACATGAGACTGGCCGATTTCACTCTGCTGTCCATGTTTCAGGATGGTGATTTTTCCTCCTGTACTGCACATCAGTTCAGAAATTTCCGTAAGGCAGCTTTTTCCCATCACTTTTACTTTTTCGTATGGCTTTTGCCATTTCCCGGCGGGGGAATACGTACATGGCAGGTAACCTCCGGATGTGGGTTTAAGCTTACAATTTCCAAAAGGCATCGCCGGAGGGTCAAAAGTGAGGTCATCTTCTGTTACCGCAAGATAATCGGCCTGTCCGTCGGCATCGTTCCAATAGTGTTTCTGATGGCTTGTAACTTTGAATTTAGGAAATTTAAACCCCTGATCACACTGACAAATCCCTTTTTGAACAACAAAATGTTTTCCTTCGTGGGCAGATGTTCCTCCGTTTTCTTTTTTATGGTTTTCCTTTTCCTGTTTGTTCTCTGTTTTTCCAGAGGATTGCTCTTCATGGTACTCCGGTTCTGAAGAATCTTCTGTACCTTGAATAGCTGAAGCGTGATTTTCCTCTTCTGAAGAATTGATATCGGAAGTATCCTGATATTCATTCTCATTAGCCATCAGCTCAGGATCTTCGGGAATAAGGATTGTCATTCCGGGAATAGGTTCCTGCATGATATCTTCCTCAGAACAGTGGAGGTTGTGATAAGTCTTTAGAATGCCTTCATTTTTTAATCTGAATTTTTGGGCGAGTGAGCGGAAGGTGTCGCCTTGCTGTATAACATAATTTTTCATATTATCTTTGTGTTATAGTGATATTGTGCTGATGAATAGATTCTTCCTCGTACTTCAGTATCAGGGAAGCTTTGGCATGAAGCAGGTTTTTGTTTTTCTTATGAGTGGTGTATTTTAATGTAAAATCTCCTGATGACATTTCATCGGGTCTTATTCCCCACAGGATTTCCCGTGAGCTGCACCAATCTGTGATTTTACCTTTTAGGGTAGTGATGAGGAGATGATCATCTTCATTCTCCTGCTCAATTTCCATATGGCATTGTACAGGAAACGAATTTTGGAAAAAATAAAATACTTCTGTCCAGCTCGTTTTTCTGTGAAACCATTTCATTTCAGGGAATAAGGTCTGGAAGAGCAAAGTACTTTGAAATTGCTGCAAAAGAAACCTTTCATCCAGAATATTGTGCTCAAATGAATCCACATATTTTTTGGTGATCTCTCCGGTATAGAAATCTTCAAGCTCTTTACGCTGACCGGCAAAAATTGCAGTGATCTTCTTATGATCTGAAAATCCACAGATCCTGCCTTGATGATCGAGTGTAAAATCAATAGGCATAATACTTTTCATACACGCCATGGAAAGATCACTTACTTTATCGCCAGGAATATTTCCGTCAGACTTAAAATCCTTCTGTGCATAGGTAAGAAGCATCTGGTCCTTGCGCAGATTCAGATCGATGGTGTAATTCATCTTTACATCCGGCTGAAATGATCCTTCAATAGCTTCCCAGACATCATAAGTTTTTGCAAAGAATGAATCTGATAGCACAGCAGAAGGAAGCCGGTTTTTTCTTTCCTGTTCCTTTTCTTTTTCTGTTTGGAAATGGGTTGGAACAAGCAGCATTTTGACTTCATTAAGGTTTTCAAACCATACCCAGTCCATTTTCTGACAATGGGAATTGTGAAACAGCTTAAGCTCCTCTCCGGTCATGCCCAGCCGTGAGGCAACGGATTTCAGCGTATCACCGTTACGTACCTTATATTCTAAATACTTGATTTCCATTAAATGTGAATTATCTGGTAAATCTATAAAAAAACTGTACCTGAAATTCATTTTGAAGGTTAAATTTTAAAAATTGTAGTAAAACTACTACTACAGATTCTCAATGATGGGATAATAGGAATCCAGCTGAACTTCTGTATGTTATTTTGTTTCCTTCTGTCATACGCCCTGAAAGAGAAAAGTAAAGTAAGCATTTCGTGATAATGCCAGCCTGTATAAGGATAGGTATACTCCGTATCTGTGATTGTCAATTCTTCTGAATTGACCGTTTGATTCGTTTCTCCGAAATATTCCCGTTATGGAAGAGTCTTCATGACAGGTTTTGTCTTAACCGGTTAATCTGGTCATACATTTTATTAAAGAATATTTTCCTGTCGCGGTTTCCGGAGGTGTTCAGGGATTTTGAGTTTTTAATCTGATGTTCAAAATAATTCCGGGTTTCCTGGCAGGTTTTGGCATCAGTAACCAGCAGGTACCCGAACATATTCGTAGGCAGGGCAAAAAGCGACTGTTGCGGGTGGTAAAAGAAAATGTCATTGGAAAGATGCATCAGCTCATTTTCATACAGATGAAATTTGGGATTATCTTCTGTTTTCTGTTCAATATAGGCGATCAGTTCTTTTAATTCTTTCAGAATAATCTGTGCTTCTTTTTTTTGTAAAAGTCCGGTATCGGAATAAAATGAAATCTGCTGTAAAATGCTGGAGACCGTCATATCATTCCATAGTTCCACGACATTCTGAGCTTCATATTTTTTTCTTAATTCCTGAGTGTCCGCTTCAAAATAAGGAGGTGAAAACTCCAGAAAAGGAACAAAAACCTGTTTGGCATTCAGCAGATTCATCCATACATAGACTTTGAACCTGGAAAGCAGGGTATCAGAAAGGGTATAAAAAAAAGGAATGTCCTTTGCCGAATAATAAATCGTCATCTCATCCGAAAGCGGCAGATTCTCAAAAACGCTGAGGTTATTCTGAAAAAAAGACTGTAAATCTTCTGTTTGGGTTACCGCCGAAGTTTTTTGCACGAGAATCCGGTGATCTGAAGTAAGAAACTGATCCATGGAAATCTGATAGTATTTTGCCAGTTCCAGCGCTTCCTCAAAACTGAATTTCGCCTTCAGAGAAGTCCTTCTGTGAGCAGCGTCATAACTTATATTGAGGATATTGGCGATTTCGTCATTCAGAGATTTATCTCCTATTTTCCTGCGGATTTCCCTGAGTAAAAGTTCCTGGTGCATGGTTTTTGCGATTTTCACAAATGTAGACATTTATTTTAATTTTTTTTCGCATTCGGGTTTGTGCTTTTCGCGGATAATTTTGAAACATCATTTTAAAACGATCTGCGATGAAAAATATAATCTTAGGAATAGCTCTGTTCTTCTTCAGCATGAGTAAAGCCCAGCTCGGAAACGACAAGAACTGGAAAATTGTAGGAATACTTCTTTGTACCAGAATAGAAGGAACCTCATTGGGAGATAAAACCTTTTTCTCGGTGGGCACAAAACTGCCGTCTGAAGATGCTAAAAATTATTACAGCCTGCGGGGACATTTCAACTGGTGGGACGAAAGAAAACTTCTGATCATCCCGGAATTTGACTACTTCAGAAAGATAAAAGCTTTCGGTGATGAAGGTCTTGTGACCAGTTTATATGCGGGTGCCGGAGTTTCTCCGTATGCGGCTTCCCCAAAGTTCGGGGTAACGTTCTGTCATTTCTTTACCGCAGAAGCCGGGTATAACTTCGAGTACAATACCTATAAACATTTTCCTACGAAAGGCTTCAGGTATTCCTTCGGATTCAACATTGTCTTTTAAAACTACTGATGATGAAACCAGTTTATGAATATCTGAAAAAATTAAGCCAATAATTTAAACATCATAAAATCTGAAACATTATGAAAATAATACTTTTAATAACAGGACTTCTCTTAAGCAGCCTGGCTTCGGCCCAGGACAGTTTGAGCAGAGAAAGAACAAGTTTTGCCGCATTAACTCCATTAAATAAAATCGATAAAGTAAACGGTATTGCTTTAGGATTAGGCGGGGTACTGGATAAAAACAGGACAAGAAAAATTAACGGGATCAATCTGGAACCGGTGCCTCTGGGACCTTTTGTATGGATGTTTTACGATCCTGCGAAGAACAGAAAAGATAAAGCAGAGCTTATTGTCAACGGTCTTACGGTTTCCGGCTGCGGATACGGAAGTATCGTAAATCATAACGGGGTTGCGGTTTCCGTGTATAATTATGGCAATACAATGAATGGAATGATCATCACGGGATTAGGAACCTATATTGATAAAGGAAGCGGAATGATGGTATCCGGGTTTTATAATTACGGTAAAGAATTGAAAGGATTAAATATCGCTCCGGTAAACCACGCAGAAATATTTAAAGGATCGCAGATCGGAGTTTATAATAAAGCGCAGGAAATGAAAGGACTACAGATCGGTCTGGTGAATGTTTCCAGGAAAATGAAAGGCCTGCAGCTGGGAATCTGGAATAAAAACGGAAAAAGAAGTTTACCGGTCATTAATTTTTAGAACCATGAAAACAATACCTTATATTTTAATAGCCATAAGATTTCTTCTTGCTCCGGTTATCCTGTTTCTGGCTTATTTTGCAGGCGGAAAAAGCGGGTTTACGATCTTAGTATTGATGTATTTCGGATTACTTACCGATATTTTTGACGGAATTATCGCCCGTAAAGCCGGTGTTTCTTCTGAGAAATTACGGAGAATGGACAGCCAGACCGATCTGGTATTCTGGTTATCGCTCGGATTGGCAGCCTATTTTATAAATCCTGAGCTTATCAGGGATGAATGGGAAGGTATTTTGCTGGTCTTCGTGATGGAAGCCCTATGCTATATCATCAGCATCTGGAAGTTCGGAAAGGAAACCTGTACGCATGCTTTTCTTTCAAAAATGTGGGGACTGAGCCTGCTGATCGCCTTTACCTGTTTAATAGGATTTCAGCAGACAGGCTGGGCCTTTTATCTCTGTGTGGCATTGGGATTCATCTCCCATGTGGATGTGATCCTGATCATTCTGCTGCTGCCCAAATGGCAGTATGACGTTCCCAGTTCTTATCATGCCTGGAGAATCCGGAACGGAAAACAGAGAAAAAAAACCATTTTCTTTAATTAAAAGTCAGGAAGGCAAAGTACAACAGATAAATGATTTTATTTTACGGATCAAAACATCCATCTTCCATTCACCGATCATCAAACCTTATTTTTTTCATATAATTGATCAATGATTTTTTTGAAGACAGCGTAATCATTAATTTACGCTGTTTTTTGTAACTTGATCGGGATTTATTTTGTAATAAAAACTCACTATCAGTAAAAGGAAAGTCAAAAAGATATCATGAGCCTGTTGAATAAAGTAATATTTTTGTAAGATACCCTGAAGGAATGATGAATGTAAAATATTGGATCCTGTTATTGCTTGCTTTTGCTGCTGTACTTCATGCGCAAACAAATACGGCTGAAAAAAGTATCCCTCAGCAACATACCTTTCAGGAACTGGAGGGAAAATTCTTCAGCACCAATCCTGATACTGCCCTGAACCACTATATCACTGCCCTGAAATCTGCTCAGGAAAAGGGAGATAAAAAACAGATCGCTCTGGCACATATCGGTATCGCCCTTCTGAACAATTATATAGGAAAACAAGCTGAAACAGCCCGGATATTCAGGTATTATCTGTATGATGTGGATGGTATGAATGACCAGGAACGTGATTTCCTCAGGCTCGGTCTTGCCAATGCTTATATTGAAACCCGGAAAATGGATTCCGCTTATATCCTGATCCGGGAAGGCTTACAGACTTCTGAAAGAGGTTCTTATCAGTATCATGAGTATCTCGGATTGCAGGGATTTTATGATTTACAGCTAAAAAAATACCCGTCTGCTGCCCATAGCTTATCAGAATGCAGGAAATTTTTCTTTATACCGGAAAATGCGGCTAAAAGAAATCAGAATTACACCCTTTTGCATCTGGGAAGATCCTATGCAGGACTTGATGAAACAGAAAAAGCGGTGGAATGCTTCAGGACAATAGATTCTTTGGTGGTAAAAACAGGTTATCTCTATCCGGAACTCAAAGATGCCTATACTTATCTTATCCATTACTATAAAGAAAAAAAGGATCAGGGAAAACAGCTGTATTATATGGAACGGTTTATGGAAGTGGACCGCGTACTCGATTCTCAGATCAGGGCTATTCTGAAGGAACTTCCCGGGAAATATAGTATCTCTGAACTGCGGGAGAAAGAAGAGACTGTTGCCAATGAAGTCAATAACAGAAAAAATCTCTTCTATATTGTTCTCAGTCTTCTGGTGATCTCCCATTTATTGTTTATCAATTTTTATCTGAGATATAAAAAGACAGGGAAAAAATACAGAAAGATTGCGCAGGACCTGATTCAGTCTGTTGATAAAAATAAAAGAGGCTGGGATCCGGAACTGAAAAACAGGTTTGCGCCAGAGGATTTTTCAGAACATAATACCGAAGCCGAGGATCATAGAACCGCTAAAGCCGTTTCCGAGGATATTGCCCAGGCCGTATTGAAGGAACTTGATATTTTCGAGGACCGGGAACTCTTCCTGAACAAGGGAATCACTCTGGGAACGCTTGCCAAAAAAGTAAAGACCAATTCCAGATATTTATCAGAAATCATCAATACCTATAAAGATAAAAATTTCGCCACTTACCTCAACGATCTCCGGATTGATTATGCGATCAGCAGACTGGCCAATGACAGGAAATTCAGGTCCTATAAAATTCCGTTTATTGCAGAAGAGCTCGGGTACAATAATGAGCAGGCCTTTACTTTAGCGTTCAAAAAACGAACCGGAACCCCGCTTTCCATTTATCTCAAGGAAATTGAGAATATACAACCGGATTAAGAATTAACATTCTGTTTATCAATATTTTACTATTTATAAATTCATGTTTTTAGGCCTATAAATTTATGAATCTATGGACCATTTCCTTGTGTCTTCTTTTTTCTTCATGCATCTTTGTTACAGGTAAAGGCACAAAAACAAATGAAAGTAAAAATATAATTGTTTAAAGATTGATCATATGCAGTATCATTTAAGAAATGTAAGCTCATAAAAACAAAACCCATCCGATTCTGGTATGCATTTTAAATGTGGAAATGTAAAATGTAAGAGTTGGAAACAGGTTTTCAACAGTAAGCTGAACTTTAAAAAACTAATAACCATTTTTTATCAGAAAAACTACTCCATGAAAACTCAGACCGATTGATGTTAAAGTGATGTGGGTTCAGATTAGTGAATTTTTTATGGCTGTTCAGACCGGTAATAAAGTGAATTAAATCCGGAAATCAACCAATACTAACAGATTAAATACGATTTTACTGAACAGAAAGTTTAAATATTTCTTAAATGATTTTTAAAGACAGCGCAATCACTAAGTTGCGCTGTTTTTTTGTAACTTTGCAGACATTAATTTTTATACGAAAATTTATCATCAACAAATGAAAAAGCAAACCATTAAAGAAATCCTTCAGGATTACAAGAAAGTATTACATCATGACATTACCGTTTACGGATGGGTAAGAACATTCCGTGCTAATCGCTTTATTGCTCTAAATGATGGTTCTACGATTAATAATTTGCAGATTGTTGTTGATTTTGAAAATTTTGATGAAGAGCTTATCAAAAAGATCAGTACGGCTTCTTCCCTTAAAGTGGTAGGAGAGGTTGTAGAAAGTCAGGGAGCAGGACAGTCTGTGGAAATTATTGCTAAAAAGATCATTATCCTTGGGGATAACTTTACCGAAGAACTACAGAGCACGATTCTGCAGCCTAAAAAGCACAGTCTGGAAAAACTTCGTGAGCAGGCACATCTGAGATTCAGAACCAATGTATTCGGAGCGGTTTTCAGAATCCGTCACGCAGTAAGCTTTGCCGTACACTCGTTCTTTAACAAGAACCAGTTTTTCTATATCAATACACCGGTAATTACAGGTGCTGATGCAGAAGGAGCAGGAGAAATGTTCGGGGTAACCAACTTTGATCTCAACAATATGCCGAAAACTGAGGACGGTGAAATTGATTTCTCACAGGATTTCTTCGGTAAAAAAACCAACTTAACGGTTTCCGGGCAGCTTGAAGGAGAAACTGCAGCAATGGGATTAGGGAGAATTTATACCTTCGGACCTACTTTCCGTGCCGAAAATTCAAACACCACAAGACACCTTGCAGAATTCTGGATGATTGAGCCGGAAGTAGCCTTCAACAACCTTGAAGACAACATCGACCTGGCGGAAGATTTCCTTAAATATGTGATTCAGTATGTTCTGGACCACTGTAAAGATGATCTTGAATTCCTTGACAAGCGTTTTGAAGAAGAACAGAAATCAAAACCGGAAAAAGAAAGAGCAAAAGAAGGACTGATAGAGAAACTTCAGAATGTAATTGCCAAGCGTTTCAAGCGTGTAAGCTATACGGAAGCTATTGAAATCCTGCTGAACTCCAAAGAAAATAAAAAAGGAAAATTTGCTTATCCTGTTGAAGAATGGGGGACAGATCTACAGTCTGAGCACGAAAGATATCTTGTAGAGAAACATTTTGAATGCCCGGTTGTATTATTCGATTATCCGAAAGAAATCAAAGCCTTCTATATGAAACTGAACGATGATAATAAGACCGTGGCCGCAATGGACGTTCTTTTCCCGGGAATCGGAGAAATCATCGGAGGTTCCGAAAGAGAAGCAAGACTGGATGTATTAAAACAGAAAATGGCAGATATGCATGTGGATGAGCATGAACTTTGGTGGTATCTGGATACCCGGAAATTCGGTTCTGTGCCGCATGCCGGTTTCGGATTAGGCCTGGAAAGGCTTATTCTTTTCGTAACAGGAATGACGAATATCAGAGATGTGATTCCTTTCCCGAGAACCCCTAAGAATGCTGAATTCTAGACCCATAAAAAAAGCCTTAATGTAAAAATTAAGGCTTTTTTATTTTTTAATAGTTTATTATGTTATGAATCATCATGCAAAAATCATGCTAAATATGTTTTTTATCAAATAAATTTATTAAATTCGTAGAATATGTTATGTTAAAACACGAATACTAATATGCTTAAACAACACTTACAACTCAAATTAGGACAAAAGCTTGCCCCTCAGCAGATCCAGTTGATGAAGCTTATTCAGCTGCATACCCTGGAATTTGAGGAAGAGCTGGAAAGAGAACTTGAAGAGAATCCTGCTTTGGAAATTGTAAAGGAAGATTCCAAGGAAGATGAATATTCCTCTCTGGAAGACGCTTATCAGGATGAAGGCACGGAAAGCATTGAAACGGATTTTGATGTAAACGAATATCTCTACGACGACGAACCCAGCTATAAAACAGCATCCAGCAACTATTCGCCGGATGACGAAGAATTTGATAACGAAAGTCTTCTTACGGAAGGACAGTCTCTGTATGATTATCTGATGGAGCAGATCCATCTGGTGAACATTAGTGATGAAGATCTGAGGATTGCAGAATATGTTATCGGAAATCTGGATACAGACGGATACCTGAGAAGAGAGATCAAATCGATTGTAGATGATCTTGCATTCTCACAGGGAATCTATACCACCAAAGAAAAGGTGGATGATATTCTGGAAAACTATGTTCAGAAACTGGATCCGCCAGGGGTAGGAGCCCGTGGGCTTCAGGAATGCCTTCTCCTTCAGATTGAAAAGAAGGTGAGCTCTGATAAAGCGGTTTCTCTTGCAGCTAATATTCTGAGACATCAGTTTGATGCTTTAACCAATAAGCACTACAATAAGATCATTCAGAAATATGATATTGAGGAAGAAGATCTTAAGGATGCACTGGAGGAAATCTCCAAGCTGTCGCCGAAAGTAGGTGGTAATTTCGATACCCAGACCATTACCATCAACCAGGAAATCATCCCGGATTTTGTAATCCAGGTAAAAGACGGACAGGTAATCCCGATGCTGAACAGCAAAAATGCACCTACCTTAAGAGTTTCCGAAGAGTACAAAGATATTCTGACAACGTATTCCCACGATAAAAACTCTTCCGAGCATAAGCAGGCCGCATTATTCATCAAACAGAAGCTTGATGCTGCCAAATGGTATATTGATGCGATCAATCAGCGTCAGAATACTTTATTGCAGACGATTACAGCTATTGTAAAATTCCAGAAGGATTATTTCATTACAGGAGATGAAAAGTCTCTTAAACCGATGATCCTGAAAGACGTTGCCGATATCACCGGATTCGATATCTCTACGATCTCCAGGGTGGTAAAAAGCAAATATGCCGATACTCCGAACGGAATCGTTTACCTGAAAGACCTGTTCTCCGACAGTCTTACCAATGATGACGGTGAAGAAGTTTCTACAAAAGAAATCAAAACCCACCTTCAGGAAGTGATTGATAAAGAAAATAAGCGAAAGCCGCTTACCGATGATGCACTGGTGGTAATCCTGAAAGAACAGGGCTACAACATCGCCAGAAGAACCATCGCCAAATACCGTGAACAACTCAATATTCCGGTAGCGAGATTAAGAAAAGAACTCTAAAATATACAAGGCTGTCCTCAACGACAGCCTTTGTTGTTTCGTGATAATATCTGCTATCCATTACATTTGCAACAATAAAAAGTATCCACAAACATCAGTGAAAGTTGAAAGATCTGTGAGAAATATTTTTAACCACAAAAGGTTCGAACACGTAAGTAACCTTGAGTTTAATGCATAACGCATTAAAGTACACTAAAGTTCTTAAAAATCTACGATTTTGTCTGGTATGAGGTGCAAAACCTAACAATCTGCGTTATCTGCAAAATCTGCGCGAGAAAAAAATATTCACAAGATCAGTGTGATCTTAAGAATCTTTTGGGAAACCTGTTCAACAGATGATCAAGAACGATGTTTAAAACCATCCAGTCCCAGTTCTTTTACAGCAATTTCCCGCATTTCCACTTTTCTTATTTTTCCGGAGATAGTCATTGGGAATTCATCCACGAATTTCCAGTATTTCGGAATCTTATAATGGGCGATTCTTCCCTTGCAGTATTCCAGCAGTTCAGATTCTGTTATCGTAAATCCCTGCCGGACTTTAACCCAGGCCATCACTTCCTCGCCGAATTTTTCGCTTGGAACGCCAATGATCTGTACATCCAGAATATTGGGGTAGATGTATAGGAAATCTTCAATTTCTTTGGGCGAAATATTTTCGCCGCCGCGGATGATGAGGTCTTTGATCCTGCCGGAAATGGTAATATAGCCTTCTTCATCCATGACAGCCAGGTCGCCCGTATGCATCCATCTGGCATCATCCAGTACTTTTCGGGTATTCTCAGGGTCGTTCCAGTATTTCAGCATCACAGAATAGCCTCTGGTACAGAGTTCTCCATGTTCACCACGTGAGAGGATTTTCCCGTTTTCGTCAACGATTTTTATTTCGAGGTGATCCTGAACGGTTCCTACAGTACTTACCTGTTTCTCCAAAGGTGTTCCGATCAGGGTTTGCGTGGAAACAGGGGAAGTTTCCGTCATTCCATAGCAGATGCTCATTTCTTTAATATTCATGAGATTTTCCACCTTTTTCATGATTTCCGGAGGGCAGACTGATCCTGCCATAACACCTGTTCTCAGGCTTGAAAAATCATAGGTATTAAAGTCTTTTACGGCCAGTTCCGCAATAAACATGGTGGGAACACCGTATAATGAGGTACATTTTTCGTCGGAAACAGCTTTTAAAGTGATATCCGGATCGAAACTGTCATTCGGGATCACCATGCAGGCCCCGTGGGTGGTGCAGCATATATTTCCTATGACCATTCCGAAGCAGTGATAGAAAGGAACAGGAATACAGACTCTGTCTTTGGATGTGTATTTCAGGCGGACGCCGATAAAATAGCCGTTATTCAGAATATTATGATGGGAAAGGGTAACTCCTTTCGGGAAACCTGTTGTTCCTGAAGTGTACTGAATGTTTACAGGATCGTCAAACTGTACATGTTCTTCAAAGCTATGGAGGATATCATCTGAAATATCCTGAGCATTGTTTAAAAAATCATCCCAGTTGTCATCAAAAAAGATTTCTTCTTCCAGAGAAGGGCAGACTTCCCTGGCGTATTCTACCATTTCCCTGTAATTGCTGGTTTTAAAATTCAGGGAAGAGAAAATAAACCGGATTCCGGACTGGTTGATGACGTAAGTAAGCTCATGGGTTCTGTACGCAGGGTTGATATTGACTAAGATGGTTCCGATGCGGGCAGTGGCATATTGCAGCAAGACCCATTCATAGCGGTTGGACGACCAGATTCCGATTCTGTCGCCGGCTTTGGCGCCTAAAAAGATCAGGGCTTTGGCAACGGCGGTCGTTTGGTTATAAAATTCCTGATAGGTTGCCCTGTATCCCTGATGAACACAAATTAATGCATCCTGGTCAGGATATTTTTCAACGGTATTTTTAAGATTTCCTCCGATGGTTTGCCCCAATAATGGAATTTCGGAAGCCCCATACACATAAGATAGCGACATAGTTTGAGATTTGGTGTAATAAAATTAACGAATAAATCCCGAACTATGGCCCATGTCTGTTAATTTTCCTGGGAGTCTATGTCTTTAAGCTGTTTTAAATTCTTATCGAGTTTACGGATGATAATACCATACACAAGTCTGTAGTAAAGCCAGATCAGGAGAATGCAGAGTACGGTGCTTACTATCGTTCCTACAATCACAATGATGAGGTTGGTATTGGAAGGCCGGATATTCTGGGAATTCAGCGTATAGAAAATGAAGGCGGTAAATACAAAGGTAAAGGCCACAAGAATCACAATACTGATCAGGATGAAAGCATTGACTGTTTTTTTGAATTTAATGATCCGCGTAATAAGACCTTTAAGATTTTCCTCGATTTTGATCTTGCGGTAATTTCTGTAAAATTTCAGGACAAAATAGGCCGTGATCAGAAGACTTAAAATTTTGATGGATAAATAGGCGTAATCGAAATTGCTCTCTATTTCAGGGGATTCCTGGGCACCCAGTTTTTCTAATATTTTTCGGAAACTGTCTGATTCCTCGCCCTGGAAGAAATAAAACAATCCCAGTACCGAAAAGAATAAAAATTCTACGACGCTGATCCAGAAGATATATTTCACGTAATTACGTGACTTCCGGTTCAGCATGCTGAGGATTTCAGTGCTGTCATATTTCGGTTGAACAGGTTGCTCCTGCCATGTTTTCTTAAAGCTGTCTAAATCAAATT
This sequence comes from Chryseobacterium sp., assembly GCA_031277615.1. GTDB lineage: Bacteria > Bacteroidota > Bacteroidia > Flavobacteriales > Weeksellaceae > Chryseobacterium. Next base: position 226,274 of record JAITMC010000023.1, on the reverse strand, counting down.
CAGGCATATTTTTCCATCTGTTCTTTAAGGGTTTTCTTTAATCTGTTCATTTTCACACGTGCATTAACCTCGGTGATTCCCAGGTTTTCTGCAATATCCTTATAAGGCAGGTCGTCAAGATACATCATTACAATCGCTCGTTCTACATTGGGCAGGGTTTTGATCACGGTATACAAAAGTGAGATCTGCTGCTGTTTTTCATCATCATCTTCCACAAAATCCCTGTGATTGATGTCCAGTTCGTTGGTGGGAAGGCTTTTGCTTTTTTTTCTGAAAAGGGTAATAGCGGTATTGAGGGCTACGCGGTACATCCACGTAGAGATCTTGGAATTTCCTTTAAAGGAATCATAGCTTCTCCAAAGCTGAAGCACAATTTCCTGAAAAAGATCTTCTTCGTCTTCAAGAGAATTGGTATAAAGGCGCGAAACTTTAATAATCAGACCCTGATTATCTTTAATAAGCTGCGCAAATTCTTTTTCTCTCGAATTCATAGAATGATAATGCACGAAGATAGCAATAATGTGGTAATTGGTGAAAATTATAAGGTAAAATGAAGGATGAAAATGAATAGAGCCTGAAAAACAGAAGCTGAAGAACTATTTTATTAAAGTTCATCAAAAAACTTAGCTTAATATCCGGAATGAAAGCTGATAAAAGAATATTAAAAAAAGAACTGAACATCATATGCGCTCAGTTCTTTAGAGGTTATTACCTGTTTTTTCAGACCGTTTTACTTTTTAATAAATTTAGTAGTGTAGTTAATGGTGTTCCCTTTAATATTCAGGATGTAAGTACCGGATGTAAGACCGTCAAGACTTATTTTCTGATCTGCTCTTGTAGTGGAATCTGTTTTCTGAGATCTTATGATTCTGCCTGTTGTGTCCAGAATGCAGAATTCAACGTTTTCCGTGATATTTTTCATTGAAATATGGAGAACGTTGGCGGCTGGATTGGGATAGACTTTTACCATATCCGGGTTTGATTTTACTTCTGTAACGGCTAATGCATCCGAAACGGTAAAGGTTTGTATACCGTCACACATCATCTGGGTGCCTACTGAATTTTCTCCTACTACAGCCCAGTAATAGGTTCCGTTTTCTAATGAGACAGGGAAGGGGATTTTTAATTCTGTAATTATCACTAAGAGAATTAGTATAGTAGGCCCAATCAGGAATGTAGGTGTTGACCAGGTTTGCCGGCTGGATGAGCTGAGTGGAGCTGTTGCTGAGGTATAAACGGTAAGACGATGCTCTGTTCAGGTAGTCATTATAACCAAGCCAGGCATAGTAGTTATGATCAGTCGCGTCATATCTTAATGTTGCATTTGAACATAATGGAGCATATTGTACATTTTTCAGATTAATGGCGAAATCTAACCCCTTTATAATCATTGTCGATGTACTCATCAACGGCTATATAATACCTTTCTCCTACAATTAACCCGCCTGTTAATGGAGTCTGTTCGTTGTTCATTATATTTTGACCATTTAGTGTATCGTAGGTGGTATAAATCAGAGGTCCTAAACTTCCGTCAGGATTGGAACGGTATACTTTGAAAGTGATAAGAGAAGGAGCGGGATGATTACTGTGGGTTGTTAAAGGCAGTATCCGGATATCCGTCTGATCGGCAATGAAACTGTAAAATACATCGCCGGCTTTTGGAGCATCGCTTGTATCGGATGGTGTGGAGGCAATAGTTGTGCCGGAGATGGGATTGGCTTCTATGGTTAAAGGGATCGCATTTTCAGGGTTATCATTTTCCGGAGGGGCTATGGTGTTGAACGTACGGATTTCTGAAGTACAGACCTCGTTCCCGGATGCATCTTTGCCAACGATTTTATAGTAGTAAAGATTTCCGGGGGCCAGAGGGGTGGTTAGCTGAAATTTCATGATCGAAGAAGAGGTTCCTACCAAAGTGGTTGGATCAGGATTCTGGTCCAGATAGATATCAAAGGTCCGTGTGTTGTTGTATCCTGAATATATGATAACAGGCATAACGGATCTTGTTATTCCGTCGGGTGTTCGGAGCTCAACGCAGGTTTGTGCTGATAAACCCGCAATGCCTGATGTTGTTATTAAGGAAAACAGAAGTAAACTTTGCTTCATGGATCGAAAAAATTTGGTGTTCATAAAATTGTGGTTTAAATTAAAAGACTTTTTCAGGAGTAAAAATACATATTTTATAATTGTTGATTATTTAAAATTATTGTATTTTTTTATAGTTTTATTTAGGTATATTTATATTTTTTGTTACTTATTTGTATTTTTAATAGTTTATTATTTTAATTATAATAAAAATAAAATAGTTTTATTTTCATCTTTATTTTGATTTAATCTTACTGAATTTGTTAATAAATGGAATATTGTTATTCTGATATTTTCCTTTCTTTTGATTTATTTTAAATTTTTTTTGTTCCTTGTAATGAAATATTCTGTTTTACATTAAATAGCAATACCATGTGCTTGTTACGAAAAAATAATATTTACTAAAAATCTTTGTATCTTTGCATCCGCGAGAAAATCGGCTTGTTGATTTCCCGTTTTTACGGGAGGTAGGAAAGTCCGGACACCATAGAGCAGCAAAGCGGATAACATCCGTCACCCGTGAGGGTAGGACAAGTGCAACAGAAAGCAGGTACAGTTCGGCTGTAGTGAAACCAGGTAAACTCTTTGTGGTGCAATGATAAGTATATCGGTTCTTTTCAGCAATGAAAATAGGGGCGGCTTGTCCTGAAAGCCGAGGGGTAATCAGCTCAAGTTTTGCAGCAATGTAAGACGCAGATAAATAACAGGCACTTCTTTGGAAGTACAGAATCCGGCTTATAGATTTTCTCGTATTTTTCTTATTGTTTTCCCAATCTTGATTTAAATAAAAAGACCGGAATAATTCCGGCCTGTGTAAACTGATTCAGTTCCAAATGGGTTTCTACTGAAGTAATGTATCGAAGATTTACATCGAGTACAGTTGCAGGTAGGTAATCCCGTTAATGGTAAAAATTTCTGCAAATTCATTACCGGAAGGAGTGGCATAGTAATCCATTGAATTAGGATTACAGGGGGTGGTCAGGGCTAAATTAGCACGGAATTCCAGCAATGATGTACTGAATTTAGTGGCAAACCATTGTGTAGTGGTAGAAATGGTACCGGTAGGAGCCAGATTCGGATCATTCCACGACATGATATTCTGATTGGTGGAATTCGGGTAAACTTCCCAGGTTGCGGTGGGATAAAGAGAACTGGTATATTGGGTCTGATAATCTTTATACATCAGTTCTTTTCCATTGCCCATATGGGAGTCGGCCGGCATAGCAATGGATCCGAGGTTTCCAACCCTTGGGTAGCATCCGTTGGCAGCAGAAGTTCCGCCGGCTATTAAACTTCCGGTAAAGTCATATTTAGAATAATTGTTGACAATCATCACTCCCTGTGAAAAAGCCTGTGATGCCATTGCCAATCCTGCGGCGATTAAAATTTTCTTCATAAGTCTGTAATTTAGTAAATCTGTATATAGGTAAACGTTGTACCTGCGTTATTGATGGTGAATATTTCTGCCATATTGCCTGAAGGCGTTGTAAAATCGGTAGGCGCATTATAACAGTTGGGCGAAATAGAAACAGTTCCTCCGAAATTATCCGGAGCATTGTTATGGGTGCCCGGATAGAACATGGCAAATTTTGTGGTAGCCCATTTTGTATTCGATGAAATCACTCCACCGGGCATCATAGACGGGTTGTTCCATGCTCTTATCGTAGTGTTGGTTGCAGATAGCATAACAGACCAGGCCGCCATAGGATACAACGATGAGGTATATTGGCTCTGGAAATCTTTGTACACAAGTTCCTGCCCGTTCCCCATATGCGAATTATAAGGCACCTTTACCAGTTCCGGGTCTGCGGAAGTGATGAGAGGGTAGCAGCCTGAATTATAATTACTCGCAATGATATATCCTTCAAAATCATAAGCGGAATAATTGTTGAGAATAAGCGTTCCTCCCTGTGCAAACCCGGATGCAAAAGCAGCCAGCCCTAATAAGGTTAATACTTTTTTCATTATTATTTATTTCTCAGATTTGATGTTCTTACGGATCTCATCACTTTTCTTCATGTAGATCTGGGTGGCCCAAACGATAATCTGGCTCATATCGCCGCCTGTTTTTCTCATCAGTTCGCTTTCAGTTACGCCTGTGGAAAGAATCAGTTCTTTGGAAGCCGGAACCAGAAGTGCTTTTCTTCTGTCGCTCAATTCGGAAGTATTTCTTTTTTTCTCCTCTTCCGTAGGTCTGTTTTGAGGATCACCCAGACTTTTGAACGCTTTATCGAAGTTTTCCATGGCCGGAGTCTTCATACTTTCTACAGTATTTACAGCAGGACCTTCATTGTTACACGACATCAGGGTTAAAGCAGCAAATGCGGCCAGTAAAAAATGTTTTTTCATAGTAATTATTGGATTTATTTTAATGGGAAAAGTTGTTTTTATTTAATAAAAGCTGAGATAGGTAATATCTCCGATCCTGAAGATTTCTATGTAGTTTCCAGAAGGGAAATCTATATACCAGGGCATCAGAGGCTGGCAAGGATTGTTATCAACGCTAAGATTGCCTAAGATACCAATTACATTATTATTGGTTCCCGGATAAAATGTTTGAAATTTAATGGTGCTCCACCTGGAGGTTGTAGAAAGAATACCGGCAGGATCAAAAACAGGGTCGTTCCATGCTGCTGCCTGATTTCCGTTTGTAGGGCTGAGAGCATAGCTCCAGGTTGCCATAGGATACAGCGATGTGTTGAACTGATCCCGGAAATTAATATATTCAAGCTGAAGCCCGTTACCCATATGGGCATTAGCAGGAACAGTAATATTATTGCCTGCACGGGGAAAGCATCCATTGGCTGAATTATTGGCATTGTCAGCCATCATAAGACCGCGAAGTTCATAGGGAGAATAATTATTGACAATGAGTGTTCCTTGTGAAAAGGCAAACGAAGAGGCGATGATGCCCCATAATGTCAGAAATTTCTTCATGCTGTTTATGGTATCATCAGGTTAATAAATTTGAAGGTAGGTCATATCACCTGTGGCAGATGTGATCGTGAACCACTCGGCAAAAGATGGGGTGTTGACGCCGCTTTGACTGGTTTGTAAAAAACCTGATGAAAGTACCGGATCACCCACTTCAAAGGAATCTACAGCCTGTCCGTTGCTGTCCCTGAGACTGAAAGCATACCCTTCCCATTCATCTACTGTGGTTATCGCGGTGATTAATGGGTGGTTGTAAGGATAAGTTCCTGTATTGGCAGTGTTTACAGGGTCTACATAAAGCCATTTAGGTATAGGAATATTAGCTGTGCCTGTAGTATTAAACTTGTAATAGGTGCTGTTGCCGTTGGGAGGAACCATATAAGTGGTAGAAGAGGTAACGTCGGATGCATACATATAGGGTTTGTAAGGAATAGGACTTACCGTCATAAATCTGCCGTCTGCCGTATATGTAGGGTTATAATTATTCACCTGTAATGGGTTGGATTGTGCTGAAGCAGATATTCCTGCTGCTATACTGAGGATAAGGATTAATTTTTTCATAGTAATAATTGGATTAACCAGTATGCAGAAATAAGGATTGACCTTACTTCTGCATATTGAAATGGGATAATGGTAAAAAATCTCAGTTTATTTCATGATAAAACTGAGCTATCTTATAGCCGGTTTAGTAAATCTGAAGGTAGGTGATATCACCGCTGCCGGAACTTATGGTGAACCATTCCGCGAAAGACGGAGTGTTGTATCCGCTTTGGCTGGATTGCAGGAAACCTCCTGAAAGTACCGGATCGCCCACTTCAAAAGAATCTACAGATTGTCCGTTGCTGTCCCTGAGGCTGAAAGCATACCCTTCCCATTCATCAACAGAATTCACTGCGGTAATGAGCGGATGATTGTAAGGGTAAGTGCCTGCTGTGGACGGATTTAAAGGATCTCCGTAATTCCAGTAAAGGATCGGGATGTTGGCTGTTCCGGAAGTATCAAAATGTTCATAGTAGCTATAACCATTGATCGGAATAGTATAATTGGTGGAAGGATAGGTACCGATTGCGTACATATAGGGCTTGTAAGGAAGAGGACTCATCGTCATCAGCCTGCCCACTGCAGTATAGTCAGGATTATAATTATTGACCTGTAATGGCGTTGATTGCGCTGAAGCAGAAATGCCCGCTGCTATACTGAGGATAAAGGTTAATTTTTTCATAGGATCAGATAAATTTTAAGGGTTAAACCGTTTGTAATTTGTTATCAGAATATTATTTCTCCGATTTAATGTTCTTACGGATCTCATCACTTTTCTTCATATAGATCTGGGTGGCCCAAACGATAATCTGGCTCATATCGCCGCCTGTTTTTCTCATCAGTTCGCTTTCAGTCACGCCCAAAGAAAGAATCAGTTCTTTGGAGGCCGGAACCAGAAGCGCTTTTCTTCGGTCGCTCAGTTCAGAAGTATTTCTTTTTTTCTCCTCTTCAGTAGGTCTGTTTTGAGGATCACCCAGGCTCTTGAAAGCTTTGTCAAAGTTTTCCATGGCCGGAGTTTTCATGCTTTCTACCGTGTTGTTTACGGAGGTACCTTCATTATTACACGAGAGTAAGGTTAAGGTAGCAAATGCGGACAGTAAAAGATACTTTTTCATAATAATTGATTAAAGTTTTTTATTATCAGTAAAGTTGGATGAAAGTTGTAGATGTTGAACCGGAGGTTACGGTGAAAATTTCTGCTGTGTTTCCTAAAGAAGTAGTAAAGCTGCTTGGTACATTATAGCAGCTGTTGGCTAGGGCTATAGGACCGCCAAATCCCCCCGGAGCCTGGTTGGTGGTTCCCGGCAGGAACGTTCTGAATTTTGTGGCAGACCATCTTGTATTATTGGCAACAGTACCGTTAGGCGCTACAGCACCATGGCTCCAGAGCCTTGGAGTTATAGGTGATACACTCGAAAGCGTTACATTCCAGGAGGTCATAGGATATAGAGACTTAACGAATTGTTCCCTGTAATTATCATAGACGAGTGCTTTTCCGTTTCCCACATGAGAATCAGCCGGAACAATAATTACACTGGGATCACCCGAGGTTACATAAGGATAGCAGTCCGGTGCTGCCGGATTGGTAGCAATGAAATAACCCTCAAAATCATAGATAGAATAATTGTTAACGACAAGAGTTCCCTGCGCATATCCTAAAGAGCAGGCTGCTAAACCCAATAATGCTAAGATTTTTTTCATAATATCCTATTTTTCAGATTTAATGTTCTTCCGGATCTCATCACTCTTTTTCATGTAGATCTGGGTGGCCCATACGATGATCTGGCTCATATCGCCGCCTGTCTTTCTCATCAGTTCGCTTTCCGTTACGCCTGAAGATAGAATCAGTTCTTTGGAAGCCGGAACCAGAAGTGCTTTTCTGCGGTCGCTTAGTTCAGAAGTATTTCTCTTTTTCTCTTCTTCCGTAGGTCTGTTTTGGGGATCACCCAGGCTCTTGAAGGCCTTGTCAAAATTTTCCATGGCCGGAGTTTTCATGCTTTCCACAGTGTTAACAGCAGTCCCTTCATTGTTACACGAGAGTAAGGTTAACGTAGCAAATGCGGTCAGTAAAAGATATTTTTTCATAATAGATTTAAGTATAATGGTTTAAGACCTGGTGGATCAGTAAAGCTGGATATAAGTGGTGGTAACTTTGTCGGCGGTGATGGTAAAAATTTCCGCACTGTTTCCATCAGGAGTGGTAATCTGATCAGGAGCGCTATAGCAGCTGTTGGGAAGCACTAATGGTCCGCCGAAGCCCCAGACAGCGTCATTGGTTCCCGGATAAAACATCCTGAATTTTGTACCGGACCACCTTGTGTTATTTGAAATAGGAAGTCCGGGAGCTAAAGCTGGATAGTTCCACGGTCTTGGAGTGATGGATGTACTCGAAAGATTTACCATCCAGGTAGTGGTAGGGTACAAAGAATTAGTGAACTGATCCCTGAAATTCTCGTAGATGAGTGCTTTCCCGTTTCCCGTGTGAGAATCAGCCGGAATAACGATTTCGTCCGGATCATGGGAAGTTATATAAGGGGTACAGGTGGCTCCGAATTCATTACTGGCAAAAACAATTCCTCTAAACTCATAGGCAGAATAATTGTTGAGGATAAGAGGTCCTTTCTGGGCATAGCTCAAAGAGCAGACAGCTAAACTTAATAGGGCTAAAACTTTTTTCATGGTATTTTATTTTTCAGATTTAATATTTTTACGGATTTCGTCACTTTTCTTCATGTAGAGCTGGGTGGCCCATACGATAATCTGGCTCATATCACCACCTGTCTTTCTCATCAGTTCACTTTCAGTTACGCCTGTAGAAAGAATCAGTTCTTTGGAAGCCGGAACCAGAAGTGCTTTTCTGCGGTCGCTTAGTTCAGAAGTATTTCTCTTTTTCTCTTCTTCCGTAGGTCTGTTTTGGGGATCGCCCAGACTTTTGAAAGCCTTGTCAAAATTTTCCATAGCCGGAGTTTTCATGCTTTCCACCGTATTGACGGCAGTACCTTCGTTGTTACACGAGATCAGCATTAAAGTAGCAAAAGCTGCCAGTAAAAAATGTTTTTTCATAGTATTAGATTTAAGTATTGTTGTTTAAGACTGATGGCATCAGAAAAGCTGGATATAAGTGACGGTATCGGCTCCGCTGGTTATGGTGAAAATTTCCGCTTTATTTCCTGAAGCAGTTGTGAAATCGCTTGGTGCATTGTAGCAGTTGTTGAAAAGGGTAACCGCCCCGTTGAAATTATCCGGAGCAAGATCTGTAGTACCCGGATAATACATTACAAATTTAGTCGTAGCCCATCTTGTATTGTTTGAAATCGTAAGTCCGGGAGCTAAAGACGGATTGTTCCACGCTCTTGGAGTGATGCTGGAGCTTCCGCTCGCCAAAGCTACAGACCAGGTTGTCATAGGATATAAAGAGCTTGTATACTGATCTCTGTAATTTTTGTAGATGAGCGCTTTTCCGTTACCCATATGAGAATCGTAAGGAACGCGCACCATTTCCGGGTCTTTGGAACTTATATTAGGATAACAGTTTCCTGAAGGATTAGTGGCAATAATGTATCCGTAAAAATCATACTTGGAATAGTTGTTGAGGATAAGCGTTCCTCCCTGTGCATATCCAAAAGAGAAGGCAGCAAGGCCTAATAATGCTAAAACTTTTTTCATGGTATTTTATTTTTCAGATTTAATATTTTTACGGATTTCATCACTTTTCTTCATGTAGATCTGGGTGGCCCAGACAATGATCTGGCTCATATCGCCGCCGGTCTTTCTCATCAGCTCACTTTCCGTTACGCCTGTAGAAAGAATCAATTCTTTGGAAGCCGGAACGAGAAGTGCTTTTCTGCGGTCGCTCAGCTCAGAAGTATTTCTTTTTTTCTCTTCTTCCGTAGGTCTGTTCTGAGGGTCGCCCAGACTTTTGAAAGCCTTATCGAAGTTTTCCATGGCCGGAGACTTCATGCTTTCTACCGTATTGACAGATGGACTTTCGTTATTACACGAAGCAAGGGTTAAAGCAGCAAAAGCTGCCATTAGAAAATGTTTTTTCATAATTATTTTTATTAAAATAGATTTTTAATGGTTTTAGAAAATCTGCATATAAGTAGTGGGTCCGCTTGGAGTGGTAATGGTAAACCAGTCGGCACTTGAAATAGAACCTGTAATTGAGTTGCTGAATGCCGGATCAATAGTTGGATCCCCCAATTTATACTCATCACTGACCCCGGTTACAGGGTCCTGAATAAAGAAATGAAAACTTGTCCATTCATTCACGGAATTCATTACCGTGGAAATAAATGGGTGGTTATAGGCGTAGCTCCCATTATTGGCGGGGTTGGTGTAGTCTGTAACATACCATTTGACAATAGGAAAAGTTGCAGTTCCTGTGGTACTGAATGAATCGTATTGGGTGGCTCCTCCTGCAGGTATCGTATACATTCCGTAAGGCGTATTGGGAGCTGCATACATATAAGGTCCCGCAGCGCCGCCGGCCGGTGCTGTCCGGAATCTGCCTGCAGCATCATAAGTACTGTAGTTTTGTATGATGATCGGTGAGCTTTGGGCAAAAGCAAAGGCTCCTGCGGCGAGCGATAAAGCTAATGATATTTTTTTCATAATATTTTGATTAATGACCAGTGGATATAAAGTTCAGTTGGATGTAAAGGTAAAATCAGAATCTATTTTTCAGATTTGATGTTCTTACGGATCTCATCACTTTTCTTCATGTAGATCTGAGTAGCCCATACGATAATCTGGCTCATATCACCGCCTGTCTTTCTCATCAGTTCACTTTCAGTTACGCCTGAAGAAATAATCAGCTCTTTGGAAGCCGGAACGAGAAGTGCTTTTCTCCGGTCGCTCAGTTCAGAAGTATTTCTCTTTTTCTCTTCTTCCGTAGGTCTGTTCTGAGGGTCACCCAGACTTTTGAAAGCCTTATCGAAGTTTTCCATGGCCGGAGATTTCATGCTTTCTACCGTATTGACAGATGGACTTTCGTTATTACACGAAGTGAGAGTTAAAACAGCAAAAGCTGCCATTAAAAAGTGTTTTTTCATAATTATTTTTATTAAAATAGATTTTTAATGGTTTAGTAAACTTGCAGATAAGTAGTAGGTCCGCTTGGAGTGGTAATCGTAAACCAGTCGGCACTGGAAATAGAACCTGTCATTGAGCTGTTGAATGCCGGATCAATACTTGGATCTCCCAAACTATAAATATCTGTAACTCCGGTTATAGGGTCATTCAGCCAGAAATGAAAACCCGCCCATTCGTTGACAGAGTCCATCACCGTGGAAATAAACGGATGGTTATAGGCATAGCTTCCGTTGTTGGCGGGATTGGTATAATCTGTAACATACCATTTGACAATAGGAAAAGTTGCGGTTCCTGAAGTGCTGAATGAATTGTATTGGGTAAAGCCCCCTGCCGGGATGGTATAGCTTCCGTAAGGCGGATTGGGAGCCGCATACATATAAGGTCCCGCAGCTCCTCCGGCCGGTGCTGTCCTGAGTCTGCCTACCACATCATAAGCGCTGTAATTTTGAATGATGAAAGATGAGCTTTGGGCAAAAACGAAAGTGCCTGCGATTATCGATAATGCTAATGATATTTTTTTCATGATATTTTGATTAATGACCAGGTGGATGTAAAAGTTCAGTTGGATGTACGGTAAAATCAGAATTTATTTTTCAGATTTAATGTTCTTACGGATCTCATCACTTTTCTTCATGTAGATCTGGGTGGCCCAGACAATGATCTGGCTCATATCACCGCCGGTCTTTCTCATCAGTTCACTTTCAGTTACGCCTGAAGAAAGAATCAGCTCTTTGGAAGCCGGAATGAGAAGTGCTTTTCTCCGGTCGCTCAGCTCAGAAGTATTTCTCTTTTTCTCTTCTTCCGTAGGTCTGTTCTGTGGGTCACCCAGACTTTTGAAAGCCTTGTCGAAGTTTTCCATGGCCGGAGATTTCATGCTTTCTACCGTATTGACGGCAGCGCTTTCATTGTTACATGAAGCAAGCGTTAAAACAGCAAAAGCTGCCATTAAAAAATGTTTTTTCATAATTATTTTATTTAGAAATAAAGGATAAATCTGTTTTTGAAAACAGGCATTAAAAATCTTCCGAAGGCTGAAATTTAGCCTCCGTATAAGGAGTGTTCATAGTATACGCTATAGAGCTGCTGTCCCTTTAGTAGATCTGAATATAAGTGGTAGGCCCGCTCGGTGTAGTGATCGTAAACCAGTCAGCACTGGAAAATGTACCCGTCTGCGAATTACTGAATCCCGGATATACAGCAGGGTCTCCCAGGCTATAACTATCTGTGGCACCGGTTGCAGTATCTTTAAGCCAGAAATTTAAACCGGCCCATTCATTCACAGAGCTCATTACCGTGGAAATAAAAGGATCATTATAGGCATAAGCTCCGCTATTGGATGGATTGGTGTGGTCTGTAACATACCAGGTGAAGATAGGAAAAGCCGCTGTTGCCGTGGTACTGAAAGAATCATATTGGGTATAAGCTCCTGCCGGAATCGTGTAGGCACTGTAAGGCGGAGCGGGAGCGGGAGTCATCACGGGTCCCAAAGGATTACCCGGCGTTGCTGTCAGCAATCTGCCTACAGCATCATAATTGCTGTAGTTTTGTATAACAAGAGATGAGCTTTGAGCAAGTGTGAAGATTCCTCCTGCCAACGATAAAAGCAAAGGTATTTTTTTCATATAAACTGGTGATTAGTTGAGGACAAGATAAGTATATACCGTTCCGCCGGTGGTAATGGTAAACCATGATGCAGTACCCATCGGGGCAGCATCAATATAATCGGTATTACCTACACATGGATTCGCGGCATCCCCGATATTTCCGTAAAAATAAGTTTCCGGATTAAGCGTTCCGGCATGAAACATCTGAAACTTGGACATAGACCATTGGGTATTATTGGAAATAACGCCTCCAGGCATCAGGCTCGGATGATTCCAGGGCCGTAAGGTGGGAGTACCTCCTGTAGCCAGCAGAACCGACCAGGTGAGCACGGAACTGGGAGATCCCGGAACATACTGGTCCCGGTAGTTGTTATATTGTACCGTAGTTCCGGCTGGTACGCGTATCATGGAAGGATCAATGGACGCAACCACAGGATTACAGCCTGCTCCGGCGAAATTATTGGCAAAAATAGTTCCCCGGTAATCATAGTTAGTGGTGAGGTTTCTGATGATAAGAGGCCCCGTCTGAGCATATGCCAAAGAAACAGACACGATGCTTAATAGTGATAAAAACTTTCTCATGATTATTTTTCAGATTTTAAGTTTTTACGGATATCCTCGCTTTTCTTCATGTAGATCTGGGTAGCCCACACGATGATCTGGCTCATATCGCCACCGGTTTTTTGCATCAGCTCATTTTCAGTTACACCCGTGGAAAGGATCAGTTCTTTGGAAGCTGGTACCAGAAGAGCTTTTCTTCGGTCACTCAGTTCGGAAGTGTTTCTTTTTTTCTCCTCTTCCGTAGGTCTGTTTTGGGGATCACCTAAGCTTTTGAAAGCTTTGTCGAAGTTTTCCATCTGTGGGGTTTTCATACTTTGTACCGTATTCACAGTGGTGCTTTCATTGTTGCAGGCAACAAGAGATATTACAGCGATTGCTGATAATAATAATTTTTTCATAGTTAAAGTTTAATAAGAGTCTGGTGTTCTTAATTTTTGATAAAATTACAAAAAAAACCGACATGAACAATATATTATTCACGTATCAGTGTTTTTTAAATAAAATTTAACTATTTTATTTAACTATGGATTAGTATATTACATTTGTAGATTATTCACTTTCGAGTGTTCTTCTGGCCTCTTCAAGCCCTGCTTTGTCTTTTTCGTTAAGCTGAGGATACTTCAGGTTCATTTTTTCCAGCGTATCAATGATGATCTGGATCGCAGCTACTCTGGCAAACCATTTATTATCTGCCGGAAGCACGTACCACGGAGCATGGTCTTTTGAAGTTTCATTGATGGCGGTTTCATAGGCCTCCATGTATTGGCTGAATAAAGCCCTTTCCGGAAGATCCCCGGTAGAAAACTTCCAGTTTTTTTCCTGTTCGTTGATTCTGTCCAGAAGTCTTTTCTTCTGTTCGTCCTTAGAAACATTTAAAAATATCTTGACGATGGTAGTCCCGTTCTGGGCGAGATGTTTTTCAAAATTCCGGATGCTTTCATAGCGGTTTTCCCAGAATTTTTTGTCGAAATCTTTTACCGAAGACCATGTTTTTTCGCTGAGATTGTATTCAGGATGTACTTTGCAGACCAGAACGCTTTCATAATGCGAACGGTTGAAGATCCCGATCATTCCCTTTTGAGGAAGAGCAAGATAATGCCGCCATAAAAAATCGTGGGAATATTCTTTGGAGCTTGGTGTTTTGAAGCTGGTTACATTACAGCCCTGAGGATTTACCCCTCCGAAAACATGCTCAATCATACTGTCTTTTCCTGCGGCATCCATGGCCTGAAGAACAACGAGAAGAGATTGGCTTCCGTCTGCATACAGTCTTTCCTGAAGCTCACGAAGTTTTTCCTTTTCCTGGATCAGCAGCTGGTTACCCTCGTCTTTAGTAAGTTTACCCTTATATGATGTTGAAGAATTTTTAATCGAAAATTTTCCTTTTACCAGGAAATCGTCAGAGAAATTGGTGTCCATAAATTGCAATAAATTTTGTGTTTCCCGTAGAAGTTATTTCTACAGTACCATAAATGTAATAAAAAAACCGTCTCCAGATGAAGACGGTTCTTTTATTTTTTTAAAGTAGAGATTACTTTGCAGCTTTTTTTGCCAGTTTTGCCGCTTTCTTCTCAGCTTTAGCAGCAGCTTTCTGCTCTTCAGCTGTTAGTGGCTTTGGTTCAGGAGCATTAGGATCTACGTTACCTTTAATGTAGATGACGCTTCTGCTGTTGGCAGGGTCATTAGAGAAAACTTCAATCATCTTGTTGAATCCTCCGTTGGCAGCCGTGTTATATCCAACTTTGATTTTAGCAGATTTTCCAGGCATGATCGGATCCTGGCTGAACTCAGGAGTGGTACATCCGCAAGAAGGCTTTACATTTGAAATGATCAAAGGCTTGTCACCTGTGTTCGTTACCGTAAAGAATCTTGTACCGTCAGCATTAGTCTTGATTGTACCGTAGTCATAAGTGGTTCTGTCAAAGGTAATAGTCTGTGCAGATGCTAAAGCAAATGTTCCGAATAATGCAATTCCTGCAATTAATTTTTTCATATTCTTGAATGTTAATATGTTTGTTAGATAAATTTTGAGAAACAAAGTTAAAAATTATTTTAATTCATACTTAAAATTTTTTTTCTTTAGACTATTTTTGCAAATTGTAAATTAAAGAAACAGAATTTATGCAGATTTCAGAAAAGTACAATCCACAGGAAACAGAACAGAAGTGGTACAATTACTGGATGGAGAACAAGTACTTCCATTCAGAGCCGAATGACAAGCCGCCTTACACTGTTGTAATTCCTCCGCCAAACGTAACGGGGATCTTACACATGGGGCATATGCTTAATAATACCATTCAGGATGTTCTGGTCCGTCGTGCAAGAATGCAGGGCTTCAATGCCTGCTGGATTCCGGGAACAGATCACGCTTCAATTGCTACTGAAGCTAAAGTTGTTGCTAAACTGAAGTCTGAAGGGGTCAGCAAGGCTGATATTACCCGTGAAGAATTTTTAAAACATGCCTGGGAATGGACCGACAAATACGGAGGCACCATCCTTGAACAGCTGAAAAAATTAGGATGCTCTTGCGACTGGGACAGAACCCGCTTTACCATGGAGCCTAAGCTTTCGCAGCAGGTAATCAAATCTTTTGTTGATCTCTATAATAAAGGACTCATCTACAGAGGCTACAGAATGGTCAACTGGGACCCTGAAGCCAAAACCAATATTTCTGATGAAGAGGTAATCTTTAAAGAGCAGAACGGAAAATTATATTTCCTTAAATATAAGATTGAAGGTTCGGAAGAATTCCTTTCGGTGGCTACCACACGTCCTGAAACGATTTTCGGGGATACTGCGGTATGTATCAATCCTAATGATGAGCGATATGCCCATCTGAAAGGTAAAAACGTTATCGTACCGATTGTAAACAGAGTGGTTCCGATTATTGAAGATGAATATGTAGACATAGAATTCGGAACAGGAGCATTGAAAATTACTCCGGCTCACGATACCAATGACTATGAAATCGGACAGAAACACAGCCTTCAGATGATTGATGCTTTGGATGATGACGGAAACCTTAACGACTATGGTTTACATTATGCCGGAAAAAACAGGTTTGAGGTAAGAAAGCAGATTGCCAAAGAGCTGGAAGAAAAAGATCTTTTATTAAAAGCTGAAGATTACGTAAACAAAGTAGGAACTTCAGAAAGAACAGGAGCGGTTATTGAACCCAAAGTTTCCGTTCAGTGGTTCCTGAAAATGTCTGAAATTGCAAAGCCGGCCCTGGATGTTGTAATGGATGAGGAAGTGAAATTCTATCCTGAAAAATTTAAAAATACATACAGACACTGGATGGAAAACATTCGTGACTGGAATATCTCCCGACAGCTTTGGTGGGGACAGCAGATTCCTGCCTATTATTATGGTGAAGGGGAAAATGATTTCGTGGTAGCAGAAAATCTGGAGGAAGCTGTTATTCTGGCTAAAGAAAAAACAGGCAATCAGGAACTGACCGCTGAAGATCTGAAACAGGATCAGGATGCCCTTGATACCTGGTTCTCTTCATGGCTGTGGCCAATGTCGGTATTCGACGGATTGCTTGATCCTGAAAATAAAGACATCAATTATTATTACCCGACTTCTGACCTGGTAACAGGTCCGGATATTATTTTCTTCTGGGTAGCCAGAATGATCATGGCCGGATTGGAATACAGAAAAGAAGTTCCGTTCAAAAATGTTTATTTCACAGGAATCGTAAGAGATAAGCAGCGAAGAAAGATGTCTAAATCTCTGGGGAATTCACCGGATCCGCTGGAGCTGATGGACAAATATGGAGCAGATGGAGTTCGGGTAGGAATTTTATTGAGTTCCGCAGCAGGAAACGACCTTCTTTTTGATGAAGATCTGATGCTTCAGGGAAGAAACTTTATGACGAAAATCTGGAGTGCCTTCCGTCTGATCAATATGTGGAACCATGAAGATAAGCCTGCCAATACAACAGAAATCCAGACCATTGAATGGTTTGAAAATAAACTGAACAAAACGATTGCAGAAATCAATGATCAGTTCGGGAAATTCAGAATTTCCGACGCCTTGCATTTGATTTATAAGCTGATCTGGGATGATTTCTGTGGCTGGTATCTGGAAGCGATCAAGCCTAACTACGGGGAAGGAATTTCAAAAGAAGTTTACGATAAAACCGTTTCACTTTTTGAAGAGCTGATGAAGCTGGTTCATCCGTTTATGCCTTTCCAGTCAGAAGAAATCTGGCAGCTTATTGCGGAAAGAAAAACAGATGAGGCTCTTGTTATTGCTCAACAGAAAAAAGCAGACGCATTCCGCGAAGACATCATCGAAAACTTTGAAACGGCATCAGAATTGATCTCTGGAGTTAGAAACTACCGTCAGACCAAAGGGATCTCTCCGAGAGAAACGGCGGAAATTTATACCAATGCTTCGGAATTGGCATATGAATCGGTTATTAAAAAATTAGCAAACGTTTCTGAAATTCATTTCGGAGCAAAAACAGATAAGCCGAGCTTTACGTTTCTGGTTGGAGCAACGGAAATTTCTATTCCATTAAGTGAAAACTTAGATTTGGGAGAAGAAAAAACAAAAACAGAAGAAGAACTGAAGTATCTGAAAGGATTCCTGATCTCCGTTGAAAAGAAACTTTCCAATGAAAAGTTTGTCGCCAACGCCAAACCGGAGATTGTAGAGGTTGAACGTCAGAAGCAGAAGGATGCTCAGGATAAAATTGCTATTCTGGAAGAAAAACTGAAAAGTTTATAAACCCCAAAAAGCAGTAAGTCTGTCGGAATGTCAAGCTGAGCGAAGTCGAAGCTTTTAATATTAAAATGAAACTATATTTTGTATATATATTAAAATGTTCTGATGGCTCTTATTATACAGGAGTTACCAGTGATATTGAGACCAGGATGGTTCAGCATCAATCCGGAAAATATCCTGAAAGCTATACCCACAAAAGAAGACCGGTAGAACTAGTCTTCTTTTGTGAGTTTAATGACGTAGTTCAGGCTATTGCATTTGAAAAACA
Organism: Chryseobacterium sp.; assembly: GCA_031277615.1. Lineage (GTDB taxonomy): Bacteria > Bacteroidota > Bacteroidia > Flavobacteriales > Weeksellaceae > Chryseobacterium. The sequence goes on along the minus strand of JAITMC010000023.1, from coordinate 208,454 downwards.
GGTGAAAGGTTGGAGCCGAAAGAAAAAAGAAGCCATCATCAATAATAATTGGGAAAAATTAAAAGAACTTTCTGCTTGTCAGAACATAAGTCATTCCGATAATTTTGAACAAAATAAAGGCTTCGACTCCGCTCAGCCTGACAATCAACAACCTGACAATTTAAAAAGAAGAATTAAAAATGACACCCATAGAAAATATTAAAAAACTGTTTTCAAAGGAATTTGTAGAAAATCCTCTGCTTGAAAGCTTTGAAGTTGGAAAGATTTATCTTTCCAGTGGAAAACTGGTCGCCTGTGATCCTTTGATCACCAATGATATGCTGCCTTTTTCCACAGAATTTCCCAAAGGGAATTTTTCAGTCCTATTACATAAAGAAAGAGAAAGCAACTGTGTGGCCTATGCTGAGATTGTTTTCAGCAGTGAAGCGGTGACAGACTGGAAAATGGCTGTTACTTCAGGACAGAACATCAAGGATCTTGCTGAAGAGGAAGTTTTCGGATATCCTGTAGAAAGCGGAATGGGATGCTTTATGGATGCCGATACCCAAAACAGTCTTAACGAGCTGGAAAAAAGACTGTACCACAGTAAAGGAGCTGATTTCATGGGAATTTATGAGGAATTTTTCCATGAGTATTTTTTTGATGAGAACGGCGCTATCGATCAATATGCTTTTCTGAAGCCGTCAGAAGAACATCCCGGAACCATCTTTGCTTTTGAAACCGGATATGGAGAAGGTTTTTATGCCAGCTATATCGGCTATGACAAAACCGGAAAGCCGGTGAAGATAATTACAGAATTTATTGAAATAAGTTAAATAAAATTAGCTATTTTTGAAGTTTAGTTTCTGAAAAATCAATTGTATTAATTTAACAAAAACACCAATGAATTTCTCATCAGAACAACCCAAAATTATTGTCGTAGGCAGTTCATCCATTGATCTGGTTTTGGAAACGGAAAAACTTCCGCAGCCGAATGAAACGGTTCTGGCCGTAAATTCAGACAGCTATTTTGGAGGTAAAGGAGCCAATCAGGCCGTAGGAACGGCAAGACTCGGTGCGAGTGTTTATTTTGTAGGTTGTGTGGGAATGGATCCTCTTGGCCAGCAGATCATGAGAAACCTGGTGAGTGAGAATGTAAATGTGGGTTTTGTTCACGAAACAGACCGTGAAGCCACCGGGACAGCCTATGTAACCACCAGCAACGGAAATGCTGCTATTGTAGTGGTTCCTGCCGCCAATAATTATCTGAGCATAGAACATATCGATGAAGCAGACCGCTATTTTCATACGGCAGACCTTGTGCTGGTACAGCTTGAAGTAGCAATGAAAACCGTAGAATACACAGTAAGAAAGGCCAAAAAGTATGGCCGGAAAGTAGGATTGTATGCTTCACCGGCTATGAAAATAAGCGAGGAGCTCATAGAGAATGTAGATTTCATTGTGGCAAAAAGCAATGAGCTGTACATTCTTTTTGGAGAAGAGCAGCGTGAGGAAGTGCTTAAAAAGTACTTCAATAAAGTGTTTGTAAGAGATGATACCAATTCTACCATCTATTTTGACGGTACAGAAATGAAATATTTCAGAAATGACAAAGACGAGACCGTTTATAAGATGGGAATGGGTGATGCTTTTACCTCTGGGTTTGCAGTTGCCCTCTGCCACGGCAATTCCATTGAAGACTGCGTAAAGTTCGGAAATGAGGTCTCTTCCAGAGTTTCCGGTGGAAAAGGGTCTCAAACCGGCCTGCCGAGGATGTCCGATTTCCTTTAAAGCTATTTACCACATATCGAAAAGTTAAGATTTCGTTTAAAATGATAAGTAAAATTTCCACTTTTATAGTGGATTTTTTCTTTTTACCGTATGGAAGAACTTTCATTGACCACAAAAGATCATATATCACTCACGGCGCACCTGTTTCGTCCCGAAAAAAGCAATGGCAGTGTACTGCTTATCAATTCGGCTACAGGAGTGAAGCAGCAGGTGTATTTCTCTTTTGCCCGCTATTTTTCAGAGCATGGATTTACTGTAATAACCTATGATTACAGGGGGATTGGTCTTTCAAAGCCTTCGGAAATGAGAGGATTTGAGGCTTCTATGAGAATCTGGGGTGCAGCAGATTATAAGACGCTTACCCGGTACATAAAAACGGAATTTCCGGAATACAGAAAGTACTGCCTCGGCCATTCCGTGGGAGCACTGATCCTTGGGATGAATGAAGACTCATTGATGTTTGATGAATTTATTTTCGTAGGAACCCAGAACGCGTTTGTGGGAAACCTGAAATTAAAGACAAAAATTGAAGCTTATCTCGGATTTGGAATTGTTCAGCCTGTAACCACCGGGTTATTAGGATACTTTCCCGCCCATTGGTTCGGATTGGGAGAAAGTCTTCCGAAAAATTGCGCATTTGACTGGAGAACCTTAATTTTAAACAAGAAATCAACCAACAGACTCCTGGAGAAAATTGATGATTACTCTAAAAAATTAACCCAGAAAACATTTGTGATCCGAGCTGAAGATGATGTATGGCTAACTGAAAAAGGTGTTCTAAGCCTTTTGAATGACACGTATCCCAACCTCAAGCCGACCTACCGACTGGTAAAAACGTCCGAATCTGAGAAAAAAGAAATCGGACATATTAATTTTTTCAGAAGCTATAATCAGAAACTCTGGAGTATCATTTTAAACGAATTGAAGAACTCATGAGAAACGTAATTGAAAACACGGTAGCCTTTGTAAAAGAAAAACTGAAAGGTGCAGAAGCAGGACACGACTGGTATCATATTGAAAGAGTATGGAAGCTTTCCCGGAAAATTGCCGAAACGGAAAACTGTAATATGGAAGTTGTGGAATTATCAGCATTGCTGCATGATATCGCAGATCCGAAATTCCATAACGGAGATGAAACCATTGCTCCCAAAATTTCAGGAATGTTTTTAGAAGAGCAGCAGGTTCCGGAAGACGTGATACAGCAGGTTTTATTTATTATTAAAAATATATCGTTTAAAAACAGAGCCGAAATTCCTGCCCATCCACCCATTGAACTTAAAATTGTTCAGGATGCAGACCGTATCGATGCGATAGGGGCTATCGGAATCGGAAGAACGTTCAATTTCGGAGGTTATAAAAACAACCCGATGTATGATCCGGAAGTAAAACCCAATCTGGGAATGACGAAGGATCAGTACAAAAAATCAAACGGAACAACCATCAATCACTTCTATGAAAAGCTGCTGCTCCTCAAAGATATGATGAACACTCCGAAAGGGAAAGAGCTGGCTCAGGAAAGACATGATTATATGTTGGGATTTCTCGATCAGTTCTATAAAGAATGGAATGTAGACTAATCAGCAGTTATTTATACAATTAAAGCCGGAAAAGGGAAGAAGCCGTTATTTGTTATCTATCGTACTATAATTTTCTAATGGTGTATCGAAAGTCTGATCTTTTTGTTTTCAGATTTCAATAGCTTCCCTGTCCGGCCTTTATCTTCTTTACCCAGACTCGGGTGAAATCAGTATCTTTGCAGTATGGCATTTATCATTTTTGTTATTTTCTGGGCTTGTGTGCTTTCTCTGATTTTGTTTAAGGTAAAATCGGGAAGGGCTGCCAAATGGGCAAAACTGTTCCGGATTTTTACACTGATTTTTTCCATTTCTACGTTTACTTATTGGTTTATCAAGAAAAGTGCAGTAGGGTTTGTAGATAATTCAGTAGGGTTGCAGGTGATCAACAAACTTCCCCAGGCTCTGGATTTTTACATGATTAGTGTAGATCATACTGCCAGCGGGGAACTGATTCCCAAACATATCGGTAAAATACGTCCGGAATACTACCGGATCGAATATCTGAAGATGAATAAATCCGATGAATACTGGATCATTGGATATCTCGGCAAAAAAAATATGGTGTATTTTTCCCAGCATTCTGTACCTAATAAAAATATTGATCAGATCGTAGAAGTACAGAATTACATCAATCAGAGCCTGAAATTGTCTGAGATGGCCAAAAAACAGATTGATGCCTATAACTATGAAAATGCTAAACTTGGAATTTGGGTAACGCTGGATTTTCTTCTTTTATTTCTGAATCTGGTACTTCTGCTGAGAAAAAACAATAAGTAATAAATACCCATCTATTACTTATTGCCCATTACTTATGATTAAAAATCAAGGATAGTCCAGAATAATCATCACTTCTTCCTTATGCTCTTCCGGGCAGTTCCTTATCAGTTTATCTTTATTGTGCTTGCTGATTTGCTGAGGCTCCAGCCATTCGGTCTGGTTTGAGCTTAAACTGTGATTGTCGTAAACCCTTTTTATTTTGTGATCTTCATAAAAAGTGTATTCATCGCCCAGCCAGTTGCTGGCAATGCTGATCGTGCAAATTTTTTTTTCCATGACATTTCGTATTTTATGTATACCCTGTTCTTACGAACATCAGTATGTATCCCTAAAATACTAATTTTTTTAATATAAACCATGGATTCTACGTTATTTTTGAACAATCCAATCAGATATCAAGCTATTTTTTATTTAAACTAAAAAAGGCTACCCGTACTTTCAACTGCCATATGAGGAACAGGCAGATCGGTTTTCCAGGCTTCATTCATTTTTTTGATGAAATAAGCAGAAAGCAGAGGAGACGCTTTTTCTACATTCTGGTGAACAAAAAAGTAGAGATTCTGAAGGCCTTCCTTCTTCCATCGGGTTAAATGTTCCATCCAGTCATCCAGTCTGTCATAATCACTTTCGGCATTGGCGCCTACATAGCGTATAAATGCGTTCGGAGTGGTAAGGCGCATATGGAGCATATCTCGTCGTCCGGCGGTGTCAACAATGATATTGGTGATATTGTGAGCCTCAAAAAGTTCACAGGTTGTATTCAGGATTTCCTCATTGGTAAACCATTCCGTGTTTCTTAGCTCAATGGCCAGGGGAACTTCTTTGGGCCAGTCTTTTACAAATTTTTCCAGCCGGTCGTAATCTTTCGGTTTGAAATTATCATGAAGCTGAAGAAAAGCCATTCCCAGTTTTTCATCGAAATTCATCACAGCCTGGGCAAAATGGGTTACCGGCTCCGTTACGTCAATCAGTCTTCTGAAATGGGATACCGTATTGGTGATTTTAGGAAAAAATTTAAAGTTTTCAGGCGTTTTTTCCTTCCATGTCTGCACCTGTTCGGGAGTTGGCATTCCGTAGAACGTGGCATTCAGTTCTATAGAATTAAACTGGGTTGCATAATAGGTCAGTTCATCTTTTGTCCCTTTAGGGTAAAATCCTTTAAGGTCGGTTTTATTCCATTTCGCACATCCGATCGAAATATTTTCCAGTCCTTTTGTATTCCGGCTCAGAATATCCTGGGTCCGCGGATGATCTTTGGGTAAGGTAAAATCTATTTTTGAAGGATCTTCTACTTGTCCGAATTTCATATCTGTCGTTTTATAGTATTAAACAATCTATACAAATATAAACCAAAAAAATCATAGAAAGTTCTATGATTTTTTGATGAAAACTGGCTTTGATTGTGTTCAGGAAATTAAGATTAAAAGGCTGGAAGCTGGAAGAAGGGATGCTGGAAGTATTTGTAGTTATAATGAGTACTCAGAAACATTCTTCATCATCAATCTCTGTATCAGATTTTTTTCCTGAATTCAGTCTAAATGATTAATTTTTGATCACCTTTTCAGAAAACTGACCTTTATCGGTCGTGATTCTGATGAGATAAACAGCACTCTGATAGTCCGAAAGATCAATATTAACGAGCTCTGTATTATAATTACGGTTAAACATGACCATTCCCTGAGGATTGATGATCGTTACATTTTTTATCGGACTGTCGTATCTGATCTGTATTCTGTCTTTGGTAGGATTAGGGTAGATTTTCACAGAATGGGCAGTCTGTTCAGATTCTTTGTTGGCTAAAACACCTCCTCCACAATTGGTGGTAAAATTAACTTCCGGATACATCGTCTGAAGATCACTCAGCTGGGCATCGTCCACACACATGGATAAGTTCGGGGTATAGCCCTCATAATCGAGAAGAACATCTTCTATAGCTCCGTTTCTCAGATTCACATACGTAAGGTTACGCATATTGGTTAGCCCCAGGACTTCCATATGAGATGAAGCGGAAAAATTCAGCTGGGTAATTTGTGGACAATTAACAACGTTGACTGTTTTAAGATAGGGATTGGCAGATGTATTGGCCTGTGCCAGTAAAGGTAATGAAAAGAGGCCTAAGGTTTCCAGTTGGGTGTTGTCTGTCATGGATAAGGCAGGCAGCAGGCTCAGATTAGTGAGCTCCAGTGATTTCAGTGCGGTACAGCCCTGGATGTTCAGAGAAGATACTTTATTATCGGATATCGATACTTCTGTAAGTCCGGTGCATTGTTTTAAATTAATGTCTTCCAGACTGGAAATGTTCGTCATGTAAGGATGGCTGTCGATTATCATTTTATCCAGGCTGATGCAGTTTTCTACATCCAAACTTTTTAAATTAACATTACTGGAAAATACCAGACTGGTTAGAGCGACACAATTTTTAGCAATAATATGTTCCAAATCTGTATTGCCTTGATTATCATTAGGATTGGTTCGGCTTGTGGCTAAAGTGTGTAACTGAGAAAGATTGCTTACATTCACGGTATTCATATAACCGCAGGAATTGCTGATATCAATATTTTCCAATGCTTGCGCTGTGCTGAAGTTGACCTGATTGGTGATTTTCTGGTTAAAAGCTTTTAATACCTTAAGCTTAGGAAGTCCGGTAAGATTTAAGGATGTTACATCCCCGAAATAAACTCCTGATGTGGTATGGTAAATATATCTGTTATAAAATGAACAGTCCAGTTCTTCCAGATTAACGAGTCCTGCCGTGCTGAAATCAATTACAGGAGCATTCAGTCCCATAATTTTCTTTAAGGAAGTGCATCCGTTAAGGTTTACCGAAGAAAAGTAGGCTCCGGTGGAATTATAATGATCAGTGTCTGCCTTTATTTCCTGTAAATTAACACAGTTATTGGCGATCAGCTCAATATTCTGCATATAAAGCGGGCTTCCGCTTGGTCCTCCCAGCACCGAAATTTTTGTCAGGGAGCTCAGGTTAGGAACAGCAATTTTTTTCAGATATCGGCAGGAATTAAACGTAAGCGTATTAATATTTGAGTCCTGAATATAAAGTTCTTCAAGGTCCGCTGAATTAATGACGATATCCCCGTTGATCTGCTGGCAGTTTCTGATGGTCAATGTGTTTTCAGGAGCTCTCCAGGGGCTGGAGTTAGATGGAAAAGCAATAATATCAGCAATATCAGTAATGGCTGAACAGTTATCGAAAGAAAGGTTGACAGCAGAAGGACTGTATAACCCGCCTTGTGAAAAATCATAATAAAAAGGTCTTCCCTGTACTTTTCTGATTTTGGCATTGTTGGTAAAGCTGATACTGGCCGTTTTGGTATCCCGGAAATAAAGCTCTTCAAGATTCGGAAAAAGAAGGGCATCCGAAATCCCGTCCGGCAGATGGCTGTTGTAATACGCTACATTGATATTGCTGGAATCGTAGGGATCACCGTTAGGGTCAATAAGGGTTTGGGAAGGATCCAGATTCAGGTTCAGTATTTTTACCTGCTGTGCTTCAGACAGCTGAATTTCACCATCTCCGTTGGTATCTATCGCGATAGAATTTCCACTAAGGTCTTTTACAATAGAGTTGCTGGCGGTAGAGCTTAAAAGAAGTGCTTTAAATTTTGAATCGTAAAAATTCAGGTTCTGTGCGTAAGTGACAGAAAACACCCCTACCGATAAGGTAAGAAAAATCTTTTTCATATTTGAGTTTTTAAAGTTATAGTTATATCAGAGTGTAGCCGATCTCATCGTGTACAATTTGACGGTGTAAATATAATCGTTTTTTTGAAACAAATTGAATTTTAGCTGTTTATAAATTATTTTTTTAATTTTACAGAACATTGAAATGACAAAAAAAAACAGTCAAAATCAATTTTTTAAAAGATTTTCTCCTCATAAACTGAAAAAATTTATAACTATAAATAGTTATTTTTAGCTATTAAATTATAAAACCACAGCAGGAAACTGTGGTTTTTATATTCTGATTATCTATTTTTAAGCTTAACTAAACCTCCATTTGCAAAGTAATTGAATAAAAAACTCTGGTATTCAAAGCTTTTGTTCTTTTTGACTTCATCGTAACCTGATTGATGATTAATTACGTAACCTGTTGCAAATAATTGTTTCTTACAAGATCAGCTTCATTGAATCAACGGAATTGATTCTGTTTTTGCTCCCTAAATCAACAGAATTAAAGAAAAATAGTTGCGTTACCCTAAAAAATACAGTTATTTATCCGTCAAGAACAAGATTAAAGAAATAATTCAAAAATAGGATATGCTCGCAAATCCAACAAATGGTGCAGATCTTAAACTTCATCAATAGAAATCTTGATTTTTAAGATTAATCATCATCTTCCAGTTCAAAAATATCGTCTACTTTCCTGCTGAAATACTTTGCAATTTTCAGAGCCAGAATGGTTGAAGGACAGTATTTACCGGATTCCATAGCATTGATGGTCTGTCTGGATACGCCAATGGCTTTGGCCAGTTCTTCCTGGGTAATATTTTTTAAAGCTCTTTCAAACTTAATGGTATTTTTCATCTTTTAAGCAGTACATAATTAAACCTGAAAATGTAAAGAACCAATGGGAGAAACATGATAAGGATCATCACCGTAAAAAATTCATTTCCGAAAACAGTAAGAAACAGGATGAGAACAAGAGCATAAGTGGTGATAAGGCTCCAGAACACCGATCTCAGCCGTAAGTTTGAAATATATTCATCCTCAACTTTTTCTTTCGAGCATCCTGTCAGCATCCCTCCGATGATGATAAGTACACCGAACAGATTAGGAAAAATAGCGATATCCGTATTTTTAAATAACCCTGAATCCTCATTGCTTAAAGGAAATCCCGAATTATAGAAAACAGGCAGAGTAATTTCCGGAAAATTAAAAATAGAGGTGAGGGATAAAATTCCCAATACTAAAGACGGGATAAAGATCAACCAGCCTATTCTTTTAAACCGGTTGGGAAAAAGAGGTAATGTATTCATATTAATTAGTTTTTAATTAATACAAATGTAAAAAATATTTTACATTTTTAAAAAAAAATAAAGCTGCAAAAAATTAATCTGCAGCTTTTAAGATGAATTGGGTAATTTATTTAATGCCCTGGGTGACCATTTTATTGGAAACCACAGAATAAATACATCCTGAAGTTTTTAAATTAACCGTAATGGTTGCCGGAACCGACCGGTATGCGGTATCTCCGTAGGGTTCAATGATTTTTCCACTGGAATCTTTTAAGGTTTTTCCTTTAATGGTGTAAGTCATTGTTGCCGTACCGGTAAATCCTGCCGAAGGGCTGAAGGTAACCGTTCCCGTAGATTTATTATAAGTCCACGTTCCCTGAGCGGTAACCTTTTTACGGTACAGGGTAAGATCTGTTTCACTGTTTTTGATGAAGCTGAATGTAGTATAATCAATATTGTCCTTACTGCCTGTTGGCGGAGTAGTGATGCTGATAGGTCCTTTATAGGCTATATCATTATTGAAAACCGGAATGGAAACCGGCTGAAATTTGCATGTAGAAGCCACATCATCACTCGCTGTAGCAGAATAAGGCAAAGTAAGCTTTACATTCCTGATGATATGCTGCTGAAAAGCTGCTCCGGTTGAGGCAGCGAAACCTAACTTCAGGAAAGCCGGAACGCTTGTATTAAGGGTTTGGCTGGTGGCAGCTCCCTCAGTATCAGAACTGTTAAAATCGCTGGTCTGCGGATTGGCGTTTTCGGTGTAAGGGACCGAAGTAGGATAATGATAATAATTGATCACATTGACAGGAGTTCCGTTTTGCACCGTCTGAATATCTACTTTAATATCAAATCCGTCAGTAGTGGTAGGACTGGTGAAATGAGGAATCAGGTCCAGATACACCTTTCTGAACTCTCCGTTGTTGTTTCTGAGGTCAAATAAAGAGGTAAGCGTATTGGTGGTGGCAACATAGCTTCTGTTAGTCTGAAGTATTCTGCCAACAGTACCGGAATTGGTTAAGGTGGTGCGGGTGGTAAGAACCGGGTAACCCGTAAAACCATCTCCTAAACCCGTTGTATTGATGGCACTTCCTCTTGCCCCTCTTAAAGTAACATGACTTGCTCCCTGGCTCCATGAAACCCCTGAAATACCATTTATCCTGGAATCCCCCTGAAAACGTTTCGATTTGAAATTTCCGAATTCATCCAGAGCAATCCCAAGATAAGCGCCCGTAAGGCCCGCTTTTCTTTGGGATGAATAGTTATCTTTTGTCCTGTTATAAGCATATCCCAAACCTGCTCCGCGTGCTCCGATAACCGGATTGCTCACTGATCCGTCATAAAGAAAGAATGATAATCCGTCCCCATAGACACCGCCTAATGGGGTACCGTTTTTCATATCATATTCAAATTCAACATGAAGTCCGTTTACAGAGGTAAATGTTCTTCCATTGATGAACAGGCCGCCGAACTGCCCCGATAGAGCAGGGGTAAGCTGTATTCCCGTTGAGGTGTGGGAAGCATTTCCCTGGATAGAAAGCTCCGATGCTGAAGAAGCATTCATCAGCGAACTTGAATAGGAATAAAATCCGTAAATACTGGCTGCTTCCGTGCTGTCTGTCTGCGCATTGGTAAAATGAGCAAGTAGGATGAAGAGCAGGCACATCCATGATGGCCTTTTGATATTCTGTTCCATGATCGTTTATTTTACAACAAAAACAATATTGATGAACGATGCGGAAGTGGCATTGGATAGGATATCATAATTCAGTGTACCGGTACTGCTGATGCTGTTTATTTTGAATACAGCCGGATCATAGTCCGTCACATAATAATACAGGTCTGTAGCATTCGGGAAAAACGGAATGGTAGCCGGAGCTGATGTGCTTTTCGCGTTTGCCGGAATATTCGAGAATTGGTTTTTATATAAATTGTAGAGATCTTTGGTCTGCCCCGTGGCAGGTGCTGTGGTATCAAAAACTACACTGGGCATATAGAAAAACCTGGCAGAATAAGGGGAAAGGCATACCCAGTCCGGAGTTGCAGGAGTTCCTACATTCTGACTGATACATTTTTTGTTGTTGTCAAAGACTACGAGTCCTGTTGCGGGGTTGGCCACTGAAGTAAGGGTTGTAATTCTGGGAAGAAGAATGCCTTTTGAAGTACTGGTAACATCTAAAGCGGCACTTGGGTCAGGGTTGGATGTGTTGATACCAACCTGAGCGGTAACGGAGCCATAGGCCATCACCAAAATTAAGGTAATAATTTTGTACATGTCGAAATATTTTTTTTATGTGTGTTTTAATTTTACCGGGTGTCCATGCCGGTAAATGTTAATTGTTTAGAAAGTGTGTCTGATTTTTAGTCGTATTTGGGTTTAATTTTTATTCTGTGTTTTTTCTACGCTTATTGAAAATAGTTTATTGTTTTAAATTTATATTAATTTCATTTAGTTTTTAAATTAATATTTTACTGTTTAAATAAATAATTGTAGTGTAATTTTAAACAAATGTATATAAAATTATGATATTATAATAGGCTGTTTGTCTGGTTACAAGGATTTGATTCACCTATTAGAGAATGAGTTCCCATTATTCCCCGTATTGATAAATGATTGGGGACTTAAGGAGTGGACTTATTATAAAAGTTAAAATTTGTTAAAATTTCATCAGGCGCAAAAAAAGCACGCCGTAAAGCGTGCTTTTGTATATATAAATAGTTTATTACTTGTGAATTATGCCTCACAGGAAGAGCAGGAAACAAAGTTCACCATCATCTCTTTGGATACGGATGAACTTCTTTGATAATAAAGGGTTTTCACTCCTTTTTTCCATGCTTCAATATAAAGGTAATTCACATCTTTTACCGGCATTGTAGACGGGATCTGAAGATTCAGCGACTGCGCCTGGTCAATATACTGCTGTCTTTGTGCTGCTTGGGAAATAATCTCCATCGGAGAAATTTCTTTAAATGTTTTGAATACTGCTTTTTCCTCATCAGTAAGTTCAGAAAGATGCTGTACAGAACCGTGGTTCAACATGATGGTTCTCCATGTTTCCTCATTGTCAAGACCTTTCTCCTCAAGTAGCTTAGCAAGATATTTATTCTTACGCATAAAGTTTCCTTTGGCAAGACCGGCTTTATAATAGTTGGATGCAAAAGGCTCAATTCCTGGAGAAGTCTGCCCTAAGATAGCCGAGCTTGAAGTGGTAGGAGCGATAGCCATTGTGGTAGTATTTCTTAGCCCGTAGCCTTTCAGTAATTCCGGTTCACCGTAAATATTGGCCAGCTCTCTGGATGCCTGTTCAGCCTGTTCTTTGATATGTCTGAAAGCTCTTGCATTGAACTGAGTCGCTTCAAAACTTTCAAACGGAATCATATTTTTCTGTAAATAAGAGTGGTATCCTAAAACTCCCAGACCAAGAGCTCTGTGGCGTAATGCAAAGTTTCTTGCTCCCTGAAGGTAATAGTTTCCTTCCGTTTTCTCAATAAACTCAGTTAAAACCGCATCCAGGAAATATACTGCAAGCTTTACCGCATCCGTATCTTTCCACTCGTCATACAGTTCTAAGTTCATAGAAGATAAACAGCAGATGAAAGACTCTTCTCTGGTAGACGGAAGCATGATTTCAGAGCAAAGGTTACTTGCATTCACAGGCATTCCCAGGTCCTTATACACCTGAGGTTTGTTTCTGTTCACATTATCCGTAAAGAAAATGTAAGGAAGACCTTTCTGCTGACGGCTTTCCAGAACTCTTGCCCAGATCTTACGCTTATCCATATCCCCGTCAATCATATCCTGCATCCAGTAATCCGGAACACAGATTCCTGTAAACAGGTTCTGGATCGGGCTTCCGATATCTTTAATCGATAAGAATTCTTCAATATCCCCGTGGTCAATATCAAGATAGGCAGCAAAAGCCCCTCTTCTCACCCCGCCCTGGGAAACTACATCCATAGCAGTATCGAACAGCTTCATAAAAGAAACAGCTCCTGAAGATTTACCGTTATCCGTTACAGCAGTCCCTCTGTTACGAAGTTCACCGAAATATCCTGAAGTTCCGCCCCCGATTTTCGTCTGCATGATCACTTCACCCATTTTGTGGGTAATTCCCTCAATACTGTCCGGGATATGTACATTAAAACATGAAATAGGAAGACCTCTCTGCGTTCCCATATTGGCCCATACAGGAGAGGAGAAACTGATCCATCCTTTCGTGATCATTTCCTTGAAAGCAGGCTGCAGTTCCGGCTTATATAATTTTTTTGCGGCTGCAGTGGTGATCCTGTCAATAGCTCCTTCTACTGTTTCTCCTTTCAGCAGATATCCTCTGTTCAGCATCTGCTCAGACTCTTCATTGAGCCACCAAATATTTGAATTTTGCTCTTCCATAGATGTTATATTTTCGAATTCCGGAGCAAGGGTTATATACTCCGGAATTTTGTTGTTATATTGATTGTAAAATTTCTACTTTGTGGGACCCGTTCAGTCCGCTTTCGTCTCTTAATCTTTGAAATTCCTTAAAAGACGGAATATTTAAAACTTCATGCTGAACCTCTTCATTGATGTAATTGGAATAATGCAGGAATGTAATCCCGTCCTCTTTCAGATAAACCTTATACTCGAAGGTTTCCGGATCCAGTTTTTGAAAATCATCCAGAAACTTTTGGATATTGGCTTTATTTTCTGAAACAAACTCAGGATGTACGGTATAACTTACAATTACATGAATCATTTACGGTGTTTTGATGTTTTTGAAACAAAAGATTTTAAATATCCGGAATCATATCGCTAATATGATCTGCTTTGACGCTCGCTTCGCTCGCGCCTTCCTCTATTAAAACAGGTCGTTTGCGGTAATACTTTTATCGTGTTTCGTGTAATCAACCGGTCTTTTGGCAAAGAAGTCATCCATAGAGTTGGCAAAAACCTCTTCTTCAAACCATTTCATAGGGCGGTATTGTTCAGGAGAAACGTTGTAACGGGTTTCCATATTGATCTTTTTCAAGCTGTCGTCTACACGGTATTTCATGAAGTTCAGAAGATCTTCTCTTGAGAAAACATTTAATTCTCCAAGTTCAAAGATCCAGTCAAGGATTTCTCCTTCAAGCTCAATAGACTGGTCTACTAAAGTATAAATGTCTTCAATATCCGAATCGGTAAGAAGGTCCGGTTGTTCTTCGCGGATCTTGTTGATCAGGTAAATTCCTGCATTGGCGTGGATCTGCTCATCTACGGAAGTCCAGGCAATGATATTGGAGACGTTCTTCATATATCCTTTGAATCTTGTGAAAGAAAGGATGATGGCAAACTGGGAGAAAAGTGATACATTTTCTATCAGAATGCTGAATAGTAAAAGGGAAGAGACATATTCTTTAGGAGTGGTGGAGTTGGCATGTTTCAGAACATTGGACAGGAAGTCAATTCTCTTTTTTACTGCCGGAATTTCGATAACGTTAAGGAACTCTTCGTTGTATCCTAATACCTCCAATAGACGGGAATAAGCTTCCGAATGACGGAACTCGCATTCGGCGAAAGTAGCTCCAAGTCCGTTGAATTCAGGTTTTGGAAGGTGGTTGTACAGGTTTCCCCAGAATGTCTTTACAGACACCTCGATCTGTGCAATGGCTAAAAGTGCATTTTTCACAGCATTTTTCTCGTGCGGTTCAAGTTGCGAATGAAAATCCTGAACATCTGCAGTAAAATCCACTTCCGAATGCACCCAGAACGACTTGTTGATCGCCTCTACAAATTGAAGAACCTCAGGGTATTCAAATGGCTTGTAGCTTACTCTTTTATCAAAAATTCCCATATTAAAATATCTTTAAAATTAAATAATTTACATCACTGTGGATAACGTTGATACAGTAGTTAACTTTCTGTATATTTGGTGCTTATGTGTTAAAGTTATTCACTTTGGATAAGCGGCAGTTTCTTGTAAAGAACTAAGTACAAAGTTCGAAAAAAAGAAATGATTTTGAAAGCCCTAAACACTAATTGGCTGACTTTTAGCGGTAAAAGTTTTCCACATTTACATGAAAGTAGCACAGATAATGGCTTACACAGGGTTTCTGACAAAAAATAGAAGGAAAACTCAAGTTACAGTTAAACAAATTTATGTAAACTATTATAAATAAAGGGTTAATTTATTAAACAATAAAATATTTGAATAAATTAAGCTTCTTGTAACAAATTCAGAATATCATCTACTTATTGGGTATAAAATCATAGATCACTCAATGTTAGTAATTCAGGATTTACATAAATCATACGATACGGGAAAGAGCAAGCTGCACGTTCTCAAGGGAATCAACCTTAATATTTCCGAAGGTGAATTTGTTTCTATTATGGGAAGTTCGGGTTCCGGAAAGTCTACCCTTCTTAACATCATCGGTATTCTGGATGAAAAAGATTCGGGAACCTATGAGCTGGACGGTGTCCCGATTGAGCACCTTTCTGAAGTAAAGGCCGCGGAATACAGAAGCAAGTTCCTGGGCTTTATCTTTCAGTCCTTTAATCTGATCGGGTATAAGACCGCGTTGGAAAACGTAGCTCTGCCTTTATATTATCAGAATGTGGCAAGAAAAGAAAGGAATCAGAAGGCTTTGGAATATCTGGAAAAAGTGGGACTCGCCCAATGGGCAAATCACCTTCCGAATGAACTTTCCGGAGGTCAGAAACAGAGAGTAGCCATTGCCAGAGCCCTGATCACGGATCCGAAAGTTGTACTGGCCGATGAGCCTACCGGAGCACTGGATTCCAAGACAACTCACGATATTATGAAGCTCCTTCAGGATATCAATAATGAAGGAAAAACCATTATCGTGGTAACTCACGAACCGGATGTAGCAGCACAAACCAAAAGAAATGTAGTCCTGAAAGACGGTATTATAGAAAGTGATGAATTTATAAAGCAGATTGTTTTGTAAGTGAAAGGTGAATGGTCAGTTGGCTTCGCAAGTGAATTTGATGATTCTTCTAAAACAAAAGCAAATCAAATAAAGACAAAAGTAATTGTAAACAGGAAAAGATGATTTTAAAATGAAGTAGAAATTGACAAGACCGTTAATTGACTTCAAAGAAATTTCACAACATCGTTAATTGACTTTTTACAAGGTAAAAAATAAAAAATATGTTTGACCTAGATCGTTGGCAGGAAATATTCAGTTCTATCCGCAGCAATGTGCTTCGGACGGTGCTTTCGGGGTTTACGGTGGCCCTGGGACTGTTTATCTTTATCGTTCTGTTCGGGATTGGTAAAGGACTTCAGAATGCCTTTACCCAGGGTTTTGCAAGAGATGCCCAAAACCTGATTACCATTTATACAGGAAAAACCACTGTTGCTTACAAAGGTCTCCAGTCGGACAGGAACGTAACCATGGATAACGAAGATTACGATTTCCTGATCAATACCGATAAAGAAAAAGTAGGGGATGCCAGCCCGAGATATACCACCAGTATGATGGTGAAATACGGTAAGGAAAGCGGATTGTACCAGATCAACGGTTCAGAACCCGGAGAACAGGTTATCGAAAACCGAAAAGTTATAGAAGGCCGCTACCTGACGCCCATGGATCTGGATAGAAAGCAGAATGTAGCCGTTATCGGAAGAATGGTGCAGAGAGACCTGATTAAAAACGGAAGTCCTGTGGGGAAGGATCTCGATATCAACGGAACCATGTTCAAAGTAGTGGGGGTATTCTCCGATGATGGAGGAGACCGTGATGAAAGACATATTACCGTTCCTATTTCAACCCTTCAGCAGATGAAGAAAGGATCGGATACGGTCAATACGATCTATATTGCTTATAACGAAAAGCTTACGCCGCAGGAAGCTATTAAATATGGAAATGAGCTTAAAGATAAGCTTAAAGCAAGAAAAAGTGTTGCTCCTGATGACGAAAACGGAGTAGGAATGTGGAACAATGCCCAGAATATGGAAGGTACTTTCCAGTTTATGTTTGTACTTACCGTTATTGTAGGATTCATTGGAATGGGAACATTGCTTGCCGGAATCATCGGAATCAGTAACATCATGGTGTATATCGTGAAGGAAAGGACCAAGGAGATCGGGGTGCGTAAAGCCATCGGAGCCAAACCGGGAAGCATTGTAGGGCTTATTGTACAGGAAAGTGTTGTAATTACCGTAATTTCAGGGATTGTTGGAGTAGGCGTCGGTATACTGACGTTGAGTTTACTGGGAGACAGCCTCGAAGAATTCTTCATTGTGAACCCGAGTGTGGGTGGAGCAGAAATTATTATGGCTTTTGTAGCATTGGTTTTCTCCGGGCTTATTGCAGGATTTGTTCCGGCATACAGAGCTTCAAAGATCAAACCTATTGAAGCCCTGAGAACAGAATAGAAAAGACCCGATACGAGGAATCATTCATTGTTCGGTTATTATTATAGTAAAAGAAAGTAGAAAAACAGAACGCAAAGAAGTGAATATTTTATTTAAAAAAGATACCTGGCAGGAAATTTATTATTCATTGAGAAATAATAAACTCCGGACTTTCCTTACCATGATTGGTGTGGGTTGGGGAATGTTTTTATATGTGAGCCTTCTTGGGGCTGCAAAAGGAATGGAAAACGGTTTTGATAAACTGTTTTCAGGATTTGCCACCAACTCTATTTTCCTGTTTGCCCAGAAAACCTCTATTCCTTACGATGGATTTCCGAAAGGAAGAGAACTTCATCTGAAGCTTTCCGATATGGATCTGCTGAAACAGAAAGTTCCTGCCATAGATTATATTTCGCCGCAGAACTCCAGAGGAAGTTTTACAGGAACAGCCGGAGAGGCGATGTCAAGAAACGGTAAAAAAGCAACCTATGGACTTACAGGCGATTATCCGGTAGGGAATAAAATTTCAGAAAAGAAACTTATTTTCGGACGCTACATCAATGATGCCGATGTGATGGGCAACAAGAATGTGGTAGTAATCGGGGAAGAGATTTATAAAAACCTCTTTGATGCAAAGAAAAACGAAAACCCGATCGGGAAATCCATCAATATCAAAGGAATATTCTTTAATGTGATCGGGGTATTCCGCGTGAAGAAGGGCGGTGGCTTTGAAAGTGATCAGAGTGCCTATATCCCGCTTTCTACCTATACCAAAATGTATAATGCCGGGGAACAGATTGATCTTTTTGCTATCGTAGGCAAACCAACTGCCGATTTGAGTGTGGTGGAAGAAGAGGTGAAGCAGGTCCTGAAATCTAAAAATAAAGTGTCTCCCGAAGATACCAATGCGTTTATGAGCTTTAATATCGGGAAAGAATTTAAAAAGCTGACAGGATTCCTTACCGGGATGCAGCTTCTTACCATTATCGTAGGAACCCTTACCATCCTTGCCGGAGTTATTGCAATCTCCAATATCCTTCTGATTACCGTAAAGGAAAGAACTAAGGAAATTGGAATCCGGAGAGCATTGGGAGCAAAACCTGCCGAAGTAAGAAATCAGATCCTCCTGGAAAGTGTAGTGATTACCCTCTCCTCGGGGTTGCTGGGATTCATGTTCGGGATTTTTGTTCTGATCATTCTGAATATGGCCACTCAGAATCAGGATACCTTCCCGTTTTATAACCCAACCGTGAATTACGGAAACGTATTCAGTGCTATGTCCGTAATGGTTATTCTTGGGTTGATCATCGGAATGATTCCGGCGCAACGGGCGGTAAAGATCAGGCCTATAGAAGCATTGAGAACAGAATAAGATTCACAAATTTGAAAATAAAATAATCTGAAAATTCAACAATAGATAACATCTTCCGGATTTTCAACATTTAAATGATTTAACAGTAAAAAATAAACTAGGTATATGAAAAAGAAATTCACTTTGAAAAAAGCCATTTATATTGTATTGGGGCTTTTATTTGCAGTGGCATTGTTCTCAGGGATCGGATATCTCGTAAAATCCAATTCCCAGCAATCTGAGGCCTTCCTCACCAGGAAACCGGTCTACCAGGATATGGAAGATAAGGTGATGGCAACAGGTAAAATTGTTCCCAAAGAAGAAATTGAGATCAAACCCAACATTGCGGGAATCATTGATAAGATTCTGGTAGATGAAGGAGATAAGGTTGTTGCAGGACAGCTGATCGCTACCGTAAGGATTATTCCTAATATTGCTGATGTAAACAATGCACAGCAGGAGGTGGTTAATTCGCAGCTTCAGATCAGTAACGCCAGATTAAATGTTGATAATATGCAGAAACAGTTTGCCATGCAGGAAAAGCTGTACAAGCAGGGAGTCGCTTCAAAACAGGAATACCTGAATTCCCAGCAGCAGCTTTATTCCCAGCAGCAGACCCTGAAAAATGCCCAACAGCAGCTTGCTACGGCAGAAAAAAGATTACAGATCGTAAAAACAGGAGCAACGCCTGAACTTCAGGGGCTCGCCACTACGCAGATCCGTTCCAAAGCTTCAGGAACCGTTCTTGAAGTTCCGGTAAAAGTAGGTAGCCAGGTAATCGAGGCTAACTCTTTCAACGCAGGAACGACCATCTGCTCCATTGCAGATCTGAATTCACTGATCTTCCAGGGAGATATAGATGAAGCGCAGGCAGGAAAGCTTAAACAAGGAATGGATATGAAAATTATCATCGGTGCATTACAGAACAAAACATTCCCGGGTAAGCTGACGATGATCGCGCCAAAAGGAAAAGACAACAGCGGAACCATTAAGTTTCCTGTGGAAGGAGATGTAACCAATCCTAATAACGAATATATCAGAGCCGGATTCTCTGCCAATGGAGAGATTGTGCTGAAATCAGAGAAAAATGCCCTGTTACTGGATGAATCACTTATTCAGTATGAGAAAATTAAAGGAAAAGATGCTTCTTTTGTAGAAGTAAAACAGGCAGACGGTAAATTCAAAAAGGTTTATGTGAAGCTGGGAGCCAGCGACGGAATCAATGTACAGATCCTTTCAGGAATTGATAAAAATGCTGAAGTGAAAGTCTGGAACCCATCCGATAAAGACAAAGAAGAGCTTAAAGAAAAGCAGAAAGGTAAATAATCATTATACTTATACCATAAAATCCCGGGAATTTTTCCGGGATTTTTTTATTGGAAAGAATTTTACAGCTGCTCGCCACAGGCTGTTTTTACGGAAACTAATCAATATATTTGAATTCAAAATTAAAACCATGTGCAGGTACTCAGGAAAAGGCTATAAAATTCATTACGCTTGTTTTAAATGCAGAAAATCATTTAAGCAGCCGAACTCTCATGACATTTTTTTAAGAATAAAAAAAGAAAATGTGTATCATGCTCCTGACGGCAGTGTGAGAAAAATCAGATATCTTTTTATGAAAGATAAAAAAGAAGAACTGGATTTACTGATGGAAGAAATAAAATCAAGGTCTGTAAAATGCCCGGAATGTGGTCACATCATGGCGGATCTTGGCTGGGAATTTAGAGCTCCTAAAAAAACAGCGGTCAAAGAATGGGAAATTATAGAAGGCCTTTTCAGGACAGGAAAAATATTTTATACCTGTGGCTGTTACGGGCTTGGTTATATTCCAAAGAATCCGAAAGATTACGAACAGTATTTAAGGAATATCCTGAGTGAATACCAACAACAGATGACCGCATGTCAGGACAGGCCCATTGAAGAATGTCCTGGTAAATCGGATGCAGTTAAATATTGGAGTGAAAAGATCGCTGATGTAAAGGCAGAAATGAACCTTCAGAGATTTGAAATATTTTAAATAGCCGCCCATGAAGAAAAATTACCTGGTTCTCTGTTTCTTTATCATGGTCAAATTCATCCTGCAGTATACATTAATCAGTCCTGAATATGAACTGCACCGGGACGAATATCTGCACCTCGACCAGGCAAATCATCTGGCATGGGGATACCTTTCCGTACCCCCTGTGAATTCATGGCTGGCCTGGCTGATCAAAATACCGGGAGGATCTTTTTTCTGGGTGAAATTTTTTCCTGCTTTATTCGGAGCCCTGACGATCGCTGTTACGTGGAAAATCATTGAAGAGCTGAGGGGGAACCTGTATGCCGGAATATTAGCTTCCACAGGGATTTTACTGTCTGTATTGCTCCGGATGAATATGCTTTTTCAGCCGACTTCCCTTGAAGTTCTTTTGTGGACGATGCTTTATTACACCCTGATCAGGTATTTTAATTCTGAAAAAGTTAAATGGCTATACATCGGCGCGGTGATTTTCGGAGTTGGCTTCCTGAATAAATATAATATTGCCTTTTCGGTATTGGGGATTATTCCGGCTTTGCTGCTGGCCCGGCAGAGAACCGTTTTTCTTCAGCCTCATCTCTATGGAGCCGCATTGCTGGCCCTTGTTATCATCGCTCCCAATCTGTTGTGGCAGTATCATAATAACTTTCCTGTCATTCACCATATGAAGGAGCTTTCAGAAACACAACTGGTGAATGTAAGCCGCATGGAGTTTTTAAAATCCCAGCTGCTTTTTTTTGCAGGATCTGTTTTTGTGATCCTGGCCGGGCTGTATGCTTTGCTGTTTTATAAACCGTTTGAAAAATTCAGATTTTTCTTCTGGGCCTATGTATTCACAATTGGATTGTTTCTGTTTTTCAGGGCAAAAGATTATTATGCAGCGGGGCTTTATCCTGTATTCATAGCATTCGGGGCTGTTTACCTGGCTTATCTTCTTGCAGATGGTTGGAAAAAAGTACTCAAACCTGTCAGTGTGCTGATTCCTGTTTTGTTGTTTATCCCTTTATACCAGGTAGCTTTTCCCAATAAAAGTCCGGAATATATCACTCATCATCCGGACCGGTATAAAAAACTGGGACTTCTTCGCTGGGAAGACGGAAAAGATCATCCGCTGCCACAGGATTTTGCCGATATGCAGGGATGGAAAGAGCTGGCAGAAAAAACAGATCAGGAATATGCCGTATTGTCGAAATCCGGAAATACCCTGGTCCTTTGTGATAATTACGGGCAGGCTGGAGCTATTAATTATTATTCAAAACAAAACATACGGGCGGTTTCCTTTAATGCAGATTATATCAATTGGTTTGATCTGAGCAGAAAGTATGACCATCTGATCAGAATTAAAGATCCATTTTCCGACAATGATGAGCTGAAGGAGACAGGCCCTTATTTTGAAATTTCAAAAAAAGCAGATTCTATTGTAAATCCGTTTGCAAGGGAAAAAGGTGCCATGATCTTCAGTTTTAAAACCGCAAAAACAGATATCAGACCAAGGCTGCAACAGGAAATCGATGAAATAAAAGGAGAATGGCGAAGGTAGAACAGAAGCCGGAGAAAAAGATGGAGTGTTCTTTGAAAGCAACTTTTGACAATATATTGGTTTGAAATATAATAAAACTCAAGCTCATTCTTAGCAGGTTGCTGTTAATTTAGTGAAGAACACTCTGGACAGTAACCTGAAATAATTCCATTAAAATTTACGGCTTTGTAACCTTCCGGCATTGCAATGTCTACTTCTTCCGGCATACACTCTATAGTTCCGCAGTGAAGACATCTGAAATGGAAATGGCGGTGTCTGTGTTTTTTCTCTGAACATCCGCGGCACGGAGCAAAATAAGATTTCCCGTCATCACTTACTATTTTATGTACAATTCCGTCATCACAGAAGCTGTTGAGAATCCTGTAAATGGTAGCCCGGTCGATTTCATCTCCCAATGCTTTCTGTAGAATTTCATGACTTACCGCTGATTTTGAGCCTTTCAGGGAATTAAGGATCAGTTGTTTCGTTTTTGTGTTCCGCTTGTTCATCCTGCAAAGATATAAAATATTATTGCGACAATGTTGCGTTAGCGAAATTTTGTGTTAAATTTGCATAGACAATAGACAATAGACAATAGACAATAGACAGGATATCCTGTTCGTCGGGATCATCAGCTAAAAACAAATTAAAATGGAAAATAAAAACTTTGATGTGATCATTATCGGAGGAAGTTATGCCGGTTTATCCGCAGCAATGGCATTGGGGAGATCCCTCAGAAATGTGCTTATTATTGACAGTGGTATGCCGTGCAACAGACAGACTCCGCATTCCCATAACTTTATTACCCATGACGGGAAAACACCCAAAGAAATATCAGGCCTGGCCAGGGAACAGGTTAAACAATATGATACGGTGAAATTTCTGGAAGATACCGTTACTGATATTAATAAAGAAGAAAATTTCCATATTGAAACGCTTAATGGTGGAATATTTTCTGCTAAAAAACTCATTCTGGCTTCGGGAGTCAGGGATGTTATGCCGGATATTGCCGGTTTTGCAGAATGCTGGGGAATTTCTGTGTTACATTGCCCATACTGCCACGGGTATGAAGTGAAAAATGAAATCACCGGAATCCTCGCTGACGGAGATATGGCATTTGATTTTTCAAAACTGGTATATAACCTTACAAAGGATCTGTATTTATTGACCAACGGGAAATCAGTGCTGTCGGACGAACAAAAGGCAAAGCTGGCTCAGAATAATATTGTTCTGATTGAAGATCCGGTGCAGCGTGTTGATCATGAAAACGGATATATCAGAAAAGTTATTTTCGCAACGGGAAAAGAACTTCCTTTAAAGGCCTTGTATGCAAAAGTGCCTTTTGAGCAGAATGTCAGTATTTCAGGACTGGGTTGTGAGCTTACGGAGCAGGGCTTTATTAAGGTAGATTTCATGCAGAAAACAAATATTCCGGGGCTTTTTGCCTGTGGGGATAATGTGACGATGATGCGGTCGGTAGCGAATGCCGTTGCTCAGGGAAACTTCACCGGAGCAGTCGTCAATAAGGAAATGTCGGAAGAGGAATTTTAATAAGACGGTCCCACAGATCTGCATAAAAATCATTGTTTCCGCTGTTGAAATCTCAACGGAAATTCCGTACATTTGGGGAGGAAAATTTCAAAAACTAAAAGTATAATGGATATTATTTTCGACCTGATTGAAAAAGAAAGACAAAGACAATCCCATGGATTAGAACTTATTGCGTCAGAAAACTTTGTTTCTGAAAACGTAATGAAAGCAATGGGAAGCGTACTGACAAACAAATATGCTGAAGGCTACCCGGGGAAAAGATATTACGGGGGCTGTGAAGTGGTAGATGAGGTTGAAACGTTGGCCATCAACAGAGCAAAGGAACTTTTTGGAGTGGATTATGTGAATGTCCAGCCGCATTCCGGATCTCAGGCTAATGCTGCCATTTATCTTGCAGTTTTGAAACCGGGAGACAAAATTATGGGAATGGACCTTTCTATGGGAGGTCACCTTACCCACGGTTCAGGAGTGAATTTCTCCGGAATCCAATATCAGGTGGTATCTTACGGAGTAGAAAGAGAAACAGGCCTTATCGATTACAATCAGATGAGAGAAGTTGCTTTAAGAGAAAAGCCAAAAATGCTGATCGCAGGATTCTCTGCGTATTCAAGAGATCTTGATTATGCTAAATTCAGAGAAATTGCTGATGAAATAGGAGCTACACTTTGGGCGGATATCGCTCACCCTGCAGGCTTGGTAGCCAAAGGACTATTGAACTCTCCGTTTGAGCACTGTCATGTGGTAACAACTACCACCCACAAAACATTAAGAGGTCCGAGAGGAGGAATGATCATGATGGGGAAAGATTTCGAAAATACGTATGGGCACAAAACGCCGAAAGGGGAAACCAAAATGATGAGCCAGGTATTGGACGGAGCTGTTTTCCCGGGAATTCAGGGTGGTCCTTTGGAACACGTTATCGCGGGTAAAGCGGTGGCATTTGGTGAAGCACTGGACGGACAGTTTGAAACTTATGCTAAACAGGTTAAAGCTAACGCTCAGGCTCTGTCAAAAGCAATGATCGACAGAGGATTCGATATCGTAAGCGGAGGTACGGATAACCACTTAATGCTTGTAGACCTTAGAAACAAAGGCGTAAACGGTAAAGAAACGGAGAAAGCTTTAGTACTTGCCGACATTACGTGTAATAAAAACATGGTTCCTTTTGATGATAAATCACCGTTTACAACGTCCGGTATCAGACTGGGAACTGCGGCGATCACAACAAGAGGTCTTAAAGAAAATGATATGGATACCATTGCAGGATTAATTTCTGATGTGGTAGATAATATCAAAAATGAAGAAGTACTTACTGCTGTCAGAAAAAAAGTAAATGAACTGATGGAAGGGAAGGCTTTGTTCAACTATTAATGATTCGCTGAAATACAATATAAAGAATGGGCACTCGTCCATTCTTTTTTCATTATTATGGAGAAAAAATCTTTCACATTCGAGGAAATCAAACAGAAGCTGGTGAACTACTGTGTTTATCAGGACCGCTGTCATGCCGAAGTAGAACAGAAAATGAGAGAATTTTTGCTGATCGATGAGGCAAAGGAAGAAATCATGCTGTATCTGTTAAAAGAGAATTTTCTGAACGAAGAACGCTTTACCCGAAGCTACATCAGAGGTAAATTTTATATCAAACACTGGGGACGGAATAAGATCAGAATGAACCTGAAACAAAAACAGATCTCCGATAGACTGATTAGTACCTGCTTTGATGAAATATATGAAGAAGATTATGATAAAATGATTAAAAAAATTTACGAAGATTACGCTTCAAAGCAAAAAGGATTAAAAGAATATCAAAAAAAAATAAAAACAATAAAGTATTTGATGAGCAGAGGTTTTGAATATGAAAAAATAAATGATACTTTTGGAGAAACATAAATAGATATTGGAAAAACAGAAGATTTGGCTCTCACCGCCGCATATGGGAGGGAATGAGCTTAGCTATATCCAGAGCGCATTTGATACCAATTGGATTTCCCAATACGGCTCCAATATTGATGAGTTTGAAAAAAGCCTTGAGCAATATTTGGGAAACAATTCCCATGTCACGGCTTTATCATCCGGAACCGCGGCAATTCATCTGGCATTGAGACTATTAAATGTAGAAGAAGACGATTTTGTAATCTGTCAGTCTTTCACTTTTGTCGCTTCAGCCAATCCTGTTCTTTATCTGAAAGCAATTCCCGTATTTGTAGACAGCGAAAAGCAGACCTGGAATATGTGTCCTGATGCTCTGGAAGATGCGGTGAAATTCTGCATCCTACAGGGTAAAAAACCTAAAGCAATAATCGTGGTTTCCTTATATGGAATGCCTTTTAAAGTGGATGAAATCCTCGGGATCTCAAGAAAATATGACATTCCCCTGATTGAAGACAGTGCTGAAGCTTTAGGAAGCAGGTATAAAGGACAGCTTTGCGGAACCTTTGGAGATCTTTCAGTCATCAGTTTTAACGGAAATAAAATTATTACAACAGCGGGTGGGGGAATTCTGATATCCAGAAACACCGCAGATAAAAAAAGAAGTCTTTTTCTGGCTACCCAGGCAAAAGATGATAAAGATTATTACTGTCATTCTGAAGTAGGATACAATTACAGAATGGATAATATTTCAGCAGGAATCGGAAGAGGACAGCTGGAAACCCTGGAAGATAAAATCACAGGACGAAGAAAAAATCATGATTTTTATCAACAATGTCTTCAGGAGAATGAAAATGTAACCCTCTTTTCAGCACCGGATGAGAATTATTTTTCTAACTACTGGCTCAATACGGTTATTCTGAAAAAGGATTTTACCAAAGAAAAGCTTAAAGAAAAATTTGCTCAGAATAATATAGAAACCAGATATCTATGGAGACCCATGCATCTTCAGCCTTTATATAAAGGATATAAGTTTTTTGGAAATAATTTTTCCGGTACACTTTTTGAGAGTGGATTGTGCCTGCCATCGGGGACTGGTCTTACAGACGATTGCAAAGGCAGAATTGCTGAAATTCTTCAGAAGTGAAATTCTCTAAATTTATTTCTTAAAATGAAATAAAGATGGGATTTTATTTTAATTTTGTATCCATGCTTAAAAATTAATATTAATAAAAATTGGTTTTAGCCGTTTTGAATATGAACACAAATACAGACAATGTACAACTCTTTTAGAAAAAAATTATTTGGAGGAGACAATGTTGTCAATCTCTCAGATGTAAGATATTTACCCAGATGGATAATACTTGTAATAGATATTATTATTCTGGTGATATCCTTATTTCTTTCCACCTATACCATAGAGAAAATTACACAAAAAGAATTTATTTATCACGAGGATAAAATTACTGTTTTTGCTTTTATCATTGTGATCAATACCGTGTTCATGTATTTTTTCAAGACCTATGCAGGAATTATCAGGCACTCAACCTTTATTGATCTTTTCAAGCTTCTGATCTCATGTTTCTGCACAATGGCCGTGGTGGGAATTGTCAATCTTTTTTACTTCTGGGCAACAGGTACCAAATTTATCCTGACTCCATTTCTGGTATTATACTTTATTATTTCTTTTATGGGTCTGTTTCTTTTCAGATTGTATGTAAAAGAGTTTTTTCATATCGTACGTGAGTACAGGAGAAGCACCCTGAAAAAAAGAATTTTAGTATTGGGGATTGATGAGCAGTCTATTGCGATTGCCCGTGCGATTCTGGATAACCCAAGTCTGCCTTATCAGGTCGTGGGGTTTCTTACCCAGAGAACCGATTCAAAAAGGGCCTCTCTCTTAGGGAAACCCATCTATGAAAAAAAGAAAATAGAAGAAACCACTAAGGATGACCTTATCATTGATGGGGTTATCATCGTTAAAGAAATGATGTCTAAGGATGAAATGAATTCGTGGGTGAATTTATTTTTAGAAAAGGACCTGAATATATTCAAAGCTCCTTCTGTACAGAAATTAAGAGATAGTGATCTGGGTGGATCCATCAGAAACCTCCAGATTGAAGATTTACTTAACAGAAAGCCTATCAAAATTGAAAATGAAGAGGTAAAAAGCAGACACTTTAATAAAAATATACTGGTAACCGGAGGAGCAGGCTCCATCGGTAGCGAAATTGTAAGACAGGTGGCTCAGTTTAACCCGGCTTTAATTGTTGTATTAGATCAGGCAGAAACCCCTCTTTATGACATTGAACTGGAAATGAAAGATAAATTTCCTCATATCCGTTTTAAGTTTGTTCTGGCAGATGTGTCAAATATACATAGAGTAGAACCTTTATTCCAGACCTACAATTTTTCGATGGTTTACCATGCTGCTGCCTATAAACACGTTCCTTTGGTTGAGGAAAACCCTAATGAGGCTATCCGGGTCAATGTTTTAGGGTCGAAAAATATCTCTGTCTTGTCCAGTAAGTACAAGGTTAACCGTTTTGTGATGATCTCTACAGATAAAGCGGTAAACCCAACCAATGTAATGGGGGCTTCTAAAAGGGCGGCCGAATTGTTTGTACAGTCTTTACAGCATGTGGAAGGCAATACTACTAAATTTATTACCACAAGATTCGGAAACGTACTTGGATCGAACGGTTCTGTGATCCCGCATTTTAAAAAGCAGATAGAAGCCGGGGGTCCTGTAACGATCACGCATCCTGATATCGTAAGATACTTTATGACCATTCCGGAAGCCTGCGAGCTGGTACTACAGGCCGGAACAATGGGACAGGGAGGAGAGATCTTTGTTTTTGATATGGGAGAACCTGTGAAAATCCTTGATCTGGCAAGAAGAATGATCAAATTATCCGGTTTTGAGCCGAATATTGATATTAAAATCATCTACACCGGATTAAGACCAGGCGAAAAACTTTACGAAGAATTGTTAAGTGATAATGCAAAAACACTTCCTACCCACAATGAAAAGATTATGATCTCTAAAGATCCTACGATGGAGTTTGTAGAAATTGAGAGTCTCACCAATTTAATTACCGATGCTTCTGTGATGAAAGATAAAGTAGAAGTAGTCAAAATTCTGAAGTCTATCGTACCTGAATTTAGAAGCAATAACTCGATTTATGAGATTTTAGATAAATAAAAATATAAATGTATATTTGCACAATTTTAAAATATGAAAAGTAAGATATTGGTCGTATTAATCGCATTTTGGCTGGTTTCCTGTAAGACGAATCCTAATGCTAAAAATGACCTCAATTATATGCAGAATATTGAGAAGGTGGCCATAGAATCATCTTCCAGAAATTTGAATAATACCATCCAGACTGGCGATCAGTTGGTGATATTAATCACAGCGAAAGATCTGGATGTCGTAAAGCCATTTAACCAGAATTATTCTTCCTCAGAAACGATTCAGACGAACACCTTTGCAGGAGGAAATATGCCTAATCAGGGAGCAACTTCCATTTCAGGACCTACCTATATTGTAGACACTAACGGCGATATAGATTTTCCCATATTAGGAAAACTTAGTACTTCGGATAAAACTTTAGTAGAGTTTAAAGAGGAATTGAGAAGAAAGATGACCGAATTTGTCATTAATCCTACCGTTAATATAAGACTTGCCAATTTCAAAATTACCGTTCTTGGCGAAGTAAACAGACAGGGAGATTATACCATAGCTAATGGCCAGGCTACTATCCTGAACGCATTAGGTCTGGCCGGTGATTTAACGATGTATGGAAAAAGAGAGGATGTCCTGGTTATCCGGACGGAAAACGGGCAGATAACTCATGGGAAAATAAACCTCCAGGATGCCAACCTGATTAATTCTCCTTATTATAATTTAAAGCAGGGTGATGCTATTATAGTTCCTGCCAACAACACAAAAGATATTTCTTCAAAACAAAATCCAAATACAGGAATCTATTTAACAGCTATCTCAGTAACCCTTACTGCAGCAGCTCTTGTTATAGGTTTAATTAAAAAATAATAATGTATTGTTCCCTCTATTAGGAAAACATCAGATGTTGGCCTAAGCTTCATAAGATCATAAAATGAATGAAACTAAACCATATAAAATAGCTGTAATAGGTCAGGGGTATGTAGGGTTACCTCTGTCTTTAGAGTTTTCCAGATACTTTCCGGTGAAAGGGTTCGATATTAATACAACCCGTATATCCCAATTGAATGCAGGACAGGATATTACCCTTGAAGCTGAACCGGAACATCTCGCTGATGCTTTAAAAAGATATAAAGATTCAGAAGAAAAAACAGGCTATAAAGCAACTGCTGATCTGAATGAAATTTCAGACTGTAACCTGTTTATAGTTACCGTACCTACCCCAATAGATAAATATAACGCTCCTGATCTCGGACCTTTGATGGCAGCTTCCAAAATGCTGGGAGAAATCATTAAAAAAGGAGATATCGTAATATACGAATCTACCGTTTTTCCCGGATGTACAGAGGAAGAATGTGTGCCTGTTCTGGAAAAGTATTCCGGCTTACAGTTTAATAAAGATTTCTATGTAGGTTACTCCCCGGAAAGAATCAATCCGGGAGATAAAGTCAATACCCTGACCAGTGTAAAGAAGGTAACCTCTGGTTCTACAGAAGAGATTGCAACAGAAATAGACGAATTATATAAAAAAATCATAACAGCAGGAACCCATAAGGCTCCTAATATTAAAGTGGCAGAAGCTTCTAAGGCTATTGAAAATGCACAGCGGGACGTAAACATATCATTTGTGAATGAACTGGCTTTAATTTTTGACAGAATAGGAATTGATACTAATGATGTTCTGGAAGCAGCAGGTACTAAATATAATTTTTTAAAATACAAGCCAGGCTTGGTAGGAGGACACTGCATTTCTGTGGATCCCTACTATCTTGCACATAAGGCAGAACAGCTGGGATACCATCCCGATGTTATTCTATCCGGGCGCAGAGTCAATGATTCCATCGCCAAATTTATTGCATCCAAAGTGGTTAAGCTGCTTATTGCCAAAGGAAATATGATTAAAAATTCCGATGCTTTGATTCTGGGAGTTACCTTTAAGGAAAACTGCCCTGATGTAAGAAATACAAAAGTTATTGATATCTATACAGAACTTAAGGATTATGGTGTAAATGTCGATATTTTTGACCCGTGGGCGGATAAATCGGAAGTAGAGCACGAATACGGTGTAAGTATTCTGAAAGGTCTTGAAACCGGAAAAAAATATGATTCAATCATCATAGCAGTATCTCATAAAGAATTTCTTGAAATGGATATTGAGAAACTGAAAAAAGAAAATGCTGTCATTTTTGACACAAAAGCCTGCCTGGACAGGAAATTAACTGATGCAAGACTATAAATTAGTAAAATACTGTAAGTTTTTGATATTCATACACTATAATTACTAAAATAAAATTGAAAAACTAAAGTCAAATAATGGATACCCCGATTGTTGAAGGAACAGAAAAAGAAATTAACATCCAAGAACTCATTAAACCCTATCTAAGAAACTGGATATGGTTTTTAATTGTACCTGTTTTATGCATTATTGTAACCTATTTTTATTTAAAGGTTGCAACTCCGGTATATAAGATTCAATCGTCAGTTCTTATTAAAGGGGCAAAAAAAGTTCCATCTGCCAATGCCGAATTTGGCGTTTTACAGGATTTATCAGGAGTAGGAGGTCTGGGAACCAATAGTATAGATAACGAGATCGAGATCTTTAAATCTAAAAAGCTAATGAAAGAAGTTGTAAAACAACTGAGATTACAAACTTCTGTATACACCAAAAGCGGATTAAAACAAAAAGAACTTTATAAAGATACTTCTCCGGTGATCATTCAGGTGATCAACGAGAAACCTTTAACCCAAGAGCCTCGGCAACCTGTTCTACTCAAAATATCAGGAAACAATATTAGTCTTTCAAGTGATGAATTACCTGAAATAAAAACTCAGTTTAACAGAACGATTAGTCTTCCATACGCTAATATCATTATTTCTAAAAATCCTCATTTCAATAAATTGAAGGCAGGGCAGTTAGGCGAAATTCATTTTACCTATGCTACAGTTGATAACGTAACAGATGCTTTACAGAAAATATTAAATGTAAGCCTGGTAAACAAAGATGCAACAGTCATTGGAATATCTGTGAACTATCCTAATGTGGATAAAGCAAAAGAAATTGTTAATAAATTAGTTGAAGTTTACAATGGTGAAGCCATCTATGATAAAAATTCAGAATCTAAAAAAACAAAAGACTTTATTGATGATAGAATCAATATTATAGCCAGTGAATTAGGGCAGGTTGAAAGTGAAAAAGAAAGATTCAAAACCAATAATCAGATTACGGATTTAGGAACGGAAGCCAGGCTTAATCTTGAAGTTTCCGCAGAAGCCAGAGCAAAACAAATTGAACTGGAATCCCAGCTTGAATTAACGAATACGTTGATTGACTTCATGAGCAGACAAAGCAACAGCCAGGTACTGCCTACAAATATTGGACTGAATAATACCACAACGGCCACCAATATTTCTGCCTACAACCAATTGGTTCTGGAAAGAAACCGTTTATTGGAAAATGCAACTCCACAAAACCCTGTGATTATAGACCTTAACAAGCAAATTGCATCCTTAAAAGGTTCTGTAATGGAAAGTTTACTCAAAAACAGAACAGGTCTTCAGTTATCTAAAAATCAATATGAAGGTGAGCAGAACAAAATTACTTCAAAAATTACGAAGATCCCTGCTCAGGAAAAAATGTTTAGAAGCATTGAAAGACAACAGCAGATAAAAGAAAATCTGTACTTACTCCTGTTACAGAAAAGAGAAGAGATTGCTATTTCTCTGGCGGTAACTGCCAGTAAAGCAAGAATCGTAGACTATGCTTACGCTTCACCAAAACCGGTTGCTCCCAGAAAAATGATTTTCCTTCTTGGTGCTTTAGTACTTGGATTGGTTATTCCTTTTCTGGTAATCTATGCAAGGGATATCCTTAATAATAAGATTAAATCAAGAAAAGATCTTGAACGACTGTCTCACGGTAAATCGGTGATCGGAGAAATTCCGGGCTTAGTAAGAGGACAGGAGGAGCTGGTAAAACTTAATGATTTCTCTCCTCTGGCAGAGGCCTTTAGGATTCTTATTACCAATATGAATTTTATGATCCCTAAGAAAGAGACTGCAAAAGTTATTTTTGTAACCTCCACGGTAAAGGGAGAAGGAAAAACTTTCGTATCAGTTAATTTGGCGCTTACGCTGGCTACCCCAAAGAAAAAGGTAATTATTATAGGTTCAGATATCAGAAACCCACAGCTTCAGAGGTATAATCCGGCAAGAAAAGGATTATTGGGACTTACAGAATATTTATATGATGATAAAACATCCTATAACGAAATTGTACATGTTTCGTCTTTTAATCCTTATTTAGATGTTATTTATTCCGGAAGTATTCCTCCAAACCCTACAGAGCTCTTTACCAACGGCAGATATGAACACTTAATTGAAGAACTGAAGGCAAAATATGATTACATTATTCTGGATACAGCACCTTTGATGCTGGTTACCGATACCTTCCTTATTGCAGATATGGCAGATGTTACCCTGTATGTGACAAGATCCGGATATACAGAAAACGGGCTGATAGACTTTGCCAATAAGAGTATCGACAGCCAGAAAATTAAGAATGCCGGCTTTATTTTAAATGATGTTCCAAGAGATTATTTTGGTTACGGTAATAAACACGGATACGGCTATACTGCTGAAGAAAAAAACTGGTTTGAAAAACTGAAAGAAAAATTTTAATGTCTTATATCATTGATGAAATGTCAGTAAGAGAAGTTGCTTTTTACCACTTTCCGGAAAAAAATGATCATGAAGATTATTCTCATGAATCGCTGGAAAGTCTGGAAATCTCTTCCGATATCAAAATTATGAAAATGAACTTCTGATAGTATAAATGCTGCAACTGCTTTTGCAGCATTTATACTGTTTTATGAATGATGAATTTAATTATTGAGACCTTATTTAAGTGATGAGTGCAAGTTTTTTTAAGAAATACGGAAATATTGGAAATATATTATCAAATTATGGTAATAAACTTTGGAGTATTGTCTCGGTATTTATTTTTATACCACTTTATATAAAATATTTAGGGGTAGAGTCTTTTGCTGTTATAGGCTTTTATTCTTTATTGCTGGGGATCATCAGTTTTGCAGATTCAGGGCTCTCTTCTGCTGTTATAAAGGAGTTCAGCTCTTCAAGTGAGCGTAATTATAAATATAGTGTTCTTCGGTTAATAGAAAAATATTATATATTAATCTGTATTGGTATTTGTGTTGTTATTTTTGCTACAGCTCCTCTCATCGCTAAATACTGGCTGACCTCAGAAACAATAGCCATTGATGATCTTACATATTATTTAAGGTTAATCAGTATAGGAATTGTCATTCACCTTCTGTCACTGTTATACTATGGTGCCTTATTCGGATTAAATTATCAGATTGAAGCCAATTTTTATCAGATCATCTGGAATATCTTCAAATCTTTAGGAGTTGTATTAATATTGATCGTTGTTGATAAAACTCTGGAAGTTTTTTTTATATGGCAAATCATATGTAATCTTGTATATGTAATCGTTATTCGGTTCAGGGTGCTCTTCAGACTTAAAGACTTGGGACAGAAACTGCAGATGGTCATTAATAAAATCCCACAGGATATCATAAAATATATCAGTGGAATGATTTTAATAGCAATTGTTTCCGCACTGAATACACAGGCTGATAAGATCATGACCAGTTCGATGCTATCTCTAAAAATATATGGATACTATACACTTTCCTCAACTCTGGGACAGGTACCTGTAATGCTTGCAATGCCACTAGCTGTTTCTATGTTTCCTATATTTTCAAAACTGGTTTCAGCCTCTGAAACTCCAAAACTGAAATCTACTTTTGAGAAATCGTCCTTTATTTTAAATAATCTCGTGATTATTGCAGGGATATTGTTAATCCTGTATATGAAAGATGTATTATTATTATGGACAAAAAAATCTATAGAACCGGCTTATCTGCCTGATGTCATAATCTCATGTAAATTATTGGTAATAGGATCTGTTTTTTTATCGCTACAATTCATATTTTATTATGTTCTGTTATCATACGGTAAAACAAAATATACCATTGTTCAGGGAGTTGTGCAACTTCTGGTGGGAATGCCCGTGCTTTATTTGCTTGTCTGGAAATTGGGAGTTACCGGAGCAGGAATCTCGTGGATTTTAATAAACCTGGGAAGTTTTATTTTTTTATTTATAATACTTTCCAGACAGTATTTGAAATTTAGCCGTATTGGATACATATTTAATAACATGTTGATTCCTCTAATGATTTCAGCAGGAGTCTCACTGGCGGTCTACTCACTTTCTATTAATTTTATGATTTCTATAATAATATCAGGGGTTATTTCATTGCTTTTAAATGTAGTCTGTTATAATATCAGAAACGGATATAAAGTCATCAGTTATTCCGGATTG
The DNA here is from genome assembly GCA_031277615.1 of Chryseobacterium sp. Taxonomy (GTDB): domain Bacteria; phylum Bacteroidota; class Bacteroidia; order Flavobacteriales; family Weeksellaceae; genus Chryseobacterium. Next base: position 173,112 of record JAITMC010000023.1, on the reverse strand, counting down.
GTATTTTAATTGCTACTATGAGAAAAAAATAGAAATTATATAAGATTGTAATTGTAATATAAAGTGTTGTAATGCAAAGGAAATATATAAATATCAGGATATTCCTGGATATTGAAAATGTAGACTAATTAAAAAAAAGATTCAGAACTTTATATTTTAAAAATAGATTAATGAAAAATAAAGCAAGATTAATAGCATTATATCTCCCACAATATCATCCTATACCGGAAAATGATGAATGGTGGGGAAAAGGCTTTACAGAATGGACTAATGTTGGGAAGGCTAAGCCTTTATTTAAAGGTCATTATCAGCCAAGAGTTCCTAAAGATTTAGGATATTACGATTTACGGGTCCCTGAAACCAGAAAAGCTCAGGCAGATATGGCTAGAGAATATGGGATCGAGGGATTTTGTTATTGGCATTATTGGTTTGGTAACGGAAAAAGATTAATTGAAAGACCTTTCAATGAAGTCGTGAGTTCAGGAGAACCGGATTTTCCATTTTGTTTAGCATGGGCAAATGAGTCATGGAAAGGCTTCGCACACGGCCTGAAAAACAGAAATATGCTTATTGAGCAGCTCTACCCGGGAGAAGAAGACTATAAGAACCATTTTTTTGAATTATTGCCGGCTTTTAAAGATAAAAGATATATCAGAGTGGATGGTAAGCCGTTATTTATGATATATAAACCGCTGGCGAGCGAAGAAATTATTACTTTTATTAAAGTATGGCGAAAATTAGCAAAAGAAAATGGTCTTGAGGATTTCTATTTCATTGGTCACAATAATGATGCAACAGTACCCGTAGAAGAGATTTTCAAAACAGGAGTAGATGCTGTGAATACGGTAAGACTGGATAATTATCAGCTTAAAGAAAGAAGCCAGTTTGAAAGATTTTACCAGAACGGAAGAAAGAGACTGCTGAATACGCCACAAAGATACAGCTATAAAAAAGTTTCCGAATTCTTTACAGTACCCGAAGTTGACGGTATAGATAATGTGTATCCTTCCATTATGACCGGGTGGGATCACTCTCCGAGAAGCCATAGAGAAGGACTGATATTAACAGACTTTACCCCTGCCAATTTCTCAAAGCATGTTCAGAACGTAATGGATCTTGTAGAGAACAAACCGGAAGAACACAAAATTGTTTTTATTAAATCATGGAATGAATGGGCAGAAGGAAATTATCTGGAGCCGGACATGAAGTGGGGAATGAAATTCCTGGAAGTGTTAAAAGAAAAAGTTCAAAAATAATATTCGGTTCCAATGGCTGAGTACATTGGATAAGAACGGAAAAATAAGTCGGCCGATGAAAACCTCTTTTTGAGTCGTGTTGTTCATTCCGGGTATTCTAAACTTAATAAACCAGGTATTGAAAAATAAGTATTTATATATTGCTAATCAGACAGATAATGTCTCTGAAGGCGGAATGTCAAGGAATAACGCATTTTATCAGTTTTTTAAGTCTAAAAACTATGCAATATTGAATGCGTATGATAAAAATTACTTAGTAAGGGTTTTTAGAAATTTTAAATTTTTATTGAGCTCGGTTTTTCTTAAAGAAAAAAAAATTGTGATGCATCAGAGTTCATTGGCATTGCTGTTTCCCATGTTTACCTGGCAGTATTTAGGATTTTTGTATAAAGCATATCTCAATCATCTGGCGAAAAATAACAGTTTATATATTGAGGTCAATGATTTGCCTGTTGAACAGTCAAAAGATTTGGAACTGGGACATGATAAAAATCACGATTTTTTTCAGAATATTGTTTATACCATAAAAGGAGGACATTATATTTATGCTTCCCATGAAATGGAAAAATATGCCAGAGAAAAATACAAGCAGACCACTTCCGGTAATCAGGTCATCATCAATGGAGGAAATAAAACCGTTGACGGAAAAGATATTCTCAATGAATTAAATATAAAGATCGATCAGTCCAAAATTAATTTTATCTATGCCGGCAGCCTGAACAAAGGCCGGCAGATTGAACAGATGATTGATGTTTTTAGTGACCTGGATGCCAACCTTTACTTAATAGGTGGAGAAGGAGCCTGGATTAATGATAGATATACGCATGGCAATATAAAATATCTGGGCATTTTTAAAGAAGAGATTGCACAGATCATAACCAGCCGGTGCGATATGGGAATTATTCCATATGATGCAGCAAGATTCTATTATAATTTATGCTATCCTACAAAGGTTTCTTTTTATATATGCTCCGGGATTCCGATATTATCGACTCCGCTTAAAGAAACACAGAATGTGTTAGGGGAATTTGACCTGGGATATTTTGCAGATGAAAGCCATTTTCATGATATCATTAAAAATATGTCTAAAGAATCAATAGGAACAGTTAAAAAAAATGTATCAGCTGTTTCTGACCTGTTTACCTGGGAAAAAATATTAAGTCATTTGATTATTAATTAAACTATAGCAGATCATAGGTCTAATCATTTTTTAGATTTATAAAAAATATTCATCAGTTTATGTTCGCATATTTATATTTATACATATTTAGTTTCATCGTTTCTTTATTTAGAAATAAAAGAAATACTTATATAGTATGTGGTATCTTGGTGCTGGTACTGGCTTTATTTGCCGGGACAAGAAGTCCGGATATTGATAATGACTACTTCCTGTATCAGTTTTATTTTACCCAGTCAGGGCTTGGTGTTTTTACCGGACTGCAGACAGAAGTCTGTACCTATGTGATCCCAAGGATAATCAGCTTTTTTACAGAAGATTACACCAGATTATCCTTTCTTGTTTTTGCATTCATTTCTCTGTCTCTTAAAATATTCAGTATCAAAGATTACCAGTATTTTATTCTTGCAGTTCTTCTGTATGTAGGTAATCTTTTCTTTATCCAGGAGATGACAACCATTAGAGCGTCAGTGTCTTCCGGAGTGTTATTATGGTCTATAAAAGATTTGTATGAGAAAAATGATAAAAAATTTTTTTTAAAATTAGGGTTTGCGCTTTTGTTTCATTACTCATCGGTTATGTTTGTACTCATATGGCTGATCAATAAATTTGATGTAAAATATAAATGGCTGTTCATTGCTTTAGCATTTAGTATGACAGTTCCTATCCTTAATATTAATTTTATTACCATATTACATCTTGATGCTTTTTCAGATAAAGCAACCGATTATATGACCATTAAAAAATATGAAGATTCTAAATTGAATCTTTTTAATTTTAAAATTATTATTGCCTTTCTTTATCTGGGAATATTATTCTGGCAACGTAAAAAAATTAAAATTGCAGGCTTCGATATCTTATTGAAGACCCATATACTGTCCCTATTCTTCTTTTATTTGTTTAGTACCACTGGATTAACTTTTTCATTGCGTAGTTTTGAATTATTATCCGTAGTACAAATCGTGCTGTACCCATCCCTTATATTCTGTTTTAATAAAAAATTTAAACTGGTAGGTCATGTCATTGTGTTTGCTACAGCCATCGTATTTTTTTATTACAGTATTTTTGTTTCTGATATTTTAAAAGATTATTCATCATGGCTGTTTTAGAAAATGAGATTACCTTTGGAATTGTTTTATATAAAGAAGAATTATCCCATAGCGTTACGTTCAGGTCTTTACTGAACAGCATTACCGCTGCCGGAAATACCATAAATTCTAAAGTTATAATTCTGGTTTTTGACAATACACCCAGAGAACAGAACAAAAAAAATAATGAAACTATTGCAGTGAATGAATGGGTTGAAGTTCATTATTATACCATCAATGAAAATAAAGGCCTGCCTTTTGCTTACAACTTATTCGGTGAAAAAGCACGGGAATTGAAAAAAGAGTGGTTGGTTTTATTAGATCAGGATACAGAATTACCATTGGATTTCTTTTCATTATACCGGACAGTAAATCCGGAAATAAAAATTCATTGCCCTTTGGTTTTTAGTAATGGAAGTCTGATGTCACCTGCATATTATAAAAATTTCAGATCATCTCCTATGCAGGTACCGCAGACGGAAAGTATAGATTTAAAAAATGTAAGCTGCATCAATTCGGGGTTAATGATTAATGTAGAGTTCTTTCAAAAAATCAGAGGATATAATCCTGACTTATTTTTGGATTTTTGTGATCACGACTTCATGTATAAAGCCAAAAAAAATGATATTACCCGCTTAGGAATTATACCGTGCCGGCTTACTCAGGACTTTTCTTCGGTAAGCCATACTAAAGAACAGGCCCTGGCACGTTATGAACTTTTTGTGAAGGATTTAAAAACATTTTATAAAGATAAAGATAAAATAAAGATATTTTTTTTAGTTGACCTATCTAGGATTATTAGTTTAACTTTGAAATTTAAAACACTTAAAATAATGAAAATCAGATTAAAAAAATAGTATGATAAATTATGTAATGCTGACCTGGAACAGGAAAACCTTTGTGGAAGAATTTTTTAAAAGCTTTTATAATAATATAGGTAATCAGAATTTCAATTTTTATATTATTGATAATGGTTCAACGGATGGGTCTGTAGAGCTGTTAAAAGAAATCGGAAAAAAAGATGCCCGGATTAAGCTTGCTTTTAATACCGAAAATAAAGGACTGGGAGAATATAAACTTCTTTTTAAAAAAGCATTAAAAGAAAGTAAGTCAGATTATATCGTAATTATGGATGACGATGTAATCGACTTTCCTGAAAATTTTGATCTGAAAATGATGGCGGCACTTCAGGAGTTTAAAGAAGTTGGATATTTGTCGCTGGATGTTGTACAGGATGATAAAACCAATGGTGCAAAACCCCCCAAAGAAAATTATACAGAAGTTGTAAGAAATAATATTGCGATTGATTTTGGCCCGGCAGGAGGCTGGTGTGCCATGGTAAGAACCAAAGATTTCCGGAAAATTAATTTCTTTGTAGGTCTGCGTAAACTGTCTATGAAAAGTGGTGAAGACGGAACAATTATCTGGTTTTTAAAGAGATTGTTAAATAAAAAATCAGCAGTCCTGAAAAATATAATATGTCTCCATGCTACAGGACCATATTATGCCAAAAAATTTGGCTTTTTAGAGAGAGATATTGAAAAATATAATAATTCTGGCTTAATAGAATTACGGGATATTTATATTTCATACAGAGATAAAGAAATATAGGAAATGGGAGGAATAAGAATATCTGTTTGTCTCGCCTCATATAATGGGGAAGAATACATCAGAGAACAATTAGAATCTATTTTACCACAATTGTCGGAAAATGATGAAGTGATTATTTCAGATGATCATTCTACGGATAATACCCTTAAAATTATTGAGGGTATTAAAGATCATCGAATAAAAATTTATCAGAATGAGAACGGAAAAGGACCGATAAAAAACTTCGAGAACGCTATTAGTAAAGCTTCAGGAGATTTTATATTTCTGTCTGATCAGGATGATATCTGGAAAGAAAATAAAGTTCAGAAAATTATGTCTGTATTTGATTCTGACCAGGAACTTACTCTGGTATTCAGCAATGCAGAGTTTATAGATAAAAATGGAAAAAAAACCGGAACCAATTTCTTCAACAGGAAGGTGCCTGAAAAATCTTTATTACACCATTATGTAAAACCCGAGTTTTTAGGATGTACGGTAGCCTTTAAAAATAAAGTCATTCCTAAACTACTTCCTTTCCCCGATAAAATACCTATGCACGACTGGTGGATTGGTATGATGCACATCTATTACGGAAAAGTAAAATACCTGCCCGAGATTTTAATATCTTACAGAAGACACGGCAATAACGTTACCTCTACAAAAAGAAGCAAATTGCCAATAATAATTAAATGGAGAGTGAATTTTTTGTTTAATTTTGTTGGTACCATTTTAAAATAAAATGCTATGAAAAGAAATGAATATGCAGATTTAATTGTTAAAAAACTGCAGGAAAAAAAAGAAGACTATAAAAAAGAATTTAATCTGCCGGATAGAATCAATTCTTGTATTATAGATGACCTGTTACCGGAAGAGGTCGCAAAAGAAATTTATGATGCATTTCCTACCCCGGAAGAAATGACAACCTACAAATCTTTGAGGGAAAATAAAAGAATTGCTGCACAAATGGATTTATACAATCCGCTGTTGGAGGAAATTGTATTTGCTTTTCAGGATCAGAGAGTAATTGACGTCGTTGAAGAAATTACGGGATTAAAAGAAATGACTCCTGACTCAAACCTGTACGCAGGAGGAATCAGCTTAATGGCTAAAGGAAATTTCCTGAATCCACACTTAGACAATTCGCACGATAACGATCGTGAAAACTATAGAGTTCTTAACCTTTTATATTATGTAACTCCGGATTGGGATGTTAAAAACGGTGGAAATTTAGAGCTATGGGATAATGGGATGGATGGAAAACAGAGAACAATTCATTCCAGGTTTAACAGACTGGCTTTAATGATTACCAATAAAACATCCATACATTCCGTAAGTAAAGTGATTGTTGATCATAAAAGATGTTGTGTTTCAAATTACTATTTCTCACAGAAACCGGCTGAAAATGATGAATACTTCCACGTAACCTCTTTTTACGGAAGACCGGAAGAACCCGTTAAAAATGTCTTATTAAGAGCAGACGCATTATTACGTCAGACCGTTCGTAATGTAACCGGTAAACGTATCGTTAAGACACAGCATATCTACAAGAAAAAAGAAGATAACGAGGATAATAATTAAATAGTTATTATTAACAGTTTCCCATGATAATCAAAGCCATCATCTGTCAAAAGAATGCAAACTTTGAATTTCATAATATCTTAAAAATCAAATTTATTAAAAGCTTTTAATAAATTTGATTTTTATCACTTGTAAGCAGACCTGTAAATTTAGGATCTGAAGTCAGTTTTTCATGACCCAGCAGATCATTCCGAAAAGCAATAAAAACGAAAGCATTTTGTAAATCACAGGGAAAATTAAAAAATGTCTGGATGCATTTTAATCTAATTCAATTTAAATCAACAAAATGTTTGTAACCGCTAGTATAGTTTGTTATAGAAATGACAGGAAGATCCTGCTGGAAGCTATTGATAGTTTTCTCAATTCAAAAACAGACTTTCCTATATTCTTATATCTGGTAGACAACTCACCCACAGACGAGCTGAAGAATATTACCAGTCATCCTGATGTTGAGTATATCTTTAATCCTTCCAACCCAGGCTTTGGTGCAGCCCATAATATTGCCATTAAAAAAGCCATGGAGAGAAACAGTCAATACCATCTGGTACTTAATCCTGATGCTTATTTTGACGAAAATACACTGCAAAACCTCACTCATTATCTTGAAAACAACTCTGCTATAGGTAACTTAATGCCTAAAGTACTTTATCCCGACGGAAAAATTCAGCGTTTATGTAAGCTGCTGCCCACGCCTTATGATTGGATTGGCAGAAGATTCAATCCTTTTAAAGGAATGGTCGAGAAAAGAAACGAAATTTTTGAATTGAGGTTCACCGGCTATGATACAATAATGGACGTACCTTATCTATCCGGATGTTTTATGTTTTTACAGCTTGATGCAATACGCAAAATTGGTTTTTTCGATGAGAAAATTTTCATGTATGGGGAAGAAACAGATTTATGCAGAAGGTTAATAGACGGAGGATACAGAACCGTGTATTATCCTGAAATACATATTTATCACCATTTTGAAAAAGGTTCACATAAATCGTGGAAGCTTACCAAAATAGGAATGCAGTCAGCGATCTATTATTTTAATAAATGGGGCTGGTTCTTTGATTGGGGAAGAAAAAAAATCAATAGAGAAACTCTTAAAGCATTAGGTAAATGAAAATAGCTGTCTTTGGAAGTACAGGTTTTATAGGTAAAAATATCGTGAAATCTTTACAGCAAAATTTCAGTATTCAGGAAATCTCTTTAAGGAACGCTTCCTGGAAAACAGATCTGGATAAAAAAACAGAAGTTTTTATTAACCTTATTGGGAAAGCTCATGATCATAAAGGAACTGCTACCGAAAAAGAATATTATTTCGCAAATGTTGAGCTGGCCCAACAACTATTTGAGGTCTTTAAAAAATCAGAAGCCAGCTTATTTATTCACATCAGTTCATTGGCAGCCTTAGAAGAATTTGAATCTGATCGGGCTTTAACGGAGAATGATCCCTGCAATCCGGTTTCAGTCTATGGGAAAAGTAAAAGAGAAGCAGAAAAATGGCTGTTGGAGCAAAGTTTGCCTGAAGGGAAGAAACTTCTTATCATTCGTCCTCCTATGGTTCACGGCCCCGGGGATAAAGGAAATTTAGGGTTGCTTTATAAAATAATTTCAAAAGGTATTCCTTACCCTTTGGCCTCATTCGATAACAGCAGATCGTTTATTTCTATCGATAACTTTACTTTTTATATCCTGCAGATGATTGAGAATAAAAATCATATGGAGAATGGAGTTTATCATATTGCAGATGATGAAACCATAGCAACCAGCGAAATTATTGAGGTGATAAAAAAAGTTGAAAATCTGAAAACACCCAATATCAGCCTTCCCCGATTTTTGGTAAAAGGAATCGCCCGATGCGGAGACTTTCTGCCCTTGCCGCTGAATACGAAAAAATTAAAAAAACTCACCAATAATTTATTGGTATCCAACCAGAAAATAAAAATAGCTTTAAAAATAGATAAACTGCCTTTAACGGCTAAAGAAGGTTTGGAACAGACTATTAAAAGCTTCAGAAAATAAATGGAATATACACTCGTCACCCTGATATTATTGATGGCAATTCTGATCTATTTCCAAATAGCGGACAAGTACAACATCATAGACAAACCCAATCATAGAAGTGCTCATACACAAATTACATTAAGAGGTGGAGGAATTATTTTCCCTGTTGCATTTATTGTTTTCTGCCTTTTTAATCTTAATTCAGCTATTGAAAACTATTGGTTATTCGGCTTAGGACTTCTTGCCATATGCACCATAAGTTTTATTGATGATATCAAAACACTCTCCAACAAAATAAGACTGGCCATACATTTGATTTCTGTTGTGCTGCTGTTGTATTTTACGGGAGCTTTTACTTTAATGCCTTTCTGGGTGTGGCCCATTTTATTCATCCTGATTATCGGAACACTGAATGCCTATAATTTTATGGATGGTATCAACGGAATGACGGGGATGTACAGTCTGGTTACACTGGCGTCCTTAGCATATATCAATCAAGAGGTCATTGAGTTTACAGATAATGATTTTATTGTGTACCCCATTTTAGCTTGCCTTGTATTTTTGTTTTTTAATTTCAGAAAAAAAGCAAAATGTTTTGCAGGAGACGTCGGAAGCATGGGAATCGGTTTCTGGGTAATTGGTTTGATTACTTTATTGATCATGAGAACAGGAGAGTATAAATTCATTCTGTTACTGGCTGTTTACGGGATGGAAGTCGTCCTTACCATTATAGAAAGGATTCTTTTAAAAGAAAATATTTTTGAGGCCCACAGAAGACACCTTTATCAGCTTTTTGCCAATGAGAAAAAAGTTTCCCATTTAGTGATCAGTACAGTATATGCTCTGGCTCAACTGCTTATTAATGTATTTTTAATTTATTCACAACTTCCGTTATGGGCTGTTGTTCTGATCATATTTATTCCTGCCGGAGGATTATATTTGGCATTAAAATGGAGTTTAAAAAAAGAATATAATTTATAAATAATATAACATTAAAAAATGAAAATAAAAGAAACACCCTTAAAAGACTGTTACATCATTGAACCAACAGTTTTTGAAGATGAAAGAGGTTACTTCTTCGAAAAGTATAACGAGAAAAGATTTGAGGAACTGACAGGAATGAACGGCCATTTCGTTCAGGATAATATCTCCAAATCTTCCTATGGAGTATTAAGAGGATTGCATTTACAAAAAGGAGAGCATGCACAGGCCAAATTGGTATCATGTCTTGAAGGAAAAGTTTTCGATGTTGCGGTAGATCTTCGCAGAGAATCTCCTACATTCGGAAAATGGTTCGGGGTAGAATTAACGCCGGAGAACAAACTTCAGCTGTATGTTCCCAGAGGCTTTGCCCACGGATTTTCTGTATTAAGCGAAACAGCAATTTTCTCTTATAAATGTGATAACTTTTACAACAAAGAATCGGAAGGAAGCGTTATCTGGAATGATCCGGAACTGAATATAGACTGGAAACTGCCTTTGGATGCAGTACAGCTTTCAGAAAAAGATAAGGCTTTACCATTATTCTCTGAAGGAAACTTTTAAATATACCCCTGAAAACCATCTCACTGAGATGGTTTTTATTTTTTGATTCATACTCCTTTAATATTTCGTATCTTTGCACACTCAAAATCAAAAAGATGCGCACAAAATCTGTAGGGAAGAAGAAAATCAATGTGGTTACACTTGGATGCTCCAAGAATGTATATGATTCTGAAGTTTTAATGAGCCAGCTGAAAGCCAACGGCAAAGAAGTGGTACATGAAGACCGCGGTGATATCGTGGTGATCAATACATGCGGATTTATCGATAATGCCAAAGAAGAATCCATCAATACCATTCTTGATTATGTAGAAGCCAAAAACAGAGGCGAAGTAGAAAAAGTTTTTGTGACAGGATGTCTTTCCGAAAGATACAAACCGGATCTCGTAAGGGAAATTCCCGATGTAGACCAGTATTTCGGAACCAGAGATCTTCCTGTACTTTTGAAGCATCTTGGAGCAGATTATAAACATGAGCTGGTAGGAGAGAGGCTTACTACAACTCCAAAGCATTATGCATACCTGAAAATTTCAGAAGGCTGCGACAGACCATGTTCCTTCTGTGCCATCCCTTTAATGAGAGGAGGCCATGTTTCCACACCGATTGAAAAGCTGGTTACCGAAGCTCAGAAATTAGCCAAAAAAGGAACCAAAGAACTGATTCTTATCGCGCAGGATCTTACCTATTATGGATTGGATATCTATAAAAAACGTGCTTTGGGTGATCTTTTGAAAGAATTGGTGAAAGTAGAGGGAATAGAATGGATTCGTCTGCATTACGCTTTCCCAAGCGGATTCCCTGAAGACGTACTCGATATCATCCGTGAAGAACCAAAAGTGTGTAATTATATAGATATTCCTCTACAGCACATCAACTCAGATCTGCTGAAATCTATGAAAAGAGGAACCACTCACGAAAAAACAGATGCACTTCTGGCAAAATTCAGAGAAAAAGTGCCGGATATGGCGATCAGAACAACACTTATCGTGGGATATCCGGGCGAAACAGAAGAAAGATTTCAGGAGCTTAAAGACTGGGTAAGAGAACAGAAATTCGACAGGTTAGGATGCTTTACCTATTCCCACGAAGAAAATACCGGTGCTTATGTGTTGGAAGACGATATTCCACAGGAAATAAAAGAAGCCCGAGTGGAAGAAATCATGGAACTTCAGTCACAGATTTCCTGGGAGAAAAATCAGGAAAAAGTAGGAAAAACGTTCAAGTGTATCTTTGACCGTAAGGAAGGGAACTATTTCATCGGAAGAACAGAATATGACTCTCCGGATGTAGATAATACCGTTCTGGTACCGGCTGAAGAAACCTATATTTCTATCGGCGAATTTGCCATGGTAAAAATAACCTCCGCAGAAGAATTTGATCTGTACGGAGAATTGGTCTGAGCATAATCCGGATCATTTAATAAATTCCCCGATCATTAACAGGATTAATAAAATTTAATACGGTTAAAGGTATAGTTAAATTTTATAATATATTGATTTTCAGTATATTGATTTGTTTTTGAATGTAAGTCATTTATTTTTTTTATATAAAATGTATAAATTAGAAAATTATGTCTTAAATTTGCGCAATAAGCAATATTTAAAAATCAAATGTATTCAGGCAGCTGTTCATGATTGAAGCTGAAAAACAATGGATTACAGAATTTGTTTTAATGCCTTAAAGGTGAGCACAAGTTGGGATACATCTTCCGTTTGGAAATATTGATGGAAAATAATGTAATTTAAATCTTTAAAAACTTATGAAAAAATTTTTATTAACAGCTACAATGCTTGTTGGCCTGTCGGCATTTTCCCAAGCTCAGCAAGGCCGTGTGGGGATTAATACCTCTACCCCTGCTGCAACGTTAGATGTAACAGCTAACGTTACTGATAATGCAAGACCCGACGCATTACTAGTCCCTCGTATGACGGTTGCACAACTTGCAGCTAAGGATGATACAGCAAACACGTATGCTACCCCTCAGAACGGAGCAATTGTTTACATTACTGCCGGAACCGGAACAGGTGCCAGAAGAGCTAAAATTACAGGTCCTGGTTTCTATTACTTCGATTCCGTAGTTCCTGAATGGAAGCCTATGGGAGGTGGGGCTGTAGCAACACCGATACCAACCTGGAGAAATGATAACGCTTCAAACGTATTAGTACTTGCTTCTGATGCCAATAACTATGTAAGATTAACTGGAGGAAGTGCTACACTTTCGGTTACTTTACCAGCTCCAACTCCTGACATGGTAGGTAAAGTCTTTACGGTTTTTGAAACAACAGGTGCTGCAGCTCCTGGTATTTTAACAGCCGGTGGAACTTATAGAACAACTAACGTTCCTGCTGTCAATCCTTCTGGTGGATATCAATTTATTACCGATGGTACTGACTGGTATAATACAGGTTCTAACTAAACTATAAAGACATTAAAAATGAAAAATACATATTTATTAATCCCATGTGTTATTGCGGCTTTGTTTACGAGCAAAGTTTCAGCACAGGTAAAAGGTAACCAGATTCTTGGAAACTCTTCAATTAACTTAAGTACAGCTTTCTTTGATGCCTCAAGTTCTACTTTGTGGAACGGAGCAAGCCCGGCTGCTACCAATGTTGGTAAAGGATTTATATTCCCCAGAGCTGATTTAAGAAGCTTAGTTTTAACAAATAATGGTACTTATTTAGCTTCCAATAACCCTAATAGATTTGATGGTATAATCGTTTATAACACAGCTACCGGTACGACTCCTTCTACAGGTTCGGGAATAGGAAACCAAGCTGTTGTGCCCGGATTCTATTATTTTTCTAACCCTGGTACGCCAACATCGCCTGCAACAGGTCAGTGGATTCCATTAGGTGGAGCACCAATAGATCCTAAAGTAAACGTTGTAACAACAGGTGATACAGTAACCAATACCTTAATTAATAACGTACCGATTTACGCAAGAAAAGGTTCTTTTACTGTTAATGGAACTACTACAGCAGCCACTCCTGCTACTGGAAATGCCGTAATTATTCCTACTGCAGGAAGTTTATACAGAATTACAATTTTCCAGGCTGGAACTAACAACGTTTATGCAAACAGCGTTTATTCCTATGATAAAGCTACAGGAAACTTCGTTACAGGAGCTCCTAGTATGTCAGTAGTTTATCCGGCAGGAACTTATGACTATGTTGTAGAATTTACGAAACCATAAGTATTAAATAAAATATATAATAAAAACCAATGAGTTCCCTCATTGGTTTTTTGTTGTTGAAATCTTTAATAATTAAGGCCTTAAATTCTGTTCTACGCTATAAACTGTAGATGGAAGGCTTCGTAGCCTGATTTTTAAATAGTACAAAATTTTATGTGGTTCTGAGATCTCATACATCATTTCCAATAGATATGAAGAAGTTCACGAACAATAAATATAGAGACTGGAGCTGCTTTTATCTTGAAGACTTAATAGCTATTCTTTACAATAATAACTCCGAAGTCAGGGAGGCTTCGGTGAGCAAGGCGTAAACTTAGTAATGTAATACAAAACCTCTGTATTTCAAAAATAAACGAAGCACCTTAGTTTACCCTAAGACATCGCCTTTATTTATCTTTGTCTGTCCTTATACTTGAATATACAGTTTAAATTCTGCCCACTTTTGAGCCTGATCCGGTAAATCTCTTGTCCGTACACAAAGTCAGCTGACTTTGCCTGTAAGTAATAATTTTTAAGATAACAGCTCCGAAGTCAGGAGACTTCGGAGAACGGATAATTACTTTTAAGATAACAGCTCAGGAGACATCGGAGAGCGGAGTTGACTCTCATTCTTTGCCTCCTGAAATCAACAGCGTGAATCATCCTATTTTGCGTTTTTTCAAAACTCATTAATACATCAATAGTAATCTCGAGCAGTTATTTCTCATAGATAAATGGTAAAAAGAAGAAGTATTAGCTGTTTTTTATACCCCTTAAAAAAAGTTTTTTTGGCACAAAAATTGGCTGAAGAACAAATAAAAAGACTCCGTTGAAACTTATTGATCTGAAAATGAACAGGATTTTTTCCATTTTATTCTTTCAGAAAATAAAAATCAGATAAATCCTGTTAGGTAAACCTGTTAAATTTAGTGCCTATGCAGACAATTTCAATCCGTTATTTTAAGGCTTAGTGAATGAAATTCCTTGTATTACAAGTGTTTGAAGTATGTATGAGCAAAATTGTCGCTTACCTCTAAAATTTAACATTATCATTATACAGTTTTTCAATCAGCCTTTTAATTTATAATTTATGTTTTTTATAATACATTGAAAATCAGCTATTTTAATTTTCGTTTTTTTGAAATTATGCATGAATTAGTTAATTAAATTAACTTTTTGCTTGTTTTTTTAACGTTTTTTAACAGTCTGCTTTAAACAACCTAATCATAGGAAGTTACAGGGGTTATTAACATATATTTTGGTTTTAGTTAACGGTTTTTAACATATCGGCTATGGACTTTAGAAGATTCCTGATACTTTTGCTCCGTCAAAACCAATAAAATTCAAAATGATGAAAAGATTCATTCTCGTAATCATAATGATGATTTCTACATTAGGGATTTATTCATTTACGAATAATACCCTGGATGCGAAAAAAACAAGTTATGCATCGTACTACCACGATAAGTTTAATGGTAGAAAAACAGCCAGCGGAGAAATCTTTGATAATTCAAAGTTTACTGCGGCAAACAGAACGCTTCCGTTTGGAACAAACGTTAAGGTAACGAACCTTAATAATGGGAAAGAGGTAATAGTGAGGATTAATGACAGAGGACCTTTCCATTCATCAAGAGCTTTAGATATGTCTAAAGCCGCGTTCGATGAAATCGGAGATATCGATCACGGTACCATTCCGGTTGAATATGAAATTGTCGACTAAATTTATGATTTAAATTAGAAAAGCCAGCTGTATCAGCTGGCTTTTTGTTTTTCCTGATCATAATAGGTGACGAAGTTAGATGTCGAATCAAGTACAGAAGTTGGGAACAATCATAGAATAATAATTTCCCACAAATTCCTTAGATAATACCAACCTTTGCGGTTTTTTTATTTCGCGCAGATTGTGCGGATTGAGCAGATTTTAATTCACCCATAAAAATCGTAGATTTTTAAGAACTTTAGTGAGCTTCTATGCGCAATACAGTTAACTAAAGGTTACTTACGTGTTCAAATTCTTTTGTGCCTGTTGTGGTTAAAAAAAATTCCCACAGATCCCGCGAATTCCACTGATGTTTGTGGGTATTTTTTCTCTCGCAGATGACGCGGATTGAGCAGATCTTATACTGAGCCAATAAAATCCACGATTTTTTAAGCTTAAATAAACTTCTCTGGGGGTAAAGCTTTCCCCAACTTCGAGACTGGTGTTATAGATCTACTTCCAGAAGCGCAGGACAGTGGTCGGAATGTACTGCTTCCTTTAGAATCACCGCACGGGAAAGCTTATCTTTTAACGGATAGGATGCAAAATTGTAATCCAGCCTCCAGCCTTTATTGTTAGCTCTTGAATTTTGACGGTAACTCCACCAGGTGTAATGATCCGGTTCGTTATTGAAGAACCTGAAGCTGTCGATCAGTTCACATTCCTCAATGAAACTGGTCATCCATTCCCGCTCCATCGGAAGAAAACCGGATACATTCTTAAGTCGTACCGGATCGTGAATATCAATCGCCTGATGACAGATATTGAAGTCTCCGGAAATCATAAGATTAGGAATGGTCTTCCTCAGTTCTTTGATATAAGCAAGGAAATCATGGCAGAACTGCATCTTAAAGCCCAGCCTTTCGATATTACTTGCAGAAGGAACGTATACGGAAATTACGGAATATCCTTCAAAATCAGCACGGATGATTCTACCTTCATTATCATAGCTTTCAATCCCACATCCGTATTCAACATGAACAGGCTGTATTTTAGAGGCAATTCCAACCCCGCTGTAGCCTTTTCTTACGGCAGAATGCCAATAGCTGTGATAACCCAGTTTTTCGAGGCTTTCAATATCGATCTGGTCGTTTCCGGCTTTACTTTCCTGAATGCAGATAATATCCGGATCAGCAGTCTTCAGCCAGCCCAGAAAATCTTTGGTGAAAGCTGCCCGGATTCCGTTGACATTATAAGTGATTAACTTCATACGTCTTTTATAAAATATTTAAAATGTTCGTTGTATAAGGAAGGAATAAATTCCACAATATGATAATCAGCTACCTGGTGAATATAAAAAGGATCTTCTTTAATGATTCTTTCAGCTTCTTCCGTGGAACCCGCATCAGCGAGAATGATTCCGCCCGTTCTAGGCTCTTTTCTTCCGGAAGTAATAAAATGTCCGGAATGGTAATATTTTTCAAGAAAAACATAGTGTTCCGGAATCAGAGGTTCTATCTTATCAAGAGGAACTTTATAGGTAAGTGAAATAATAAACATTGTTTTCTGCTAAGATATGAACTCTTACAGACTATTAAAAGGAATGATAAAAAAGAAGCGGGAAAAAATCAAATGATTTTTTCCCGCTCCGTTAGTTCCCAAAATTAAATAAACTATGAAAAAAACTATTTGGGTTCTAATATGCTGAACGGAATAATACACTCTTCCAGTGAAATTCCGCCATGCTGGTAAGTTTCTTTATAATAATTTACAAAGTGATTATAGTTCTTCGGATAAGCCAGGAAAATATTGTTTTTGGCAAAAATATATTTCGAGCTCAAATTTCCTTTGGGAAGGAACAGCTTTTCAGGATTTGTGATGGCCCATACATCGCTGTCGTCATAAGTTAAGCTTTTTCCGGTTTTATAACGGATGTTGGTAGACGTTTCACGGTCACCCACTACTTTGCTTGGTTTTTTAACATAAACCGTTCCGTGGTCGGTTGTGATTACCAGTTTATAGCCGTTTTCTGCTGCTGCTTTTACAATTTTCAGTAATGATGAGTTCTCAAACCAGTTAAAAGTAAGGGATCTGAACGTCTTATCATCACGGATCAGCTGATCCACAATGTGGTTATCGGTTTTGGCATGAGAAAGAATATCAATGAAGTTGTAAACAATCACCAAAAGATCGTTATTCTTATGCTGATTGAAGTCATCGTAAATCTTTCTTTCAAAATCGGCATTCAGGACTTTCAGGTACTTCATAGATTTGGAACCCAGTCCGATTCTCTTCATCTGATCTTCAAGGAAATCACGTTCAAACTCGTTTTTATTGCCTTCCTCATTATCATTGAACCACTTATCCGGAAAACGTTTTTCAATCTCAGAAGGCATCAGACCCGCAAAGAATGAGTTTCTTGCATATTGCGTGGCAGTAGGAAGAATACTGTAATAATAATCTTCCGATACTTTATTGTAATATTTGGTAAACAGGGGCTCAATTACTTTCCACTGATCATAACGGAGGTTATCCACCATCAGCAGAAGAACTTTTTCTTTTTCCACTTCAGGCTTCACTTTTTCCTTGAAAAGCGTATGGCTCATGATCGGTTTGTCTGAATCGGTAAGCCAGTCGGTATAATTGTTTTCAATGAACTTCGCAAACTGAATATTCGCTTCCTCTTTCTGCGACTGAAGAAGATCCGCGAATTCATTATCTGTCACTTTATCAAACTTAATTTCCCAGCTCAGGATTTTTTTATAATATTCTGCCCATTCCTGATACGTTCTCAGGTAAGACAGTTCCATAGAAAGATTTCTGAACTCCTGTTGGTACTGAAGAATGGTTTTTTGCTCCACCAGATTGTCCTGCTGAAGATTTTTCTTTAAAGATAATAAAATCTGATTGGGATTTACCGGCTTTAGAATATAATCTGCGATCTGAGAACCAATGGCCTCTTCCATAATATGTTCTTCCTCACTTTTGGTGACCATAACGATCTTCAGGGAATTATCCTTCTCTTTGATCATGGGAATGGCTTCCAGTCCGGAAATTCCGGGCATATTTTCATCAATAAGAGTTAATGCAAATTTTTCTGAATCCATAAGTTCCAGAGCTTCGTTCACATTGTTCACAGGCGTTACCTGGTAACCTTTCTTTTCTAAAAATACGATATGGGGTTTTAGTAAATCTATTTCATCATCTATCCATAATATCTTTTCCGACATAATTTATTTTTTTACATGGTTATTGTATCAAAATGTTGACCAAATCCTTCTAAAATCTCCCAAAATCAGAAGATTGAAAGTTAAATATTAGTTAAATGAAAGAACAGTCTTTCCCTGCTGGTCTTTTCATCCGCTAATGTCCGGTCTTCACATATTCAAGAGCCCTTTCAAGCACTTCGTCTTTTCCTTCCCGGATCCCTTTTACGGTAGGCCTGATGATGATTTCAGGAACGATGCCGATTCGCTGGGTTTCTCTCCAGTCAGGATAATAAGCACCCAATCCTGAAAACCAGGTGTCAAGCTCGGCTATTTTAAACATCGTAACATCACCGTTGGCTCCGGAAGTATTACTGCCGATTACTTTTGCTTTCGGATGCTGCTTAAGCATGACGGCTGTGGTTTCGGCCTGGCTCTGGGTATTTTCATCAACTAAAATTACAACATTTCCCTTATAATAATCCGGATTTTTTTGGCCAATATGATTAACGAGAGTATAAAACTTTCCGGGGTACCCGGGTTCAGGGAAAGTAAACCGGTAATAAGGGGTTCTTACAGGAAGAATTAACTTGCTGAGTGGGATAATGGTTTGTTTGGGATAGTTTCTGAGATCAAAAATAATGGAAGAGGCTGATTTCAATTCCCTGTACATATCATCCAGATCCTTCTTTTCAATAATCCCCATATGAACATAACCGATCATTCTTTCAGCGTCCAGAAATTTCCACTTTTCCGGAATAGCAGGCTTTTCCCGGATGATGTCTTTTAGAAGATACGTTTTTGCCGTGAAAGCTATATTTTGCCCCTCTCTTTCAATTTTAATAGTGATAGAATCTTTATTGGTATTGAGAAAAAGGTTTTTCGTCTTTGTAATTTTACCCCATGAATTGGAAGCCGGAACATATTTTTCTAATGCATTCACAATTTGTGGAATCGTCCTTCCATCAATATCATAAATAACATCTCCTTTTTTTAAAGCCATCGGCTCGTTAAAAGAATTTTTATGGATTGCCGTAATAATCAGCTTCCCTTCCGCATACCGGTATTCTACAGGAACTTTTCTTCTTCCGTATAAATTCAGGTTAATAAGTGGCGAATACAGAAAGGCATGAGAATCATCCACTTTGGTAACCAGTTCTGCAAGAGTTAAATGATAACTTTCATCATTTCCGATACTGAGAAACCTGGGAATCATCTCTGTTAAAACCTCATTCCAGTTCTGATCGGTTTCATATTTATAAGGAAAGAAATATTCTACAAAATTCCAGTACCTGAAAAGTTCCAGGAGGCTGATCTGTTTTGAAGTATATTGGGAGCCGTAAGAAATTTCATTCCTGAAAAAACTTTTTCTTCCGTTCCTGCCCAAATAATAGTGGTTGCCAATATTCCGGTTGTTTTCAATAAAAAGAAGCTGCTGGCTTACCTGTTCGCTGAAAACATCAGAATTTCTGATCCAGCTCAGATCAAAGTTTTTGAGAAAATAGGTCTTGCTTTTATCTGTTTTTGAACAGGGTTTACAGTTTTCAACCTTGCCAAGGCTGTTAATCCAGTTAAAATAAAGACTGTTCAGCTGAGCTTTATCCTGAACCGTTTCTATTTCATCAATTTTTTTGAGAAGCTGCTGATCCCAGTTGAGATCACCTTTGGCTACATGAGGATGATAATATTTTAAAAATCCCCAGATCCGGCAGAGCGATTCCAGTTTTTGGGTTTCCGATAAAATCCGGGCAGAAAAATTTAAACTTAAAAAGAATAAAATAAAAAGAGAGTATTTTCTCATTAAAGGCTGGCGTATTTCTCTCTATCAAAGATAATCTTTCATTCAACAGTGACAACAATTTTTCAAAAAAAATATCATGATGCCCTAAAATATAATCCTGACCTGTATTGTCATCAGAACATCGGATGGTTGTTGGCGGAATGTTCAGGTACATCCTGATGTACGTCCCAGTGCTCAACAATTTTCCCATCTTTCAGTCTGAAGATGTCTATGGTAGATTTTAATCCGCCGTCCGGCCGGGTATTTTTGATATGAAGGAACACAAGATCTCCTTCAGCGGCAATATGCTGAACATCAATTTTAGTTTTAGGTTTTCCCTCAAACCATTTTACAGCAGCTTTTTTAAATGCTTCCGTGCCGTCCGCTACATTGGGATTATGCTGAATGTATTCGGGGGCAATGTATTGATCGACTGCACTGATGTCTTTATCGCCAAACATCTTTTGGTAAAAGTCAAGAACCGTTTTTTTATTATCCTGAATGGTGGATGTAGTTTTCGGATTGCTGTTTTGAGAAGAATTGGTTTGAGAAGAATTGGTGTTCTTCTGACAGCCATAGAATAATACAATGATAGCAAATAAAGGCAATAGTTTCGTTTTCATAAAATAACTGTGTTTTGAATGCGAATAAAGATAGCAAAAAATCAAATACATTATATAGTGTTTGCAATAGATAAACCGCTACCTTTTATTTATGGCTGCCAGAACTTCATTCTTCCGGCATCCATCATCCAACCCTTCAATATCAGAAATTCATACCCCGAATTAAGGTAAATTAATAAACCGCTCAAATTTAAAATTCCTAACTTTGTTTACTAATATTGACGTTTCCAATGCAGAACAAGCTTAAAATCATCAATGATCCCGTTCACGGCTTCATCAGAATTCCTTACGAAATTTTATTTGACGTTATTGAACATCCTTATTTTCAAAGGCTGAGAAGAATCGGGCAGACCGGACTTCTGAATCTGATTTTTCCCGGAGCAACCCATACAAGATTTCACCATGCTTTAGGAGCCATGCACCTGATGTTTACAGCCCTGGAAACCCTGAAGCAGAAAGGAGTGGAAATTACAGATGAAGAAGAAAAAGGAGCGATGCTGGCTATTTTAATGCATGATATTGGCCACGGTCCGTTTTCTCATGCGCTGGAAAATATGCTGATGGATGACTGGCATCATGAAAAGCTTTCCTTATTGCTGATGAATAAGTTAAATGATGAATTCAATGGGCAGCTATCGGTGGCAATCGAAATGTTTCAGGGGAAATACCACCGGAAATTTTTCAATCAGCTGATCTCCTCGCAACTGGATGTAGACAGACTTGATTACCTGAAGAGAGACAGTTTTTTTACAGGGGTTTCGGAAGGCAATATAAATACCCAGAGGATTATTTCCATGATGAATGTCTGCAAAGAAGGAGAGCTGGTAATCGATGCAAAAGGCGTTTATTCAATAGAAAATTTTCTCACCGCCAGAATGTTTATGTACTGGCAGGTATATTATCACAAAACATCCGCATTGGCAGAGTTTCTTCTGGTAAAGATTCTCGAACGGGCAAAATACCTTGTTTCTCAGGGAGTGGAGCTTCCGGCAGGAGAGAATCTGAAATATTTTCTTTACCGGGGCAAAAGTATGGCGACCGACGAAGATATTTTCCGTTTTACACAGCTCGATGACAATGATGTGATCCAGGCAATGAAGCTATGGCAGGATGCAGACGATTTCATCCTTTCATACTGGTGCCAATGTGTGACGCAGAGAAATCTTCCGAAAACAATCATTTCATCCCATCCGTTTGAAAAGAAATTTATTGAGGAAAAAGTAAAAAATACCAATGAATTTTTCGGAATTGATAATGGAAATGAATTAGTACACGAAATTAAGCGAAAATTATTACCCTATGATACCGAAAAACAGCCTATTTATCTTTTGCACAAAGACGGCGAAAAAATAAGACTGGAGGAATCGCAGGATCAGCTTTTATCAGGATTGATGGTGCATAAGACAACAAGATATATTCTGAACTTCCCAAGAGATATCTCCCGAATAATTTCATAAATATTATTAAAATTCACGTTCCGAAAACCAAAAAATGTTTGCGAATTACAGAATTTCTTATCTTTGCAGAATATGGAATTTACAGCTTCGCAAATTGCAAGTTTTATCGACGGAAAAATAATAGGCGACGAAAGTGCGGTTATTACAGGGGTTTCGCCAATTGAAAATGGGGAATCAGGACATCTTTCTTTTATAGCACAAGATCGTTTTTCGCATTTTTTAGATACCTCAAAATGCTCCGTTATCATTGTTTCGGAAAAGCTTCTGGATAAAAATACCTATAATCCTACCCTGATCGTGGTAAAGGATGCCTACCTTTCTTTTCAGATTTTAATGAATCTCTATCAGGAGATGCAGGGAAGAAAAGAAGGAATTGAAAACGGTTCCTCTATCCACAACACGGCGGTGATTGGTGATAAAGCGTATATCGGTGCATTTACCTACGTTTCGGAAAAAGCAAAAATCGGCGAAGGTACGCAGATCTATCCGCATGTATACATCGGTAAAGGAGTAAAGGTTGGTAAGAACTGTAAAATAGACAGCGGCGCCAGGATTTATGATTACTGTATCATCGGGGATAACTGTGTAATCCATTCCAACACGGTTATCGGAGGAGATGGATTTGGGTTTCAGCCAACTCCGGAAGGATTCAAAAAAATTCCCCAGCTTGGAAATGTTATTATCGAAGACGATGTGGAAATCGGTTCAAACTGCAGTATCGACAGAGCTACCATAGGTTCTACCGTGATAGGAAAAGGAACGAAGATCGATAACCTGATCCAGATTGCCCACAACGTAAAGATAGGAAGAAACAACGTGATTGCAGCTCAGGCAGGAATTGCGGGATCTACTACGATCGGCGACTGGAACCAGATTGGCGGACAGGTAGGGGTTGTAGGACATATCAAAATCGGAAATCAGGTTAAAATTCAGGCTCAGAGTGGCGTGAATTCGAGCGTTAATGATAAAGAAACGTTGTATGGGTCTCCTGCGATCAGCTATAACGACTATCTTAGAAATTATGTTCATTTCAGAAATTTCACTGAAATTGTAAAGAGAATAAATAATCTTGAGAATACCTCAAAAGATAATACTAATGAGTGATATGCAAAAAACACTCCGTGAAGAAGTAACACTTTCCGGAATTGGCCTTCATACAGGTAAAGAAGTAAAACTTACCATTAAACCTGCCAAAGAAAATACAGGTTTTGTTTTCGTAAGAACAGACCTTGAGGGCCATCCTCAGGTTGAAGCTGATGTTAATTATGTAGTAGCAACAGAAAGAGGAACAACATTAGAAAAATTAGGCGTAAAAATCACCACGTGCGAGCACCTTTTAGCAGCATTGGTAGGATGTGATGTAGACAACGCCATTATGGAAATGGATGCTTCCGAACCTCCTATTATGGACGGATCTTCCAAATTCTTTGTGGAAGCTATCGAAAGCGTAGGTGTTGCAGAACAGACGGTAGCCAGAGAATATCTGGTAATCAAAGAAGTATTGAGCTACGCAGATCCTGCATCAGGATCAGAAATTACCATTATCCCTTCAGATACTTATGAAGTGACAACGATGGTAGATTTTGGAACCAAAGTATTGGGAACCCAGAATGCTACCCTTAAAAATATTTCAGAATTCAAAGATGAGATCTCTTCTGCAAGAACATTCAGCTTCTTACATGAGCTGGAAATGCTTCTGGATCACGGATTGATCAGAGGAGGAGATATCTCTAACGCGATCGTATACGTAGACAAGGATCTTACGCCTGAAACGACAGAAAAATTAAAAAAAGCCTTCGGAAAAGACAATGTTTCAATCAGACCGAACGGTATCCTGGATAACCTTACCCTGAATTACCCTAACGAAGCAGCAAGACATAAACTGCTTGACGTTGTTGGGGACCTTGCGCTGGCAGGAGTGAAAATTAAAGGAAAGGTCATTGCCAACAAACCGGGACATTTCGTGAATACTCAGTTTGCTAAAAAACTGAACCGCCAGTGGAAGCTTCAGAAGAAGAAAAACGTTCCTGATTTCGACCTGACCAAAGAACCGGTTTTCGATATCAACGGAATTATGAAGCTTATGCCACACAGACCTCCGTTCCTGTTAATCGACAAAGTTCTTGAACTTTCAGATTCTCATGTGGTAGGGCTGAAGAATGTTACCATGAACGAGCCGTTCTTCGTAGGACATTTCCCTAAAGAGCCAGTAATGCCGGGAGTACTTCAGGTGGAAGCTCTTGCACAAACCGGAGGAATCCTTGTTCTGGCCAGCGTTCCGGATCCGGAAAATTACTCTACCTATTTTATTAAAATTGATAAAGTAAAATTCAAGAAAAAAGTGGTGCCGGGAGATACCATTATTTTCAAAATTGAATTGATAGAGCCGATAAGAAGAGGTATCGTTCATATGCAGGGATACGGATACGTAGGAGATTCAGTGGCCGTAGAAGCAGAGTTAATGGCTCAAGTTGCAAAAAATAAAGTTGATTAAATGATTCATCAGTTAGCTGCCGTAGATAAACGTGCAAAAATCAGCAAAAATGTAATTGTAGAACCTTTTACTACAATTGCAGGGGACGTGGAAATCGGAGAAGGAACCTGGATTGGTCCAAACGTTACCATTATGGATGGAGCCAGAATAGGAAAAAACTGTAGAATCTTCCCCGGGACAGTAATCTCTGCAATCCCTCAGGATCTGAAATTTGATGGCGAAGATACACAGGTTATTATCGGTGATGATACGACAATCAGAGAATGTGTTACCGTAAACAGAGGGACAAAAGCCTTAGGATATACAAAAATAGGTGCCAACTGCCTGATTATGGCAACTTCACACATTGCACACGACTGTGTTATCGGAGATCACGTGATCATTGTGAACGGTTGTGGTATTGCAGGACATGTGGAAATCGGAGATTATACTGTAATGGGAGGTTTATCAGCCGTTCACCAATTTGGTAAAATCGGGAAACATGTCATGATTTCAGGAGGTACGCTGGTGAGAAAAGATATTCCGCCTTACGTAAAAGTAGCAAGAGAACCCATGTCTTATGCGGGGATCAACTCTGTGGGGTTAAGAAGGAGAGGATTTACCAATGAAAAAATCTTTGAAATTCAGAAAATTTACAGAGCCATCTTCCAGATGAAGATGAACGTTTCCCAGGCTATTTCCCATATTGAAAAGGAAATGCTTCCTACCGCTGAAAGAGATGAAATTCTTCAGTTTATCCAGAACTCACCAAGAGGTATTGTAAAAGGATACGGAACCGGTAAAGAAAGCAACTAAGCACACTGCAAAAGCGGAACAACAATACAGACTGATCCGCCCAATAAAAAATTAAAATAAAAGAATAATATACATTAATGGCAACAAGTAACGATATCAGAAAAGGGCTTTGCATCGAGTACAGCAATGATATTTATAAAGTAATTGAATTTCTTCACGTAAAACCAGGGAAAGGACCTGCTTTCGTAAGAACAAAACTAAAATCGGTAACCAACGGGAAAGTAATTGATAATACTTTCTCTGCAGGTCACAAAATTGAAGAGGTAAAAGTAATCACCAGAAAGTTCCAGTATCTTTATGATGATGAAAACGGTTTCCACTTCATGAATAATGACGACTTCTCTCAATTGTATCTGAACAAAGAAATGATCGAGAACGCTCAGTTTATGAAAGCGGGTGAAGAAGTAACGATCATTTTGAAAGAAGTTGATGAGACGCCTCTTTCTGCGGAACTTCCACAGTCAGTATATCTGGATGTGATAGAAGCTGATCCGGGAGTAAAAGGAAATACAGCAACCAACGCTCTTAAAAATGCCATCGTAGAAACAGGAGCAAGAGTAATGGTGCCTTTGTTCATCGAGCCGGGAGACAAAATTAAAGTAAGCACAGAAGACGGCAGCTACTTAGAAAGAGTAAAATAGTAATACAATCTATATAAAATTCGGTCTGCACCAGCAGTCCGAATTTTGTTTTTATAAGAAAATCAATTGTTATGAGATTCCATTCTCCGCAGAAGCTTAAAACGATCGCCGATCTGATTGGTTCAAAATATATCGGGCCGGAAGATTTTGAAGTTTTAGGAACCAACGAAATTCACAGGGTAAAACCGGGAGACATTGTATTCGTAAATCACCCTAAATATTACGACAAAGCCCTTAATTCTGCCGCAACGGTCATTCTGATCGATAAAGAAGTGGAATGCCCGGAAGGGAAAGCCCTTTTGGTTTCTGATGATCCCTTCAGAGACTTTAATAAGATCAATACCCACTTTACCAGAATATACAACTTTACAGAAGAACTTCATGATGCTGAAATTGGGGAGGGAACAAAAATCCATCCTTCAGCAGTGATCGGAAACAATGTAAAGATCGGAAAGAACGTCCTGATATTCCCGAATGTGGTAATTGGTGACCGTACAGAGATCGGGGATAACGTGGTTATTCAGTCCAATACCGTATTGGGAGGCGATGCCTTTTATTACAGAAAAGTGAATGGTAATTTCGACCGTCTGATCTCTGTAGGAAATGTAATCATTGAAAACAATGTAGAGATCGGAAACGGCTGTACTATTGACCGTGGTGTTACAGATTCCACCATCATAGGGGAAGGCTCTGTACTGGATAATCAGATCCAGATCGGCCATGATACGGTGATCGGAAAAAGATGTCTGATTGCTTCGCAGGTAGGAGTGGCCGGATGCTGCATCATCGGAGATGAAGTGACCCTTTGGGGGCAGGTGGGAATTGCTTCCGGAAATGCCATTGAAAGCGGATCTGTTCTTCTGGGCAAGACCGGAGTGAACAGAGACCTTAAAAAAGGAACCTACATCGGGATGTTTGCAGAAGATTTTAAAGGTTACCTTAAAAAAGAAGTAAAACTGAGAAATCTCAAATAAACTATTCCGAAGGTTTTATCCAAAATCAAAGAAATTTAAGTAAATTTGTGAGCATTAATAAAATATTTAAATAAATTAAAACAACAATAAAATGTCAATTTTAGTAAACAAAGATTCTAAAGTAATTGTACAAGGATTTACAGGGAACGAAGGTACTTTCCACGCTGGTCAGATGATTGAATACGGAACAAACGTAGTAGGTGGGGTTACTCCGGGTAAAGGAGGATCTGAGCACTTAGGAAAGCCTGTATTCAACACTGTAGCTGATGCTGTTGAAAAAGCAGGAGCTAACGTAAGTATCATTTTCGTACCGCCTGCATTTGCTGCCGATGCAATTATGGAAGCTGCTGAAGCAGGTATCAAAGTTATCGTATGTATTACTGAAGGTATTCCTGTAGCAGATATGGTAAAAGTAAAATCTTATATCGCTGACAGAGACTGCAGATTAATCGGTCCTAACTGCCCTGGAATCATTACTTCTGAAGAAGCTAAAATTGGTATTATGCCAGGATTCGTTTTCAAAAAAGGTAAAGTAGGTATCGTTTCAAAATCAGGTACCCTTACGTATGAAGCTGCTGATCAGGTTGTAAGAGCAGGTTACGGTATTTCTACTGCAATCGGTATCGGTGGTGACCCAATCATCGGAACAACAACAAGAGAAGCTCTTGAATTATTCATCAACGATCCTGAAACAGAAGCCGTTGTAATGATCGGTGAAATTGGTGGAGGTCTTGAAGCTGAAGCTGCAAGATGGTACAAAGCAAGCGGATCTAAGAAGCCGGTTGTAGGATTCATCGCCGGACAAACTGCTCCTAAAGGAAGAACAATGGGACACGCTGGTGCTATCGTAGGTGGGGCTGAAGATACCGCTCAGGCTAAAATGGAGATCATGAGAGAAAACGGAATCAATGTGGTGGATTCTCCTGCTGATATCGGTGCTACCGTTGCCAAAATCTTAGGATAATAGCTATAAAAACCAATACAATATGAAAAAACTTTTATTAACCTCAGCCTTGATGTTCTCAACCCTCTCTTTTGCTCAGATTGATTTCGGAAGCACGAGATTCGGAGTCACGGCAGGAGGTAACTATTCCAGAGTAAGGAATGCCCATAACCCTTCTGGTGCCAGATTCGCATTTCAGTGTGGAGCTTTGGCTCTTATCCCGATCGGAAAAGCCAACCAGTTCTTCCTGCAGCCCGAAGTAACTTACTACGGTGCCGGAGAAACCGGAAAGGATAAGGATGCCAAAGGAAAAGATGGTTACGATGCAGTATATGCCAATAACTACCTGAGCGTACCTGTTTATTTCAAAGGATACTTTTCAGAAGCTGAATCGGAATTCTTCGGAATGATAGGACCAAGATTTAACTTCCTGCTGAACCAGAACGTTAAAAATGCTCCGGCAAACAGACCTTACTACGACCCTGATGTGACAGATCCATTGTATCCGTCCGTAAGCGGAAAAGCTAAAAGCTTCAATTTCGCACTGGGATTAGGAATCGGTTACAGCTACAAGAGACAGCTTGAATTAGCGCTTAAATACGACTTAGGCCTTTCGGATACCTATCCTGATCTTGCCAAAGAAAAAGGAGGAACTACCAAAAAGAAATCTGAGCAGGTTATAGCACTTAGCTTAAGCTATATCTTCAAATAGAATAATGAATCTTATTCACCATAAAAAAACTCCCGGAAATATCAATTCCGGGAGTTTTTTATTAATATTGAATAAGTCAGTTTTACATTTTAAAGAAGTATTTTTACACATCCGCTTCATCTGATCAACAAAGCTGATTCTGCTCTTTGCTCCTTTTAAATAACGCACCGTTTCATAAAATTTTGCGTTAATCTAAATGCTTTGAAGGCAGATAATAGGGTTTTCTGACTTAATTTTAAATCACCCTTTAATCCATTTCCAGATCTCTTTCAGCGTAGCTTTATTGCCATACATCAGAATTCCTACACGATAGATCTTTCCGGCTAAGAAGATCATGAAAACCGTTGTTCCCAGCAATAATGCAATAGACAGGGCAATCTGCCAGGCAGGAACCCCGAAAGG
Organism: Chryseobacterium sp.; assembly: GCA_031277615.1. Lineage (GTDB taxonomy): Bacteria > Bacteroidota > Bacteroidia > Flavobacteriales > Weeksellaceae > Chryseobacterium. The sequence goes on along the minus strand of JAITMC010000023.1, from coordinate 143,985 downwards.
AATTCTTGCAATCATGGCTACCGGTGACGTAAACGGAATAATAGACAGCCAGAACCCAAGAGGCCCGTCAGGATTATTCATCAAAGAAAAGCTGCCGTACATTCCTAAAGAAAGCGGTAAAACAGCAAACAGGGTAAACTGCTGGGTTTCCGTTTCATTATCTACTGCCGAACCGATGGCTGCATAAATAGAGCTGTAGAAAATATAACCTAAAAGGAAAAATACAATGAATACAAAGATGATCAGTGGGAAATTCAGTTCCAGTAAACTGTGGGAAACCTGAGTGGCAATCTGGGCAAAATCCAGTTTGCTGGCCACTTCCTCACTGCCTCCGGGAATGTTTTTCTGAATCGAAGAGAAACCTGTATTGAGGACCAATGCCCCGATAACAGACATTGTGATCCAGATTACAAACTGGGTGAGGGCCACAAGAGTTACCCCAAAGATTTTACCCATCATCAGCTCAAAAGGTTTTACCGACGAAATAATGATCTCCACCACACGGTTGTTTTTCTCTTCCAGAACACTTCTCATCACCCTTACTCCGTAAATAATGATGAACATAAAGGTTACATACATCAGAAGAATGCTTAATCCGCTTTTTACCCCGAAGGCCAGATCAGAATCCTCTTTGTTATTGTCGGAAACATTGATGGTTTTTAAAGTAAAACTTTTATCAAGATCGGTTAGCTGCTGTTCCTGGATTCCCAGTTGTCTGATCTTTTCTTTTTTGATGACATCTGTAATGTCGGAAACAATCTTCTGCTTGGTATCAAAACCTATTTTAGTGTTGACAATAAGTCTTGAGCTGTTCTGAAGCTCCTCATAATTCTGTCCTTTCAACTCCGGAAGAATAAGAATGCCGTCCAGAGATTCATTATCTTTCAGGTTGTTGATCTTCGACTTTTCATCTGCTGCAGAAACAAAGACATAGTTGAGCTTATCATTGGATTTTAGCTGATTTTTAAACAGCCCGCTCTTATCTACCACTTCAATAATGCTGTGGGACTCGTTGGCTTTGAACATCAGTCCGATCACTGCACCAAAAGCAACAAGAAGAATCGGAGCCAGAAGCGTGAGTATAATGAAGGATTTTTTCTTAACCTGCGTTAGAAATTCTCTTTTTGTAATTAAAAAAATATTGTTCATAAAATTAAGAATGGTTACTTACGGCGTTAATAAACACTTCATTCATGCTTGGGATTCTCTCATCAAAAGACCTTACTTTTCCAATATGGACAAGATCCATCAGGATATCGTTTTGCCCGCTTTCATTTTTCAGCTCAAAAGACACAAGATTGTTTTCGTTGGTGAAATTAAAAATATCGTATTGACCCTTGAAGTTTTCAAATTTAGCCTCATCCACCTCTGAAAGGGTAACCCCGAAAATATTCTTTTTAAACTTCTCCCTTACATCAAAAACCCTTCCGTCAATAATTTTTTTGGAATGATTGATCAGGGCTACATAGTCACACATTTCTTCCACACTTTCCATTCTGTGGGTAGAAAGGATAATAGTGGTGCCGTTATTTTTAAGATCGATGATCTGGTCCTTTATAAGATTGGCGTTCACCGGGTCGAATCCGGAAAAAGGTTCATCAAGAATCAGCAGATGGGGGCGGTGAAGAACGGTTACCACAAACTGGATCTTTTGGGCCATCCCCTTGGAGAGTTCAGAAAGTTTTTTCTTCCACCATTGATCGATGTTCAGTTTATCAAACCATTTTTTAGCTTCATTCAGTGCATCACTTTTACTCATTCCTTTCAGCTCTCCGAAATAGAGAATCTGATCGCCGACACTCATGTTCTTATAAAGCCCTCTTTCTTCAGGCATATAACCAATGTCTTTGATATGATCCGGATTAAGACGGTTCCCGTTAATAAAAATATCGCCGGAGTCAGCCTGGGTAATTTGATTAATGATACGGATAAAAGAAGTTTTTCCGGCTCCGTTCGGACCTAGAAGACCATAAATGCTGCCTTTTGGAACATGGATGCTGAAATCATCCAATGCTACTTTTTTCCCTGCATTATAGGTCTTTCTGATATGTTCAGCTTTTAGCATTAAATTGTTTTTTACAATGAGTCTACAAAAGTTCCGTAAGTTACGGAAATATTAAAACAGAATTAATGCAAAAGAAAAAATCCTGATGATTATCAGGATTTAATTTTATTGTTTTACAATTTGAGTAACCTTTTGGGTATTATCGCTTAAAATATAGCGGATCAGATATTTTCCGGGTTTCAGTTTTTCAATATTGATCTCCCCGGAATTCATGTTGACACTGTAATTGGCTACCTGCATTCCTAAAATAGAATAGAAGGTCACAGTTTTGATCTTCAGAGAAGAATCTTTGGCCTTGATCAACAGATAATCCTTTGCAGGATTTGGATAGGCAACCAAAACACCGTCATCAGCTTTCTGTGACAGGGAACCCGGCTCTCTCAACTGAGCTTTTAAATTGGTAGAAAAACCAACAAAAGTGCCTGTAAATATAATTAAAAGTAAAAGTTTTTTCATCAAATTATAATTTCTCGAATGTATTGAAACAAAAATAACAAATTCTACAATTCCATGCAATAGTTTTTTATTGAACTTGTAGTAAATTTGCATAAACTTATTCAAAAAGTATTCCAAAATGATACATTCAAGAAATAGAAGGCTTAGAGTTAATGAATCTATCAGAAGTTTAGTAAGAGAAAATGTGCTTACAACGGATGATTTTGTAATGCCTATCTTCGTAATGGAGGGCGAAAACCAGCAGGAAGCAATTTCTTCGATGCCGGGAATTTTCAGGCGGAGCATCGATCTGACGGTGAAAGAATGTAAGGAATTATTTTCTTTGGGAGTAAAATCGGTCAATCTGTACATGAAAGTGTCAGAACATCTGAAAGACAATACCGGAAAAGAAGCCTGGAACAAAGACGGACTGATGCAGAAGACAATCAGAGCGATTAAAGATGCCGTTCCGGAAATGATCGTAATGCCTGATGTGGCACTTGATCCTTATTCCATCTACGGCCACGACGGAATCATCGAAAACGGAAAGATCCTGAATGATGCCACCAACGAGGCACTGGCAAAAATGTCTGTGTCACATGCTGAAGCCGGAGCTGACATTGTGGCACCAAGCGATATGATGGACGGAAGAGTACAGGTGATCCGTGAAGCTTTGGAAGAAAGCGGATTTACAGATGTAGGCATTCTGAGCTATTCAGCCAAATATGCAAGCTCATTCTATGGGCCGTTCAGAAGTGCTCTGGACAGTGCGCCTAAAGATAATATGGAAATTCCGAAAGATAAAAAGACCTATCAGATGGATTTTCACAATTCCCGTGAAGCATTAAACGAAGTATACAAGGATATTGAAGAAGGGGCAGACATCATCATGATCAAACCGGGACTTCCTTATCTGGATATTGTTTCCAAAGTTCGGGAAGCCATTGACCTTCCCATTGCAGTATATAACGTAAGCGGAGAATATGCTATGGTAAAGGCGGCGGCACAGAACGGATGGCTGGATAATGACAAAACAATCATCGAAAGCTTGACATGCTTCAAAAGAGCCGGTGCAGATATGATCTTTACCTACTTTGCGAAAGAAGCAGCAATGATCTTAAACAGATAGCAGTCTGATGACTGTGGTAAAACATCTCGGATCAATCTCAAAAGTTGGTGGAGAATTTAAATTTTATCTTTAATTTCACCCTTAGAATATGTCAATTGTGATTAGGGGTAAAATATTCTGAAAGAATAGTGCTTAATTGACCTGGGAAGCAGAAGCGTTAAGAAAATTGAGATTGAATCCGTTAAAAAATTTCCACTGTTTGAGCATGGATGGAATTTAGCCCCGAAGAAGAACCGTTTGATACCATGCGAGTTTGGAAATTTTAGGAGTCAATGTCAATTTTTAGCGGATGATTCCAGTCTTGAATTTTTGGATACTTTTTTTTTCAAGAAAAAAGTATCAAGAAGAAAAAATAATTTCAATTTATGTTTTTTTATGTTGCCCTCAAGTTGTGCGCCTTATCCAAAGCCTCCCGACTTTGAGCAATACAATATATAAAAGAAACACCTCAAAAGCTGAGGTGTTTTTTCTGTTTTTAATGGCCAAAGCAGGCAGAATAGTGAGGATGCCCCGGATAAATCGGATTGTTACCTCCATCGTCATCTACGCAGATATTGGTTGGACATAAATACCATCCTGCAGGACAGTTTCCGTTGGCATCAGGTGGTCTGATGTCTCCGCCATTGATCTTTTTCAGATCTTTTTTTGTGAGTTTTTTCATGATTAAATAATATTTTAATAGATTGGTGAATCTAAAGTAATAAAAATTAATCACATAATGTCGAAATCTTTTCCTTTGGTGAATTGGGCGGCAAAAGGAGCCTGGTTTCCTGAATATTTCAGGACAAAATTCTTTTTCGTATCCATATCGATTTTAGCTTCAACCTCCACATTCTGGGTCTGAAAACTGACATCCAGTCCTACCCCGGATTCTTTCTCCAGGTAAATTTCAACACTTTCAGCATAAAATAAAGAAGTACTCAGAAAATTAAATTTAATATTCTTCCGGTAGGTTTTGGATTTGCTTTGGGTGAATGAAGAATAACTTTTCAGGATCTCAATTCCCGGGGAGTCAATATTGGTGATTCTGGATTTTGTTACTCCGTTTACCCGTACGGAAAAGCTTTTTGCACTTTTGATATTACCATTGATTCCGATGTTGAATAAAGAAGGCAGTGACAGACCATATTCGATCATGCTGTCTTTGGTGAATTCAAAATCCGGGATCAGAGCCGGATGCTTCGGAGTGCTGATCAGCTGCTGTTTTACCGTATTCAGAGCTTCGTCCGAGAATAGATAGCCGATAAGGTTGTTTCCGGTGGTTCTCCAGTTCCGGCCGTTCCATTCAAAGATTTCACATAATAACGTATCCGCTGAAGAATGGGGAAGAAGGTCCATATCCTGCCATTTGAAAACTTCTTTGGCGTAAGGCCTTCTGTTCACGATATTAAGACCGAGGTCCAGAGCCAGCAGGTCGGTAAGTTCTTGGTTGCTTTGCATCATAATTAAATTCTTGGTTTGGTGGGTTAAAATTAAATAAACTTGAGTAATTTATCTGGTTTTATGTAAATTTTTTCACTTCAGGAAACAAGTTAAATGTTACTAAAGGAGTTTAGTTTATGGGTTTACTTTTATATATTTGCGCTATGATTTTACGAGGAGAAAACTTAATCAAAGAATACGGTCCGAAAAAAGTAGTAAAAGGCGTTTCTGTACAGGTACAACAGGGAGAAATTGTTGGTTTGCTGGGACCTAACGGAGCCGGAAAAACCACTTCATTTTATATGATCGTAGGACTGGTTAAGCCTACTTCAGGAAAAATATTTCTGGATAAGCAGGAAATTACAACCGATGCCATGTACCGCCGTGCCCAGAAGGGAATCGGATATCTGGCCCAGGAGGCTTCCGTTTTCAGAAAGCTGTCTGTGGAAGAAAATATCATGGGAGTTTTGCAGCTTACCAAACTTTCCAGAAAAGAACAGCAGATCAAATGTGATGAACTTGTGGAGGAGTTTTCATTACAGCACGTTCGTAAAAACAGAGGAGACCTTCTGTCCGGGGGAGAAAGACGCCGTACAGAAATCGCACGATGCCTTGCAACCAGCCCGAATTTTATCCTGCTCGATGAGCCTTTTGCAGGAGTTGACCCGATTGCAGTGGAGGACATTCAGAAAATCGTAAGAAGCCTTGTCGATAAAAATATCGGAATCCTTATTACCGATCACAACGTGCAGCAGACCCTTGCCATCACCAATAAAACATACATTATGTTTGAAGGAAAGATTCTGAAAGAAGGACTTCCGGAAGATCTGGCCAACGACCCGCAGGTAAGAGAAGCCTATCTGGGAGAAAACTTCGTTTATCAGAGTATTCTGGATAAACCGAAAAAGAAAAAATACGTTTACAATATCTGGGCAGGAAACTTTGATTCAAAAACACAGCTTCAGGGATTTGTGAATGAACATTTCAGCCAGTTTGATGATCTGAGACTGATGTACGGTTTTGAAGACATCAGCTTTGCTTCACTGGCTAATCCGGAAATTAAACACATCTTCAATGAAGTAGTTGATAAAAATGCCAACAACTCCTTTGTTTTCCAAAGAAAGGAACTTACCGCAATGTATTCTCCGGAACAGGCAGAAATGGAATCCAGAGCTGCCGGCAAACCGGAACTGCACTATCTGACGACATATTTCTACGAAGGATAACTGAAACTTTCTCTGGAAATTAACAGGATTATGGCTTCAGCTCCGGTCCTTAAAAAACTTCCGGAAACCAGGGAGATATAAGACTAAAACAAGAAATACTTGCAGTTAATCATAATAAAAACGTACCTTTTCTCTCAGAAACGGTACGTTTTTCGGTTAAAATAATTTCTATGGCAAAACCTTTTAACAGAACAGTTACTTTATTCGGTATTTATAAACAGCTTGTCCCTTTCATCAGACCTTACCGTCTCATGATCTACGGAACCTTATTTCTTACTTTTTTAGGCGCCTTGGCAGCACAGGTCAATCCCATTGTGCTGAAATACACGGTGGATGAGGTGACGAAGCTTACCCATCTTCCGCATCCGATGTCAGAGGGAATTCATATTCTGGTGGTGATCTCTATCATTTTACTGGGAAAAGAGCTCCTTAATATCTTTATCAATTTCGGACAGAAGTTTTATGGAGAAAAAATCAGAATCAATGTAAGTTCAGTATTGGCACAGTCGGCTATTGATAAAATTCTGACTTACCGGGTGGCTTATTTTAACGACGAAAATCACGAGTCAGGAAAACTACAGATCAGAATAGACCGTGGAATAGAAAGTTTAACAAGGCTGGTACAGAATTTCTTTATTGATATTCTTCCGCTTTTTTCCAATGCTATTATTGCTCTGATCATCATGTATATGCAGAATGTGTATGTAGGAATGGTTTCCACGATCATTGTTCCTATTTATTTTTACATCAGCTCGCTTCAGGCCAAAAAGCTGGGCGGAGTCCGTCGGCAGCTGAGAAATCAACGGGAAAGAAAAACTTCAGGGCTTCTGAACCTCATCAACTCTATTATGGTGATCAAAAGTTTTGTCCGGGAAAAATTTGAGGGGAAAAAACAATATGATCTCCAGATGCAGCTGATGGAAAGCCAGATGTTTACCCGGAAAACCAACTTTATCTATGACGGCCTTAAAACATTCATCGAGCAGTTTGGGGTGGTTCTGATTATTCTTTTAACCGTTTATCTGGTACTGGATCAGCAAATGACCATCGGAGCCATCATGCTTCATATTATGCTGTTCAATAATGTTTCGGCCCCGATCCGGCAGCTGCACAGGATTTATGACGATATGAACGATGCTATGATTTATGCGGAAGGATATTTTGAGATTCTGAATGCCGATAACGAAACCGAACAGAACGGAACTTTTATAGAAAAGGAAATCAAAGGAAATTTTGAACTGAAAAATGTAGACTTCACCTATCCGAACGGTACACAAGCCTTGCACGATGTTTCCATGACATTTGAAAACGGAAAAACAACGGCATTGGTTGGATTAAGCGGAGCAGGAAAATCAACAGTGATTAACCTCCTTTGTAAATTTTATCTTCCTGATTCCGGAGAAATTCTTCTGGACGGGGTAAATTTAAATGAATATAACAATACTTTTCTGAGAGATGACCTCGGCCTGGTGCTTCAGAGAAATCATATTTTCCAGGGAAGTATTGAAGACAATATCCGCTACGGAGATATGAATGCCAGCTTTGAGGAAATTCAGGAAGCAGCCCAAAAAGCCTATCTTCATGATCAGATTCTTGATCTTCCGGACGGCTATCAGCATGATGCCACACAGCTTTCGGGAGGCCAGCAGCAGAGAATTGCCATCGCCCGGCTATTTCTGAAGAATCCGCCGGTTATTTTCCTTGACGAGCCTACAGCCAGTCTGGATGCCATTGCTACGGAACAGATCAAAAACTCTCTGGACGCTATTAAAGAAGGAAGAACCGTGATTATTATTTCCCACTCCCTTTCCCAGATACTGGATTCTGATACCATTTATGTCATGAAAAAAGGAAGAGTCGTGGAAAGCGGAACCCATGATGAGCTGGTACAGATCAACGGAACTTACAGGGAAATTTTTGATGCATCGGCAAGAAGCCTGAACCTGGATAAACTGGTGAATACCTATAAGGAAAATTAAAAATTGTACTGAACGGATCATGGTCAGCGTTAAAAAAACTGCAGATTTTATCATCCGCAGATCAAAAAAGAATAATAGATTTGCCGGAGCAATATGAATGATCACTATCTTAAAAAAATAGACAGGGTAACGGCTATTCTCACCCAGCTGCAGTCGAAATCTACGGTACGGGCACAGGATCTGGCAGAGAAATTTGATGTCAGCATCAGAACCATTTACCGTGATGTGAAAACCCTTGAAAATGCAGGCATTCCCATCATCGGAGAAGCCGGGAACGGATATTCCCTGATGGATGGCTATAAGCTTCCGCCGGTAATGTTTACCAAAGAAGAAGTGCTGAGCTTTATTACCGCAGAAAAGCTGATGCAGAAATTTTCTCACCAGAGTTTAGGAAGCCATTATCAGACGGCTATGGAGAAAGTGCGTTCTGTGCTGAGGTATTCAGATAAAAACCTGATTCAGAATATCGAAAAACAGATCGATGTGTACAGCCATCACGCCGGACCGGAAGATCACGTGAAAAATGTTATTCCTACGATCCTCGAAAGCATTGCCGATAAAACCCAGCTGATCATTGAATATAAAACTGTGGATTCCCGCGTTACCAACAGGACGGTTGAAGCGGTTGGAGTATTCTTTGAATTCAATTACTGGTATATTATGGCATTCTGTACCCTGAGAAAAGATTTCAGGCAGTTCCGTGTTGACCGGATTTTACAGATTTTCAAAACGCAGATTCCGTTTCTACAGGAATATGGCCAGATCAATGATTACAGGAAAAGCGGAAATGGTAATAAAACAAAAGTGAAGCTTCTCGTTGATAAAAAAATTATGGGTCATCTCGTGAACTCAAAGAAATATTACGGGCTGACAGAAGAAACCGAAACGGAAAACGGAGTAGAGCTTACTTTTGAAACTGAATGGATTGAAGAAGGATTTCCACGCTGGCTGATTACTTTTGCAGATTATGCAACAGTGCTGGAACCGGATAGCCTCAGGCTGAAAATTAATGATCTTATTGTTCGGATTTCAGGGCGGCATCAATAAAAACCCCGGCATCAAGATACCGGGGTGCAGACAATAATGGTTTTAGCTGAAGATGGTGTGGGAACAATATTGAAAAAAACAAATGCGAACCTGCCTGTAAGCAGAATATCATAAAGTCATGTCTAGGATAATGACTGAAAATACTCCAGTTGATCAGCAAATCCGCTTATTTGCCTTTAAATGAAATTTAAATTAAAATCTTTCCCAGAAAAACGGCGGCTCAATGCCTAAAGCTCTAAGGTATACATAACCCTGCCCGCGGTGGTGGATCTCATTATCCACAAAATAAAGGATGTTCTGATAAACAGGGAACTCATATTGCCCGAACAGGTTGAAGGTCTTCTGGAAACGCTCTTCCGTGATCTGCCCGAAATAATGATTGATCACTTCCGTCTCTTCATCCCATTTTTTCAGAATCTCTTCTTTTGTTGTAGGATTGAAGCCTTCTTCATTATAAGCTTCCATATTCTTTTCAGTAATTCCCTTTAAAGCGGGTCCGCCAATACTGATCAGCTCCACGGCAAGTTTGGCGAAAGGCCGCATACCGGCTACTGAAAATTCAAACAGCTCCTTTTCAGGAAAAGCTTCGATAACTCTTCTTGTCAGGTTTCTGTGTCCCTGCCAGTGCTCTAATAATTGTTCTGAAGTCATGAATTGTTTGGTGGCTGTTGCTGTAGTGTTCATAATGGTTTGTTTTTGTTTGTTATTGTTGATACAAAGGTAAGCGCGGATTGTGACAACAGTTTGTCAGCAGTGTTTTCTATGTTGAAAAAAATATTTTTATTCCGCTGAAATTTGCGGACCGGTTTTTGCGTTGATAGGGAAGATGTATCATTAAAAAGAAAATTATTTCAAACGAGAATTAATATGAAGAAGTATATTTTATCGGTTATTCCTGTGTTTTTAATCGTATCCTGTAATAAAATCGAGGAGAAAATAGACCAGACCGTTCAGAAAACAACGGAAACCGTGCAGCAGAAAGCACAACAGGCCGTAGAGGAAACCGTGAAAAAAACGGTGAACGAATCCATTAATTCTCTGACCAATTCCCAGGATGTAAAATTCAATGAAGTATTTCCCGGTGCGGAAAAGCCTGTTGTAACGGAAGACAGCGGTAAGAAGTTTAAATTTCCCAACGGTTCCGAAGGGTATATCCTGAAATATAAATCTGATCTTAAAGTATTGCTGCCTTTCCTGGAAAGCAGACCTTCTACAGATGAAAACAAATCCGATAAAACAGCCCGGAAAATTGATGGCCAGAGCATTATTGATAAAATAAGCTTTGTATCGAAATTTCTGCCGGAAAATACGTTGGATACCAGCTTCCTGGAAGATATCAGAAATGATAAGAATATAGAATACTATAAACTGAAAAGGTTTCCTCACAGCAGCACAATCATTTATAACCCCAAAAATCAGACGGTCATCCAGTATGTTGAAGTCAGCAAATAGCGGTGAAATTATTATATTGAGAGATATTAAAAATTCTAATTGTAAAATATTATGCTTTCATCCGCTGATCTGAACTTAGAAAGAGCCCTGGTTTTTGTTGTTCTCATGCTGTTTTTCGGAACAGGACTTTTATACACGGTGATTGTTTTTCTTATCCATTCCATTCAGAAGAAAAAGAAAAATATACTTTATTATGTCCTTTCATTTGTAATTTCCGGCATAACCGGACTGCTTTTGGCAACATTCATCTTTGTGAACAGCTGATAAAACAGTTAATTTACATTTACATTATGTCTGATATCAGTATCTTTAATGAAGATGATCTTTATTATCTTTTGGGAATCTGCTCTCTGGGAGTAGGATTCCTGCTTACCATTGCTTTGGTAATCCTTAATTATTTTACCAACAGCCAAAAGAAATTCTCCTATTACATCCTGATGTATTGTATTTACAGTATTTTATCTTTTGCTGCAGTCTGTATTCTGAATGCCTTTAAACTTCTTTAAAACTTCACTAAGAGTGTTTCCTGTCTCGCTATTTCAGCTTCCAGCCTTTGGAATGATATTTAAATCCGTTGCAGATTGTACAAAAAAAGGGTATTTTAGTACCTATGAAAATTTATACAAAAACAGGAGATAAAGGACAAACGGCATTATATGGCGGGACAAGGGTATCCAAAGCCAGTGCAAGAGTCGATAGTTACGGGAATATAGACGAGCTTAATTCGTTCATCGGGATTGCTAAAAGCCATATTCAGGATGAAGAAGTGCTGAAGCAGCTGAAGAAAATTCAGTTTGATCTTTTTACCGTAGGATCAGAAGCGGCAACACCGGTTGATAAATTAATGCTGGCCAACGGAAAATCACGTCTGCCGTTAATTATTGCTGAAACAGAAATTGAAGAACTGGAGCAATGGATGGATGCGTTTGATGAAAAGCTGGAACCTCTTCAGTATTTTATCCTTCCCGGAGGCGGAAAATCAGCAACATTTTTACATGCAGCAAGAACCATCTGCAGAAGAGCAGAACGTTCCCTTGTTTTTCTGAATGAATCGGAAGAAGTACGTCCTGAACTCATCAAATACCTGAACAGACTTTCAGATTATCTTTTTGTATTGGCGAGATATGTATCCAAGCTGAATGGTGAACCGGAGGAATACTGGAATCCGAATGAAAGATAAAGCATTACTTTTCATCAACGGAGATGCTCCCGGAACTTTCCCCGACTTAGAACAATATGGCCTTATTGCCTGTACAGACGGGGCTTTTCATTATCTGAAGAACCTGGCTTTTCCTTTGGATAAGCTGGATTTCATTTCCGGTGACTTTGATTCCCATTCGGGAGCGGACGAAAATATCTACGAAGGAAAGTTCATCCATACTCCGGATCAGGAAAGAACAGACTTCCATAAAGCATTGGATATTATTGCAGAGCGCGGGTTCAAAAATGTTGACGTACTGGGCGGAAGCGGCGGCGAACAGGATCATTTCCTGGGAAACCTTACCGTGGCCTACCGTTTTAAAGACCAAATGAACATTAGATTTGAAGATGCCTTCTCAGAATATTACTTCATTCCCAAAAGTTTCATACTGAAAGGAGTAAAGAATAAACTGATTTCTCTCTATCCTTTTCCGATGGTAGAAAATATCACAACCAAAGGCCTCAACTGGCCTTTGAAAAACGGAAGTGCAAAGGTAACAGAAAACCTGCTGACCCGGAATTTTGCTGTTGAGGATGAGGTCTGCATTGAATATGAAAAAGGAGATCTGCTGATCTTTGTGGGGAAAAGCTTCTACAAGTCTTAAGCGATTTTTGCTTCAATCATAAAATCTCCAGAAGGAAATATTAAATGAGAAGAGATTGAATCATTAAATATTTCAATCTCTTTTTTTATGAAAATGTCATTTTAAAGTTTTTTGAAAACTGGAAGACTTTTCTGTTGCATAAAGCCTGTTTTTACGCTATCTATGTAACCTGAAGTGTTGAAAAAGACACCCATTACTAAAACAAAAATAGTGAAAAAGTTCATCAGAATATCAGCTGTCTGGATTTCATTATTCTGTGTTTTCTCCTGTAAGACACAGCATTTTGAGACCCCGGAATATGGAGTCAGCGGAGCCGGAAAAACGCTGAATGTAAAGAAGGTCATCAATTTCAGAACCACCGGAAATATTAAAAATACAGACGGCAGAACCTTAAAGCCGGGCATACTGTACAGAAGCGGACATCTTCATCAGCTTAAAAAAAGTTCTTTTGATCAGATTGAAAGCCTGGGAATAAAAGAAGTAATCGATCTCAGAAACTCCAAAGAAATTACCCAGAAACCGGATAACCTTCCCAGAGAGATCGTCTATAAAAATTATTCGGCTTTTGAAGATAAGGGAGATCAGCTGGATCAGGCCAAAAAACTGGTGTTAAAAGGTAAAGTGAAGGGTTCTGATGCAGATAAAAGAATGGTGGATTTCTACCGTGAATATGTCACAGAAAATCCGGAGACGATCAAAAAGATCATCACTGAGATCATGGAATCCGGGCAGCCCGTTCTCTATCACTGTACCGCAGGAAAAGACAGGACGGGAATCGTAACCGCTTTGATTCTTACCATCCTGAAGTTTGACAGGCAGACAATCTATAACGAATATCTTCTGTCCAATAACTACCGGCAGGATCTCGTTAAAAAAAGACTGAGACTGGCCAATACCCTGCATTTTCTTTATCCGAAAATGGACATCCAGGTGCTGGAAAAGCTGAGTTGGGTAGAAAAGAGATATCTGGACGCCGCTTTTGATGAAATCAATAAAAAATACGGCTCCACGGAGGTCTATATAAAAGAAGTCTTAGGGATTTCCGAGGCCAAAAGAAATGAATATATTCAGAAATTTACTTATTGATTAAGAAAACTATTCCTCAATAATATATACAAATTCCCGGAAATTCAACGTTTCGGGATTTCATGATTTTAAATTTTGACTCTCCTTAAAACAAACCGGTTATGGAATCTTCAACAGACAAAAAAATAAACCGAAAAGGAAATATTTTTTCAGCTGAATGAATCAATTGCAGGTGAGTAGAATATATTTTTACTATTTATATTAATTATCCTTATGTGTTGATTAATTCTGAATGATCTTTTTTATTTATTTTGAATTCAGCAAATAATATAATGATCTGATTTGCATACTTGATAGATTATAGAAGGTAAAAAAGTAAAGGTTGCGTTTACAGATAAAATTATAATAAATTTAACGCTTAAAAATGAAACTTTTTTAGCAATTTTGCATTTCTTAATTCACTTGTTTAGAAATGAAAATAAAGTACTCGGAACTTATTGATCAGACATTATATTTTCCTACAGAGGAATTTAATGTTTCTGAGAACAATTTGTTATTTCACGATATTCCTTTGATGGAAGTCGTTGAAAAATTTGGCACTCCGCTTAAGATTAGCTACCTGCCGAGAATTTCTCAAAACATCCAGAAGGCGAAAGGCTGGTTTAAGGAAGCTTTTGAGAAAACCGAATATAAAAAGAATTATACCTACTGTTACTGTACCAAGTCCAGTCATTTCAACTTTGTTCTTGAAGAAGCTCTGAAAAATGATATTTCGATAGAAACATCTTCTGCCTACGATATGGATATCGTAAAATCTCTTTATGATAAAGGCAAAGTAAATAAAGATATTGAAGTGATCTGTAACGGTTTCAAAACAGATGATTATCTGATGAAGATTTCAGATATGATCAACAGTGGTTTTGAAAATATTACTCCGATTCTGGATAATTACCGTGAGCTGGATAAACTTACCGAAAGTATAGACTCAACCTTTAATATCGGGATCAGGATCGCCTCTGAGGAAGAACCGAAATTCGAATTCTATACCTCAAGACTGGGAATCGGATATAAAGATATTATCCCTTACTACAGCCAGAAAATTGCCGAACACCCGAATGCCAGACTGAAGATGCTTCACTTCTTCATCAATACGGGGATTAAAGATACTTCATACTACTGGAACGAGCTTTACAAATGTCTTCGTGTATATGCACGTCTGAAGAAAATCGCTCCGGAAGTAGATTCCCTGAATATCGGTGGTGGTTTCCCGATCAAAACTTCCCTGAATTTCGATTATGATTACCAGTACATGGTAGAAGAGATCGTATCTCAGATCAAAAAATTCTGTGAAGAGGAAGGTGTGGAAGAACCGAACATCTACACTGAATTCGGAAGCTTTACAGTTGGGGAAAGTGGTGCCAACCTTTACAAAATCATTTCCCAGAAACGTCAGAACGACAGAGAAAAGTGGAATATGATTGATTCTTCATTCATGACTACCCTTCCTGATACGTGGGCAATTTCAAGACACTTTATCATGCTTCCGCTGAACAGATGGGAGGATACCTACGAAAGGGTGTTTTTAGGTGGACTGACTTGTGATTCGGATGATTATTATAACTCTGAGCAGCATACCAACGCGATCTATCTTCCTGTTTTCAGTGATACTAAACCGCTTTATATCGGGTTTTTCCATACAGGAGCCTATCAGGAAACGATAGGAGGATATGGCGGAGTACACCACTGCCTGATGCCTCAGCCACGACACGTTCTGATTCAGAAGGATGAAAACGGGGAACTGCAGTATGAAATTTTCCGTGAAAAACAGGAACCGGAAGA
Organism: Chryseobacterium sp.; assembly: GCA_031277615.1. Taxonomy (GTDB): domain Bacteria; phylum Bacteroidota; class Bacteroidia; order Flavobacteriales; family Weeksellaceae; genus Chryseobacterium. The sequence continues at coordinate 128,560 of JAITMC010000023.1, read as the reverse complement.
TATATTAAGACTTCTTGGGTACAAATAGTTGTCAATAGAAACGGGCTTTAGCCCGGTTTACATCATATAATAGATGATCCATTGGCTTTAGCCAAAATCTATTCAAAATAAAAGCTCTCAGATTAGATTCTGAGAGCTTTTTGATTAAAAATATTTTGAAATTTTATCCAGTTCAAGGTCTTCATAATCAGAAATCACCGTATCAGCTAAGGTATAATCCTGATTTTTGGAATGCGGACTTCTGTAAGCTGCACAGAAGATTTTGGCTCTATGGGCAGCAAGAATTCCATTGGTGGAATCTTCAATCACCATACAGTTTTCTACCGGTTCTCCGGCCATTTCAGCAGCAAGAAGAAATACTTCAGGATGAGGTTTGGATTCCTTCAGATCAGCACCACTGATCTTTCCGCTGAAGTATTTTTCAAGACCGAATTTTTCAAAAACCATATTGATTGTGGTCATGGTAGCTGAAGAAGCCAGGATCAGCTTAATGCCGTTTTCATGGTAATGCATAATCAGTTCCCGTACACCGGAAATCAGATCAAACTCATCATCATTATAGAAATAATCTTTAAAATGGGATCTTTTGATGCCGGCAATAGCTTCATGGGTATGGCTAAGACCGTATTCGCGGATCAGGGTTTCACAGACCCTCTTGGTGGAAGCTCCGGTAAAGGAGGTGTACAGCTCTTCGGACACCGCGATTTCCAGTTCATCAAACGTTTTAAAATAAGCTTTTCTATGCAGAGGTTCTGTATCTACTATTACCCCGTCCATATCGAAAAGGACTGCTTTTAAGGACATATACTGAGTTTTGCACAAAAATAACCATTTATTATTTAATGAGGGAGACTTGTAAGAAGGAGAGATGTTGGATGAATGGATGATGGGTGAATGGGTGAAGATCGTTAGACAGATAAAAGTACCGGAGTCTTAAGACTTAAAATAAACCGGGGATCATTACTTTTCTTTGTATCTTTGCGGTAAATATTTCAATCTTTAAATCATTTAAATTTTTAAATAAGACATGAGAACATACGCAGGAATTCCTGAAGAAAACGCAACGTTAGAGAACTCGAAAGTAATGCTGGTAACAGTTCCTTACGACGGAACTTCCACATGGGGAAAAGGAGCGGACAAAGGTCCTGAGCTATTCTTAAACGCTTCTGAAAATATGGAGCTTTATGATATTGAAACACAAACTGAGCCTTATCTTCAGGGCGTGTATTTAGCCGGAGAAGTTTCCGAAAATTCAACGCCTGAGGCCATGACAGAAGCGGTTTACCAGAAAACAAAAGAGCTTTTGAACAATGAAGGGAAAGTATTTACCCTTTTTGGAGGTGAGCACTCGGTTTCTATCGGTTCTATCCGTGCCGTAGGAGAGAAGTTTGAGAATCTTACCGTTCTTCAGCTGGATGCGCATACCGATTTACGTCCTGAATTCCACGGTTCTACTTCCAATCATGCATGCGCTGTTTTTGAAGCGAACCAGAAGCATAATTTGGTTCAGGTGGGAATCCGTTCCATGGATGCTGAAGAAGCTCAGTATCTGCCTGAAGGAAGAGTATTCTTTGCCCACGAAATTGCCAACAACGAGAACTGGGTTAATGATGTTTTGGAAAAAGTATCAGGAAATGTATACATCACCATCGATCTTGATGCCTTCGATCCTGCTATTGCTCCTTCTACGGGAACTCCGGAGCCGGGCGGACTGCAATGGTATCCAACGCTGGAGCTTCTGAGAAAAGTATTTGAAAAATGTAATGTAGTGGCTTTTGATATCGTGGAATTAATGGATTCTCCGATGGCTAAACCAACTGCCTTCCTTGCAGCGAAGTTATATTACAAAATGCTTGCTTATAACGATATTTATAACAATAACTAATATTCCGCAGGAATCGGATTTTTTCAGCCGTATATTCTTTGGAAATTTGTGAGGTAAATAAAACAGAATATTATGTCCACACAAAATCAGATCGATTATAACAGAATTGCCAAAGCGATAGATTATATCCGGAGCAATTTCAGGCTTCAGCCCAATTTGGATGAAGTGGCAGAGAAAATTCATTTGAGTCCGGCTCATTTTCAGAAGATATTTACAGAATGGGCAGGAACAAGTCCTAAGAAATTTTTGCAGTTCATCAGTCTTGAACATGCCAAAAATTTATTGAAGGAAGAAAAAGCAAGTTTATTCGATACGGCTTACGAGACAGGATTTTCCAGCACAAGCAGGCTTCATGACCTTTTTGTGAAAGTGGAAGGAATGTCTCCGGCAGAATATAAAAACGGCGGAAAAAGCCTCAGCATCAATTACAGCTTTACCCAAAGCCCTTTTGGCTATGTAATGGCTGCTTCCACAGAGAAGGGGATCTGCTATATGGCTTTTGAAGACGATAAAGAAACAGCATTGGGAAATTTGAAACATACCTTTCCCAATGCTTCTTTTTTTGAAAAACAGGATGCACTCCAACAGAATGCATTGTCCATTTTTAACAAAGACTGGACGAAACTCAATACCATAAAATTACACTTAAAAGGAACCGATTTCCAGCTTAAAGTCTGGGAAAGTCTGCTTTCCATTCCCATGGGAAAACTGTCTACTTATGGAAATCTTGCTGAAAAGATCGGAAATCCTAAAGCTTCAAGAGCAGTAGGAACGGCAATCGGCAGTAACCCGGTGGCTTTTCTCATCCCTTGCCACAGGGTGATCCAGTCCTCCGGAAATATCGGCGGCTATAAATGGGGAAGTGAGAGAAAACAGCTGATCGTAGGCTGGGAAAGTTCACAGATGTACTCGTAACTAATTTAAAGCTGTTAATTTATACAGACTGAAGTCAATATCTGTTGGGTGTTGGTCTGTATGTTTACCAGTTTCATATCTTAATACATTCTTACCATATATGATGAGTTTATTTGAAGAAATATCAGATTATCCGCTCAATATACTTCCCAATGACGGAACGGTTCATTATTACGGGAAAGTTTTTTCCAAAGAAAAATCAGATGCTTTTTATGATTACCTGTTCAACCATGTTCCGTGGGAAAATGATGAAGCCGTTATTTTCGGAAAGCTGATCCTTACCAAAAGAAAAGTGGCCTGGTTTGGTGATAAAGCATTTGAATATACCTATTCCAAACGGACCAAATATGCCAGATCCTGGACGCCGGAACTGCTGGAACTTAAAAAGAAATGCGAAGAAGTTTCCGGAGAAACCTACAATTCCTGTCTCCTGAATTTATACCATGACGGAAGCGAAGGAATGGCCTATCACAGCGATGGTGAAAAAGACCTGAAAAAGCACGGAGCCATTGCCTCCCTTACTTTCGGAGCAGAAAGAAAGTTTCTTTTTAAGCATAAAACTACAAAAGAAAAAGTAGAAATATTCCTGGAAAACGGCAGCCTCCTGGTCATGAAAGGAACCACTCAGGAAAACTGGCTTCACCGTCTTCCACCCACCACAAAAATTAAAACACCAAGGGTAAACCTGACGTTCAGAACCATTGAAGAATAAAGACCTTACCAGAGAAAATTTCAGCAAAAGATCTGAGGGAAATTATATAACCACAGTAGAGGCACAAAGGTTTGATACCGTAATATTTTAAGCTTAAATCTTTGTATAGAAAAGTTCACAAAAAATTAAAAATCAAAGATTTTTTATGAGGTTGAATATAATCTGTTCAATCTGCAAAATCCGCGAGATAAAAACATACCCAAAGATCCGTGTAATTTGTGAAATCCGTGGGAAACTTCTACACCCACCAATCTATTCAATAGAGGTGGACTTTAGTCCACCTAAATTATTAAAGTCTGATTTCATCTAACAACCTTTGGAATTTTGGGAAATTTTAAATCTGCATGATCTGCAAAATCAGCGAGCAAAAAATATCCACAAAGATCCGTGGGAACGATCATCACCCTCAGAATTCATCCGTTTCCTAATCTTAAAAACACAAAAAAGGCGACTTTGAAAATCTCAGCCGCCTTTTTTTATTTATTTCAGGATATCAGCTTCAATAGAGCTGTCATCATAAATTTTAATGAATGCTTTGGTATAATCCGCTTTGGTCGCAAAATTTGGATTTTCAAGAAACTTTTGCGGATTTAAGGCAAATAAAGGAAACCAAGTGCTGCTGATCTGAATCTGTATTTTATGACCTTTTTTGAAGGTATGCATCACATCCTGCAGCCTGAAATTGACCGCGGTTTTCTGATTAGGGACCAGTGCTTCGCCTTTTTCTTTTGAATTTCTGAATCGTGCCGGCATGATTTCGCTTCTTACCATCTGGTGGTAGTTTCCGTAGATAACCCCGTCTTTCTTTTCTTTCGGTTTAAAATCTTCAGGATAAACATCGATCAACTTTACGGCGAAATCCGCATCGGTAGAGGTGGAGGCAATATTCAGTTTAGCCATGATTTCCCCTCCGAAAGTGATGTCTTCTGTTAAAACATCCGTTGTAAAGGTCAGTACATCCGGCCTTCCGACAGCAAATCGCTGATCTTCAGACATATAGTTTCTTGGGGTGAACCCATTAAAATCCTTCAGGTTATCAGAGCTTAATACCGGATTATTAGGATCGCTGTAATATTCTGAAAACCCTTGTCCTGCTGATGTTTTTAAAGTTCCGTCAGCTAAATAAAAATTGACTTTCTGAGCATTTTTGGGTGGATAGGCAGCAAACTCTCTCCATTCTTTGGAACCGGTATCATACATAAGCGCTTCAGGAAGGCCCGCATCTTCTTTTGTATTTCCTTTCAGATAATGGCTGAAGAACTTTGTTTCCACATTCTTTTGATAATACGTGGCAATGCTGTCTCCGAAGTAGGTCTGATTATGGAAGTGTTTTCCCTGTTCCTGTGACCATCCTCCGTGTGAGAAAGGTCCCATTACAATTGTATTTTTAGCTTTCGGGCTTGTTCTTTCAATGGTTTTGTAGATATTGAGAGGTCCAGCAAGATCTTCCGCGTCAAACCATCCGCCAACAGTCATTACTGCATGTTTAATATCTTTTAAGTGCTGAAGAAGGCCTCTTTTCTGCCAGAATTCATCATAATTAGGATGATTCATAATCTCGGTCATAAAGAAATTGTCTTTATAATATTTTTCGTAGCCATCTTTTAAAGTTCCCATGTCCCTGTAAAATTTCAGACCGTCTTCAGAGCTTGCTTTAATCATAGAATCAGTGTACCAGGCTTTGTTTTCAGGCTTTGTTTTCTGTACACCGAAAACGGGAAATGTTTTAAAATATCCGAGCATAAATCTTCCGTTGTGAAGGAAGTCATCATTCCAGAAATCTGAGATCGGAGCCTGAGGAGAAGAGGCTACCAGGGCAGGATGCTGTGCGAGTGTTCCTACCGCAGTGTAAAATCCGGGATAAGAAGTGCCGTATTGCCCAACTTTGCCGTTGTTGTCTTTTACATTTTTCAGAAGCCAGTCGATTGTGTCGTAGGTATCGGTGCTTTCATCTACATCTTTTTTGGTTTTACGGTCCACCTGTGGGGTCATATTGGTGAATGTGCCTTCGCTCATATATCTTCCGCGTACATCCTGAAAAACAAAAATATATTTGTCCTTCATCAGGTATGAATTAGGTCCCAGTTTGGCTCTGTATTCATTTTCTCCATACGGTGCAATGCTGTAGCAGGTTCTCTGCATAAGGAACGGATATTTGTTTTTTGAAGAAATATCCTTAGGAACATAGATCGCTGTAAAAAGCCTGGTTCCGTCCCGCATCGGGATATAAAACTCCTTTTTGGTGAAATTATCTTTTACAAAAGTATCTTTCTGGCCTCCGTTTTGGGCATTTCCGAAAATAAAAATAAAAATGAATAAAATTGAAACAAGGATCTTCATAAATAAAATTTGCGGCTAATTTAAAAATAAAAATACTCTTTTGATATTTTAGAGGATAATTCTTCTCTGAAAAATGAATTTTGCCTGTTTTAATTCAGAATATGCCGGATACGGATGTGTATGGTTGATTTTCGCTCGCGGATTATGCAGATAAGTAGTTTTAAAAACTGGTTAAATAATATTCCATAGATTACTCAGATCACACCAATTTTTGGGTATGTTTTTCTCTCGCGGATTCTGCAGATTGGGCAGATCTTCTATCCAGCCAATAAAAAATAAATAAAGGATTAATCTTTTGTGGTTAAAATAATATCATTTCTATCCAAAAAAATAGCCGGAGAAATTCCGGCTATTGAGTGAGTATGATAGGTTTTTTTATTTTCCCTGCATTTTCTTTCCTGCGAATTTATTCAGTTTCATGCTGAGTGAGAACATCACATAACGCTTCAGGATAAGATCTTCGCGGTCTTCAAAATAAGCATTGGAGATGGTTCTTCTCACGCTCTGGTTTTGGTTCAGTACATCATAGATCTTCACCTTTGCCGTAAACTGTTTGTTGAAGAAGGAATATCCTAAGCTGGTGTTCCAGAAATAAAAATCTTTCTTGAAGCCGGGAGCAATATTAGAATTGGTGTTGTATTCAAAGTCATTACCGAAAACAAGTCTGCTTTTGAAAATGTAATTGGTAAGCTCAAGCTTCAGGGCCTGGCTGGCCGTATTCACCTGATCGATGCTGTAATTGGTATATTTTGAAAAATTATATCCGAGTCTGTAGGATGGTTTGATGGTTACTTTATCTTTAATTTCATAAATAAGGTTCAGACCAGGATTAATGCTGTACGAATTACTGGTATAAAGCTGCCCGTTAATAAATCCTTTATTGTAATTATACTGCATATTGAATCTCGGGCTGATGGTCAGTTTATTGTCTTTCCATTTAAAAGTTTTACTGAACCCGGCTCCTGCATTGAAGTTTTTGTTACCGCTGATGTTATCATAGGTCACAATCTGCTTCCCTGAGTTGTCGTATAATGAATAATTGATCACGTCATTATCCCTGTATGTCAGTCCGATATTTACATAATAGCTTGTATTTTTTACCATATTGTAATTGTTGAAGTAAAGGTAGCTATTGGAGGTCCAGGTGTTTTTCAGATCAGGATTTCCCCGGTAGGAAATCAAAGGGTTAGAGGTATCTTCATAAGGCGTGAGCTGTTCCGCACCGGGAATGGTAAAATCGGCGTAATGATATAAGTTTAGTCTTTTATTCTCCGCTAATTCATAACTAAGGTTCAGATTATAGCCGGGAAGGACGAAGTTTTTCTGCAGATCATAACGCTGCCCGTTATATACCGAACTGACTTTCATATCCGAAATATCAAGATCTGCACTTGCCCAGATATTGAATTTCTTTTTATTAAGGCTATAGGTGATTTCCGGAGTAATCTGGTTGATTTTCTGTTTCATGCTGTTGGAAAGAAGCATATTATAATCCGTATACTGTCCGGTAGTTTGATCAAAATCATTCACATCTCTCAGGTCACGGTTCACTTTTGATCCGTAATTCAGCTCGATGCTAACGGATGCCGAGTCTGAAATCGGTTCAGAATATCCAAGACCGAAATTATATTCATTCGTCTGGTTTTTGTTTCTTGCCAGCTGATTCCTGTTGTCATTCACAGGAGTCGTCACGTTGCTGTTCTGGTAAAATACCGTTTCAGAACGGTTCAGGTTATCTCTTCTGGACTCAGAAATGGCACTGTTCATTTTAGCACTCAGGGAACGTCCTTTTTTATTGAATTTCCTGGAGAAATAAATATAAGGATTGAAGGAGTTGTTCAAAGATTCCGTGCTGGAATAGCCGTTGCTTTCATTCAGAAGGCTGTTGTCCTGGAAAGTGGATGATCTTGAATTGTTATAGCTGAAGCTTTTCGAACTGTTGAATCTTGGGGAAAGATAAATACTGGTCATCGAATCCAGTCTGATCTTTGCTGAAGTATCAAAGCTGTACTGTTTATTTTCACTGTCACCGCTGTTTTCGGAATTGGTTTTCAGGGTAAATTCCGGAAGGAGGGTTGTTCTTGAAACCTTCGATCTTGTTTCCAGCTCAGAATCCCCATACATCAGGCTGAAGCTATCCAGATCCGCATCCTTTCCAATTTTATCACTGTAATTGAGTCCTACGGTTGTTGATCTCTGGATTCCTTTAGTGGTTCCACCCGAGCTGTAGTAAGTGGTATTACCTACCGTAGAGACAGATCCGCCCTGCATCAGCCATGAATTACGGCCGTGTCCCATGCTGTCGAATACTTCATCATTAGAGAATCCCTGCGAGTTGATGTTATTGGAAGAAGCCAGGAGACTTATTTTGGTGTCCTTTTTAAAGTAGCTGAGCAGTCCACTGCCTTCATACCGTTTATCAGAACCATAACCTAGCGTAAGCCTTGAAATCAGGCCTTTGTTCTTTTTTTCATCGATGTTAAAATTGATCGTTGTGTTATTGGACTTTGCCGCTTTTCCGCTCAGTTCCTCTTCTTTGGTTTTGGTAGTGGTAAACTGAATATTTTTGATGATATCTGCCGGAAGGTTCTGAAGGGCAATTTTACCGTCTTTATCAAAGAAAGGCTTTCCGTTGATCATGATCTGATCCACCTCCTTACCGTTAACTGTAATTTTTCCTTCATTGCTGATCTCTACACCCGGAATCTGCTTAAGAAGCTCCTCAATTTTACTGTCAGGACGCACTTTGATTGCGGAGGCACTGAATTCTATAGTATCTTTCTTGATCTTTACAGGTGAAGCTGTAATCTTCACCTCATCAATACTTGTAACCGTATTTTTTTCCAGATCAATATCTCCCAGAGACATCGATTCGCTGATTTTGTCAAGCTTTCTTGAGTAGGACTGTAGTTTTTCAGCATCGATCTTTAAAAGAGAAGGTTCACTCAGAGCATCTGTTTTCAGAGAGAATTTCCCCTCTTTATTGGTTGCCGTATAGTTGATGATGGAGGAATCCTTTTCTTTAAGGAGATACACCGTTGCATTTTCGACAGGCTTCTTGTCGGGAGCGGATACTTTTCCGTCAATATGCAGGCTTTGGGCATGCAAAATCAGAACCGTACATGCCAACAGGAGCATCGATAATAATTTCTTCATGGATAATCGTTTTTTAGCGGCGTAAAAGTATAAAAAAACATCTCCGAAAGGAGATGTTTTGCGAATATTTGTTAAAGTTTAACTTTTTTTAAAGAATTATGCTCTTAAATATCTTGAATAAGCATATCCTTCCTGGCCGTCAGCATTCTTTACTTTCCACCAGTCATCGGAAGTCTGCTCAATTAATGTTACAGAAGAACCTTTGGCTGCTTTCCCTACAACAGCAGCTTCCGTAGAAGGCTCCTGTCTGATGTTCAGGTTAGATTCTTCAGTCGCTACCGTTAAAGAAGCACCTGAAGCCAATCCTGCAACCTGTACATCAATATTGATATCTGTCGCTGAATAGCTGGAATCAATAGCTCCTAAGGCATTCCATACTGCATCTTTTGCGGCTGTATTGGAAGCATTTCCTGAAACATAAAGGATTCCGTCCTGCTCCTGAACCTGAAGGTTTGAAATTCCTGCAGACTGTGCTGCTGAAACTACGCTTGAATATTTATCTTGTAATGTACTCATCTTAAATTATTTTACAACTAGGTTATTGTTATACTTTCCGATTTTCAAAGCATCGATAGATTCTTTGATTTTTCTGGCCTGCTGACCGGAAACATTTCCTGTAAGAGTAAGTTCTCCGTTTACAACTTCTACTTTTACAGAAGGGAAATCTTTAACAGCATCCTGAACTTTTTTCTGAACGGCAGGATCTACAGCGGTAGTGGTTTCAACCGGTGCAGGAGGTGCTGCTACAGTGGCCATATCCATTACTTCCTTGATTCCGTTGATGGCTTTTAGCTTGGCGATCATGGCATCCTTAGACTGCGGGTCTGCAAAAGTTCCGCTTAAGTGGGCTACTCCTTCTTTTACTTCTACAGAAGCATTGGGATTGGAAGTTACTACTGTAGTAGCCTGAGTCTGAAGATCAGCATCAGAAACTTTCTTTTTACATGAAACTGCTCCGAAAGATACAGCTACAGCCAGCGCAGCCATTGCGATAGTTTTTTTCATATTGTATATTTATTAATGTTGTTAATACAATCAAATGTAATAATAAAATTTGTACCAAAAGAATAAAAACTCAATAAATGTTTCATTAATTTTTTGCAATATTTTCTAAACCAGGAATTTAATTTTAATGGATTATATACTTAACTGAAACTTAACCCTTACAGAACAAAATAGTATGTCAATTCAAAAACTATTATATTTGTGGCAATTGAACAATATATATGAAAGGACAAAATAAACTTTTTATTGCCATTATTATTGCGCTTATTCTTGGAGTAGGAATCGGAGGTCTGGTACATCTGAAGTATCAGGAAAGCGCCGAACCTTTTGCCAAAAATATAAAACTGCTGGGAACGGTCTTTATCAGGCTGGTACAGATGATCATTGCTCCGCTGGTATTTACCACTCTTGTGGTGGGAATTGCTAAAATGAGCGATATTAAAATGATCGGAAGAGTAGGAACAAAAGCAATGTTGTGGTTTATTTCAGCCTCACTGGTTTCTCTTTTTATAGGATTGGTGCTTGTAAACTGGCTTGAGCCGGGGCATGTGACCAAACTGCCGATTCAGGATGCTGCAGCAGCAGAAGATCTTCTGAAAAGCAGTAAAAGTTTTTCTATGGAAGACTTTGTGAAGCATATGATTCCTAAAAGTTTATTTGAAGCTTTTGCAACCAATGAGGTACTTCAGATCGTAGTATTCTCCATTATGTTCGGAGTGGCTCTTGCCAATTTGGGGGAAGAGTACTCAAAACCGGTGGTGAAGCTTTTTGATATTATTGCCCATGCTATCCTTAAAATGGTGGGATACATCATGTGGTTTGCCCCGCTTGGGGTTTTAGGGGCTATTGCTGCTGTAGTAGCAGTGAACGGTTTTGAAATATTCAAGGTATATGCGATCTATCTCAGAGACTTTTTCTTTGCATTGGGAGTTCTGTGGCTGGTGCTTTTACTGGTAGGATATATTATCCTGGGGAACCGTCTTTTCGATTTGCTGAAAAGAATCAAAGCCCCGTTACTGATTGCTTTTTCTACAACCAGTTCAGAAGCAGTGTTTCCGAAGCTGGTGGAAGAGCTTGAAAAATTCGGTTGTAACAACAGGGTAGTGTCTTTTATTCTGCCTTTAGGATATTCATTCAACCTGGACGGAAGTATGATGTACATGACTTTTGCCTCTATTTTTATTGCTCAGATTTATGGTATTGAAATGGAGCTGGGACAGCAGATCACAATGCTTCTGGTGCTTATGCTTACTTCAAAAGGAATTGCCGGAGTTCCGAGAGCTTCTCTGGTGATCATTGTAGCTACCTGCTCAATGTTCGGGATTCCGCCGGAAGGAATTGCTCTGATCCTCCCGATTGACCACTTCTGTGATATGGGAAGAAGTATGACCAACGTATTAGGAAATGCATTGGCTACTTCAGCGGTTTCCAAATGGGAAGGACAGCTTGAAAATACGCCTCAGGAAGTCTAATGGAAATATCAGATTTGCAGCGCCATAAAGACCATATTTTTGAAAAAGGTTTTACCGTAATTCATAAAATTTTTTCTGATGAAGAGATTGAGAAAATCAGTGAAACCATCCGGAAGGCAGATGCTTCCAATCCCAACTTCAGAAAATCTGCCGATCTTTTTGCCGTACGTCAGTTTTTAAAAGAGATCCCTCAGGTAACTGATCTGGTTTTTAACGAGCGTATCAAAACCATTATCAGGGAAATTTTCGGGGAAAAATATTTTACGGTAAAAAGTATTTATTTTGATAAACCGGAAACCTCAAACTGGTATGTAGCCTATCATCAGGATCTGACGATCTCAGTGGATAAAAAAACGGAACTTGACGGGTTTGGTCCCTGGACTACAAAACAGAATCAGTTTGCAGTGCAGCCTCCGCTACCGGTTCTTGAAAATATCTACACCATCAGAATTCATCTGGATGATACTGATGAACATAACGGGGCACTGAAAGTTGTTCCCGGATCACATGCCAAAGGAGTCTACAGACCTGAAACAATTGACTGGAATACAGAAACGGAAACCGTCTGCAACGTGGAAAAAGGAGGGATAATGATTATGAAACCCCTTCTGTTACACGGTTCCAACAGAACAACGGATGGAAGAAGGAGAAGAGTCATCCATATAGAATTTTCAGATAAGGACCTGCCGGAAGAATTATGCTGGTCAGAAAGACTGAATTAATAAAAAATAATGAGTGATATTTTAAAATCATGGAAGCCATTTGAAATCATCTGGCTTCTTTCATTTTCACTGCTCGGAATTGGAATTGCCGTGGAAAATAAAGACAACTGGCTCAATTTTTTTGTGCTGGTGTCCGGAATTTTATGTGTAGTGCTCGCAGCAAAAGGAAGTATCTGGAATTATGTGATCGGAACTTTAAATACGGTTGCCTATGCTTTTGTAGCTTATGAAAACGGACTGTTCGGTGAGCTCGGACTTTACCTGCTGTTCTTCCTGCCGATGAATGTCGTGGGGTATTTGATGTGGAAAAAGTATACGAGAAATGATATCGTGGAAATGAAAGCCCTTCAGCCGACGTCTTTGCTGGCCGTTTTTGTGCTCACCGCTTTGGGATGTGCCGGTCTTGGATACGTTCTTTCGGCGATAAAAGGCCAGAATACGCCTTATCTGGACGGAATGTCCACGGTTATTTCAATTGCTGCTACCGTGCTGATGATCCTGCGTTATAAAGAACAATGGCTGCTGTATATCGTTCTCAATATAGTAACCGTTACCATCTGGATCATAAGAACCCTGGACGGAAGCGAAAGCGGCATTATGATGATAGCAATGTGGTCAGCTTTTCTGATCAATGCCCTATATGGATATTACAACTGGAATAAAGGGAGCAAAGCTTTAAAACAATGAAAAAAACAGGACTTACATTAGGAAAATATGCGCCGTTTCACAAGGGCCATCAACTGGTTTTCGATACGGCTTTAAGGGAGACCGATGAGCTGGTGGTACTGATTTATGATACCGATGTTACCGAAATTCCGTTAAATATCCGTGCAGGCTGGATCAGAAAGCTCTATCCACAGGTTGAGATCATTGAATGCTGGGACGGACCGGACGGCTATTCCAGCGAAAGATGGTTTGAGATCATACAGGAAGAATACATTATCCGAATGCTTGACGGCAGAAAAATTACTCATTTCTATTCCAGTGAATTCTACGGTGATCATGTCAGTAAGGCCCTGAATGCCATAGACCGGAGAGTGGATGAAGCAAGAAATACAGTCCCGGTGTCCGCAACAAAAATACGGGAAAATTCTTTTGCTTATAAAGATTATGTAAGCGATACGGTCTACAGAGACCTGATCACGAAAGCGGTTTTCCTGGGAGCAATGTCATCCGGAAAATCTACACTTACAGAGGCATTGGCAAAGAAATTTAATACTACTTTTGCACCCGAATACGGGAGAGAATACTGGACGGAACATCAGGTGAACCGGAGAATTGATTTTGAAGCTTTTGATGAGATTGCCAGAGGACATATTGAGATTGAAGACCGTGAAATAATTAATGCCAACCGGTATTTCTTTGTAGATACCAACGCGATTACCACCTATATGTTTGCGCTGGATTACCACGGGAAAGCTCCCGATTTTTTAAAGAGAACGGCAGACCTTAATTATAAAAGATATGACCTCTTTTTCCTGTGCGATATTGATATTCCCTATGATGATACCTGGGACAGAAGCGGAGATCAGAAACGTGAAATTTTCCAGAAACAGATCATTGCAGACCTTAAAGAAAGGAATATTCCCTATATTCTGCTATCAGGAAGCCTGGAAGAAAGAATCCGGAAAGTAGAACGTGTGCTCGCAGAATTCAGAAAATATTCGAATTATTTTGGATCCGGAATCTAAGGACCGCAATAGGTATTTCTAACAGGTCGCCTCTACGAGGCTCCCCAATCTTTTAAAATTTCAATAGCTATTAACAGGTCGCTCCTACGGAGCTCCTTTCCAAAGTCTCACGACTTCGGAGCTAAACTTTAAAGATTACTGAAGTGTCAAACTTTTGATTCCGTTGAATCTTCGGTTTGGGGTTAATAATTCTCACCTATTTCCAGAGCAAAAATATCTTTGCGGACAGCTACTTTAAAGAAATTTCATCTATAAAAATATAGGCTTCTCCGCCGGCTCCCTGATGCCATTCCGGAAGTTTGCCGAAATAATAGGCTTTTACTTTGATATATCTGGCTTCAGTGGGAAGAATTTCGGTTTCAAAATCTTTAGTCTGCACTTTTTCATCCTTTGGATCGATGGTGTTATCAATGGTTTTCAGCAGGATAAAATCTTTATTGTTCATGGAGGCATAGTATTCCACTTTTTTAGGCATCAGGATCCATGATCTGCTGTCCTGAAGATAAGTGGAGGAAAGCCGGGTGATCTGTTGCGGAGACTTCAGGTCGATAACCGCTTCAAAGTTTTGTCCCTGATAGCCGTGCCATTCGCCTTTTCTCCAGTTGATATCCCCTCTGATTCCATCGATAAGGGCCAGTTTCCCTCCTGCAGCATACTGGGGAGTAGGCGTGGAACTGATGCTGATATCCCAGTAATTGGGTCTGCGGTTAAAAACAGCACGGGTTACTGAACTCTTTTCACCTTTTCTCTCGGCATAGGCATGAACCTGCGTAGTTTTGCTGATGGTAAAAGGTGCTTTGTAAGCGGTGAATGTTTTTCTTTTATTGGCATCACTGTCATCAAGGGTCATGTAATAGATTTTATCTTCAGGATTCAATGGCGTGATCTCCACTTTTGCGGAAAAGTCGAAAATCCGGTCTGATGAAATGACAGGTGAAGCGGTAAGCTGCGCATATTTTAGGTCTTTTGCAGGCTGAATAGTTTCAAAACCAAGCTTTTTCAATTCAGCTCGTGATGTATTTGGGGTGATGACTTTCGTACTTCCGTTTTCCAGATGGATTTTAACCTCATCAAAATACGGTGTTGTGGTCTGCCATTCCGGAAGTCCCGGTGTTACAGCGTAAATTCCCAGTGAGCTTAAAATGTACCAGGCACTCATCTGGCCGCAATCTTCATTGCCGATCAGGCCATCGGGTGTATTTTTATAAAAATGATCGAGAATATATCTGATCCTGGCATCTGTTTTTTCAGGTTTATCCACATCATTATAAAGGTAGGCAATGTGGTGGCTGGGTTCATTTCCCTGGGCATATTGTCCTATCAGTCCGGTGATGTCTACCTGTTCTCTGCCTGTTGTTGTATTCGGTGCTGAAAAAATGGCATCAATGAACTGTTCAAATTTTTCTTTTCCGCCATGAGCCGCAATCAGTCCGGGAATATCCTGCTGTACCGAAAAAGAGTAGTGCCAGCTGTTTCCTTCCGTATAATTGTTATTAACTTCCCTCGGGTCGAAAGGCTGAAGCCAGTTTCCGTTCTTTCGGGGCTGCATAAAACCGTTTTTGGGATTATAAAGATTCTTCCAGTTCTGGGACCGCTTCATGAAATACTGATAGTCTTCTTTTTTGCCTAAGATTTTAGCCATCTGGGCAATACACCAGTCATCATAGGCATATTCTACCGTTTTGGAAACGCTTTCATGCTCATCATCAATACTGATGTAGTTATTCTGCTTATAAGCATTCAACCCGAAGGTATCCTGCATCGCTGAATTTTTGGAGGCTTTAAATGCTTTTTCATAATCAAACCCCTTGATCCCTTTAGCCATAGCATCGGCAATAACGGAAACAGCGTGGTATCCGATCATACATTCCGTTTCGTTGGAAGCCAGCTCCCATACCGGAAGCTTTCCGCCCTGTTCATACTGCCTGATGAATGTATTGATGAAATCAGCGGTTCTTTTTCTGTCGATTAAAGTCATCAGCGGATGTGCTCCTCTGAAAGTATCCCAAAGTGAGAATACCGTATAATAATCAAAATCTTTTGCGGTATACAGCTGGAGGTCTCTGCCTCGGTACCGTCCGTCAACATCCATATTGATATTGGGCTGCGTGAACACATGATACAGGGCTGTGTAAAATACCGAGAGCTTATCTTTATCATCAGATTTCACCTCAATTTTTGAAAGCTCTCTGTTCCAGTCGGCTTCAGCCTGCTTTTTAACCGTTTCGAAATCGGAGGATTTTCCTTCTGCCAGCATATTCTTTCCGGTTCCTTCATAACCGGTTGGAGAAAGGGCAACTTTTACATTGATCTTTTCCCCTTTTTTTACGTCGGCAGAGAAAGCCAGTGCTAGTTTTGTTCCGGTAAAAAGTTGATCTTCCTGCTTTCCGTTAACCTCTTTTTTTGAAATTTTCATAGGTTTTGAAAACTCAATTCTGGCATACACATATTGATTGACCGCCCAGGCCTCACTTCTTCTGAAAACTTCAATCGTTTTATCGTCAATAATCTTTACTTCGCCTTCCAGAAGCTTATCCCGGTGGTTGAGATCAAGGATGATGTGGGCCTTGTCTGCATTATTGAAGGTATATTCATGATAACCGACTCTTTGGGTAGCGGTAAGACGTACATCGATATTATTCTTATCCAGTTTCACGGAATAAAATCCTGCCGATGCTTTTTCATTTTTATGCGAAAACTTTGATGAATAGTCTTTGCTGCTCAGGCCCGGATTTCCCATAACAGGCATCAGCATAATATCTCCATAGTCCGACACCCCGGTTCCGTTGAGGTGGGTATGGGAAAAACCATAAATCACAGAGTCTGAATAATGATAACCGCTGCATCCGTCCCAGCTTCCATCGATCCTGGTATCCGGAGAAAGCTGAACCATGCCGAAAGGAACGGTAGCTCCGGGAAAGGTGTGGCCATGGCCTCCTGTTCCGATAAAAGGATTAACATATTGGGAATAATTCTGGGAATATATGATCTGCGCAATCATTAAAGAAAATGCAGCAAGACTTTTTTTCATATCATAATTTTATAAAGCGAATATATTGAAAAAACAGCAGAACAGCATGTAATAAAAGCCGGATGAGAATTGTCTTACTGAAAACTGAAACTACAGAATTCATGAGGAAAATATTACTTTCGGCTATTATACTTTTACCGGTTTTCGCCTTTTCACAACAAATTACAGGAAAAATTACACAGTCAGGAAATGCAGTTTCCTATATTGAGATCATTGCTGCAAAAGGGGAACAGAAACAAACCGCTATTTCTGATGAAAAAGGAAATTATAAACTGAAGCTTCCTGAAAACGGAAATTACAATATCAGGCTTATACAGGATGGGACAGAAGTTTCTTCTTTGGAGATTACCGTGAACGGAGATCTGAAACAGGACTTTTCTTTTGATAAAAAACAGGAAAAGCAGATTGAAGGTGTTACACTTACCGCCAGAAAAAAAATGATCGAAAGAAAACCGGACCGACTGATCTTTAATGTTGCCAATTCGGTTGCTTCACAAGGAATGGATGGTGCAGAAGCATTGGCTACAACTCCTTTACTGAAGGTGGATGAAAATTCCGGAATCTCTATTGTAGGAAAAAGCGGTGTCGCCATGATGATTAATGAAAGGATTCTGAATCTTTCCGGAAGTGAGCTGGTCAATTATCTTAAAAGTCTGAGATCTGAGAATATTGAAAAAATAGAAGTCATTACAAGCCCACCCGCCAAATATGAAGCTCAGGGAAACAGCGGACTGATTAATATTGTTCTGAAGAAAAACCAGAACCTGGGCTGGAACGGAAGTTTTACAACAGGACTTCAGCAGCAGACCTATTCCGGATTTTCAAACAGTGCAACCATTAATTATCAGAATGAAAAGCTGCGTTCTTCACTGAAGTTAAGACAGTTTAAATATGAAAAACATTCCTTTGAAAATTACAGGATTGAAGGGGCAGACGGAGTAAAAAGCTTCGATGACAGAAGGGATTTCGGAGAAGGACTGGGCGCTAATCTGAGCCTTGATTATCAGCTTAATTCAAAATCCAATCTTGGCTTTATCTATGATTACGGATCCGGACATTCCAATATGGATATTGATAACCGTTCGGATTATTCTCAACTTGGAAAGTATACCAACACATTGACAACCTATGCGGAACACCGTTCTAAAAACAACCAGCAGACGTTAAGTGCTTATTATGACCTTACATTCGGAAAACAAAATAATAAACTCAGCATTACCGGAAATTATTTTTCCAATAATCCTGAAAGCAGAATCAATTTCACCACTATAAAAAATTCAGGAGACCGATTTGTGGTGAGAACGCCTTCTACCGTTGATTATAAAATTTATTCGGGCCAGGCTGATCTTACCTTACCGTATCAGTTTGCTAAAACGGAAGCCGGAATAAAGTTTACCAATTTTGATAACAATTCCGATATTGCTTATCAGAACCTCATGAATGGAAATTATATTACAGATCCTGTTAAAAGCAATATATTTGAATATAACGAGAAAAATTATGCTGCCTACTTCAGCTTTGAAAAAGAATTCAGTGAAAAATGGTCGGCCAAAGCAGGACTTCGTTATGAATATTCGGTTATTAACGGGAATTCTGTAACATCCGGACAACAGACTGAAAATTCTTATGGTAAATTTTTTCCGACGGCCTACATCACTTATAAAAGTAATGATAATAATACCTTCAGCCTGAATTATTCCAAAAGGATCAACAGACCCGGATTCCGGGCGATCAACCCTTACCGATGGTATATTAATGTGAATTCTTATTTTACGGGAAATCCTCTTCTGAAGCCGTCTGTGAGTCATAATTTTGAACTTTCTTATATTTATAAAGGAAAGCTGTCCGCAACAGCTTATTATCAGAGGGCAGTGAATGAATTCGACCAGCTTGCTAATCTTCAGGGAGAAAACAGGATCAGTACTTTTGCCAATTTTTACAACCAGAACAGCCTGGGAGTATCTTTGAATTACTCTGATACCTTCTTTAAATGCTGGGAAGCTAATTATTCCGCTGATCTGTCGTATATGAATACAGAAGTTTTTGCCACAGATGCCGCTTCCAGAAAAGGATACAGCTATAATTTCAATGTTCAGAACAATGTGTCTCTTAATAAAGATAAAACAATACAGCTTTTCTTTAATTACTGGTTCCGCCTGCCTTCCAGTTCAGGACATATTTATATGGATTTTGCCGGAAACTTTACTTCCGGGCTTAAAGTAAGTCTTATGGAAAGGAGCCTTCAGATGAACTTATTTGTTTCGGATATTTTCAAACAGTCATGGAGCAGGGGAGAAATCTACTATACTACAGGAACTCATCATTATAAAAACTATTATGATAGCAGAAGGGTTGTTTTATCGGCTACCTATAGTTTCGGAAATAAAAAGGTAAAAGGTGCAGACCGTAATGTGAAGTTTGATGAGAAATACAGGGCGAATTAAAAATTCTGAGATGTTTTTTATGCTTTGGCTAAAGCCGGATGATTTTGATTTTTATGATTTAGGTGGACTAAAGTCCACCTCTATTGAATAAACTTGTCTACATAGAGAACTTTCCACAGATTTCACAATTACACGGATCTTTGTGGAGATTTTTTTGCTCGCTGATTTTGCAGATTGAGCAGATTATATTCAACCTCATAAAAAATCTTTGATTTTTAATTTTTTGTGAACTTTTCTACATAAAATTACGGTATCAAATCTTTTGTATATTCTTTTGTGGTTTAAAGAATTCAAGATTCTACAGCGCTTTATGGATATTATTAAAGGGCCCGCGAAAGTGATTAAACTTCACCTTCAAAAAAATCGTTTAAATAATGCTGTCTGCCGGCTTCATTTCTGTCTGTACCCAGATACCTTTTCCAGGCCTGGGACTCATGGTAGACAATGCCCATTTCCCAGACACAGTACGTCGGAAGATGAATTTTATTCCGGTCCCATACCTCAAATTTTCCGGTTCCGTCATAATATACACTTTCCCAGAGTTCGTTTTCACTTCGCCAGGTGCAGACAAGAAGAAGGTAATGCTGTCCGCAGCGGTGCATGATGACAAATCCCAAGTCTTCTGTATCCTGAAACTTTTCATCTGCATTTTCAATACCTATTCTGGCGTTTTGAAGGTCCTGCTGCGAAATATCTGCCGGATCAGCTGCGAGGTCATACCATTTGAAGCGGGTCTTCCCAACAGTGAAAATACCTTTGGGTGAAGCATATTTGGAGGGATAGGCAGATGAATGCATAGATGTGACGGATTGGTGGTACGTTTTATTTTGATGATGAAGGTAGTAAAATATCACGAAACAATATGATACTTATCTTATTTATCACATTGGGTTATAGATTTTATTGATTCTAAATTATCGAAAAAATCCGTAAATTTGTGAACAATTTATATTTAGTATGTTGACGAAAGAAAAGGTTCAGGATTTCCTTAAAGAGATAGAAGTAGACGATTTGGTGAATAACCTGCAGATCATGGGTAACGATGTTTATATCGACATGACCGCTCATTCACCGGCGATGCACGAAAAGAAAAAGCTGGAAGCAGCCATGAAACAGGCTTTTGCCAGTGAATTTGGTGAAGAGATTCACTTAAAACTTAAAATAGCTTCTCCGGAGCCCACCGAGATTCAGCAAAGCCAGATCAAAGGCAAGCAGATCGCAGGGATTCAGAATATTATAGCAATTGCTTCCGGAAAAGGAGGAGTAGGGAAGTCTACTGTGGCTGCAAATATGGCAGTTACCCTTGCTAAAATGGGTTTTAAAGTAGGCTTGCTGGATGCCGATATCTATGGTCCGTCTGTTCCTACCATGTTTGATACGGAAGGCGAAAAACCAATTTCTGTAGAAGTGAACGGTAAAAGTATGATGAAGCCTGTAGAAAACTACGGGGTGAAGATGCTTTCTATCGGATATTTCTCAGGAGCCAATCAGGCCGTAGTATGGAGAGGCCCTATGGCTTCCAAGGCTCTGAATCAGATGATCAGAGATGCTGCATGGGGAGAACTGGATTTCTTATTGATTGACCTTCCTCCGGGAACAGGGGATATTCACCTTTCCATTATCCAGGAAGTGCCGGTAACGGGTGCCGTAATCGTAAGTACCCCTCAGCACGTAGCTCTTGCAGACGTAAGAAAAGGAATTGCGATGTTCCAGATGGAAAGTATTAACATACCGGTTCTTGGATTAATCGAAAATATGGCGTATTTTACACCGGAAGAACTTCCTGACAATAAATATTATATCTTTGGAAACCAGGGAGCACAATATCTGGCTGATGATCTTGGAATTCCGGTATTAGGAGAGATTCCACTCATCCAGAGCATCAGAGAGGCGGGAGATGTCGGAAGACCGGCAGCCCTTCAGGAAAATTCCAAAATTGCTGAAATCTATACGGAAACAGCAAGAAAAATGGTGGAAAGCTTAGTGGAAAGAAATAAAAACCTTCCTCCTACAGAAGCGGTGAAGATCACTACTATGGCAGGATGCTCGCCGAAAGCAAAAAAATAATGATTTCAGGAACGCCTGAAAAAACCGAATTGAATCAAAAAAATATGGAAACAAATATAACACACGAAGATACAGTAACGAGAGTAATGGAAGCTCTGGAAAGCATCAGACCGTTTTTGAATAAAGACGGAGGTGATATTGAGCTTATTGACGTGAAGGATAATCAGGTTTTTGTAAAACTTCTGGGTAACTGTTCCGGATGTTCACTGAATTTTTCAACCCTTAAGCTGGGTGTGGAGAATACCATTAAACAACATGCTCCGGAAATTGAAAAAGTAATCAATGTAGAGTAAAATCTTATCTGATATATTTAAAAGACAGGCCTTGTAAAAAAGCCTGTCTTTTTTATTTATTTTCGGATTGTGCTGAGGCAGATCTCAGGCAATCAGTCAATATCCTTTAATCCTATTGTCTGACTACTCTGTTGCCTACTCCTGTAAGCGAGGCATCAGGTTTTCCAGATTTAGTTCCCGAAGTTCTGTAGTAGATGGTATTATTGCCTCCTTCCATCATTATTTTATCTACGCGGTCGATGTATACTGTATTTCCTGTGCCGGAAACAGAGATCTTTTTAGCGCTTCCTTTCACGGTTACCGTATTATCGCCTCCTGCAACCTCTACGGTTCCACCGCTAAGCGTATAACTGAGCTTATGGCCAACACCTTCTACCTGTACTATTTTTTTATTGTCCGACTGTTCTACTCCTTTGGAGGATTCTGTTTTTCTCGATTGCGAAAAAGCCGTTCCTGTCCCTATTAATAAGAAGGCCAGGATACTTAATGTTTTCATTTTTTTCATTTTCATTTTTGAATTTGGTACGGGCAAATATAAAGATAAAATCATGCCAACAATGTCAAGAAAAAGTTAAATTTCAGACGGTTTACGGGTTGATATTTTCAATAATCTCTTTAATCAATCTGAACACATCCGTTGATTTTTCCCTGATGATTACTGCCCTTTTTTTATTCCGGATCAGTTTCGTGAAATGATTATCTTCCGTATTAATATCTACAATAAAAGCTCCGTATCTCAGGGCCGTTTCAGCAATTGCAATCGGAAGGTTTGTAGCGCCGGAAGTACCTGCAATAAAAAGGATGGCGCTGTTTTTAGCCTTTTTCAAAGCACTGAATCTTTTGTTGGTCTTCTCATCATAATACTCATCAAACCAGAGAATGTTGGGACGCATCCAGTGACCGCATTCCGGACAGGTCAGCAGCTCTTTATCCCTTTCCGTAAGGTCCTCATCAATATTTTTACTTTTAATTTCTTCAGGTAGGGCCGCAATTTTTTTACATCCGTTAGAGCATTTGATCTCCCTGTTATTACCATGGATCTCATAAATCCTCTGAGTTCCGGCACGGCGGTGCAGATTGTCGATGTTCTGGGTAATCAGATGAAACCTGTCCTGAAGCATATTTTCTATGGAAACAAGCTCAAAATGGCTTTCATTAGGCTTTACATCTTCAAACATTTTTTTCCGGAACAGCGAATACTGGAGAACCTCCTCCGGATGCTGTCTGAAATACCTCAGCGTTCCGAATTCTTCAGGCTTATGAAACTGTGTTCCCTTTACCCATATCCCGTCTGTTCCGCGATAGGTAGGAATTCCACTGTCGGAAGAAATTCCTGCACCCGTCAGGAAGGTAAAAAGGTTACGTCTTTCTTTGGTATAAGCTTCCTGAATGATATTTTCTAATTGCTCTTTCATGAAATGATAAAAAACTAAAGCTACTGAATTTAATAACAATAACCTGAATTTGGGATAAGAGATTTCTGTGTGGCAGGGTTGATGGAAGGAAATGGAGTTATGAAAGCCATAAAAAGTAAATGTTTTCTTTAATCTTAAATACCTAAACCAAATTCAGGGTAATCATAAAAAAATCCCGGATATTTCCGGGACTTTATCATTAATAGGAACAGCAACTTCCATCATACCTCTTCCATTCATGCGAATTACTTTACAATTACTCTCTTCAGATGTCCTTCAGATGTTCTTACCAGATAAACACCGGCAGAAAGTCTGGAAGTATCTATTGTTAAAGCATTTTTCTCACTGCCGATCAGCCTTCCGGACATATCATACAGTTCGTAATCCTGCTTCCTGTTGAAGTACAGAGTATTTCCTTTGCTCACAGGATTCGGGAATACGTTGAAAGTTGCTTTTTCAGTTTTTATTTCTCCGGTTCCCAAAGTAGGAGAGGAAGTGACTTCATACATCGATAGTGTTCCGCTGATCTCATTGGCAACAATCACATAGCCCTTTCCGGTTGTTGTATTTTCCGGGGCAATGTAAGTAATCCCTTCAGGGCCGTTGTCTCCTCCGTACGCTGAGGTCATACGGGAATGCTTATAATCCGTAAAAGTGGGGCTGGAAGGGTTGGTAATATTGTAAACCATGACTCCGCCGGTTCTTTCCAGTGTAATGAATGCGTAGGTCTGCCCGTTGATGGTTCCCAAAGTTACCCCTTCCGGTTCAGGACCTTTGGCCCGGCTTCTGCTTTTAACGGCATTCGATTCATTGTCGGCATTGAATATCGTTGGATGATTCGCAGCAATATATCTTTCAAACTGATCTCCGCTGTCATAAACCAGCTGTTGCGCATCGGCATTGAAAATAGAGAATGACCGTGCTCCTAAGGCTGCAATTTCTTCAAAATCGGTATCACCATCCGTATTTCCTGTGGCATTAGATACCCTTAATCTTCCTAAATTATGAGAAGCTTTTAAAACAGCTGCCTGTGGAAACAATACCGGGTCCAGGGTGTAATTATTAGCTCCTACGGTTGTTCTCTCACTGTATCCTGAAAGATCTTTTTCATCTCCTTCGTTGGCGGTTACGATGTAATTGGTATTTCCAACCCTGTAATTCTGTACCGCATCCGGAATATAATAGGCTTTCACGGGCCAGTTGGCAATCAGCACCTCTCCGTTATTGTCCGAAGCATCGAAGCCGTTCCCCGGAAGGCTCATATCTTTTTTGCCAAGTCCCCAGATTCCGGTGATGGTTTTTGTGGTCAGGTTAATCTCTGCTATTGCATTGTTTTCCTGAAGGGTAACCCAGGCTTTCTGACTGTCTGCGCTTACCGTTACGTATTCAGGTTCCAGATCCTGGGAAAGTGTATTATTGGTTCTTACTTTTCTTAATCCTGTAGCAGTTAAAGCAGCTACCTGAGAATCAAAGCTGTTAAAATTCAGGGTGGAAACCTGCGTTTGGGTAAGATTTCCTATGCCTCCTGAGATATCAATGATGCTGATGGTTCCTTCAGGATCTATGGTATAGGCATCGTTAGGTTCCCCTTCATTAGCGGTGATTACTTTTGTTCCGTCCGGTGTGAAGGTCACCATATCCGGAAGTGCTCCTACGGTTACCTGCTTCAGGAAATTTCCGTTAATATCGAAAAATACAACAGAGCCGTTTTGCTGAGGGTCGGTATTGGGAGATGCCGCGGCAATAATCCCGTTTTTTACCGCGATGCTTGTGATACCTCCATATGGAGCCATATTCACGGTCTGTATCACAGATGGGGTATTGGGATTGCTGAAATCAATAATATCAAAAACGTCGGTCAGGGAACTAATGGTAAATAATCTTTGGGTGGAAGGATCATGAACGACAATTTCCGTAGAGCTGTTGTTGTTTCCGGAAGGGTCAAAGCTTCCGATATAGTTCAGCTGGATCTGTCCGGAAGGAACCGGTGCCGGCTTGTCATTATCAACAATATACACCGTTGCAGACGGGTCTCCCGAAATCAGTGTTCCGGAAGGGTTTTCCAGGCTGACTACAAAATATTCAGCCTGTTGTTCTTCCTGTGTATCATCAATAATCGGAATTGTAACAGTATAGCTAGTCATTCCCGGAGTAATTTGGATCGTCTGGCTGGTGAGTGTAAAATCATTGCTGTCCGCCGTACTGAATGGAGCCGGTTTTACCAAAAGATCTACCGTCGCTGCTGAAGGATTGGCAATATTGATTTTGAAGGCAAGGCTGCCGGCATTTTCATTAACCTTTATAAAGTTTTTGTCTAAAGAAACCGATGTACCGGCCGTTGTAAAAGTACTGGAAGTGATTGTTGAGACCGCATTATCACTTAAATCTTCCACCATATCGGGCTTGAGGGCCAGATAATAGGCTTGTCCGGGAATAAGACCGGAAGACGGGATCACTGAAATGATATTATTACTGAAAGTCGTGGTAAAGGGAACCTGGGTACCTGAAGAATTTCCCAGACGGAATTCCACAAGATTTTGTGCATTAGAATCGTTGATCGGAGAATTGTCAGTCAGCCTTACATTTTCATTGAAAGAAAGGGTAGGATGAGCTGTTGTTGAAGCATTATTTGTGTCAGGAGCAGGAAAGAAGGTTACCGTTGGAGGAGTCGTGTCTATACCTCCGGCCGGGGTTGCATCTACCGTAAAATTATCAAAACGGTTGTTCCCGCCAGTTCCGCCTCCTGTGGCGGTAAATTCAACTTTTAATTTGAAATCCGGATTATTGGAAACTCCCGGAACTGAAGAAAAATCAAAGCTGATCAATTGCGGATTGGCATCCATAGGATTTACATTCTGGTAAGGAACGAAAGTCGTTCCGTCTGTTGAGTAAGACCAGATTTGGGTACCGGCTCCCTGTCCGGATCTTCGCGTACTAAACTTTACCGTTACGTTATTATAGCCTGTTGTCGGCAGATTAAACTGAAGACCGCCTCCGATTGGATTGTTGAACCTCAGATGGGTTCCCGCGGGATCTCCGTTTCTTGCATTCAGGTTTTCCGTGCCGAAGTTCTGTCCGGTTCCGTTCGCAAAATCAATAATACTGGTGCCTCCCGCTATTGCGGTAAGAAAACCTCCGGTAAGGGTTGAAGACGGTGTTGTAATGGCTGTTTCGGAAGCACTGTTGTTAAAATTCCAGTAATGGACAAGAGTCTGTCCGGAAAGTCCGCCCTGTAGAAAGAACGCGGCAATAACAGACCCTTTTAATAGGTAATTGTTGATCATTTTTTACTTGCATTAGATGTATGCAAAAATGAACTTTATACGTTGCAGTTGTTTTAATGGAATTTTAAGAAATGTTTAATAAATTCACATAGAAATACTAAAAAGCGGAAATATTCAACATCTGAATGGTGCTATATTCAGAAAATAGCAGACATCAGTTATGAAACCGTATCATCATTTGGTTTGTCTTCCAGAGAAATTTAAAGCTTTCTGTGCCGGTGTTTTGCCTTCCAGTGGATGTTTCTGCATATAGAAGAATCCTGAAACTGCCGTCAGAACCAAGAGTACAAAAATAACCAGAACTATTCTTTTTAACATTTCTCTCATATTGCTAAATTTTTAATGTCCCTAATTTCCAGAATCGATGTAGGATAGCCTCTCAGTACGGCATTAATCATTGCTCTACCTACTTCGTGTAAAGTTAATGATTTTGATGGTAAAAAAATAGGAAAAAACCAAATAAAAGGCTTAAAAAACCATTTTATGTTAATTTGCCCTTCTACGGGCTTCATAAATCCGGGCCGGAAATTGAATTCATTTCTGAATCCAAGCTTCTTTAATGCATTTTCTGTTCTGCCTTTTACCCGTGCCCACATAATTTTTCCGCTCTCTGTACGATCGGTATGAGCCCCTGAAACATAATTGAAAACCATTTCCGGATTCTGATTCAGGACAGCCTGAGCAAAATGAAGAGTGGTATCATAAGTAATCCGGGTATAATCCTCCTCACTCATTCCCACACTGCTGATTCCTGCACAGAAAAAACAGGCATCATACCCTTTCAGGGTTTCATCGTGAAGATCGATCGTGAGAAAATCAGGAACAATATATTCTTTGAGTTTCGCATGTTTTTTTCCTGAAGGTTTTCTGCTTACACTTAAAATTTCAGAAACGGCAGGGTTTTCCAGGCATTCCATTAAAACACCTTCGCCTACCATCCCTGTGGCTCCTGTGAGAATTATTTTGATTGGATTCATTTTTTACTGTTGATATGATAGAGACGTTTTAAAATCGGTTTTTACTTTAAAGAATATTAAAATTTTTGACGGATGATTAAAAAATTTCCCCACGGATCTCATGAATCACACTGATGTTTATGGATATTTTTCTCGCGCAGATTTTGCAGATGACGCAGATTTTTGTCCCCCTCATACCAGAAAAATTGTAGATTTTTAAGAACTTAAGTGTACTTCTGTACATCATACATTAAACTTACTTAAGTGTTCAATTTCTTTTGTGGTTAAAAAGTTTTCCACAGAATATCCGGATCACCCTGATCTTGTGAATATTTTTTCTCTCGTAGCAGCAGCAGATTATTCCTGTATTTAAACGTAAAACCAGCCAATGGTTGGCTGGTTTAAATAAGGTTGGTGTGTAAAAACTATTTTTTATCCTTAAGCTGACTGTACATATTATGGATAAGCCCGTCTGCCAGAGAAATTTTTGGAACAAAAATACGGTTGATTTCCGACCATGACATCACGTTATTGAAAATTCTTAACGCGTGAACCAGAACGTCGGCTCTGTCTTCCCGGAGATTATATTTCGTCATTCTTTCGTCTACCGAAAGGGCATTGAACTCTTTGTAGGTTTTTTTAAGATGGGAAAGTGACATGGGTTTTCCGTCTTTGGTCTTACTCATGGAGAAAACTTTGTTGATATTTCCTCCGGAACCGATGGCTACAATAGGTTTCTTGCTTGTAATATTCTGCTTGATCTCTTCTTTCATTTCCTTCCAGTTATCGGCGGTCACCAGATTGTTAAGAAGGCGGATCGTTCCGATATTGAAGGAACGCTCGTAGATCATTTTACCGTTTTCGTAGAACGTAAGTTCGGTGGAACCACCTCCCACATCAATGTAGAGATAGGCAAATTCTTTATCAAGGCCTTCTGCAACGTGATTTTCATAGATAAGGGTAGCTTCTTCATCACCGGAAATTATTTCAATATCAATCCCTGAAGTTTCCTGAACCTGCCTGATGATGTCATTCCCGTTGGCGGCATCACGCATCGCACTTGTGGCACAGGCCCTGTAATGATCTACTTTATAGATCTTCATCAGGTCACTGAAAATCTTCATGGAATCGATGACCATTTTTTCTCTTTCATTTCCGATTTTTCCGATGGTAAAAACGTCCATTCCCAGTCGAAGCGGGATTCTCAGGAGATTAAGCTTTATAAATTCAGGTTTTCGGTTATTGATCTTTATTTCGTTGATCAAAAGTCTTGCGGCGTTACTTCCTATGTCTATCGCGGCGATCTTCATTTTTTGCTTGTTTTAGCTTTTAAATATTTATAGGTTTCTATTTGAGAACGGCATTCCTTCTTATCATTCCGGACATACTCGTTGCTCAATTTTTTGTCTAAAATACGAGCTTTTACATTATCTCTCAACTGAATGTCGAGAATATCTTTCAATTCTTTCTTCAGAGCCTTGTCTGTGATCCTTGCGGCGGCCTCTATCCGGTAGTCCAGATTCCGCGTCATCCAGTCGGCGGAGGAGATGTACATCTCTTCTGATCCTTTATTATAGAAATACATGACCCTGGCGTGTTCCAGGTATTCATCCACAATACTTATGGCTTTTATTTTTTCTTTAAAATCTTTTTGATTAACGGCACAGTAGATTCCTCTTACGATCATTCTAACGGCTACACCGGCTTTGGCGGCATCGTAAAGTTTTTCAATCAGAAAACGGTCACTTACCGAATTGGCTTTAACGATGATTTCGGTATGTCTTCCGGCTTTGGCTTCCTCAATTTCCTTATCGATATGATGAATGATCTTTTCACGCATGAATTGTGGGCAAACCAACAGATTCTTACAGGTTTTCAGAACAGGAAGATAATCTTCCTTAGGCTTTTTCAGGACATTGAATACCTTGTTGATATCTGCCATAATTCCACGGTCTGAAGTCAACAATAAATGATCCCCGTAGATTCTTGCTGTTTTTTCATTGAAATTCCCGGTGCTTAC
This sequence comes from Chryseobacterium sp., assembly GCA_031277615.1. Classification (GTDB taxonomy): domain Bacteria; phylum Bacteroidota; class Bacteroidia; order Flavobacteriales; family Weeksellaceae; genus Chryseobacterium. Next base: position 99,152 of record JAITMC010000023.1, on the reverse strand, counting down.
AAATCCATACTGGATGGTTTTATTATGCGCTCTTTTTTTGATGACGCAGAGTTTGGCGTGTACTTTTTTATTCGGAAGTCCTACCAGAACGGTAATTCCTTCCGGTTCCAGCATCTCTTTCCATTCCAGGTTGGATTCTTCATCGAATCTTGCCTGAAGTTCCAGCATTACCGTTACCTCTTTACCGTTTCTGGCTGCATAAATCAGTGCGTTGATGATCTTGGAGCTGCTTGCCAGACGATAGGCGGTAATCTGTATGGATTTTACATCCGGATCCATGGCCGCTTCACGCAACAGGTCGATAACCGGATTATATTTATGATAAGGAAAAGTAAGGAGAACATCCTCTTTTAAAATAACATCCGTTACCCTTTCCCCATGTTCAAAAGCCTGATGGGTAAATGAAGTTCTTTCTTCCGGCTTTTCATACTTTTCAAAAACATCAGGAAAATCCATGAAGTGTTTGAAGTTATGAATTTTCCCCCCGGGGATGATGCTGTCTTTTTTGGAGAGGTTCAGCTTGCGGATCAGAAGTTCAAGCAGTGCTTTGTCCATATCTTTATCAAAGACAAAACGGGTGGGCTTTCCTTTTCTTCTGTTTTTCAGTCCTTTTTCTATTTTTTCTGCAAAGTTGGTCCGGATGTCATTATCCAGCTCCAGCTCAGCATCTTTTGTTACTTTAAAGGCGTTGGCAGAGAATTCATCATACCCGAAATAAGAGAAAATATGCGGAAGGTTGAACGTTATGACATCTTCAAGAAGCATCACATTTTTTTCCTCCGGATCTTCTGTAGGGATCAGGACAAATCTTCCTACAAAACGGGAAGGAATCTCAATAATAGCATAATTGCTGGAATACTGCCAGTCTTTTTTACGCATGGCAACGCCCAGATAAAGACTTTTATCTCTTAGATAGGGCATTGGTGTATTCTCATGAAGAAGAATCGGGATCACATTGGATTCCACGACCTCATCAAAATAAACTCTGACAAATTCTTTCTGTTGGGCTGTTAGGTTTTTGGCATTTTTAATGTATACTTTCTGGTCAGCCATTTCGGTCTGGATTTTTTTCCAGGTTTTATCAAAATTCTGCTGCTGGCTCATCACAATATCATTGATGCGCTGCAGGATTTTGGAAGGAGGCTGGTAGAAGGATTCAGCGATCACCTTTTCCTTGAAATCCATGGCCCTTTTTAATCCGGCAACACGCACCCTGAAGAACTCATCCAGATTGTTGGAGAAAATTCCGAGGAAACGTATTCTTAAATGTAAAGGGACCTTTTCGTCCATGGCTTCCTGTAAAACCCTTTCATTAAAGGCAAGCCATGTAATATCTCGTGGATTGAAGTGTACTGACATTCTGAATGTGTATATTTTATCAAAAATAATAAATCATAGAGTTTCAATCCCTATGGATAAGATTAAACTTTGGTTAATTTTAACTGATGTGAAAATGTTACTTATTGATCCGTATTATTATGTAAATTATAAATGGTAATTGAAATGATTTATTGTTATTTTTTATTAAAAATAAACCATTTATGAAAGCGGAAATTGTTGTCACCAGACTGTTATGAATGGAATAAGATTTTTCTAAGAATCTTTTATTACATTTGAGTATAAACATAAAAAAAACACCAAATGAAAAATAAAAATAGAGAAACTGAAATGCCTTCTAACGAGGAATATTCAAAGTTGAAAAAAGGAACCTTTATTCATGAGAATAATGCTAAAGGTATTTCGGAAAACCAGATTGCAGGAATCAACCGTGTGGTAGGACTTGAAATTCATGCCAACGGACAACCTGTGCATCATTTCAAACATTTCAGATTAACGCAGAGTGCAGTCAGACATCATGAATTTGAAATTATTCTTGCCCACGACAGTCTGGAGAACCCGCAGACCCCGAATCTGGAGGATGCCCACAAATTACTGGGAAAAAGATTGACTGCCACTTTTACCTATAAAGACGTAGATGATACTCCGAACCGGTCCTTTGTAGGAGTGATTAGCCATGTAAGTTTCAGCCGGGAAAAAACGAGCCTTGGAGATATTGTGCTTAAAGGATACAGCCCGACGATTCTGTTGGATGGTGCTTCTCATACCCAGAGTTTCGGAGGAGATCAACCTGTTAATATGGGAATTATTGCCAGAGAAGTGATCAGGCAGGGAATTGATGATTCTGAATTCGATGTAATTGTTGATACCAACGACCATTCACAGATCCTGTACAGCAGTCAGTATGATGAAACTCATTATAATTATCTCGCGAGAATGGCAGAAGCCTATGGAGAACAGTTTTTTTATGATGGCTATGTCCTGCATTTTGGACAGGTTCCGAAATCCGGAAACCAGCACATCCAGCTGATTGAAGGGAGTAATGTAAGCGATGTTAAAATAGCGCTCGTAGCGGTACATACCCAACCGCAGCTGTATGGCTATAACAGCCGGGAAAATGAAAAACTTACTTCAGGAACAACCTCTATTCAGCATTTGGGAGATATGGCAAAAACAGCCTATAGAAATAATGGGAAAATCTATAAAACACCTTCTTTGAAGGTTGCTCCGATAAGAGCGGTTACGCACCTCGATGTGGAATATTCCCAGAAAAGTCTTTCGGGAAGTAAGGCCGTGGAAGTGATGAATGTTTCAGGAGAAACCTCTATTCCCTTTCTTTATCCCGGATGCGTGGCAGATATACAAATACGTGAGCAGGATTCTAATAAAACCCGTCATCTCACGACCCTTATGATTACCCAAACCACTCATGAAGTAAATGCCCGGGGATTATATACCGGAAGTTTTGAAGCTATTGCCGAAGGTACAGGATATATGCCTCAACCGGAATTTCATGTTTCCAGGCCTGAACCTCAGATTGCTACAGTCATTTCTAATACCGATCCGGAAGGACAGGGCAGAGTAAAGGTAAGATTCGACTGGCAGCTCAACAATACTACCGACTTTATCCGTATGATGAGTCCTGATGCAGGAGGTACAGATCAGATCACCCAAAACAGAGGATATGTGGCGGTCCCTGAAGTAGGAGATCAGGTAATGGTTAATTTTCAGCATGGACATCCTGACAGACCCTTTGTGATGGGAGCAATGTTTCATGGAGGAACAGGGCTGGGGGGCGGTGTGAATAATCATATGAGATCCCTGCAAACCAAATCCGGGATAAGAATCCTGATGAATGATGATGAAAAAAGTGTCAACATCATAGATCCCAGCGGCAATAATTATCTGATGGACGGACAGGGAAATATTAGCCTGTCTGCACCCAATAATATAACATTGAATGCCGGTGGAAATTTAGATATTAATGTTGGGAAAAATATGAATACTGCAGTTCAAATGAATTCCAGCGAAACCATTGGTATGAACAAGTCTTCAAACATAGGAATGATGAATATGCTGACGGTAGGGAGAGATTTTGTCAGTAATATTATTGGAAAATTGGCCCATTATGTAAAGGGAGATATGGAGACCTATGGTGAAAAAGAACATAAAACAATATCCCTGAAAGGGATGGAAGTAAACAGCGGAAATAGAATAGAGCATCACGCTGAAAAAGAAGTTAAGAACAACAGTAACGAGAAATCTAAAAATCATTAACCATTTTGATCACAAAAATAAAAGAATTTTATCCTGCAAAAGGAGGACATTTTTTATTCAGTGAAAATTTTAATATCGCTATCATGAGTATAGAATATATCGTAGAAGGAAAGATAAAAACCCATGTAAAAGGAAATTATCTGGTATTTTCTAAGGAGAATATCATCCAGAACAGCGCCGTTTCTCTGCAACAATCCGGTAATGAATCCGGAGTGAGCTATCATAAGGCAAAATCATTACACCCTAATGACAGCCCCGTTAATATATTGGATGTGAGCCTTAATCTTTTTTTTGACGGAACTCAAAACAATAAAACCAATACCGATCTCGGTAAGGACTATAAGGAATCAAACCATGATGATGATAGTTATACCAATGATTATTCTAATGTGGCTCGAGGCTTTGATGCTATAGATCCCACTGTCGAAAATCAAATTCGTGTTTACATAGAAGGTATCGGAACAAAAGATGGGGAAAGTGAAACGTATTTATGGGGAAATGTGCCCAACGGAGGAATTCTTTTTGGCATCAATGACCGTGGTGTGCTGGCAAAGGTGACAAAAGGCTGTGTAGAGGCAGGCAAAAAATTAGCAAAATATAGTGGAAAAGATATCCATTTGAAAGTAAACGTATTTGGTTTCAGCCGTGGAGCTACAGCAGCAAGGCATTTTGTACATATTGCTACCAATCGGGCAACCATTCTTAAAAAATTTAACGAGAGAAGCATGGCTATTCCTCCTCACAAAGCTGAAGGAAAACGAATCCCGGTAAGCAAGGATGATGAACTTGTTTTGAAGCATGGTTATTTCGGGGCCTGTTTAAGATATTGGAATGTTGAACCTAAAAAAATAACGTTCAATTTTGCCGGGTTATATGACACGGTGGCTTCTTATGGTTCTGTACACCGTCCTCAAAAAGTAGGGGATATAACGGCTTTTCCCGGAGATACCAAACAGCTTGGACTTGATGCTGTTAAAAAAGTCGGTTTTACCTTACAGATTGCGGCTGATAATGAATACCGGGATAATTTTGATTTAACGAATATCGACAGTACGCAAGTGAAAGGGCTGCAATTTACACTACCGGGAGTTCACTCCGATATCGGTGGATGCTATGTCAACCAAAATGAAGAGAGGGTAGAGCTATACAAAGAAAGAGAAAATGAAGGCCGGGAATGTAAAAAATTCAGGAAAATACTGATAGAAGAAGGATGGTATACACCGGAAGAAATTGTGGTAAAAAAAATTATTGCCGCCCATAAATATGGAGTCAATACCAAATATTTATTGGTGGGAACACGTAGGCCTTTTAGTGCTTATGATAAGATTTCACTTAATACAATGTTTCATTATTCAGGTCAGGATAGGTTTGGGATAAAATACACCCAAAAAGGAGTTGATAATCATAAAATAGAAGATTCTTTTCTTATAGAAATATATAACCAGCTGATAAATTATATGAATGCATGTAATGCATTACGAAATACTTATGTGGCAGAATTTAACAGGAGTAATTCATCAGGTGACTATCTTTCAAAAATAAAAGCTTTACATTATGAAGATTTTGTAGATTTAGATAAGCTTAAAACATTGAGAAATAAATACCTTCACTGGTCTGCCAGTGCCACCAAAACAGGATACGGGCCAAGAGTAGGTAAGGTAACGGACGGTAAGCAGAGAACAAGAAATATACAATATGGATAATATTAACGATAAAATACAATATATCATACAAAGCATATTATATACTCTATTATGTTTCAATTTTACACAATGTCAAAAGATGGATGATAAAAAGATGGCATTTCAGGTAGAAATCTCACAGCCTGATAATCGATATCAGGTTACCCCTGTATTTGATAAAATAAAAACTTTAGAAGGAACCCGTGCGGGATTGCCTTATGGCAGTTCTTCCGGAAACTGGGGTGATTCAGGGTCATCATGGACTGAGCAATATGGAACGCCTATCGGTGCAGATATTACCTATTATGCTGACTATGAAAATAAATATTATCATTTGGATATAGATTTTTCAGTGGATATCATAAAAGATTATATGGAGCGGGCCTATTCCAGAAGAGAAGATCAGCAGGGAGAAACTCAGGAGTATAAAAGATTGGGGAGAGGCTTCGAGTCCGGAGGAGGAGAAGCTTATGACAGTTTTACTACGTTGGTTTTCGGTTTTGCTCCCAAAGGAATGGTTGTAGTATGGCTGAATTTTGGAAATACACGTATTGAATTAGGGCGTTATCAGGCTCAGCCTGTTACAGATCCTGCCGAAATTACCAGGGCAAAAGAAAAATACCTTACAATGTACCGGATTACCCCGAAACGTTATGAAGAATCCCAGAAAGAATATTTTATTGCGGATGCCAGTCCGAAAGAATGGGATGATTACCGGCAGCGTTACCATTGGCGTCCCGTGGTAATTTCTTCCAATCCTAAATTCAGATTGTTTGAAATCCTTAATTACACCTACAATGGTGAGAAAGAAGGAGCACTGAGGCCTTGGGCTTTAGATATGCCTTATAAAGAAAGGGCGATTCCCCGGGAAATGGTATTCTTCTGGGAAACCGGCAAAGAAAAGCATGAGCAGCTTAATGCGCGAGCTTTTTTCGACTGGGAAAAAACCAATGAAGCATTTAAAAAAGCAGGAAATAAGATTGAAATGCAGGTGAAAATTGCTTCAGATAATAATTCTATTGAGATTTTACTAAATGGTAAGCCTTTGGAGACAGACAGTATCCGTATTTACCAATGGTCGGGAGAATACAAGGAAAGTTACCGGTAAAAAATATTGAAAACATTCTTTATGTAAAAAAAACTAGAGTAAGGTTATTAATAATATGTTGTATTGTATAGATGTGTTGAATATTTTTATTTTATTTGAATTTTAATTGTAAATTTTATGTTAAAAGTTTATCTTTGTTGATTAATTTTTAATATAAAAATATATGAAAAAGAGTTTTATTATTTTAATAGGCTTACTTGGCTTTTCCTTTTTGGGAGCGCAAAATATAAAAAGAGCCTGTGCGACGGATAAAATGATGAATGAGTTTTTTGATAGAAATCCGCAGATCAAAGCTCAGGATGCTGACTTAAGAGAATATTTGAGAACAGATAATGGTTCGCAACAGAGAAGAGGAACGGTTACGATTCCGGTTGTTGTTCACGTTTTGTATAAAACAGCTCAGCAAAATATCTCTGATGCACAGATTTTATCTCAGATAGCAGTGCTTAATAATGATTTTAGAAAGCAAAATGCAGATTTCAGTACAGTAGTACCTGCTGCTTTTCAATCCAGTGCTGCAGATTTAGAGTTGGCGTTTTGTATGGCTACAAGAGATCCGAATGGTAATCCTACAACAGGGATCGAAAGAAAGTCTGTACCTTCCAGTTTTGTATTAGGAAACAGTTATTATACTTCAGCAGGATTGGCAGCATGGGATCCTACAAAATATCTGAATATCTGGGTAGGCTTTTTTGATGGTGTAGATTCTGACGGAGAACCTTGGGATGATACATTAGGATTTGCTTATATGCCTAATGCTGCCGGATTATCCTTTGACGGGTTAGTAATCGGATGTTTTAATATGGGAACCGTTGGAACTCTTTTCCAGGGATATGACAAAGGAAGAACAGCTACTCACGAAATCGGACACTATTTCGGATTAAAGCATATTTGGGGAAATAGCGGAGTTTGTGGTACCGCAGCAGGAAGTGATGACTGTGCAGATACACCAGCAACTAGAAGACCTTATTATTTTGAAGATAATCCTGTTTTCCCAGATAACCAATATACCTGTACCACGTCTGCCAATGGAGCTATGTTTATGAACTATATGGATTATGTTGCTGATGCTCAAATGGCCATGTTTACCAATAATCAGAAAACAATTACATCGAATACAATGTCGGGTCCAAGAGCCAGCCTTCTCAACTCCAATGCCTGTTCATTTTTAGCGGTAAACGAAGTGGAAAAAGCAAATTCCATCAACCTTTTCCCCAATCCTACAACGCAGTACATTTCTATTGCATCGCCATTGGCTACCATCAATGAGGTTGAAATTTTCAATGCGGAAGGGCGACTGGTAAAAAAGGCAGCCATTAAAAACGAAACGGATAAAATCGATGTAAAAGATTTTGCCAACGGAGTATACTATGTGAGAACATATAACGGTAAAGAATTCGTTAAATCGATGAAGTTCATCAAAAAATAATGAAATTATTTCCAATATTATTTCAAATAAACCTCGATTTTATCGGGGTTTTATTTTTGTTGTGTCATTTTGTCATATTTTTTTAAATGGTACGGATATTGAGAAATTGAGAGTGTAAATTAAAATTAATAAATAGAAAAAATATAAAATATTATGAGTAAAATAATTGGAATTGACTTAGGAACAACCAACTCTTGTGTTGCTGTAATGGAGGGGAAAGACCCTGTTGTTATTCCTAACGCAGAAGGTAAAAGAACAACACCTTCTATCGTAGCATTTACAGAAGATGGTGAAAGAAAAGTAGGGGATCCTGCAAAAAGACAGGCTGTAACGAATCCAACGAAGACTGTTTACTCTATCAAGAGATTTATTGGAACTCACTTTAAAGATGATGCTTCTGAAATCACAAGAGTACCTTATAAAGTAGTTGCCGGACCAAACGATACCGTAAAAGTAAAAATCGACGATAGAGAATATACACCACAGGAAATTTCTGCCATGACGCTTCAAAAAATGAAGAAAACGGCTGAAGATTATCTTGGTCAGGAAGTAACAAGAGCGGTAATCACGGTTCCTGCTTACTTCAACGATGCACAAAGACAAGCTACTAAAGAAGCTGGTGAAATCGCAGGTCTTAAAGTAGAAAGAATTATCAACGAGCCTACAGCTGCAGCATTAGCTTATGGTCTTGATAAAAACCATAAAGATCAGAAAATCGCAGTATATGACCTTGGTGGTGGTACTTTCGATATCTCTATCCTTGATTTAGGAGACGGTGTATTCGAAGTATTGTCTACAAACGGTGATACTCACTTAGGAGGGGATGACTTCGATGATGTGATCATCAACTGGATGGCTGACGAGTTTAAAGCTGAAGAAGGGGTAGATTTAAAATCAGATGCAATCGCTCTTCAAAGATTGAAAGAAGCTGCTGAAAAAGCTAAAATCGAGTTATCTTCTTCTCCACAGACTGAGATCAACTTACCATATATCACAGCTACAGCTACAGGTCCTAAACACTTAGTGAAGACTTTAACTAAAGCTAAATTCGAGCAATTATCTGCAGATCTAGTAAGAAGATCTATGGAGCCGGTTGCTAAAGCATTAAAAGATGCAGGTTTATCAACTTCTGATATTGACGAAGTAATCTTGGTAGGTGGTTCTACAAGAATCCCGATCATTCAGGAAGAAGTAGAAAAATTCTTCGGTAAAAAACCATCTAAAGGAGTTAACCCGGATGAGGTTGTAGCAATTGGTGCAGCCATCCAGGGAGGTGTATTAACAGGAGACGTAAAAGACGTACTACTTCTTGACGTTACCCCACTTTCTTTAGGTATTGAAACAATGGGTTCTGTATTCACGAAATTGATTGAAGCGAACACAACGATCCCAACTAAAAAATCTGAAGTATTCTCTACAGCTTCTGACAACCAGCCGGCTGTAAGCATCAGAGTAGGACAAGGTGAAAGATCTATGTTCAACGATAACAAAGAAATCGGTAGATTCGACCTTACAGATATTCCACCGGCACCAAGAGGAGTTCCTCAGATCGAAGTAACTTTCGATATTGATGCGAATGGTATCCTAAGCGTATCTGCTAAAGATAAAGGTACCGGTAAAGAGCAGTCTATCAAAATCCAGGCTTCTTCAGGTCTTTCTGACGAAGAAATCGAAAGAATGAAGAAAGAAGCTCAGGAAAACTCTGCAGCAGATGCTAAGAGAAAAGAAGAAGTTGAAATCTTCAACAAAGCTGATGGATTGATCTTCCAGACTGAAAAGCAACTGAAAGAATTCGGTGAGAAACTTTCTGCTGACAAAAAAGCAGCCATTGAAGCAGCTCATGGAGAATTGAAAACTGCTTTTGAAGCTAAAAATGCTGATGATGTAAAAACTAAGACTGAAGCATTAGATGCAGCATGGATGGCCGCTTCTGAAGAATTATATGCTGCCGGTCAACAGCCTGGAGCTGATGCAGGGGCAGGAGCTCAGAACCCTGGCGGTAATGCAGGAGGTGCTGATGATGTTCAGGATGCCGATTTTGAAGAAGTAAAATAATTAACGTAAGTCATTACTTATCATATAAAAACCGCTGTAGACTTTTGTGTACAGCGGTTTTGCTATTTTTATACTTTACCGGTTTGTATTTTAAAATACTCTATTCGGTTGGAAAACTGCTGAATTATCAGGATGGATAGTATGAAAAAGAAGTTATATCGCTTTATAAAAAGTGAAGGCAAAACTATATTTTTTTGAATTTTGAAACAGCATCTTCAATATCTTCTTTTATAAATTCCCAATATTTTCCGTGTAAACAAATTGGATTAAAGTCATCATCTGCATAGCTGAAATCTGTGAGATTATTGATGATTAAATCCCTATCATGTCCATATGGATAACGAAGACTATGAAGCTCCAGCATTATTTTTATCAGCTCCTACATTATTCCTATTTAAATTTAGGTTGAAAGGTCATAGATTTTGGCTTGAAAGTTTTTATGACGTTGCTAATCTTTACCTTACCATAAAATCGGATAATTTCATTTTTTTCCTCGTCGTTTCCCCGTTCAAAAATTCTTTGGATTACAGCTTTACTTTGTTTTATCCAATCTATTTGTTGAATATCGGTATCCCAGAATATAGAATTTCTGATTAAAGAAAGATCAGGAGATTCCTGCTCTTTCTTCTTCTCTTTTTCAATATTATAATAGGTTTGAAGTAATGACAGTGTTCCTTCTGCCAATTGTAGAGCTCTTTCAATTTTTAGAGCAAGTCCTACAGTAATGTTTCTTTGACCTGCAATAATTTTATTTAAAGTTTGCGGATGTTCTCCTATTGATAAGGCAAAAGGACGTTGCTTGAGAGAACGTTTGTGAAGTTCTCTGGCAAGTACGATTCCCGGATGGATGCCTTTATATTTCAATAAGTCAGATTTCATATTTCAAATATAAGCAAATTTGTTTACATAATTGATGCTCTGAATGATTGTGGAAATATTTAACCTATTGATTCTGTTATTGTTTTAAGTCTTATAAAGAAGCTGTTAGAAAACATATATTATTAAAAGCTTTTTTTACGATCTTTATCAAAAATAGTTTTAACGATGAAAATGAATTTTGCCCGGATACTTTTAGCAGTAATGATGTTGGGTCATATCCTGACCTATGCTCAGAAAAACACAGAAAATATTGACGGAGTTTATAAAGTCAGTGATGCCGCTTTTGTCATCAACAAAAACAAAACTTTTCTGGTCATTGCTTACGGAACACTGATAAAAGGAACCTGGAGCATTAAAAAAGACCTTATTGAGCTAAAGCCTCAAAATCCGGATGCTAAATTTTATGTGTATGCCCGTAAAAATCCCAACATCAAAACAGGAATGCGCATAGGTTTCAGTGGTGATAAAATTGGGAATAGCGGTATCCTGGTAGGTGAATTCCCGAATAAAATGCAGCCTCTTTTTAATGAAGATGCCAATTGCTTTGACTTTCCCTATGTTCATGTATTTAAAGAAAAGCCGGCAACCCTTAGTTTACTGGAAGAGCAGAACTATGAAAATGAAATGGGAGTTGAAATTCCGAAACTGATTTATAATTTCCCGACCGGTGATTACAATGACTTTATCGTGCAGCATATGCAAGACGGTCTCTACCACAATGATTTTATTTTCAAGATGACCAAAGACGGTTCATCATTGGTGGATGATTCGGGAAAACCACTCAGAAAATCTACGGTAAAAGAAGCATTTCCTCATGAGGAAGAGCTGAAATTTATGGAAGGGGCTTTCAACAGAGCTTTTGATGCAGATTATAAATTGGTCAACAATGCCTATAACACCCATGATGATATGGATCAGGAAATAGATCTTGAATATTACAAATACGATGCACAGAAGAATGTATATGTAAATCCGGCTGTACCCGCAAAACAACTGAATTATAAAAGCGAAGATTACCATTACAATGAAGTCCTGATGAAGTTCGATAAAATAAAAGGCACTTCACAGTCACAGGTTGCCGTTAAACCTCTCACTAATTCTGTATTTACGGCTAAGTGTAATCGGTAATTGACCCTTTAGAAGTTCTCATTAATGAGTTTGAACAATTTCTAAAGCGTATTCTGGAATTTGATAATTTCTAAATGAGTTACGAAAGAGAAGGGAATCTGCAGTCCCCAATCATTGATTGGAAAATCCTTTAAACTTTCTGAATAACATCAAAAAAGACACCCGTTATCAGGTGTCTTTAAGGAAAAAACAAGCAGAACTCCGGGACAGAACCCGGCTCATTCTGATGGGGTGAATATATTAATACCCGTCATTCTGTACGAGATTAGGATTTGCAGTTATATCCGCTGAAGGAAGCGGGAAGATATTGTACTTTTCAGCAATTCCTTTTCCGGCCTGGGTGTTTCCTTTCCAGCTCCAGGTATAATCAGCACCTGTGAACTTATTGAAACGGATAAGATCGGTTCTTCTCACAAGCTCCCATGAAAGTTCTCTGGATCTTTCGTCCAGAATAAAATTCAGGTTCAGGTCTGATGCGGTGATAGCTCCGTTTCCATTATTGTAGGCTCTGTTTCTTACGATATTTACGTAATTAAGGGCGGTGGAAGAATTTCCTGCTCTTAAATAGGCTTCTGCAGCCGTCAGGTAAGCTTCAGAAAGTCGGAACATAGGGAAATCGGTGTCTACATAAGCCGCATCAGAACCGGCAGTTCCGCTTTGGGTTACATTTCTCCATTTGGTAAATGCATAACCGTCCTGGAATGTCCCGGGAAGAGCATTGATTTCTTTTTTATGGCCAACGTTGAAGATCAGAGCCCTGCTGTCACTCTTCGTAAAGGCATCAGGATCGGAAGTATTGAAATTCTGATCTGCCGCCTGGAACCTGTTGACGAATTCCGGTCGCAGGCGGATATTTCCCCATCCTCCCGCAATACCCATATTCAGGTAGGTGAGCATGGTTCCTCCGGTTTGTGCCAGGACAAAAAATGTGGTTCCTCCATAAGTTTTGGAATGCACACCATCCATATTCAGTGCCCAGATGATCTCCGGCGAAGTATTGTTATCAGCAAGGAAATTATACAGGTATTTTGAAGAAAGACTGTAATGGCTGCTGATTACTTTCTCCGAATATTCGGCGGCTTTCGTCCACTGAGGGGAACCCGTGTACACCTGAGCGTTCAGGTAAAGTCTTGATAAAAGAAAATCGGCGGCAGTTTTATCCACTCTTCCGTATTCGTTGGCTACAGGAAGGGCTGTTTCAATTTCATGCAGCTCTTTTTCCACATAATGATAAAGATCTGTTCTGGAAATCTGCTTGGGAAGAAACTGAGGGTCCAGTTTATCGGCATCCGTTACAAAAGGAACCTTTCCGTAAGTGTCCAGCAGTACCCAGTAAGAATAAGCCCTCAGAAAACGCGCTTCAGCTCGGAAGTCGCTTACCTGCTGCTTGAAATCCGGATCTGTATGGCCTCTTTCTGCCAGTTTAGCATCAGTAGTCTGTCTCAGAAACTCATTGGTATAGCCGATGATCTGATACAGCCTTGCATAATATCCGTTCAGAATAGCCGTATTGGCATCCCAGGTATTGGTGGCAAGCTGTCTTAATCCGTTGGTTTGTGAACCCATAATAGCTTCATCCGTTGTAAGGATCTGAATATAAAAAGCAAGACGGATAAAAGAGCTGTAACCTTCATCGAAATTCCCCATATCCGGATCACCGGTAGGACCTTCCTGTCCGCTGAGGCACAGGGCAGCATAACATTTCGCAAGAACACCTTTATAGTTGGCAGGATCAGCGTAAATCTGTTCTCCTGTTACCATATTCGGATCAATAGGAGCAGTATCAAGGTCATTTACACAGGATCCCGCAGTAAAAAGGAGCAGTATAAACGGTAGTATATATAAACGTTTCATCATGATATTATTTAAAGTTAACATTAAGTCCGAAAAGGAATGAACGTGGTCTTGAATAGATATTATTATCAATTCCCAGATATACTTCAGGATCCAGACCGCTGTATTTGGTAATCACAAATACATTCTGCATGGATACGTTGATCCCCAGATCAAACTTCTCACTGATGTTTTTGAAATTGTGGCCCAGGGTAATATTATCCATTCGGAAGAAGGAAGCCTTTTCAAGGAAAAAATCAGAATACAGCTGCAGGTTTTCAAATCCCTGTTCTGCCGTATAGCTCAGAATATTGCTGTAGGTTCCGGTGGTTGGATTGGTTTTCGACTTATAATCTTTGGATTTCACATTGTTGTAAACATAATTCCCGAAATTGGCATGACCATTGAACCCGAGATACCAGTTTTTATAGCTCACTTTGGAAGAAATTCCCAGATAGGATTTCGGCATCGGGCTCTTATCCTTTACAAGTCCGCCTTTGTATTTCCCTTCAATAGGTCTTCCGTCTGCATCATATTCCTGCTGATACAGGTAAAATGTATAAGGAGAATAACCTATCGAATGGATCTGTATGGTGCCCGCTGTTGCTCCTGAAACATTTCCGATGTTTACGCCGTAATCCGGACTGTCTACCAGCGTAAGCTTGGTGATTTCGGATTTGTTGAAAGAAAGATTCATATCCAGGTTCCATTGCCAGTTTCCGGTTTTCACGGGAATCGTATTTAAGGTTAGTTCCACCCCTTTGTTTTCCATAGAACCGATATTGGTAAAGATCATATTGGTAAGGTTGGAGCCTGCTGCCACAGAAATCTTATTCAGAAGGTCATCTGTGGTTCTCTTATATACTTCTACCGTTCCGGAAACTCTGTTTTTAAGGATTCCGAAATCCAAACCGATGTTGTAGGTAGAAGTAGTTTCCCATTTCAGGTTAGGATCGTATCCGTTGGGACGGATAGTCTGGTAAAACTGGTTCCCGAACTGGTACATGGCGTTGGACTGGCTCAGCGTGTAGGTCTGCATCCATTCATAATCTCCACCGATGTCCTGCTGGCCGGTCTTTCCGTAGCTTAATCTTAATTTTAAATCTGAGAATATATTTTTATCTTTCAGGAAACTTTCCTCATTGATCTTCCATGCAAAAGCCGCGGAAGGGAAAAGCCCCCAGTGATTGTCTTTGGAAAAACGGGACGAGCCGTCATTTCTTAAAGTCGCTGTAAAAAGATAGCGGTCTTTAAAGCTGTAATTCAGACGTCCGTAAAATGACACAAGATAATACTCTGATTTTGTAACGATATCCCTGTATATTTTGGCACCGGTAAGGTTGGTCTGGCGGTCATCATAGCTTTTCCAGAATCTCTGCCAGGAATAACCTCCCATTACATTCAGTTTATGATTGCCGATGCTTTTGTTATAGTCGGCATAAAGGTCGAGTTGCAGGTTTTTCTTTTGCTGGCTGTATTCTTCCTGCAAACCCTGTCCGTCGTTTCCGATAGAAGTCCATGAAAGCGGGGAATTATCGGGAACAAAAACATCGCCGTCACTTTTCAGCATATCAAATCCGGCGTTGAGGTTCAGTTTTAAATCCTCAAAACCATGAATCTTATAATCCATCTGGATATTACCGATCTGACGGAATACTTTTGACTGGTCTTTTCTTAAATCAAGAACTGAAACCGGGTTAGCTCCGGCCTGTGTAATGGGTTTTCCTGAAGCATCGGTCCAGATAAAATAGCCCAGTCCGTACGAAGAAGCATTGCTGTAAACCGGGCGGGTAGGGTCAAAAGAAGCCGCACCGCTTGCCGGATTGGAAATAAAATCATTATTCTCAATACTCGGCTTGTAGTTCAGGTTAATATTCAGGTGTTTATCGAAAAAAGAAGGGTTCAGAGCAAGGCTCATATTCATTCTTTCATAGGCGTTTTTACGGATAATTCCTTCCTGATTGGTGTAACCTAATGATAAACGGTAAGGAATCTCTTTAACCGCGCCTGTCATGCTGAAATTCTGGTCGTTGCTTACGGCGGTACGGTAGATTTCCTTCTGCCAGTCTGTACTGGCTGTTCCCAAACCGTTAATAATGCCGGCGTTGCCCGCATATTGATTTTTCATGAAACTCCTGTATTCATCAGCACTCAGAACATCCAGCATTTTTGGATTGTAGCTCACTTTTGTGGACGATGAATACTGATATCTGGTCTTTTTGGTTCCTTTTTTGGTGGTGATGATGATCACACCGTTGGAAGCACGGGAACCGTAAATCGCCGTGGAAGAGGCATCCTTAAGAACCGTATAGCTTTCTATATCATTGGGATTGATCATTCCCAGGATATTGCTGGAACCCGAAGTGGAAGAGTTGTCTATGGCAATTCCGTCAATAACGATCAGCGGATCATTACTGGCAGACAAGGAAGAACCGCCTCTGATTCTGATCGTAGAACCTGCTCCCGGTGATCCGCCGGGCGAAATAATATTTACTCCTGCAGCTTTTCCCGCCAAAGCATCCTGGGCAGAAACCGGGCTTCCGTCATTCTCACTGTCGATTTTCACCGTGGTAAGAGAGCCTGTAGCATCAGATTTCTTTACTTTTCCGTAACCGATGATCACTACTTCATCAATTTTTTTCTCCTTGATGGCCAGCGTATCCGCAGCAGAAAAAGAATCCGGTGCAGTCTGGGCTATCGTCTTTCGGGAAGCTGTTTTCCGGAGTATAACCGTATTGTTCCTGATCTCATATTCCAACGGATAGTTTTTCTTTAAATAATTAAGAGACTGTTCCAGGGATGAATAATTAATGCTGTTTTCATCAATAAAAACATCCTTAAAGTCCGAGCTGGAGTAGAGGAACTGAATTTTTGATGTTTTGCTGAGTTTGTCAAGAACTTTGGATATGGGTACCCTGTTTGTTTTTTGCTGAGTAGCCGAAGCTGCCCTGTTTTGCCCGTAATGAAGAGCAGGTGTCCCGATTGAAACCAGTAAAACAATGGATATTATTGTTTTTTTCATAAATTTGGGAGTTAAACTTATTAGACTTTAGCGAGTTTTTAAAAGTTAATCCGCATCGATAACGCCAATTATCGGTGCTTTTTTATTGTAATTCTATTTCTTGGTCTGATACTTTTACCGTTTTAAGATTGAAAGGATAGCATACCGCAGATAAAACTTCATCCAGATTTCCGGAGAAAGATCCTCTTATCTTTTTAGTCTCATAGGCCTTAGGATAGCGGATTTTGATGTGATATACCTGTTCCAGTTCTGAGATGATCGTTCCGAAACTGTCATCTTCAAAAGAGAAATCCCTCCTGGAATCTGCGGCATAATAGGTTTGCTTCGTATTTTCAGATTTCTGATTCCAGCTTTCATTAGGGAGCAGATAAGTTGTTTTTCCCTGATGGCTGATCATCACTTTGCCTTCAAATAGCTCTACTTTCTGGCTGCCGGCAGTCTGATCCAGGAAAAATTTCGTTCCTAAAACCTGTACTTCAAAATCTCTGGCATTAATACGGAACGGTCTGGCTTTGTCTTTGGCAATGTCAAAAGTAGCCTTCCCTGTAAATGAGATCTTCCGGTCTTCTTTCCCGAAATCGGAAGAAAGAGTCAGTATACTGTGAGGTTCCAGTACAATACGGCTTCCGTCCGGAAGACTGATGGATCGAGTATAATCGGCACTGGAATAATACTGTGTTTTAACCGCTTCTTCAGAAGCTGAAGAGGGCCTGTAGACGATCGTAAGCATTCCGATGAGTATAACAGCAGCGGCAGCCCAGTAGTATTTTCTGTAGCTTTTACCGGAACTTAATTTACGCTCAATCCCCGCCCTGATCCTCGCATCGGTAAGGTCATCGATCTTCTGGTTTTCCCTGTACGTTTTTTCCCAGTTGTTTCTGAATTTTTTTTCTTCCATACTATTCTTATTACTATTACGCGGAAATATGAAATCGTCAACCTGTCAAATTAGTTTTTAGAATATTTTTTCAAAACTAATGTCCTGTCCTTCACAAAAGTGTTGATTAAAGTCCTTTCGTAAGCCCTTCCAGATAGGTCTTCACATCCTGCCATTGATAATACGGAAAACGGTCTGTCTGCACCGGGATATGCACTTCATTTTCATTATGAAGGAACTTAACGAGGATATCATTTTTTTTATTTCTGTAAAAGATCATCTGTAAATTGGCAGCCATAGGAGCAGCCTGGAATGTATTCCATACCTTATACACATTTTTAGGGTCGGCTTCCTCTTTGTTCATCCCCTCAATATTCAGGAATGCCAGAAGAGGAATGATATTCCCGTCATGCCCGAAACGGAGCGAAGCGCCTTTTTTATTATGGGTAATATAGTCATCTGCTTCGGACAGAATATTTTTTACCAGCGGAGCCGCATTATTTTTAACGAGGCCTTTGCTTAACGGGGAAGGGCCGTCATTTACATACGTCTGATAATTGATGGCCTGATAAATATTGAAAATTTCATCTTTGGTAAACAGGTCATAGAACGAAATATCCGTTTCAAGGTTCTGCATATCGCTGGCAATCCAGTAGAAAGCTTCCATTACCTTTTCAGGATTCACATTTTTATAAATATATTCATCATTACTGAAGAGATTTCTGATGAATCTTTCCGTCTGGAAATGATCCTGTCTGAACTTTCTTTTTTCCTCCTGCCAGAAATTATCTCCTGCACGGAAATCAATAGATTCTCTGGTATGATGATTCAGGTATTTCATATACTTATCCGAAGATTCCATCGTAAGGCTGATCTTTGGATTATAAGCTTTAATTTCATTAGAAAAATAAGCCATACTGAGGATGCATCTCGGAACAACCGTAGATTTGGCCGTCACTACAGCATTTCCTTCAAACGCCTGGGGATTGTTTCTGATCATTCGCTGTGAAATCTGCTGATGCTGCAATGCGCCCAGTTCCGTAAGGTCTCCGTTGTGGCCTTCTGCCTGTATCCAGATTTTTTCAAGTCGCTGAAGTGCCGATTTTCCGGTTTCCGTTAAGGCATTTCCGGCCTGTGCTTTTTTCATGATTCCCATTACTCCGGAAAAATCTTTATCGTTGATGAGCCACCTGGATCCGTGCCTTCCGTAGTGGCTTATATAAAACGGCTGATATCCTGACGGAGCTGCTGTCTGTTTACGCTCAGGAGTAGGATAGGCAAGATAGACACCGCCGGTGTTTCTCAGGTCAGAAATGATCTCTTCTTTGGAAGTCTGTGCGTTATAGAAAACAGTTGCTGAAAGTAAAAAAAGAAATGATAACGTTTTTCTCATTATAAATTATTTTCGGATTCTTAAAACAGCAAAAAAAAATGGCTGTTGTATACTATTACGCAGAAAACAGGAATCGTCAACCCTGAATCGTCATTTTGTAATAATTATATCCGAAAAGTGATGAAAAAAATGCTCTTATTAAGCTCAGTTGCTTTATGTTTTAAATAATGATCACGAATTGAATAAGTTGTTTTAATGCTTTAATAAAGGTGTCGCGGAGGAAGCATTGGCTTTTTCAGAAATAATTTCTCTGATTTTCTGAATTGTTTCATCGCTGTTCCGGGTGGCTATCGGAGGAATAAAGTTTTCTCTAGGTGTGCCGTTAATGTGATACAGCCTTTCTGTTGGAAACTGAAATCCGATTTTGGTATTGGTAAGCTGAAAATTGGAAATAGCTCCCAATAATCCAGCCATCTTTGTTCCAATAACAGAAGCTCTGCCCATTCCATCGAAACCAATACTGATGCCTTCTCCCATACTTCCGGTCCAGCGGCCGACAAGAAGATAGACATTTCCTTCAAAGACTTCCTTTCTGGGCGTTACGTATTCTACCCAATGCCTTTTGGTCTGATATTCTTTTTCATCAAATTCATGAATCTGGTAAGGTAAAGGCTGCCGGACAAACCTGCCCATAATAGCCCGTGCAACAGTAGAATTTCCTCCACCCGGTGTTTCCGTTAAATCGATGACCAGATTTTTGTATGGCAGCATACTGTCAAGCGTTGTATCAAATTCTGCAATCAGATTGTTGTTTCCCAGAGAATTATTGATTTTAATATAGCCCGTGTGTCCGTCTATTATTTTTTTGAACAGCAATTCGTTAGTGTTGCTGTAATTCACAGGATAAAACACTTTTGGTTTTTGATTTTCGTTTACGGTTATTTCTCTTTTGATATCATGGGTTCCTGCAAAAAGCATATTCAGGGCATACTGATACATCTGAGGAGTAGGGCGGGTGGTAAATTTGGGCAGGAATTTTCGGATTTGCTCATCAACAGGCTTTCCGTTGAACAAAATGATCTCCATACCTGTTTTTAATCCTGACAGATCTGCACCAAAGCCTTTTCTAAGATCCCGGATAAAATATTTATTTCCTTCTTTTTCTACGTACAGATCGGAGCCGGAAGGTACCAGACGGTTGGAGGTATTTAAATTGGTATTCAGTGATGAATGGTGATCATAAAGTTCGTTCTGAACCTTTTCAAGAAATTGAATAAACTCGGCATCATTCGATATCTTTTTTGATTCGGGAGCGTATATTTCCCGTACCTTTTTCCAGTCAATATCCCGCTGATCCCAATAAGCATACCGGTTGTTGATATCAGACCAGAATTCTTCAAAATCCTTTTGGTATTTAGTTTGTGCAAAGCCCTGAAATCCTGTCAGTAAAATTAAAAGGATCAGCAAGTATTTTTTCATGGATTAGTTTTTAATGATCACCATACAATATATGCATTTATAGTAATAGGATTATATCTATTCTGCTTTTGGTACTCTGTCTGTTTTCCGGTATTTCTTACAGAAAGAAGAAATGTAGATGGGTCTTGATCAGGTTCAGTACTTTATTGACGTGTTTGGCAACAGCATTTTTAGAGATGTGGTTCTCTTCGGCAATCTGGGAATAGCTCTGGCCGCCGATTTTATGCTGAAGGAAAAAAGATTTGCTTTTCTCCGGAACCTGATCTAGTAAGCTTTCAATCTGTTCCAGGTGTTTTCTGGATTCTTCCTCGTCATACTCCTCCTTTTCGGTATCGGGAATGCCATTTTCATCAAGACCGGTAAAGGAAAGCTTGTTTTTTCTGTAGAAATTGGCAATTTCCTGCTTGGCAGTCTTATAGACAATGGCGTCCGTATTGCTGCCCAGAGCATCCCGGTGTTTCCAGAGGTGAACAAAAATATCCTGTACAATATCCTCAATATCATCCTGTCCGTGAACGTATTTTTTCACGAAAAAAAAGACCTGATGCTTATAACCGGCATATAATTTTTCAAATAAAGAGTCCAAGTTAAAAAAACGGCAACCATTTAACATGCAACGTTTTCAAATATAACAAAATTGATATTAATTCACTAAAATGCCCTAAAGTGTTTAATGATTGTGCATTATGTGATGAAAATTTTTCTTTTTTTAATTTATTTCTGCCGATAATAGGACCGGGAAACTAAAAAACCTTTTTAGTCTGAAAAATAACTACATTCGTATTACATAAGCCAAAATAAAATCCAATGAAATCTTTTAAAATTATTCTTATTGCTTCGCTGCTGCTGTTTCAGTTCGGAAAAGCACAGGAAAAAGCTGATCTGGTGCTGAATAAAGCACTCGCACAGGCCCGGACGGAACATAAAAACGTATTGCTTGTTTTCCATGCTTCATGGTGTGGATGGTGTAAGCTGATGGAGAAAAACATGAATCTCCCGGAAACGAAACCTATTTTTGATAAGAATTTTGTCACGGCCTATATTGATGTTCAGGAAAGAGGTGAAAAGAAAAAGCTTGAAAATCCGGGCGGACAGGAACTGATGAACAGCTATAAAGGTGAAAATGCCGGACTTCCTTTCTGGCTGATTATTGGCCCAAAAGGTGACGTACTGACTAATTCCTTTGATGACAGAAGTGAAAATCTGGGTTCACCGGCAACACCTGCTGAAGTAGCAACCTTTCTGGCCAAACTCGAAAAAAATTCAAAAATGAATAAAGACGAACTCAGGGTTATTGAGAAAGTATTCGTGAAGAAGGAAAAATAATTTTTGTAAAACCTGATTTGTCTGATTAAAAACACCAACTCCCCGAAATATTTTTCGGGGAGTTGGTTCATTAAAGTTAGAATATTTGAAGGATGTGGTTCGTTTATCGTATTCCTTTTAATTAACGACGATATAATTGTTATTAGGATCAGGTAATATCGTATACTTATAGTTTACCGTCTGTCTGAGATTCTGCCCGTTGACAAAATTGGTGAGTACATTTTCCAGAATAACATTCCGTGGATTACTACACGTAGGAGGATTATTCGGATTATAAATATCAAACAGACAGGTCGGTGAATAGAATCCGGTCACATCGGTATAGATATCGCCGCCTGCATTATGGAAAGTAAGCTCTTTAGGATAAGAATACTGATCTATAAACGGGCTTTTGAAGCTCATAATATTGTCGCCGGATGATATAAGTTCTGCCTTTACCTTAAACTTCAGGTAAGGAGGAGCTATTGTTTTGGTTTTGGACCGGCTGTCATAGTAGAAAAGCTTTATTTTGCCCATTTTTCCAACCTGATTGGCCCCGAATGTAGCCCTGAAATTTTCAACACCATCTACTTTAAGCTCTACATAAACCGGTTTCTTTTTAATATCAAATTTAAAGACTGTTTTCACGAGTGAATTGTCATTTAAATAAGAATAAGAGCAGAAAATCGGCACTCCAGGCTCACTTTTAGAGAAAGTTCCTTTGGCAACATGGTTCACAAAAGCCTGGTAACCCTGGAAAGACTGGGCAGCCGTTACTCCGTTTCCTCCGATCAGATAAAGCTTGAAATCAGCTCCGTTTAAGAACGATTTTTCTTCCTCGGTCAGGTAGCTTTCCCCTTTTACGAACAGTTTGCTGAAGGTTTCATTGATCGTTTTTTTGGCTGTATCTTCCTGCTCATTTGTTTCAATGGATAAGATTCCCATCCTTCCGTAAGAGATGGAACTCACATAAACCGGCTCCACGCCGCCACTGTCGAAATTATGATCATTCACAAGAGATCCTCCGGCCGGGATATCCATATCCAGCGTAAAGGAAGTCTGATAAAACTTGATGTAAAATCCTGTTCTCTTGGAAATCATTCCTTCCTCAATATTGGTGGAAGAACTGTTTTTACCAAACAGCGACCTGGTATTCACATTCGATCCGAAAGCAACTTTGAGTTCGTCATAGGAGGTAAACTGCTCAATACTGTAGTTCAACGTTCCGTTCTGGGTAAAATCAGCCGTCTGAATATAATTCTGTACAGCCTGTCTTGTGGCTGATAAAGAAGGATTATCAATGGTAATGGCTGCCTTTTTATTCAGAGCCGGAATCGATAAGGATACGGTAATCGGTTTTATGGAGGCCGCAATAGGTTTAAAATCCAGATTCTGAATAGAATTTCCTTTCAGCAGTGATCCTGGAAATATATACGTATTCAGATGGGGCAGCACTGCGGATTCTGAAGATTCAAACTGTTTCATTTCCGTAAAATCATCTTCAGTATTGGTTGTTTTGCTCAGCATTTTACTGTTGATCGAGGAAGGATAGCTTCCGTATGAAGTGATGTTCACAACCTGTTGTGGTGAACGGGCCAGCTGATCATGACCTTCCGCTTGAAGAGGATCGTTGGCACAGCTTTCCAGTATAGCCAGACAAAATAAGGCTAATAGCGATATATTCTTTTTCATTTTTTATTTTTTTACAGCGAAGTGAATAATTCATATTGCGGAATTATCTGTAGAAATAATCAATATTTCCCCAAAGTACTTCATCCTTTGGATCGTATTCTGTTATTGATATCAATTCTGATAGCCGGTTTAATTCATCCCTGATCAGGATTCTTATCTGCACGGTAATTGTATTGTGGACATTCTGTATGAAGGAATCGTAATGACCGCTTGAAAGGATAGATTAATTATCCGGTGATTCAGTCTTAAGAACCAATGGATACAGCTATTAAGAATTTAAAAAAGGCGTCATACGTTAAGACTACGACGCCTTCTTATTATTACTTTTCAATGGTGAAAGTGGTATAATATACTGAGTTATCGCCGGCATGAGAAGCGGTAAAATGAATCGGAACTCCCGGTGCATTTGCGGTAAACTGGCCTCCGTTTACAATGAAGCTGATAAAGCCTTCATATCCGTTCACCACCTGTACGGCATCTGATCCGACCCCACCAAGGATATAAACCTTCAGTTCAGCCTCCTCTAATATTTTCTTGCTCATCACATCGATGCTCAATGTACCGTTCACTACTTTAGCTGTTAAGGCAGCTTTCAGGGCAAAAGAGGTTTCCTTGTAGGAATAATCAGATTCCAGGGAGATAATTCCCAGTCTTCCGTAAGTGATGGAGCTGATGTATACCGGGTTTTTAGAAGCTGCCAGACCCAGGTCGGATTCATTTTGAAAGATATTTCCGTTAGGAGGAAGATCCATATCAACAGTGAAATTCCTTTGGGAGAATTTGGCAAATATTCCGGTTGTCTTCTTGATTTTATTATGACTTCCGCTGATGTCTATGCTGAATATACTTCCGATATTAACGTTGGCACCAAATGCCAGTTTAAGCTCATTGTAATAGGAAAACTGCTTAATGTCGTAATCAAAACCTAATGACTGTTGTCCGCTGAAATTAGCATCTTTCATCGCCTTGAATATTGATGCTCTCATGCTGGAAAGGGAAGGCTTTTCAATAGTATCAACAAGGAAGTCCGAAGGGAAAGAGTAAGAAACCGTTATAGGCTTTACCGGATAGCTGATCGGCGTATAGGTAAGGTTATCCAGCGTAGCTGAATTGTAAACTCCTCCTATAAAGGTTTTGTTGGGAGCGGTAACCACCATCTGGTCACTCGTTAATGTCGTAATATCGCCGGTTTTGCTGTACAGCAGCTGCGAAACTCCATTCACTAAAGATTCATCATATGCCAGACTTTTGGAAGGTAAAGCCACTGTTGGATTTTTTCCTTTGTACTGTGCCGTACTCTGTGTCATCTCCTGGACATCTTCATTCATCTCCTGACTGCAGGAAATTATTGTTGTTGCGGATAGAATTAATAACGCAACTGAGAAATTAATTTTTTTCATAAATTATTAGTTTAATAAATTCGTCAACATTATTTTACAGACAAGCCGAAAATTCATTGACTTTAAGTTGTTTGAAATCAGTATTTTAATTAATGTACTTTTACTGTTTTTTTCTAAAATAAAACGAATGATTGGCGTTGGAAAACAGAAAACTCCCCAAAAATATTCAGGGAGCCTGCTCTCAGATCAGTTTTGAAGGATATTTCTAATGATCTGATTACACATCGTGAATATTTTTATGACTCTCTCTGTTAATTTCCTATGCTTCTCATAAAATTATTCCGGCCTTATCATGACGTTGGATCACAAAAGAATCCAGGGATAATGAAAATTGGAAGTTCATTTTATTCGCTGCAAATATACATGTTTTGCACTAATTGGTGAAATATATGATTTGAAAAACTGTGCTTTGAATAGTATTAAGGTGCGATTTTGATGCCGATTAATGATTAAGTAACTCACTTATTGGGGATTATGTTTTATTAGAATTCCTCCATTTTTTTTGATTTTCGGGAAAAACGTAGGAAGAAAAGAGAATAATTGCTGATGTTGCTCATCCCGGCTCTTAATATCATCATTAGAAATTGAAAAATAATGACAACGGCAAATAAGAATGCATTGGAACTGGACTTTTTGAGACCAGAAAGACCGTTTTGTTTTTGTATTGCTTTGTCAGGTTAGAGTTTGTTTAAATTTCTAAATTTGATTTTTGAACTTTCAAATCTTATTTTAAACTTTACTTATTTTATTTAGTCTTCCCAGGTTCAATTTCTACTTTAATCTTTAAGGCATAAAAAAACTCCCCTGGCAAAAAATACCAGAGGAGTCTATTTACAAATTAAATTACTTTTTAAAGAATATTTCATCCTGCTTCTGCTGTTCATTATAAATGATCTGAAAGCTTACAGGCATATACTGGTACAGCAGTTTCCAGTGAGCCATCCTCGCGTGCTTTTTAAAGCTCTCAAAAGATCTTACAAAGAGATTTTCAATCACGGTTCTTACATATGAGTTACCGTTTCTGTAAATCCAGTCCATCAGTTTGATGTGATGGGCGATGATATTGATCTTCGATTCCTGTAGCAGATTTTTCAGGTAATTGATTGTTGCCTGGATTACGCCTGCAAAATTGTCCTGAACAGATAACTGGGTAATCTCGTTTCTGAGTGGAGGATAGAAAAATTTTAAGTATTCAACAGCTATTTTTTGATTAATAGTTTGCATTGGTACTTTCATCATAATTAAGATTTTTCAAACACTTTTTATTGCAGCGAAATGTATACCAAAATTTAAAGACAGGCTGCAAAAATAAATACCCCGACAATTACAGCAATGTGGGTGAGTAATATCTCTGAATTGTGCCTGTTGGTCGTGGTTTTCCATGTTTTCCAATCTGAAATTCTTCTGATTTTATTTTTCATAATCTATTGATTGTGAGTTATTTTTATTTTTGTTTAATTTAAACACTTTGTAATGAAACGGATAAAAAATGTAATAAAACTAGATTCCATGGTTGTAAATCTGTCTTGAATAGCTCTTGCGGAGGTCCTCTGAAATGTGACTAAAAATCACTTTTCTGTATTCCGGTTGGCAGAATGCAGTAAAATTGTCCAGAGAATAGATGAAAATATTTTCAACTGCATTTTTTAGAGCGATGTCACCATTTGAATAAATTCTGTTCATTTCCTGAAGACTTTTAAACAGACCGGATTTTTCATTGTTCAGGATCATCTGCCTGATGCATTGGGTAAAGGTCCGGATGACGTTGTGTGGGTTTTGCGGCATAAAGGGCGCTAGTTTATTTTTAAAATCAGGAAGAATTTCGGTGATTTCCTGAGCAGCATCTGAATAGTTCATAATATCAATGATTTTGTTCGATTAATTTAAGAATGGCTCCCATAATGAAAACAGTAAAAAAAGCCATGAAAAGAAGGTGATAAGGTTTCAGCCATTCCGGGGTTTTCGGTCCTCTGCTTCTTAATCTTCTGAGTCTGTCAATTCGGTGTAAGGTTTTTAAATCCATTTGTTGATGTTTTAAGGTCATGATGCTAATCTCGTTCCCTTGAAAAGTTATTTTATTTAATTAATTGATATTTAGTTGTTTATTTTGTTTTTGTTGGCGCTGCCAATCCTGGAAATCACCTCAAAATGATATGGTCTTTATCGAAATGAAATGAATAAAAGGTTAAAAACAGAATTTTCCTGTCTGCTGAATAGTCTTTTGCATTTCACTTCAAACCATCTATCTTTGCAGTCCAAAATATTCAGGATATGTTTTCAAAAATAATAGTACACAGAGTAGGAAATAAAATCAACGGAGAATCTTTAACGCTTTCTCAGGAAGAGCTTAAGCTGGACGAAGGAATGGCAGAGCTGCTGGAAAATTACTTTCTGGGATCTTTCAAATCGGAAGAAACCTTTCATTTTTACAGCGATACATATTTGGTAAATAATCCGGTTTACAGTGCTGTATCTGAAATTTTTGAAGATAAAGCCAAATTCCTCTGGGAGTCTGAGAATATTGCCAAACATCTTTTTGAAGCAGCAGAAAATCCAAGAGTACAGAGCGGAGAGTTGTTCATTGTTTATTTTGAAGAAGAAAGCGACCGGCCTGATAAAGTAGATAAGATCGGAATCTTTAAAACCGAGAAAAGAGAATCTTTCCTGAAAATCAATCCGCTGGAAGAAACTTTCGATATTGAAAAAGACCAGGGAATCGGTTTATCTAAAATTGATAAGGCTGCCCTGATCTACAATAATCATAAAGATACCGGATACGTACTTTCTGTAGTAGACAACAACAAGAACGGCGATATGTATTACTGGTTTGAAGACTTTCTGAAAGTAAAGCAGCGTGACGATGAATATTTCCATACCCAGGAAGCTCTGATGGTCTACAAAGATTATATCACAAAGCAGCTGCCACAGGAATTTGAGGTTTCCAAAGCAGATCAGGCAGATTTCCTGAATAAATCCATCAACTTCTTCAAAGAAAAAGAAGAATTCAAGCTGGATGATTTTGCCAATGAAGTATTGGGAGATGAACATGTCATCGAAAGTTTTGTCAATTTCAAGACAGATTACGAACAGGATATGCAGATCAACATTGCAGAAGAATTCCCGATTAGTGAAGCAGCGGTGAAAAAAACGCAGCGTCATTTCAAAAGTATTATCAAACTGGATAAAAATTTCCACATCTACATTCATGGGGACCGTCAGAAAATTGAAACCGGAGAAGACGACAAAGGAAAATACTACAGACTTTATTTCGATAAAGAAGTTTAATAAAACGATAAGAAATAGCAGGAATTTATTCTATCCTGCACAGAAACTTTATAATTTAGGCGGGCCTTGGCCCGCCTAAATTATAGCAACCAATCACTTGATTTTATCCGAAATTTACTGCTCAAGCTCCGGGATTTTGTGGAATTTTTTAACCACAAAGGAATCAAAAGATTTTTAAACGTTAGATTTTTATTAGGTTGAATATAAAATCTGCTCTATCTGCGACATCTGCGAGGCAAAAAATATCTATAAAGAGCGGAATCTGTGAGAAATTATTTTAACCACAAAAGGCACAAAGATTTTTGACACTTGAGTAATTTTCTAAGTTATATGCATCGCGTATAGAAGTTCACTAAAGTTCTTAAAATCTACGATTTTTATTGGGTATTGAAATCTGCTCAATCCGCAGAATCTGCGCGAGAAAAAGTATCCACAAACATCAGTGTCATTCGCGGAATCTGTGATAAATTATTTTAACCACAAAAGGCACAAAGATTTTTGACACTTGAGTAATTTTCTAAGTTATATGCATCGCGTATAGAAGTTCATTAAAGTTCTTAAAATCTACGATTTTTATTGGGGTATTAAAATCTGCTCAATCCGCAGAATCTGCGCGAGAAAAAGTATCCCCAAACATCAGTGCCATTCGCGGAATCTGTGAGAAATTATTTTAACCACAAAAGGCACAAAGATTTTTGACACTTGAGTAATTTTCTAAGTTATATGTATCGCGTATAGAAGTTCACTAAAGTTCTTAAAATCTACGATTTTTATTGGGGTATTAAAATCTGCTCAATCCGCAGAATCTGCGCGAGAAAAAGTATCCACAAACATCAGTGTCATTCGCGGAATCTGTGAGAAATTATTTTAACCACAAAAGGCACAAAGATTTTTGACACTTGAGTAATTTTCTAAGTTATATGCATTGCGTATAGAAGTTCACTAAAGTTCTTAAAAATCAAAGATTTTTATTGGGGTATTAAAATCAGCTGGATCAGTGAGAAAAAAATATTCGCAAAGATCTGGGTGATCTGAGGAATCTGTGGGAAATTATTTTAACCAGATAAACTTATTCAACAGAGGTAGACTTCAGTCCGCCTGAATTATAAAAACAATCACCTGATTTTATCCCTACCACCAATTCAACCTGTGCATATCAACCCATTTAAAGGAAGTCTATTAAAAAAATTCATAACTTTAACCCACATTGCAAAATCACAGGTATGAAATTTATGATCATTTTCTGGGCGGTTTATATCCTCTTTTTCTGCATACCGTTTCCGATATTCATTTATATGACAACATCGGAACTTTCCATAGAACCGAGAAATACGTTGGCTGTGAGCTATGTATATCTCGGTTTTTCTTTGGTGGTATGGCTCTATGTAATTATTTTCTTCATCAATGCTCTTTTTGTGAAGACCTTTAAAGAAAAGAATGTTATCAGCCGGATTCTTCAGAACGGTATTCCGAGGGATGCCGAGATTGTTGACTATCATTTGCTGAAATACGATGCGAAAGCCAATATCAACCTTATACGGATCGTTCTTTCGTTTCCGAATCTGGGTAATGTTCCTATCAGACACGAAATGCTGTTTCATGATACCAAGCCTCAGGAAAAAAGATTTGTAGCGGGGAATAAGGTTAAAGTATTACTGAATCCTGATCTTTCATCTAAGCCTTATTTTATTCTTGAAGGACAGAAAACGAAGTTCAATACTTCAAACATGATTCTGAGAGGTGTTTTTGTGATCTTACTGATCGCTTATGTGATCGGACTTTACGGATATTTTTACCTTAGAGAATCTTTTGATTTCGGGTGGAGGTTTCTTACCTTCATGCATCCGATTATATTCAGCGGGCTTATGTTTATCCTTTTTGTACTGGTCTATCAGCTGATTTTCGGGAGGCTTTTCAGAAAGAAAAAAGAAGAACAGATTCTGTTTGCCGGAAGAAGTGCCGATGCTCAGATCATCAGCGTTACCCAAACCGGACTTACCGTTAATGATCAGCCTCAGATCATGTTTCAGGTGAGCTTTAAAGATTTTAAAGGGAATGAACATATTGCTGTCTATAAAAAAATTGTCAGTCTGCTGAACCTGGCTTCCATTCCTAAACAGGGAACAGTCAGGATTATGTACGATGCCAATGATCCTAAGAAAATTACAATTCCGGAGATCTGATACAGCCGGATAATATAACAGCTTAACCTATTTTTTTCAGATAAAACGATGAAAATAGCAATAATCAATCTTTCCGTAACTGTAAAAGATAAAAAGTAAAGGGTAAGACCACAGATGGATATCCACAATTTTACCCTTTACTCTTAGTTCTGTTTTATTATTTTAGCAATTAAGGTCGTAAAGACTTTTTAAAGTATTAAATGCGAGACGGCTTATAAAAGATCTTGGATTTTTCCCTTAATTATCCTTAGCTCTTAACAAACCTTAATGGCTCAAATCAATAGCAAAGTTATTTTTTCCTGAAAAACAAAGCCCTGCTGTATTCATAATTCATTCTGGCGATGTTCAGAACTGAAATCCCCTGAGGACATTCCACTTCACAGGCCTCCGTATTGGAACAGTGTCCGAATAGCTCACTGTCCATCTGGGACACCATATTGAGAACACGGTTGCTTCTTTCTTCTTTCCCTTGAGGAAGCAGTACCATATGCGTGATCTTTGCTGAGGTAAATAATGCTGCACTTCCGTTTTTACAGGTTGCTACACACGCGCCACATCCGATACATGCCGCAGAATCGAAAGCTTCTTCAGCAGTCTGATGCGTAACCGGAATAGCGGTGGCATCAGGAGCCTGTCCCGTGTTAACGGAAACAAATCCGCCTGAAGAAATAATCCTGTCAAAAGCAGAACGGTCTACCTTCAGGTCTTTTTTTACAGGAAAAGCTTCCGCCCGGAACGGTTCTATCAAAATAGTTTCTCCGTCTTTGAAAGAGCGCAGATGAAGCTGGCAGGTTGTTGTATTTTTTAAAGGACCGTGAGCGATCCCGTTGATCATCATGCCGCATTGTCCGCAGATTCCCTCCCGACAGTCGTGATCGAATTCCACAGGCTCGTCACCTTCCGTAATCAGTTTTTCATTCAGGGTATCCAGCATTTCCAGAAAAGACATGTGGGGATTCAGCTCTTTCAGGTCATAACCCACTAATTTTCCTTCACTTTTTCTGTCTTTCTGTCTCCATATCTTAAGGTGTAAATCCATAATCTTTTTGTTTTTTTTTTATTTGTAACTTCTTACGGTGGGCTGAATCTCTTCAAAAATCAACGGTTCCCTGATCAGTTCCGGTTCCCCG
Source organism: Chryseobacterium sp. (assembly GCA_031277615.1). Classification (GTDB taxonomy): domain Bacteria; phylum Bacteroidota; class Bacteroidia; order Flavobacteriales; family Weeksellaceae; genus Chryseobacterium. The sequence continues at coordinate 67,717 of JAITMC010000023.1, read as the reverse complement.
TTTTCTCCTTTCCAGGCCCAAGCTGAGATAAACTGGTAGTCTGCATCGTTCCGGAGGGCTTCACCGTCGGGAGTCTGATATTCTTCACGGAAATGAGCTCCACAGGATTCGTTACGGGTTAAGGCATCATAGCACATCAGTTCCCCGATCTCAAAGTAATCGGCAACACGGCCGGCTTTTTCCAGCTCGCTGTTCATGGTATCATCATGGCCGGAAACCCTGACATCGCTGTAAAATTCCTGTTTCAGTTTTCTGATCTCTTCAATGGCATATTTCAGACCTGCTTCATTCCGGGCCAGTCCACAGTAATCATAGAGCAGTTTCCCTAATGTTTTATGAAAATAATCTACGGTTTTTGTCCCCTGAATATTCATGAAATCATGAATCTGCTTTTTAACAGCCTGTTCTGCGGCTTCAAATTCCGGTGATTCCGGTGAGATTTTTCCGGTATGAATTTCATCAGCCAGATAATTGGCAATCGTGTAAGGCGCAATGAAATAGCCGTCTACAGAAGCCTGAAGAAGTGAATTGGCACCCAGTCTGTTGGCCCCGTGATCTGCAAAATTGGCTTCTCCCAGGGCAAAAAGTCCCGGAATGGTGGTCATCAGTTCATAATCCACCCAGAGACCACCCATAGAGAAGTGAGCGGAAGGAGAGATCATCATTGGCTCCTTGTACGCATCATATCCGGTGATTTTAAGATACATATCGAATAAGTTTCCATATTTTTCCATGATCTTATCCTTTCCCTGTTCTCTTATTGCTTTTGAAAAATCGAGATAAACGGCATTTTTCAGCGGCCCTGTTCCGAAACCGGCATCAATCCTTTCTTTGGCGGCACGCGATGAAATATCCCTCGGTGCTAAATTTCCAAAAGCAGGATATCTTCGCTCCAGATAATAATCTCTTTCTTCTTCAGGAATATCATTGGGATGCCTGGTGTCGTCTTTTTTCAAAGGAACCCAGATTCTTCCGTCGTTACGCAATGATTCAGACATCAATGTTAATTTAGACTGATAATCTCCGGACTGCGGAAGGGAAGTAGGGTGTACCTGAATCCAGCTTGGGGAAGCCATTAAAGCACCCTTTTTATGGGCTCTCCAGATGGCAGAACCATTACATCCCATGGCTAATGTAGAAAGGTAATAGATCTTTCCATAACCTCCTGTAGCCAGTATGACGGCATGGGCAGCATGTCTTTCAATGGCTCCGGTATCTAAATTCCTTACAATAATTCCTCTTGCTTTACCGTCAACCATAACCAGATCCAGCATTTCATGTCTCGAAAAAAGCTGCACTGTTCCTTTTCCGACCTGTCTCATTAATGCCTGATAAGCACCCAGAAGCAATTGCTGGCCGGTTTGTCCTCTCGCATAGAATGTTCTGCTTACCTGTACCCCTCCGAATGAACGGTTGTTGAGGTATCCTCCGTACTCACGTCCGAAAGGAACGCCCTGTGCAACGGATTGGTCGATAAGATTTAAAGAACATTCAGCCATGCGGTAAACATTGGCTTCACGTGCCCGGAAATCCCCTCCTTTCAGAGTATCTACGAACATTCTGTAGACATTGTCGCCATCGTTTTTATAATTTTTGGCGGCATTCACACCTCCCTGTGCAGCGACAGAGTGGGCTCTTCTCGGGCTGTCCTGAAAACAGAACGATTTAACGTTATACCCCATCTCTCCAAGTGAGGCGGCAACAGAGCTTCCGGCAAGTCCGGTTCCTACAACAATCACATCCAGCTTTTTACGGTTGGCAGGATTGACGAGTCTTGCTTTCTTTTTATAATTGTCCCATTTTTGTTCCAACGGACCTTCCGGTATTTTTGAATTTAAAATCATGTTTGATGTGTTTAATTAGCGGTAAAGAATACATACATCGGCATCAGGGCAAATCCCAGGCAGATCACCACAGAATATACCGTTCCGGCAGTTTTGAACCATTGTACAAACTTCGGATGGTACAGTCCCAGCGTTCTTGCAGCACTATAAATACCATGAATGAGGTGGTAGCATAAAGCAATCATCGACAGAACATAAATAATCACGTACCACCATTCCCTGAAAACAGTAACGACCAGCATATAAAGATCTTTGTTTCCATTGGCATCCACCGGCGTAGTTCCGAATTTATAGACGTACCAGAAGTTCTGAAAATGGATCACGAGGAAAATCAGAATCAGTGTTCCCAGGATTCCCATATTCCGGGAAGCCCATTTGCTGGCTCTTCCCCGGTTTTCAGACTGATAGCTTCCGCCTGCTTTTTTATTTTTTAACGTAATGATCAGCCCATCCACAGCATGCAGGATAATACTGGCATACAAAACATAGGAAACGATTTTGATGATGATATTCCCGGATAAAAAATGGGAATAGGCATTGAACTGCAGGTGTGCCTGCTCCTGCGGAAGAAACAACTGAAGATTTCCCAGAAAATGAATCAGCAGGAAAAAACCCAGAAAAAGCCCTGTAAGGCACATCAGCATTTTTCTTGACAATGTTGACAGCATAATTATGATTTAATGATTAATAATATCCTAAAACTTTCATCCAGAGACCCCCCACGGCCATATAGATGATCAGTAAAACGACTCCTATTTCAAGCCCCCTCAGCCACCAGGCTTTAAGATCTACATAACCGCTTCCGAAGAATACCGGAGCCGGGCCGTGACCATAATGGGTAAGAACCCCGTATACAGATCCCATGAAGCCCAGCATCATGGCTAAAAGCATCGGTGGAATTCCCAGAGAAACGCCTACTCCTAATAAAGCGGCATACATGGCTGCGACATGAGCCGTAGCACTGGCAAAAATATAATGGCTGAAAAAATAGACCACAATAATCACCGGAAAGGCAACCTGCCAGCTTAATCCGCCGATTTTTACCTTGATCAGGTCACTGAACCATCCGATGAAGCCCAGTTCATTCAAAGAGCTTGCCATCATGACCAGAACTGCAAACCAAACGATGGTATCCCAGGCACCTTTCTCGCCTTTTACGTCTTCCCAGGTCAGTACAGACGTGAGAAGCAGTAAAGTAAGTCCGATAAACGCTGTTGTGGTAGCATCAATAGAAAGCGAAGCTCCAAATATCCAGAGGGCAAGAAGGATGAAAAATGCAAGAAGCATCAGCCATTCATTTCTGGATATCGGTCCCATTTCTTTCAATTTCCGGGCGGCCATTTTAGGAGCATCTCCGGTTTTTTTAAGTTCAGGCGGATATAATTTATAAAGAACCAACGGAACCACAAAAAATGCAACTAATCCGGGAAGAAATCCCGCCGCTGCCCATGACATCCAGGTAATATTGATGCCGAGATTGGCTGCGAATTTCTGGCACATCGGGTTGCTGGCAGTTCCGGTCAGGAACATAGAAGAAGCGATGAGGTTCATGTAATAACTGTTCAGGGTTAAAAAAGACCCCAGCTTTCTATGGGTTTCCGGCTTTTCAGGAACAGAGTCAAAGCTGATGGCCATGGATTTCATGATGGGATAAATAATTCCACCGCCTCTTGCCGTGTTACTCGGAATGGCGGGGGCAAGGCATACATCAGCCAGCCCGAGTCCGTAAGCCAGCCCCAGAGAACTCTTTCCGAAAATCCGGATGAATAGAAAGGCAATCCTGTTTCCAAGGCCGGTTTTAATAAATCCTCTGGCAATAAAGAATGAGATTCCGATCAGCCAGATTACCTTATCTCCGAACCCGGAAAGGGCTTTGGTAATGGATTTTCCGGCATCACCGGGGGCTACAACCTGCGTAAGGGCCGTAAAGGCGATGGCCATCATACACATGGTTCCCATGGGAGCTGCTTTAAGAATAATTCCTAAAATCGTTGCTGCAAAAATGGCGAAGAGGTGCCAGGCATCCTGAGTAACGCCTTCCGGTACAGGAATAAACCATATTACCAGTGCAACACCGAACGTTATCGCGACATTTCTGATATTAATTTCTTTCATAATGGTAAATGTTTAAGTGGTTAAAATCTACTCTGTACCTGAACAATGAATAGATTGTTGTTATATTGTGAGGTGTTTTCCACCTGATGTTTATAGCGGTCAAACTGTACACCCAGCTGAATTCTGGCCCCGTAGTTTTTCAGGAATTCCAGTCCGAACATCGGGGTAATCGTCTGTCTGGGATTGGAATTCATCCTGAAATTGGTGTCCAGATATTCATACCGGCAGGAAAGCTCAAAAGCACTGAGATTTCTGTGATTGATTTCATATCTTACATTGGGAAGAAAATAAGCTCCACGGATCAGGTACTGGTCAGGATTGGAAGGCCTTGTTTCAGGATCCAGCGTGTTGTACAGAACATGATTGGTGGCCTGTTTGGCTTCCAGCTGCATATCAAGGCTCCATTTGGGATCAAACTGAATCATTGAGCTTAAATCAATCCCTACGGCGTACACTTTTTTACTGAAAACTTCTCCGATACCGCCATTCAGTCCTACGTTGAAATTGTATTTTTCAGAAAGTCCGAAAACAAGTCTTGTAGAATACTGCTTTCCGTTATCGTTGTCATTGACCTGGTTTTTTCCGTTACCATTCACAACGGATACAGCGTACTGAAATGGAATTTCACCCAATTTCATCTGTCCTGTTGCGGAAAGCCCGATCTGAAAGCTCGTCCAGCCCAGTTTTCCGAATTCACTGTATTGATTGGACCAGTCGAGGGATTTGATGATATCGATAGGATAGGTTTCTTCAATTCCGAACCAGGGTCTGAATTGCCCCACTGTGAATGCCAACCTGGGACTGAAGGTATACTTCAGATAAGCGTTTTCCAGAACTCTGCTTTTGGGATCGTTTTTAAAATCGGCAAGGTTGGCGAGGGCTACCACTTCTGTCCGTTTGCTGATCTGGGCCCGAACCTGAACCCTCATGTATTTCAGCATAAAATTGTTGCTGGTTCCCGATCCGTCGGCATGATGAAGGCCGTTTACATCTACATCCCGGGACATTCCCACCAGATAACGGGCCTGGAAAAGTCCTTTGATCTGCAGCTGCGGGTATTTGATGTTGTCTTCCTTCGGAGTAGTATGCAGTGAATCCGGAATTTGTGCGCCGGCAGACAGGCCGGTGAGTAAAGCACCAAGCACAAGGCTTCTCTTTTTTGTTGAAAAAAGGATCATAGTATTGTGTTTATGAGTGTATTTAACGTTGGTCTGGATTGGTGAGTGAAAGCTGGATGTTGGATGTTATGGAGTTCATATAGAATAACTGTTGACCTGTTTTTTATGTTTTTTAATATTTAACTTCCGTTTTCCGTGTTTTCATCTTTAATTTAATCCAAACCTTGTTATTTAATTAAGTCCTAAAAATTTAAAAGGTTTGGATTCCTTGAAATCCTTATTGGCTTTTCCGTTATAGGTCTGGAAATTACTCAGGTCAAGTTTCATTATCTTTCCTTTTGGGCTGAGGTCAAAATCTTTAAGGTTTACCCAGAATGTGTTAGGAGTAAATACCGTTTCAAAATAATAGACCAGGTTTTTCTGATCGGATACGGTTCTCCATCGGGTCGATGAGATATTCGGTTCTGTTTCTGAAGAGATGCCGTAAGGAACAGAACAGTTTCTGATGACGCTGAATACACTGGCAACTGCTGTGCGCGTATCACTGGTTTGTGGGATGGCATTGATGTAGTAGGACGCTCTCACAAAACGGTCTGCTGCGCGGTTGGTTCCCGGAAGCATAACGGTTCCCGGAATTCCCTGCCAGTATTTGTTTAAAGCCAGCTGTTCCTCAAATACCGGAGAATTGGTCATTACGGTGTATTTCGGATCGTGGTGTACCACAAGTTTTCCGTTGAGGTATTCAAAGACGGCATTGTCGCCGGAAGCGTCAGAGAGGGAAAGGTGTACAGTGGTGAAACGCTCTGTTCCCGGAATATAATCACTTACGATAACGAACGGATTGGATTTCATATGGTTTACAGCTTCACTTACCGTTCCGAAATTATCCAGAAAATACTGGGCCCAGAGTGAAATGGCAACTCCTTTCTGCTTCCCTTTGGGATTAAACTGAGGATATTGGGATTCTCCCAGCCAAAGCAGATTGGCTACCAGGCCTTTTTCATTCATTCCGTCGGATGAAGCAATATCCCAGGAAGAGGTCACAATGCTGCCATACTTTGAGGTCCATGGCAAAGACAATGGTCCGACTTCACCGTTGCGCTGGACTCCTTTCGGGAAGACCTATAGGTTGCCGGAGATTTCATCCTTCCAGTCCATAGAACGGGCTGTGATGACTGTGTTTTCGGGACCTTTGTACACTACTCTGGTGCAGGATTCATATCCGTTCCAGGCGCCTGATGCAAGGATGAATATGAGAATCATTGAAGGGAACTTTTTCATAGTAATATTATTTGAAGTTAAATGAAGTTTTTATTGAGAATATGATAAAAAATTCAATTATTTTTAATTGTAATGGTTGTTTGGTGATATAAATTTAATAAATTTTGTTTAATTAACGTAATTATTTCACTTATTAATGTAAAATTCATGTGATGAATCATAATCCTTGGAATTGCGGTAAATTTTCCGTATTTTATAAGTAACTTTTATTGAAAATCTATAAAAACAGGTGTTTTTTCTGGCTGATTTTCATGGAGTTGGATTATTGGCGTTTTTTATGATAGGGTATCGCTGCTCATGTTGAGATTCGATACCACAAAAGTAATATGTCATTAAAAAAAACGTTATATTTGATAGATCAAAGAAATATATGAATTTTGTAGAGTGTCATGAAGAACCCATCCATATCCCTGGGTATATACAAAGTTTTGGATATCTGATTGGCATTGATGCAGCATCTCATTCCATCACTTTTTTCAGCAGTAATATTGGGGATCTATTCAGGATCGAAAATGCGGAACAGCTTTTTGACAGGAGACTTACTGATTTTCCGGAAAGCTTCGGACCTGTAATAGAATCGGATATTTATGTTTCCCTGCAGGATTTTACGAAACGTGAAAATGAAACGCATTTCGACAAAGTGTTTGTCGATGGAAAGGAATATCACTTTTCTGTTTTCAGGAATGCAAAACACATCTTTTTCGAGTTTGAAGCGGTATTGGAGAATCCGAATAAGCGCATTTCGAATAAATATGATAATTTCTATGTGATTGATGATGAGCAGGAACTTTGGGATCAGCTGCTGAGTACATTATCTAAAATCGTGAATTACGACCGGATGATGGTGTATAAATTTATGATGGACGGTTCCGGAAAAGTAATTGCAGAAAAAATAACCGGGAAAATGGAAAGCTATCTGGGCCTTCATTACCCGGAATCGGATATTCCCCGACAGGCAAGAGCTCTTTATCTGAAAAAAAGAAAAAGAATTTTCAGTAATGTATATGCGGAAACTGTTCCTTTATTGAGCAAACGCGAAGAACATATCGATCTGACGTATGTATCTTCAAGGGGAATGTCGCCTATTCACGGACAATACATTAAAAACTCAGGGGCTTCTTCAAGTTTCAGTATTTCGATCATTATCGATGACCATCTGTGGGGGCTGGTCACCTGCCAGAATTCGGAGCCTCAGCATATTGATCTTGAAGACCGCGTGCAGGCCGGTATTTTTACCGCACTGGCATCGAATGCCTATTCTTCATTTAAATCTAAAAACGAACTTAAATACCGCCTGGAACTGAATGAGAAATCATCAGAACTGAAAGCGGAATTTTTAAAGCATAACCATCTTTTTGATTCCCTTATCGATAATAAAGGAAAGATCAGAAAACTGCCTGATGCAGATGGTCTTGCCATTACTTCTGAGGGGGAAACAGTGACTTCCGGAGCGGTTCCCGGCCGCAATACCATTGAAAATATTATTGACTGGGCCATTGAGAATACGGAAGGAAGCATGTATGTCAACAGAAGTTTCCTGAAAGAGCAGGGCAGCCTCCTTAAACTGGACGAAAATGCAGCGGGTATTGTGATCTACTTTGTGGAACGAAGTAAAAGAGAATTGCTGATCTGGTTCCGGAAAGAGTTTGATGAGCACATCAACTGGGCCGGAAACCCGGAAAAAAAGGTAGGTGTATTTATGCAGAACGGAGAAGAGCGACAGATGGTTTCCCCCAGAACGTCTTTCCATATTTTTACGGAAAACATCAAAGGGAATTCAAAACGCTGGAATTCCAGGGATCTGAGTGCCGTAAAGGCGATACGCGATGTGATCCTGGAAACTTCGCACAAACAGTATAACGCGATCAAAGAACTGAATAACCAGCTGAGAAAGGTAAACGAGGAGCTGGACAGTTTTTCCTATACGATTTCTCACGACCTCGGTACTCCTTTAACGGTAATGAAGCTTAATGCGCAGATGCTTCTTGCCAATTTTGAAAAAACAGAAAAGAATAAAAATAAATTAAACTCTATTATTGAAGAGATCGATAATATGGCAGAAATGATGCATGATGTTCTTCAGCTCAGCCGGGCTAAACACAGTGACATTCAGCTGGAGGTCCTTCAGCCTGCCCGTACGATAGAAAAGATCTCTGAAAATGCCAGAATTACCTTTGACAGCCCTAAAAGTGAGATCATCATCCATGAGTGTCCTGAGGTACTTGCCGATAAAACAATGCTGCATCAGGTATTTCTGAATATCATCAACAATGCCGTGAAATATTCTTCCCATAAAGACCGTCCGAAAGTGGAAATCGGAGGCACGGAAGACGGGCAGACCGTAATCTATCGCATTTCAGACAACGGTATCGGTATTCCGGAGGAGGAAAAGCATAAGATGTTCAAAATTTTCAACAGAATGGATAATGCGAAACAGTTTAAAGGAAACGGAGTAGGCCTTTCTATTGTACACCGTATTATGAACCGTATCGGAGGAAATATAGATTACGAAAGCAATAAAGGGGGAACTTCTTTCATTTTAACGTTCAAAAAACCTTAAATTTGAAGGAACCTTAAAATCTTTATGGATGGTATCAGAATATCTTAAACAAAATACTGCGGAATACCATGATGCTGCAGAGAAACTTTTCAATTCCGAGAAAATTTTTAATAAAACCTTTAGTCTTGAAGATTATAAAAAGATCATCAGCACCAATTATCTGATGCTTCTTCACAGTGAAGATCAAATATTCAGCAGCCTTTCTGATAAGTTTGAAGACAAACTTCAGCTCAGTAACAGAAAAAAGCTGCCCCTTATCGAAAAAGATCTTAAAAGCCTTTCTTTAGAAAATAAACCGGCGTCTCATGATCTTCATTTTGAAAATGAGCACGAAGCACTGGGAGCGATGTACGTTATTGAAGGATCCACGCTTGGCGGTAATGTTATCGCAAAGCAGCTTTCCAAAACAGAAGGTTTTGATGAGGTTACTTTCAATTTCTTCGGATGTTATCAGGAAAATACGGGGCCGATGTGGAAGAATTTCAAGGAAGTTCTGGACACAGAAGTCGCTGAAGAGCATTATAATGACGTGCTTTCCGGAGCTAAAAAACTCTATACGTTTTTACTGAACGTGAATTAATTGTATTGACCCCTAATTAAATTCCTGAAAAATTGCCCAATTTTTCAGGAATTGTTAAATTTGGGAGTTTCAAATTGTAGACTCAACTAAAAAATAATTTTAAAAAAAGTATATCATATGAAAGTAACTGTAGTAGGTGCAGGCGCTGTAGGAGCAAGCTGTGCAGAATACATCGCAATGAAGAACTTCTGTTCAGAGGTAGTTTTAGTAGACATCAAAGAAGGATTTGCTGAAGGTAAAGCAATGGATTTGATGCAAACGGCATCGCTGAACGGATTCGATACAAAAATTACCGGAACAACAGGAGATTACAGCAAAACTGCAGGTTCGCATGTAGCGGTAATCACTTCAGGAATTCCAAGAAAACCAGGAATGACCAGAGAAGAGCTTATCGGTATCAACGCGGGTATCGTAAAAGAAGTTACTGAAAACCTAGTAAAGCATTCTCCTGAAGTAATCATCATCGTGGTTTCTAACCCAATGGATACTATGGCTTACCTGGTACACAAAACATCAGGTCTTCCTAAGCACAAAATCATCGGAATGGGTGGTGCATTAGACTCTGCAAGATTCAAATACAGATTGGCTGAAGCTTTGGAAAGCCCGATCTCTGATGTTGACGGTATGGTAATCGCTGCACACAGCGACACAGGAATGCTTCCTCTATTGAGCAAAGCAACAAGAAACGGAGTTCCTGTTACTGAATTCTTAAGCGATGAACAACAGAAATATGTAATTGAAGAAACTAAAGTAGGAGGAGCTACTCTTACGAAATTATTAGGAACTTCAGCATGGTATGCACCAGGTGCAGCTGTTTCTGTAATGGTTCAGGCAATCGCCTGCGACCAGAAAAAAATGATCCCATGTTCTTTAATGCTTGAAGGGGAATACGGTCAAAACGATATCTGCCTGGGAGTTCCTGCTATCATCGGAGCGAACGGTGTTGAAAAAATCGTTAACGTAACGCTTACTGCTGAAGAGCAATTGAAATTCGCTGAAGCTGCTAACGCGGTGAGAGAGGTGAATGGAGATCTTAAGTTTTAATAAGAGCTTATTTTATATAGTAGCCGCGCCCAAAAGGCGCGGTTTTTACTTTCATATTATTCAATATTAATTGTTTGGGGTAGACTTTCCAGATTATTATCCTTATAATAGTCTAATTTACTATAACCGTTAGTATTGTTAATGGTATAAACCGCTTTAATATTTTTTAAATCTTCCTCTTCCATAAACATACCTGTTACAGGATTATCAGGGAATTTTGCCACACCAGTTTTTTTGAAAAATACAAGAATTTGGAAATAACCGTCGTGATAGTCAGATTTAGTTGTTGAGCAATAATCTTTTATTTCGCTAATACTGACGTCATTATTAACTTCGAATAATGTCATTTGATTAAAACTTCCATCATTCCTGATTTCTTTTTTTGCATCAATTTTTTTTATGTTGATATTGGTTTCTGGTCTTGAACTTTTGATTTCTTCAGTATGTACCAACGAGAGAGAATTAACTGTTTTATTCTTTTGATTAACATTTTTTTTGTCACAGCTTAGAAAAATTGTGATCATGAAACATGGTAATATACTAATTGACTTAATCATATTATTTTTTTCAAAAATAGTAATGTAGACAAACAAGGCCTTACGGGTTTCCATAATTAATTCGGGGTTGGGGCGCGGCCGGAGGCCGCGCCCCAACCCCGAATTAAAAAAGAAATAATATTAACCACAATAAAAAATCTATCTTTCTTAAAGTGATGAGTTATGGTGATTATAACTGAAATCATCCTCCAGCACCCTTCTTCCAGCTTCCAGCCCTTGTTCCAACTCGTATTAAAGAATCTCCACTTTCTCAAAAAGCTGGGGATAATCCAGCACCAGTCCCGCTTCATCTACGGTAATTTCCGCTTCAAAATTCTTTGGAATATTTTCATACCGGTATTTTTCCTTAGCTGTTCTTGTATATCGCTGGCTTACGGGTCTGAAGTCTGCATGTAGAACATCGATATAGATTACATGAATATCCCGGGAATCATTTTCCTGTAATTTTAAGGTATTGATAGGGAGGCTATTGGTAAAAGGAGTTAATGAAATATCGATATAGGGTATTCCTTCCAGCTCCGGCCTGATGATCTGGTTGATTTCCCACTGATTTCCCAGCTTCTTTCCTGAAAGGGTATTTTTAACGGAATTCACTTCAGATTGGATGGCGAATTCCTGAATATTCCAGTTTTTATCTATGTTGATGGTATATTCTACAGCATATATTTTATCTTTAAAGCTGCCTGTTATTTTTGATGAAACGGCATAATGTTCTGGAGTTTCCTGTATGGTGAAGTATTCCAGAGACTGGTAGCGTATACCTTTCCAGATGAGCGTTGTTTTCATATTGTTCTTTTGTTAGGTAAAAGCTGATAAAGCTGAAGGACAATTTTTAACTTGATATCAAGTTTCGGCGCGGCCGGAGGCCGCGCCGAAACTCCATTATTACACAGGAATATCCGTTATCTCTCCGCATGAAGTCCGATTCTGTTGCCCTCCGTATCGGAGATAACGGCAATAAAACCGGCGTTCATTTTCGTAGCCGGAGTGATGATTTTTCCTCCTGCCGGAATTACCCGGTCAAGAACCTTCTGAATTTCAGGATACGCATTGATGTAAATCAGTGTTCCTTGAGCTGAAGGATGGCTTTGGGAGGATTTTGTCAGTACTCCAGTGACCCTTCCTGAGGTGGCTTGTATCACGTCCGGATTATAAGGGAAGAAGGTCAGTTCCTCATCTGTATCCGGGATCTGGCGGGTGACCATATCAATATCCAGAATGGTTTCATAAAACTTTTTTGCTCTGGCGGTATCAGTAACCGGGATTTCAAACCAGGTGATAATGTTGGTGTTTTCGTCGATTTTCTTTAGTGATTGCATAACGTAATATTTTATTTTAATGGTGTAAAGTTGAGAGTTCCGGCACAGTACTGCCTGTGACAATCGTCACAAAATTATTCAGAAAGCCTTCTTTTCCTTATCCTGCTTAAAGTTTCTCTGGCGACTCCCAGAAAAGAGGCAAGCTGTGTAAGAGGAATCCGCTGAATCATTTCAGGATATTGATCTTCAATATATTCCAGGCGCTCCTGGGCAGAATACAGTTTAAAAAGGTTGGAAAATTCTTCTTGCTTCGTAGCAAATTTCCGGATGCAGCACCTTCCTGACGCCTCTATTTCCGATGATTTTTTGGCGGCTTCAAATAATGGTTGCTTATTAAGGACAATAACCTCCAGCGGTTCACAGGCTGCGATATTAAATTTTGATTTTGTACCGTTTCCGAAACTGCTGATGTTCGTTGCCAATTCATTTTCAAAGTAAAACCCGGTATTTTTGATATCACCATCTTGGTCATAATAACTTTTGCAGAATCCTTTGCTGATATAAAAAAGAGATATACAGATTTCCCCTTCCTGAAGCAGAAGTTCATTCTTTTGATATTGTTTTACCGATAAAGCAGGCTGAAGAAGTTCCCAGCTTTTTTCTGAAAACTCCGTAAGCGACTGAAGGTATTGAAAGAGTTTTTCCATAAATCAAAGAAGATGGGGGATTAGGCAGATTGATATTTGATGTTTGATGATGGGTGATGAATGTCTTGAGCGTCATAAAAGTAAAAATGTTAAGCTGATGTAATCTGATTTATTTATTGGGTACTGATTATTATTCAATATAATTAACAGTAACTTCTGACATTCTTTTTTCCAGCTTCCAGCCCTTTTAATCTTAATTTACCTGATCCGGACTGAGGTTAAATACTTCCGTCATGCTTAATAAAAATCGTAATACATACTCCATTCACCCGTTTCAGCATTTTTGGCAAACATCAGGCTCCCGCTGTCAATAACATTCAATCCTGCTTTTCCGTCTGAAGAGACCTGAAAAACATATTCAAATCCTTTTCCGAAGCCGTCTTTAATTCCGATACCGGGCTGGCAGAAAGAAGGGTAGCCGCCTATTTTGGTGCTGTAGCAATGCTGAATGATGTCAAAATAGCTCCCTATAATCCCCTCTTTTTCGAGATTGATGATCTGCCTCTGTATGCCGCCGGGAAGATCTTCAAGACCACCACCGTCCCATAACGGGGCATCTTTGGGAACCAGCTGTGAGCGGAGCGGAAACGGATTAAGGTAAGATTCCGGATTTTTAAGATCTTTAATCACGAATTCATCTGAGCTTTTATATTCACGGATTACCCAATTAGGACCCATTTTTTCCAGGGGTTCCGGGAAGTCATAAGTGATGAAAACGGTGAGCAGTTGGGTATCTTTAATAAGTTCCGGTACAAAAGGCTGATTGGGTAGATACAGCTGTAGCAGCGGCATCATCTGATCTCCGTTTTGGTCTGTAGGAATTTCTTCATGCTCAGCATAAGCCGTTACCCGTCCGATCCATGATTCCTCAATCGTATTTTCCGATCTGAATCCGCCGGTTATAAATTCTGTGGCAGGGATTTCTATTTTGTCTTTGATTTCCTGAATGCGTGTATCCATAATATTGTGATTGGTCATACTAATCTTCGTTTTCTTCCTTAAAATCACTCATCATCAGTTCATAGGCTTCTCTGATATCATTTTTCTCCTTTTCAGTCCAGATTTCCAGGTTCGTCACTTGTTTTCGGGCTTCTGAAAGAGATATTTGCTGGTGATGCTGCATAAAAAACACCAAACCTGTAAAGGGGACGCCTTTTCCTTTGAGTTCCTTCATCTTATCGGTAAGTTCCTCCATGTTCTGAGATCTGAAAGTGAGAGCTTCCTGTTTAATTTCGTCCAGCTTCATAAGAATTTGTAATGTACGGTGAAATAGGAACTTTAAAATTAAAGAATATTTACCGGAAACACAATACAGCCCTTTATTTAAAAGAAAAAACAGTAAAAAACAGGTCTGCAAGGGTACAGACCTGTTCTCAAAAAATAATAACTAAGTGTTTATAATATGGTCAGAACATATTCATAGATAAGTGGTTTCTGAAACATCAGGTGATAACAACCAGTACATTTCCGTTCAGAGTGTTCCATGTTGCGCTGATGGTATATCCCGGAGGCGTGGTGAAAGATCCGCCTATATTAGTACAGTTTCTGCCCAGTTCCAGTTCCTCACCCGCTGGGGTATACATACGGATAAGTGCCCATGAGGTTACAGATGTTTCAAAAGCGGGAACCGCTGCTCCGGCAAGCAGATTATAGGTGTTATCTCCCAAAGTGCTGTATACACGCCATTGATTAATAGCAGGTGTCACCGTATTGGTAGCATTAATCTGTCCGTAGGTGGTTGATTGTCCCGGAGCCAGGAATGACTGGGTTTCGTTGAAGATCACCGGAATACAGTCCTGTCCCATCGTATTGGGATTATTAGCAGTAAGCCTGAACCCTACGGTGTATGGCGAGAAATTAATGATCTGTATCGTATTGTTTTGTGAATACACAAAAGAGGCTGCTATTAGAAAAAGCAGGAAAATAGTTTTTTTCATAATCGGAAAAGGATTGGGTTAAAGTGAAGGATCGTTTTGGTCACGGAGAATATCCAGGGCCCATTGTACAGTAGCTTTTTTATCGCCATTGGTTGCGGTCTGAATCTCATTTTCTTTTACTCCGGTAGATTGGATCAGCCCTTTGGCTGCTGAATAGAGGAGGCTTAATCTCCTTTCGTTCACTTCAGGATATCCCGGACTGCGTTTTTCTTCATCAGAGGGAAGATTCTCAGGGCTGTTGAGGTTTTTCAGGGCTTTTTTGAAATTTTGTATGGCTTCTGTTTTCTGATTTTCCTGGGCGGAAAGCTGCATGCTTTCATTACTGCAGGAACTTGCCATGATGCAGCAGATGGCTGCTAAAAGAAAAGTTCTTTTCATAGTTATGGTAATTTGTAATTTAGTTTTATAAAAATAATGAAAAATATTAATATTCAATCCATAGTGAGTTGTTAATATGCGTTATTTTTTATAAAATATTGAATAATAATACATTATGATTTTATATATGAAAGTATTTGGTATTCTGACATAAAAAAACATCACGGTGAAGTGATGCTTTGTATCATTTTTCTAAAAAAGAATGGTCTGCTGTTTAAATGCTGGTTTCTGCCTTTTTGGATCCGGGAATCCTTAACAATACAATAATGGCCCAGATCTGAAGAAGAATTTGTATAATATTAAGCACTCCCAGAACAGGATCAGTTTTTAAAGTAATCGGGATAAAAGGAAGTCCGAAGCACCCCAGGGCAAAACTGATGATAATGAAATATCTGACAAGCTGATTGCCTTTTCCTGCAAAATAACCTAACGCAAATGTAAAAGCAATTACAGCGGTTCCTATAAACCATCCAAGAGGAGTATTGAACTGTTCGTAAGTCCAGATCATGGAAGCAATTCCCAGTGCGCCACAGAGATAGAAAATATTAGCGACCTTTTTATAGTCCGGATGAATGTCTGTAGCTTCATTTTTAATGCCGGAAACCACCGAATTGATTCGTGCGTTTTCCTCTTCAGTGAACGATCTGCCCCTGGATTTAAGAATTTCAGCAGCATACATAACCGCTTCGGGAACAAACCTGCTTTCCGGCTGAATATACTGTTCCAGTTCATGGTCCGACATTTTTTCCAAAACTCTCCTGTTGGTACTCATAGTGATAATAAATATAAAGTGACAAAAATAATAAAACCCATCATGAAAAAATATCAGGATATCCAGGTTTGTTTCACCCTGTGAACTTTCCATATACGGCCTGTTTTCTTAAGATAGACAAGATATCCGATTCCACATCCTGCGTTACAGGAATAGACGACTGCCATCATCCCGTTTTCCGCTTTTGGATCAAAGTATATTTTTGAAAAGCTGAGAAGTCCGGTAAATCCAGGATATTGTACAGGCCATTTTTCAAACATGGGGCCATCCATAATTTCAGAGCTTTTTTTGAAGATGTATTTTGAGGCGTTAAACTTTTCCGGGTGGAGTACCCAAGCGGCAGTATCTTCCGGTATCCGGTATTCTTTCGGAATATCTTTCAGGTCAGAATTCATAATGATCATCCGTTCATCAATGGCTACGACAGGTTTTGATGGGATATTTCTGATGGAATCCTTCTGCTTTTCAGTATATCCGGTACCAAGATAAATTCTTCTGTCGATGAGGGTAGAATCCACAACCTGAACAAACACCTCATCAAATACTTCTTGTCCGTTAATCTGAGGCTGACTGCAACTCCCAATTAAAAGAAGCCCGAAAAAGTATAAAAAAATTTTCATTGCATTCATATTCATGTGGAAAATACTAAAGCCCTCTTTTTTCTTTCTCTTTTTTAAGATTTTTCAGGTTGATAATATTAACGACCAGCAAAGGAAATAATCCTATCGGAACGATCATAACCGGATTAAAACCTTTTTTAATCATCAGAACAATAAAAGTAAAGACTAAAACAATCATAGAAGTAGCCAGCATGATGGTAAGAACCTGGACTTTCTTTTCATGGCGGATCAGCTCTTCATCTGTATATTCAGTTATGGATCTGTTTTTCATATCAGTTTTTTTTAATGACTTCAAGGTTGCTGATCCCTCCTACAGGAGCTATTCTGATTTGCTTTTCCCCCTTTTTAACGTAGAAATAATAGGTGCTGTTGATGTCGATCATATAAATTTCAGCAGGAGCATCTGAACCCGTGGTCAATCTGTAATTGTAGTTAAGATTCTGACTTTCCAGCCTCTTTTTGATCCGGTTTCCGCCACCCAGCCCCAATCCTACAAATAATGAAAGCAATTCAAAAGCAACAAGGGCTGCAAAGACAGGAATCATCGCTTTTCTAAGCTCTCTTTTATCGGGATCTGCATTGATCCTGTAGCTCATCAGCAGTTTCTGGGCCCAGTTTTTATGGCTGTTTTTGATCACAAAAACCTGTAAAGCAAAGAAAATAAGGATCATGACCAGGATCATGACGATAAGAATGGGATTAGTAATCATATCAGCTACAGGACTGAGCAGGATATCGGTGAGCGAAGAATACTTCAGAATATTGATATCAAGCTGATAAAACATAATACTTTCCTTTAAAAGCCCTAACACAATTAAATATAAATAGCCTAAAGGAAGCAGTCCCTGGATTTTTTCTAAATATTTCATGGTATTATTTGGATCAAAAGATTTTCAGACAGACAAAGAATTGAAGCGAAAAAAGGTAATACGGGATATTTTAATTCTTTTGTATGAAATGATATAGCCTTCATGAAATTAGTTTTATTTTACCAAAGATGCATTTTTTATTCAGGGTAAACAAAAAAGAGCGGTAAAAACCGCTCTGAATTTATCTAACAATATCTTTATCTATTAATAGGAGCATTCGCAACCTGTTTCCCAAGGCATACAAAGGCGTTTTGGCTTATGGCAGCTGCCTCCGTCTCCGCCACCTGGATTGCCGTTGGAAACGTAGCAAATTCCATCTCTGCAATAATAAGATCCTGCAGTAGGAGGGCATTGCCCGTCCATGTCACAAAGCGCATACGAAGTATCACCACCGTTGATGAACTCCAGCTGTTTTCTCGTAAGTTTTTTTCGATTTTTCATAGGTATTAAGTTTTAATTTACTGATTACTAATATACAAATAAATCGTAATACACCATGAAGAGATATAATTATTTTTTCTGAAAATAAAAAAATATTTATTATAAATTTACTAAAAGCCCGCCGTAATGATGAAGTAGGTTTGTGCTTTAGCCTTTCAATCCGGCTGTTTTAGTCTGTCACGATCATTACAGATCCAGGGTCATGAAAACAGCTGTTTCTTCCGTATTTTCATAGAGTCTGGTATTCAAACCGGTGATACTGAATCCCAATCTTCTGTAAAATTGAATGGCAGCGTAATTGGTATTCTGGGTTTCAAGCTCAATGATCCTGCAGTTCAGGTTTCTGGCTTCTCTGACCGTATTTTTGATCAGCAGAGCACCCGCACCGTGCCTTCTGAACGTTTCACTTACCAGGATATTTTCAATATAAAAGCTGTTGTTCCAGGTCCGGTGTTCTCCAATGATCCAGCCTGCCAGCTTTCCATCTGAATAGGCACCGAAAGAATGTCCTTTTTCGATGATCTCATTAAGGTCTTCAATATCAACAGAATCCGTTTCCCAAATTTTGGTATAACTGATCGCCTTTTCTTTTAAAATAAATTCAAAAGAGCCTGCGTATTCAATAGCGGATACAGAAAGGATCTTATCGGTTATATACCCGTTATGCCCCCAATCCACAGTAGGATTGCCGGTTAGTTTTTCCAGTTTTTTTATTTCCATATGGACTGCTATGGTTTGAATTATTGAATTTCAGTACAGATTTCCACCAGATAATGGTCAGGATCCTTAATATAAGCGGTAGTCTGTCCCCATGGTTTTACAGCAATATCTTCATAGAGAACGGCACCGTTGTCTATTGCTTTTTTTACGAGACCTTCCACATCATCCGTTACAAATCCCAGCTCAATTCCAAAAGGTTTTTCTGAGGTTTTTGAGGTTAAAAATCCCTTTTTAATATTGCTTCCGGCAAGTTGGACGGAAGCAAAGGCAAGGCCTGTTTCTCCTGTCGACAGTTCTCCATAATCTTTTTCCGGAGTAATGAATCTGATTTCGGTATCAAATGTATTTTTGTAGAAATTCATTGATTTTTCCACGTCTTCCACGTATAAAATAACATATTTGAATTTAATCATAAGGTTGATATTGGGTTAATGATATATTCTTTATCGGTGATCAGCTCTATATGAGGACCGTTTGTGGGATAATATTTCAGCCCTCCGAAATGCCCGAAGTGGAGCCTGTATTTCTCAGTCATCCGGCGAACATGGCTGCCGAATGAATGGATATTTATATTCTGAAAAGAATCCTCCTTCTGCCTGCCATTTGTAAAGAAAAGCATCAGATTGCAATGATCATTATAATCCTGCCGGTAATAGTAGAATACGGACAAATTCTCGTTGTGACATATTTCTTTAAGATCACCAATAAAAGGCTGCTTTTGACTGACAGGCAGGTTACAGTCAATTCTCACGGAAAGATTTTCGGCATTATTTTTCTTAAAATCCGAACCCGTGATCTGTATAAACTTGTCTTCAATAGGAATAAAAGGCTCTCTTTCAGGAGTAAAAACCTGATGATGCTCCGTTGTAAAAGGAGTATGGTCATCCAGCCATACCGCTTGTTCTTCGGTTAAAATGCTATCTATTTCAGAAACCAGCTGAAAATGATAGTCAAAAAGCAGATGATCATCAATGGAAATCACCATGTCCTGCCCACTGATTTTAATATCCAGATGCGTTTTTTGAAAACGGGATTTCAGGATTTCCAATTCCTGAATGATATATTCAGGATCAGTGACCTTTACCCTTGCGATCAGACCGGCAGGGGTGTCGGCATGTCCTCCGCGCCCTTCAAAAAAAGTGAAGAAACGGAATTGATATAGTTTTTCGGGAAATTTGAAATACCAGTATACTCCTAAAATCATAACTGTAGTATCTGTGTAATAGATAAGGCTAATCAAATTTAAACAAAATTTCACACTCAAAACTTTCAAAAACCCTTAAATTTGTGCTCAATAAAAATTTTACCGGATGTTTAGGAAAATTTCAATTGCGGCAGCCACTTTTTTGTCCGTAATTACAATCAATGCTCAGAAGAACAATTCACAGGTACCAAGACCCAAATTAGTAGTAGGAATGGTCGTAGACCAGATGCGATGGGATTATCTTTACCGCTATTACAGTAAATACGGAAATGACGGTTTCAAAAGACTGTTGAATACCGGATATTCATTAAATAATGTCCACATCAATTACGTGCCTACGATTACCGCTTTAGGCCATACCTGCATTTATACAGGTTCGGTACCGGCGATTCATGGTATTGCCGGAAATGACTGGACTGATAAGGAAACCGGAAAAGGCGTTTACTGTACTGCAGATGACAGTGTTCAGCCGGTAGGAACAGCCAATATAAAAACAGGAAGCCATTCGCCTAAGAATCTTTGGTCTACTACTGTAACTGATGAATTAAGGCTGGCCACCAATTTCCAGGGAAAAGTGATCGGGGTTTCACTGAAAGACCGTGCCTCCATTCTGCCGGCGGGACACACGCCCAACGGAGCGTTTTGGTTTGATGACAGTACCGGGAATTTTATTACCAGTACGTGGTATATGAGTGATCTTCCTCAATGGCTGAAGTCCTTCAATGCACAGAATCTGCCGGCTAAATTAGTCGCCAACGGCTGGAATACCCTGCTGCCTATTAATCAGTATACGGAAAGTTCACCGGATAATTCCTCATGGGAAGGGTTGTTGGGAAGCTCAAAAACGCCTGTTTTCCCATACAGCAATCTTGCCAAGGATTATGAAACCAAAAAAGACAATATCCGCTACACTCCTTTTGGAAATACCCTTACCCTGAAGCTGGCTGAAGCCTCTGTAGAAGGGGAAAAGCTTGGAGCGGATAACATCACGGACTTTCTGGCGATCAACCTGGCTTCTACAGATTATGCAGGCCATAAGTTCGGACCAAACTCCATTGAAGTGGAAGATGTTTACTTAAGACTGGATCAGGATCTGGCTCAGTTTTTCAGCTATCTGGATTCAAAAGTAGGAAAAGGAGAGTATACGGTTTTCCTTTCTGCCGACCACGGAGGAGCTCACTCGGTAGGATTCCTGAAAGAACATAAAATTCCGACAGGCTTCTTTGGTGAAGGAATAGAAAAAGATATTAATCAGAAGCTGAAAGATAAATTCGGAGTAGAGAAGCTCATCAATGCAGTGGATAATTATCAGGTTTATTTTGACAGAAAGCTGCTGAACGATAACAAGCTGGAACTGGATGAAGTAAGAGATTTTGCCATCAGGGAAATTCAGAAAGATCCAAGCGTTTTATATGCTGTTTCTGTAGAAGAAGTACAGGAAGCCACGATTCCGGAGCCTATCAAACAGAGAATTATCAACGGAATCAACAGACAGAGAAGTGGTGATATTCAGCTGATTTCCCGCGACTCTATGTTGCCGCCTTATTCCAAAACAGGAACAACCCACAGTGTGTGGAATTCGTATGACTCACATATTCCATTGATCTTTATGGGGTGGGGAATACAGCATGGAGAAAGCAACAAGACCTATAATATGACCGACATTGCTCCTACCGTTTCTTCCTTACTGAAGATCCAGTTCCCAAGTGGAAATATAGGAAATCCTATTACCGAAGCGATCGGAAAATAAAATATCCAAAGCATTCCTGAAAAGGAGTGCTTTTTTATTTACAATGGTCGAAGCTATTCACCGGCTCTGTTTTTACTGATATTCTGAATATAATCATGAGGAGATATTCCCGTAACAGATTTAAAGATGGTGGTAAATGCACTGTGTGACGAAAACCCGGAATAATCTGCCAGATAGCTGACTTTATAGTTCAAATATACAGGATCGGTATGCAGAAGATGGATGATATGATTGATCCGCAACTCATTAATATACCCGTTAAAATTTTTTTCCTTGCGGGTATTAATGACTTCTGAAATATACTTGGCGTTGATATTTAATTGGGCTGATAATAAAGAAAGTGACATATTTCTGTCCAGGTAAGCTTCTGATTTCTCCCATTCTTCCAGCTTCTGTAAAATTTCACGCTCTTTTTGGACGGACATTTTTTGGGGCACTTTAAGTTGAGGAGCAGGGATAACAGGATCTTCCTTCTGTATTGCTGAGAGTTCTTTTGGGTTGTGATGTGCAGATTTGAACGGATTAAACGGCATCGAATCTTTGCTGTTTTTCCGGATCAGAAAATAGAGCAGACAACCGATAATAATTAGCAGTCCTACAAATATTTCCACGGCGAAGCTGCTTTCTCTGTAATACTTGTCATCCTGATTTGCTTTTGGGGACGCTTGCGGGACGTTTTCTTGTGTAACCTTCATGAATAATGAAGTAATATGTACCCAAACTGTATTCTTGTACTTTTTGAAGTTCCGGCCGATATCAGATCTCCCATTCGTTTTCGGAATAGGGATGTCTTTTACAATACCATTAACTGAACTGAGCGGTGCATTTACAAAAAAACAGCATTGCAGAATCAGCATTGTTATAAAGTTTTTCATATTTGTGTCATTTGTTTTTTTTAAATTTTATTTTGTGTTTATTTCGTTTTTCTATGGCATAACTTAATTTTTTTAATGATCGGACATTCAGTGGGTTGTTTTTTTATTTCAACTGAAATTACCGGTGCAGATCAACTGATAAGCCTGATAAGTTAATCAGAAAAGTGATACAGATTCAAAATAATATTAAAAAAAAGGAATGTGTTTAGCAAAAAGTTATTTTTAATGCGGTGAATTAATCAATTTGATGAAAAAATATGATATAATTTGTGTATTTCACCGGATAAAAGATGATATTACGTTTTTAAATTTCATGAATTTTAAAAGCTGAACTTTGTAATGATTATCATCAAAAATAAAACCCGCAGAGCTGTTCTACGGGTTTTATTGATCATTTTTTCAGTTATTTATTCCTCGTTTCATCTTCATCTTCCTCATCTTCGTACTGTTCCAGATAATAACTGAAACTGAAATCCTCTACCTCATCTTCAGCATCTTCCAGGGTGGTAAGCAGGTCTTCAAAAGTTTCAAGCTGATCCACGGTCATATTAACGAATTCGATGTGGAGCGGCATTTCCAGCTCTCCGGTTAACACATCAGACAGAGCATCAAGATTATCCCCAAAATACTCAGGAAGGGGCATCTTTTCCTTTAATTGGGCATAAAAATCTTCGTAATCACCGATGTCTGTAAAATCTATATATATTGTCTTCATATTGAATTGAATTTCCAGTTTTTATCAATTAAAAAAGTTTTGCAGGAAGCACAGAAGTCTGTTTCTTCATCCGTAGGATTTCCTCCTTCCGCGTCTCTCATGAAGCAGGTTTTCTCAGGGCAGTGCTTCAATCCCTGGGTATGGCCCAACTCATGAATAGCCACTTTGAAAAACTGCTCATCAGCATTCTTTTTATTCAGCCTGAACTTTGAAGCAATACAGGCTTTTCCGGGTCTGTATCCAAGCCCCATGACCCCGTAATCTTTTATTTTTCCTTTGGTTACACTGATGTCTTTACCCGTTAAACCTATGGTTACAAAACCGTGCCCAGTTCTGGTGTTCAGAAATTTAATGGTAGAATCGGCTCTGTAGCGGTTTCTTTCTTTATAATAGGTATTCTCAGGAAAATCAATGGGATCAAGAACTTTTATATTCGGATAGATCTTCCGAATTCCTTCTGCAGCAATAGCCACCTCTTTTGCGCTGATATCCCTGAACGGCTGTATCAGAATCGTCATGGCCGGCACTTCGGTTTTGGACCGGGTATTCTTCTCCGAACACGAAAGGATCAGCATGCATAATAAGATCAGACTGTAAAATCTACTGCTTTTCAAAGCTTTTATAATGGTTTTTAGTAAGATAAACCTCTCCGTTTCCGGTAAAAATAATCCTGTCGGCATTCCGGCTGCCGCAATGGTAATTCACATCAGCTTCATAATATTTTTCACCTTCAGGCAGTCTTTTTTCGCGGTTACCAAACTTATCACCGCCAATGGCTTTTCCGGGAAGTACCTCACAGAGGTTTCCCCGGGAAGGATTCCAGCCCTGTTTTCTGGCCTCGTTCTTGGTGATGTAATAATCAGGCAGCCTGTGATGCTGCTGTACATAACGGATAACCGTTTTTTCCTCAGTAAGTTCATCTATGGAAGCTTGTGAAGAAGAGTTTCCGGAGTTGTTTCGGTTTTCAACAGCCGTTTTTTCATAGTCGGCTGTTCCCGTATTTTCTTTCGTGTCTTCAATGAAATTTTTATAGATATACATTACAGACATTCCGAAGAGAAGCCCGAGACACATGAATAATACGGCTCTTATTTTACTGTTCATCATATTTTACTATAACAATGGATGGGTTGGTCAGTATAATAATAGGGGATCAGTTAATTATTTCTCCATTCTTCAGGAATATCACATACCGGGATAGGATCAATTTTGTGTCTGGCAGCCTTATGCATTCTGTCGAAAATCAGAAATACCTCTTTATCGCGGCCTTCATAATCATCAGCGGTTTTTGTTCCGTATTCTTTCTGGATCTTTTCAAGTTCCGGATAAGTGGCTCCGATTTGCTGCTCATCCGTGCGGTCCACATCCCAAAGTCCGTCAGTAGGGATGGCTTCCTGGATGTTTTTAACTAAGTTCAGTGCTCTGGCCAGCGTATAGACTTCCGTTTTATAAAGATCGGCAATAGGAGAGACATCTACACCGCCATCACCGTATTTCGTATAAAATCCGATTCCGAAATCCTCCACTTTATTTCCGGTTCCGCATACCAGAAGTCCGTTAAGTTGCCCGTAATAGTATAATGTAAGCATTCTCAGCCGTGATCTTGTATTGGCGAAAGCCAGCTTTTCGTTAGGATACAGATCATCCTTCACATCAAAGGTTTTATAAAGTTCTTCAAATGCAGGCGTAAGATTTACAGACATAGCCTCTACATTCGGAAATCTGGATTTCAGGTCGTTCATATGCTCCCAGGCACGGTCTATCTGATCTGTTTTCTGGCGGATCGGCATTTCGATCAGAAGGGTTTTCAATCCCGTCATGGCAGCCAGAGTGGATACTACCCCTGAATCAACTCCTCCGGAAACCCCGATTACATATCCGTTTACTTTTGCTTTTACGGCATAATCCTTTAGCCATCCTACGATATGATCTATTACTTTTTGTGTCTGCATTGTGTATATTTTTTAGTCTGTTCCAAATTCTTTAGGGTATTTTACCATACCTGTTACATTTTTTAATCCGTCTTTTACCAGTTCAACGGCCATTCCGTTTTCTTCCGGAATATCAAACGGAAAAGAAATTCCAAAATTACTGGTTTTTTCATAACCAAACTTCGGATAATAATTTTCATGTCCGATAAGGATAACAGAAGTATAGCCCAGTTCTTTTGCGACAAGATGTCCGAAAAGAATAAGCTGTCCTCCGATACCCCTATTCTGAAATTCAGGTTTTACGGAAACCGGAGCCAAAGCCAGGGAACCGAACGATTCCGTTTCATTTTCGATCTTAATTTCGGTGAAGAGGATATGGCCGGCAATTTCTCCGTTTTCATTTTCTGCCACCAGAGAAAGCTCAGGGATAAAAGCATCCGAATTTCTCAACCTTTCTACCAGAAACTGTTCCTGATGATCGCTGTGCTCCATATTTCTGAAAGCTTCCTCGGTCAGACGGAAAACCTGTTGATGGTCTCTTGTTTCTTCCTGTCGTATCGTCAGCATATTAAAGGTAGGTTTCGCGTTGAAGTTCGTACCAGTAACAGATCCCGTCGGGTTCCGTAAATTCGCCGGTTTTCTTAAAGCCTAATTTTCTCAGAATATGGTTGGAAGATTCATTTTCGGAATGAGCGTGCGCATAAATTGTTGAGGCATTCATTTCATTGAATCCCATGTCAAGAGATGCTTTCGCAGCTTCTGATGCATAGCCCTTTCCCCAGCTTTCAGGGATAAAACGGTATCCCAGATCCAGAATATTGCTGTATCCGTTGATGGGTTGGGTAAGAAGTTTCAATCCGCTCCATCCGATCAGCAGTCCGGTTTCTTTTTCAACGACTGCGAGCCGTCCGACGCCGTTGTCAGTATATTGTTTCCGGATAAATGCGATGACTTCCCGGGTTTCATCCAATTCTGTAAGAGTTGGCATTCCTATGTATTTCATGACTTCAGGATTGGAATCCAGCAGGAACATACGTTCAGCATCCGAATCTTCGAGAGGTCTTAAAATAAGCCGTTGAGTTTCTATTTTCATGATATTTTGTTTTTAGTCTTCATTGCCGAAAATGGTGGGATGGGCACCGGATCCTTTTTGGATATCAGACTCCTTCATTTTGTTTCCCCCGATATTCAGGGTTTGCAGGGCTGTATTTTCTGAGATATCCAGTTTCTGAATTCTGTTTTGTTCAATATTTAATTTTTTCAGATTTCTGAAAGAAGTTACATCAATTGTTTTTAACTGATTTAAAGATAAGGTTAATTGCTCAATGGCAGGAATTTCTTTCAGTGAGATATTCTCCAGAAGGTTGTTGTCGAGATACAGCGTACTTAGTTTTTTAAGGTTTGTTGCTTTAAAAGATGAAATTCTGCATCCCGTACATGAAAACAGTTCAAGATGGTCCATCCCGCTGATTGAAATAGCAGGAATGGTATTATCGTCCATAACAACCATTTTTACATTCTTAAAAAATACCAGATCATCAGCAGAGGTGATATTTTTCTGAACCAGAAACAGATTGGTTACTTTATCCGCTTCCAAAGATTCAAGAGAACCGTTTTTGTTGAGATCAAAATTTTCAAGCACAGCTTTTTCAAGGTTTTTATCCTTAAAATGAAGTTTTTGACCGCTATAAAAAGAAAATCCTGAAGTAATCAGGCCAAGGATTGCAAATATTTTAAATTTCATCATCGATTGTCTTTTTAATCCTTTATTTTTGTACCCTTAAATTTCATGTAAAAATAATGAAGATTTTTAGATTTATTGCGCTTTCTTCTATTTTAATTCTGGCACTGGGCTCCTGTAAAAAAGAACCCGGAAACCAATGGAAAGTAGAAGTGAAAGAAACTGCTGAAAAAGTAGACGTAACAGATATTTCCAAAGAGTTTTATGATGTAAAGATTCCTTTGGATCAGTTTAAAACCAGATTTCCATGGTTTCAGGGAACCGTTTCCGATGCCGATTTTGAAAAAAGGAGAGTGGATGCAGAGGAAATAAAAATCTATAAGGAAGCTGCCGGAAAAATAGATCAGGCAAAGCTTCAGAAAGAACTTCAGGACCTGTTTTCACATATTAAATATTATTTCCCGCAGTTCAAAAACCCGAAAGTGTATCTGTTTTCATCTGCCCTTCAGATGGCTCAGGATCCTATTATTTATGATGCTAAAGGAAACCAGCTGTTCATAGATATTACAGGTTTTATGGGGGACGGAAATCCTAACTATAAAGGATTGGAGCTGTATTTCCAGAAATCCATGAATCCTCAGAATATTGTGCCTAAGGTTTCACAGATCTTTGCAGAAAATATCGTTACAGAATCTCCGGACCACCAGAAATTTATTGATCAGGTAATTCTTAACGGGAAGATCATGATTCTTCAGGATGCTTTTATTCCGGATTTTCCGGATTATCTGAAAATGAATTACACCCAGAAGCAGTACGAATGGGCGGTTGCCAACGAAGCCAATATCTGGAACTATTTTGTGGAAGGTAACCTGATTTTCGGAGATGACCCAAGACTGGTTGAACGTTTTATCGCACCGGGGCCGTTTTCAAAGTTTTATACGGAAATAGATAATGTATCGTCTCCACAGATCGGGATATTTACAGGATGGCAGATCTGTAAATCCTACTTTAAACAGAAGCCGGAAACAAAGCTTACCGATTTCTTAAAGCTTGATGCAACCAAAATATTCAATGAATCAGGGTATAAACCTAAATAATTGAAATTCACGATAAGTTAAAAGCCTTCAAAAACTCCTTTGAAGGCTTTTTCAGATATAAATTTTCAAAAACATACTACTTTGTATTGCATATTACTGTTTTAATTGTATTTTTGCTGTAAACGAAATATATCCATGGAAAATATGATCCAGATTCAGAACCTCAGTTTTGAATTTTCCAAAAACAAGCCGGTGCTTAAAAATATCAGTCTTTCGGTTCCGAAAGGCAGTATTTTTGGTTTTTTAGGAGCCAACGGAGCCGGTAAATCCACAACGATGAAAATGCTGATCGGAAGCATTCCGGATGAAAAAGCGGCGATCCGGATTTTTGACCGTCCATTATCAGAGCTTTATCCCGAAGGATTCAACCGGATCGGAAGCTTAATTGATACGGCTGCCTTCTACGACCATCTTTCCGGCTGGGAAAACCTTCTTGTGATCTCCAGGCTGCGGGACCTGCCCGAATCCGAATGTGAAAGGGTTCTTCATCTGGTAGATCTTTGGGACAGCCGGAATATGAAAATGAAACGCTATTCACTGGGAATGAAGCAGCGGCTTTCCATTGCCATGACCCTGTTGGGAAAACCTGAGCTGCTGATTCTTGATGAACCGGTCAACGGACTGGATCCGAACGGAATGCTGGAAATGCGTGAACTTCTGATTAAACTGAACAGGGAAGAAGGGGTTACCATCTTTATATCGAGCCACCTGCTTCAGGAAATTGAAAAAATGATCACCCACCTTGCCATTATTTCTCACGGAGAGATCCGTTTCACAGGAAGCATTAAAGACCTTAATGAATTGTACCGCTATGATCATATCAGGATCGAGCTGAACAATGCTTCACAGTTCATCAGCGAGATTCCGGACAGCTATTCTCCTCAGCAAATTGATGAAAATACAATTGAAATCACGGCAGAGTCCAAAGAAAATATTGCTGCTCTGGTTAAAAAACTCGTTCAGGCAGATGCAGAAATTTTCGAGATTAAAAACAGCGCAGGCCTTGAAGACTGGTTTATGGAAATCACTAAAAACTAAAAACAGATGAAAAAATTAATAACTGCCATCAACATCGAATGGCTGAAGACAAAAGGTTTGGGACTTACCTATATGGCTATTGTTCTGGGAGGACTTATTCCGCTGTTAAATTTTATTCCTGAATTTTTCAGGTCTCCGTTTATGACCGAAGAAGAGCTTCCATACTCCATCTTTGAGAGTGCAATAAGCGGTGATTCCCTGAAATCATTTACTTTTTTTATGCTGCTTATTCTGATCATTATTGCAGGCAACAGAATCGCGCAGACCGATCATAAGAACAACGGATGGCAGCTGATGGAAACCCAGCCGGTAAGCAGATTCCAGCTTTATTTTGCCAAATATATCGTACTGATCATAATAGGCCTTCTCTGCATCCTTTCTTATTTCGGCTTCAATATCATATTGGCACTCATGGATTATTATATTCACCCGAATGCTGCCAAATTGCTGGATTTTGATGCGGTGTGGATGATGAAAAGTATTACCCGTATTTTTATCACTATTTTAGGGATCGCTGCTTTACAGCTTTGTGTTTCCGTAGTGTTTCCCGGATTCATCTGGTCTTTTCTGATCGGTTGTCTGGGACTGGCGTCCAATATTACTTCCATGGTCCAGAAACAATCTTATTTCTTTAATCCCTACAGCTCGCTGTATAACTTTTCCAAGTCTGTAGAGGTACGGGATCTGAACCGGTTTATTTCGTATTCGGAATACCTGAGCCTTTTCTGGATGGTTGTTTTTCTTACCATAGGATACTTTTGGTACAGCAAAAAAGGGTTTAAAAATGCTTTTCTGAAAAATAAAAAACAGATCATCATTTCTACCGTATTGATACTCATTGCAGGAGGATTTCTGTATGCCTTCCAGAAGCCGAAAGCCTATCAGCCCGGAGACAAAGGAATTGTGATCAACGGGAAAGTGGAAACCGACCTCAAGATCGATTCCGTAAGAATTTATTCTAAAGACTTCCATAAGAAGATAGGGACGGCAGTTGTAAAAAATAACACCTTCAGCTGGTCTTCTGCACAGGATATTCCATTGGATCATTATATTCTTGAAATCGGAAACAAAAAACTGAATATCTTTATGGGAAGCGGCGACTGGTTTGATTTTGATATCCGGCTGAACAGCATCCAAATGGTTTCTTATATCAATTCCAACAGGAAAGCAGATCAGAAATACCAGAACAACGAAAATGCTTTCGGTTATGAATTTGGCTATACCCTTGAAAAACAGAATTATAATAATGACCCTGAAAAGTTTTATGAATTAGCAGAATCAGACTGGAAAGAAAATAAAAGAATTCTGAATGTTTTTGCCGACCCGGAAAACAATGCATTATCAGATGACTACAAAACCTACAGGAAACAGCTGATGGCGATTGAATACCTGAATGAGATCAGCAATTACAGAAAAATGACCTCCTGGAGTGATCCGAAATTTGCCCCTCCCAAGCCTTTCCTTGATGAACTGAATGAAAGTATCCGAAAACCATCTCCTCTTTTAAGCAAAAATGACAACTATCTGCAATATAAGCTGGATATGATGCTCACCGATGCGGATCAGTCCGTTAATACGGACAGCCTTCTTTTTGTGAAAATTGACCGGCTTCCTAAAGGAATTTCCAGAGATCAGCTGTTATCAAAACATCTGTCAAAGACTATTGAGCTTCAATCAGACAGCATCACAAGAAATAAGCTTTTCGCATCTGAAATCAATAAGATAGAAAATCCTGATTATCAGCAGATGCTGTATTCAAAGATAAACGGGATCAACAGGTCTCAGAAAGGATCAGTATTTCCGGATCTTATTCTGGAAAATGACAAAGGCAGGCTGCAGAATCTTTCAAAATACAAAGGAAAATATGTGGTGATCGATTTTTGGGCCACCTGGTGCGGCCCCTGCAAGCAGATCCGTCCGGTGTTTGAAACCAGAAGCCAGCAGTACAGGTATTATGATAATATACAGTTTATATCCATCAGTCTCGATGAGCAGAAGCCGAAATGGGTAAATTATCTGAAGACCAAAAAATCCAATATCCCACAGTTCTGGCTTACCGATGCTGAAAAATTTATGGGTAAATATAAAATAGAATCTATTCCCAGATTTATCATCATCGACCCGGAAGGAAAGATTTTTAATTTCAATACGCCTTTTCCTGATGAAGATAATTTCGTAGAAATTTTAGATAAGCTCAAGAAGTATTAACTTTGCGGAAAAATTTTAGATTGATATGAGAAAAACTCAGATTACAATAGATGTAGAACTGGATGAAAACCATATTCCCGAGAATATCACATGGAATGCCCAGGATGGAGGAGTAGAAAAGGAAGAAACCAAAGCAACCATGATCTCGGTATGGGATGATAAAGCAATGGAAGCTTTAAGAATCGATCTTTGGACCAAAGAAATGCCGGTAGACCAGATGAAGATGTTTATTCACCAGATCCTGGTGTCATTGGGAAATACGTATCAGAGAGCGACAGGGGAAGAAGATGTGGCAGAATGGCTGGAACAGATCGCAGAAGAGTTCGCTGTAAAATCAGCTATAAAAATGTAAAACCGTTTGAAAATATAGGGGTTTGAAGACAGAATAATGAGTGATTCAAAGGTATATCACTGCTTTATTTTCAAATTAATTTATTTTCAGATTTTCAAAATATAAAAAATATGAACTTTAATACAAAAGTAATCCACGGTGGGCAGCATCATGAGTCTGCGACAGGTTCTGTAAATGTTCCTGTATTTTTAACCTCTACGTTTGCACAGAAAAGCCCGGGAGTACATTCCGGATATGAATATTCAAGAGCTGCCAATCCTACCAGACAGGCTTTGGAAGATTCTTTGGCGAGCATTGAAAACGGAGCGAGAGGCCTTGCGTTCGGTTCAGGTCTTGCAGCGATCGACTGTGTTTTAAAGCTGTTGAATCCAGGTGATGAGGTAATTGCTGTAGATGACCTTTACGGAGGAACCTACAGAATGTTTACCAGACTTTTTGAAAAATATCAGCTTAAATTTACGTTCGTGAATTTTGACGATGTTTCTAAAATTGCTGATGTTATTACAGATAAAACAAAGCTGATCTGGGTAGAAACTCCTACCAATCCGCTGATGAAGCTGGTAGACATCAAAGCTGTTGTTGATATTGCCAAAGGAAAAGATATTCTTGTGGCAGTAGATAACACTTTTGCAACGCCTTATATCCAGAGACCTATTGATCTGGGAGCAGATATCGTAATGCATTCCGCGACAAAATATTTAGGCGGACATTCAGATGTTATTGCCGGAGCTCTTATAGCTAAAGATGCGGAGTTAGGTGAAAAACTACACTTCATTCAGTTTGCAAGCGGTGGAATTTTAGGGCCTCACGATTCTTATCTTGTGCTGAGAGGAATTAAAACGCTTGCCCTAAGAATGCAACGTCACTCAGACAACGGTCTTGCTGTGGCAAAATATCTGGAAACCCACCCTGCTGTAGACAAAGTAATTTACCCGGGACTGGAATCTCACCCTCAGTATGAACTGGCAAAATCCCAGATGAAAGAATCAGGAGGTATGGTTTCTTTCACATTCAAGTCAGGTAAAAAAGAAGACGCCATTAAATTCCTGGAGAAAGTAAGAGTATTCACCCTTGCAGAATCATTGGGAGGTGTGGAATCTCTTGCCAACCACCCTGCATTGATGACCCATGCTTCTATTCCGGCTGAAAAACGTGCTGAACTAGGCATTACGGATGATCTTGTCCGTTTAAGCGTAGGAATTGAAGATGCCGAAGATCTCATCGCAGATCTGGAAAAAGCATTTTCTTAAAATACATATTAAAAAAAGAGAGGATCAACATACTGAAACTCTCTTTTTTGTTAATAAGATCACCACCACAATATCTATGAAAAATACAAGAAAAGCTGCCGCCGAAGATCTTGTCCGGCTGGCAGAATTATTTGATCAGTACAGGATTTTCTATCATAAAGAATCTGATATCCCTGCCGCTCAAAACTTCCTCAAAGAAAGAATCGGAAATAAAGACTCTGAAATTTTTGTAGCGGAAGAAAACGGAAATCTCACTGGATTTGTTCAGCTGTACCCTATATTTTCCTCCACGAGAATGCAGCGCTACTGGCTTCTGAACGACCTTTATGTAAATGAAGGTCATCGGGGAAAAGGCTATTCCAAACAGCTGATAGAAGAAGCCAAAGAACTGTGCAGGTCATCAGGTGCCTGCGGTATTCTTCTGGAAACAGGAAAGACAAATGATG
The DNA here is from genome assembly GCA_031277615.1 of Chryseobacterium sp. Taxonomy (GTDB): domain Bacteria; phylum Bacteroidota; class Bacteroidia; order Flavobacteriales; family Weeksellaceae; genus Chryseobacterium. Next base: position 34,368 of record JAITMC010000023.1, on the reverse strand, counting down.
TCGGAAACCAGCTCTATCCGTCCTGTGGTTTTGAACGGTATGATGCCGTGAATTTCTATGAATGGAGTAATAAGTGATATGAGTAATGGGTAATAAATAATGAGTAATGATTAACAGCTCTTACGGAATTTTTACTCTATTTTTAAACCATCAGTTAACCAAAAACAAAAAAATATGACAGATTTTCAAAAATATATCCAACGGTATCTGGATCAGGTTCCTTCCGGAAACTGGTTGGAAGAATTAAAAAAATCGGGTGAGAAAACAGAAACATTATATTCAGGACTTACCGAAGAGCAGGGGCATTTTGCCTATGCCGAAGGAAAATGGTCCCTGAAAGAACTTCTACAGCATTTATCAGATACCGAAAGAGTATTTCAGTACAGAATACTGGCTTTTGCAAGAGGTGACAAGGCAGAACTTCCCGGATTTGATGAAGAGCTTTATACCGCCAATTCGTTTGCCAATAACAGATCCCTTGAATCTTTACTTGAAGAATATCGGTTGGTAAGAAAATCTTCACAGATCATGCTGGAAACCTTTAATCCCTCTGTTTTAAACAATAGAGGCATCGCCAACGGAAATGAAATTGCCGTAGAAACGATCGGAAAACTCATCATCGGCCACAATTATCACCATCTGAATATTATTGAAGAAAGATATCTGCCGGGATTGAAATAAATATGGAAAAGATAAACAGCTTATTTTCCGGGATATCATCCAATATGTCAGGAATAATAGAATTCAATGGAAACGGGCTTTAGCCCGTTTTTGTTTTTAAATATCAATGAAGGAGGTGATAAAAAAATATAGAAGACCATCCAACAAATAAGGGATTTCTTATTCAATAGAAACGGGTTCTAACCGGTTTCATTTAAACAATTTAATTTTTCAATATCAATGAAGGGATAGGTAAAAAAATATAGAAGACCATCTAACAAATAAGGGATTCTTTATTCAATAGAAATGGGTTTTAACCCGTTTCATTTAAAATAATTTTATATTTTAATTAATATCAATGAAATCAACAAAACAAGTTAAAAAATATAGAAAACCATTTAATAAATAAGGGATTGTTTATTCAATAAAAATGGGTTTCAACCCCTTTAAAACAAAATTTTCATGCAAAAAATATGATATAATTTTCCATTTTTACAGATTATTTTTAATTTTTGATTCCCTCCCCAAATCATTTAAAACCATTATTTTTGAGAAAACAGCACAAATGTCTTTTACTAAAATCTATATTCACCTTGTATTTTCTACAAAAAACAGAACCCCTTTTTTGAATACCTTCGATCTGAGGATTAAAGTTTGGAAGCATATCAAAGAAAATGCTTCCGAAAAAGGAATTTATGTGGATATGGTCAATGGATATTCTGATCATTGTCACTGTCTTATTTCCTTAGGATCAGGACAGAATATTGAAAAGGTGGTACAGATGCTAAAAGGAGAATCTTCTTATTGGATCAATAAAAATAGGCTTACTAAAGAGCAATTTTCGTGGCAGGATGAATATTTTGCCGTTTCAGTTTCGGAATCAAAAATTGAAATAATCCGGAATTATATTAAAAATCAGGAAGCCCATCATAAGAAAAAGAGTTTTGAAAATGAATATCAGGAATTTCTGGATCAATATAATTTTGAAATATAGATTTTGGCTAAAGCCAATGGCTTTTTATTTTTTTGTTGAATGGGCTGAAGCCCATTCCAATTGAATATATGGGTTAAGATTTTAAATAATACGCTTGAATTTGTAAATTGAGGATTATATTATATCCAATTACAATAAATCTTCAACGATATATCCGTTCAATAAAAACGGGTTTTAACCCGTTTAAAACTATAGATCTCCGGAATCATTTAACCTCTTCCAAAGTAAAATACCCAATCTTAAATTTGGCCTCAAACCAATAGATTTTTTACCTTTATCACAGGTTTTGAATTTAACAGAATTATGGAACATATTATCGAGATATTAAAATCCGGCGGAACTATTCTTTATCCTACCGATACCATTTGGGGAATAGGCTGTGATGCAACCAATATAGAAGCAGTCAATAAAATATTTGACATCAAAAAACGGGAGAAAAATAAATCCATGATTATCCTGGTGGAGTCTGAAAAGAGACTTCAGGATCTGGTGGATGTTCCGGAAATGGCGTGGGAAATTATTGATCTGAGCGAAAAACCGGTAACCATCGTTTACGAAAATCCGAGAGGGCTGCCGAAAGAGCTCCTTGCAGAAGACGGAAGTATTGGTATCCGGCTTGTAAAAAATGATTTCTGCAAAAAACTGATTACAAAACTGAATAAGCCTTTGGTTTCTACTTCTGCCAACTTCAGCGGTGATAAAAGTCCTTTGAAATTCTCGGATATTTCGCCGGAGATGATCGGGCTGGTGGATTATGCCGTGGAAGAAGACCGTGAGAAAGTTTCAAAATATTCCGGATCTTCTGTTATTAAGATCTGGAGCGATAACAGGATAAAAGTGCTGCGTGAGTAACCCCCCCCGGAAATGCTTGTTTTTAAAGTCTTGTCAATCCGGATTGGCAGGATTTCTTTTTTTAATTCTATCTTTGCAGAACTTCAACTGCTAAAAGAGACGCCATGAACCACCAAAAGTTTGCTGAAGAATGGATCAGTGCCTGGAATTCTCACAATCTGGACCGTATACTGTCCCATTATTCCGAAGATATCGAGATCAGTACACCTATGATTGCGATGGCAACCGGCGGAAAAGAAAGTACACTGAAAGGAAAAGAAGCCGTGCGTGGATACTGGCAAAAAGCACTGGACAAATTTCCGGATCTTGATTTTAAGCTTATCCAGTCTACCGCCGGAGTGGAGTCTGTAGCATTGTTTTACCAATCGATTATGGATAAATATGCGGTTGAAGTCATGTTTTTTAATGAAGAAGGAAAAATTAACAAAATGTATGCTCATTACGACTAGCGGAGTGAAAACCCGGCGGGAAATAATGATCAGTTTATAAACGATGAAAATTAATCTTACCCAGAATAGAAATTTAAAACTATTCAAAATCATTTCTGATGCAGCGGAAAAGAATAACCAGTCGGTGTACATCGTCGGGGGATATGTCCGTGATCTTTTAATGAAAAGAAAAGCATCTACCGATATCGATTTTGTGACCGAGCAAAGCGGTATCGAGCTGGCTCAGACCGTAGCTCAGGACCTGGATCCCAAATTAAAGGTTTCCGTTTTCAAAACCTATGGAACGGCAATGATTAAATATAACGACCTGGAGCTGGAATTTGTAGGCGCCCGAAAAGAAAGTTATACCGAAAACAGCCGGAAGCCGGAAGTGGAAGGCGGAACATTGGAAGATGACCAGAAAAGAAGGGATTTTACCATCAATGCAATGGCCATTTCTTTAAATAAAAATAATTTCGGGGAATTGGTAGATCCTTTCAGTGGTGTTGATGATCTTGAAAAAGGAATATTAAGAACACCGCTGGAGCCTGCACAGACTTACTCAGACGATCCTTTGAGGATGATGAGGGCAGTACGTTTTGCATCAACTCTTAATTTTACCATTGAAGAAAAGTCTCTGGAGGCTATCAGGCAGGAAGCAGAAAGAATCAAAATTGTTTCTATGGAGAGGATTATGGTGGAATTCAATAAGATCATGATGTCTCAGAAACCTTCTGTGGGATTGAGACTGATGGAGCAGACCGGTCTTCTGAAGCTTATCATCCCTGAACTGATCGAGCTGAAAGGTGTGGAAGAAGTGGAAGGACAGACCCATAAGGACAATTTTTACCATACCCTGGAAGTGGTTGATAATATTTCTGAAAATACGGATAACCTCTGGCTGCGTTGGTCAGCATTGCTGCATGACGTAGGAAAAGCTCCGACCAAAAAGTTTGTAGAGGGAACAGGATGGACTTTCCACGGACATGAATTTCTGGGTTCCAAAATGGTGAAAACTCTTTTTCAGAGACTGAAGCTGCCTTTGGGAAGCGACATGAAGTATGTACAGAAAATGGTTAAACTTTCATCCCGTCCTATTGCCCTGATCACAGATGATGCATCAGATTCTGCCCTGAGAAGACTGCTTTTTGATGCCGGAGAAAATCTGGAAGACCTTTTTACCCTGTGCAAAGCCGATATTACCACTAAAAACTCCAAAAAGCAGGAGCGGTTCAAGAGGAATTTTGAATATGTGGCGGTAAAAATCAGAGAAGTGGAAGAAAAAGACCAGGTAAGAAATTTCCAGCCGCCGATTACAGGAGAGGAAATCATGAAAATGTTCAACCTTAAACCGGGCCGTGAAATCGGGATCCTTAAAGAAAAGGTAAAAGAAGCTATTCTTGAAGGAGAAATCGCAAACGAAAAGCAGGAAGCTGAGAAATTTGTCATTGCCGAAGCTGAGAAATTAGGCCTTCAAATCAGTTGAAGATAAATTCTTAATCTTTTTATCAATAATAAATTAAAGCACCTACATTGGGTAAACTTCTCTGTTTTTTAGCAAATTAAAATTATTAGATTTCTTTTGGTTCCAAGAGAAATGATATTTTCTTTCCATATTATTTTAAATTTTCATCAGATTTAAAAAGAAAAAATATCCATCTATTAAGGAAACCATAATAAAATCCCACTTTTTTATTAGTGAGATTTTATTCAGATTGATTTTAATTTTTAATAAACTTGGACTTTAATTCTCCAATTTTATAGATATAGATTCCTTTCGTTAGAGTTTCAACATTAATAGCTATTTTGTCTTCATTTGAGCTGAAAGATTTATTCATAACTAACTTTCCAGATGTATCATAAATTTGAATTTTATTTGCCCCATTATCTGGATTTATAATGTTTAAAATCTTATCTGTAGGAATTGGATAAGCTGATAGCCTGCCTTGTGATTGTATCGCTTTTGTAGTGAGTGTAGAAGTAGATAATGAATAAACATCATATTGATTTATAGATCCATTTATCCAATTATGAACAATTAATTTATTTGTATTGTTTACATTATCATGGAAAACTTCATAATTTTCAGCAGATTGTTTAATTGAGGGATTGGGGTGGAAATCCTTAATTAAAGTACCATCCTCATTAATCAATAGAAGTTTGTATGTGATAGTTCCTGCTACAGTATCTTGGAAATAGGTTTCAACCATAAATTCATATTTATCATCGTTGTTGAAAACATGCTTAGACATAAAGAAAGAATTTGACCCAAAATATCCTGAATAAAACATTCCATGATTAGAAGGCATAGGAACATTTATAGTTTTTTGTAAGGTATAGCTTGAATTGTAGATTTTAATCTTATTATCAGAAGTTTTTGAAACATACAGAGTTGAATTGTCTTTATTATAAACGAAAACATCTTCATTATCGGGAAAAGAATGCTCAAGATTAACTTGACTAAATACAAGATTTGTAGCCATTATAGCTACTGATAGTAGGAGTTTTTTCATAGTTTAAAATTGTTTTTTTTTTAGTTTAAACTCTACAAAACTATTTTGTAAAGCGTTAATTTCCATACAGAAATCTGTAAGGTGATACATCATAGAACGTTTAATTTCTCCTAAGTCCCTAAGAAGAGTTAATGATTAGATAAAAAGAAAAGCGTGGGACTGCTACAAATTTATCTAATGGGCTCTGGATTGCCTTGAACCAAATAAGTAACAGTCCACGCCATAAGAGTATAGCATAGGTCATTTTACTTAGTATCGTTCTAATAATTTTCCAGATTCGTTAGAGACAATAAGTTTACACCTTCTAATGTTGTCGAAAATTTTTATAAATATACTATATCCATAATTTTAAACAAATATAAGGAGTTTTCATTAATACCGCAGATCTTTCCAAAGTAGAAAATCCTGAATACTCCCGATTTCATTGAGGAAAAAGAGAAATTCAGACTGAGTAAGATCAGTATTATCCAAAAGCTGATAGAATACATCGGAAAAGCAGAAAACATCCATGAAAAAGACCGTGATTATTACTACTTTTTAGTCGCCAACTGCTATTACAATATGTCGCAGTACGGAAATGCATGGATGATGAAGAGATACAGCCTGAGCTCCTCGGGAAACTTTTCTGTGCGTGAGGACAATGAAGAGTTCAATACCGCCGGTCTGGCCAGGTTCTATTATGGAAAAGCACTGGAAAATGCCAAAACAGAGAAGTTTAAGGCCCTTTGCCTGAGAATGCAGGGCAGATGTGAAAACTACAGACTGGATTATCATCAGGAAGAAGCCATAGATTATTTTTATCCTGAAGAAGGTTATGAAGAAGCAAGACTTCAGAAAAATAAATATTATCAGGATCTGGCGGGCAGCTATGGTGATCAGTATGCTGATATGATGAGCGGTTGTGATTCCTTTGCTTCCTATTTTAAAGCCAGAAGATAAAAAAATCCGGCCGCTTCGGAGAAGCGGCCGGAAAAAAAACACAAATGATGAAAAAAAATAAAAATTTATAGTAATACCGAAGTATTATTTTCTTAGTTCCAGTATACTGCGTTAGAACCTAGTCCTGCACTCAGGGTTTTGATAATTGTTCCTGACGTAGAGTAGATCACAATCTTACTGCCTGCAGTAAATCCGTTGGAATCAGACGTGAAGATTTTATCATTAATCACGCTGAATCCGTACAGGTCAGAATAAGGGTGAGCACTGCTGGCTACCGTAAACAATGGTGCAGTAGGCGCAGCCGTAGCATTGATATCCATCGTGTATACCTTAGTTCCGGAGCTGAAATAGAACTTGCCGTTTGAAATTTCGAGATTCCTTGCATTGGCAATTCCTGTTAATGTCGTGGTTTTTGTAACAGCACCTGTACTGGAGATATGGTAGATATAGGAATCCGTAGTTCCTGTCGCAATAGCATAAACCGTCTGATTGCTGGCAATCATTTTGGTGATGTTTACATCAGGCAGCTCAATAACATTCTGAACTTCGTTTGTTGAAGTATTGATATAAGTAATTTTATTTCCGAAATCAAAAGAGGCATTCTGTACAAAAATGTTATTTCCCACCTCTACAATTCTTTCCGCAGCATCATTCACCGGAATTTTTTTGATGAAAGAACGGTCTGAAATTTTATAAACACTTACATATTTATCGCTACCGAATTTATCATTCGTTACATAGATATTGTTGTTGGCAAAAGCCATATAACGGGGTCCGTTAAGCTCAGCAGTAATCTCACCTGTAATTTTGAAATTCCGGCGGTTTACGATCTGGATCCGGTTGGAGTTATTCAACAGAAGAAAAGCATTATCCCCATTGAAAGTAATCGTCTGTAAAACATCACCTAGCTTTTTACTGTCATTATTGGTGGAGAAAATATTGTCCTGTACCATATTCAGATCAGAGCTCAGGAATGTCACCTCTGCAGTAGGGCTCTGGAACTTACCTTCATTGGCAATCAGATAACCGTTTCCGTAGAATACTTCCTGCTCATCATTATCACTGCTGCAGGAAGAAACACCTAAAAGCAGGGCAAAAGCAAAAATAAGAGATAAAAGTCTGTTTAATTTCATAATATTTTTCAGTTTTAAAAATTAATGGTTGCATAAATACTGTAGTTTCTCTTAGGCATCGGATAATAATATACCGTCTGGTATACCGTATCCGTAAGGTTATTCACCTTAAACCCTAATGTATATTTCTTCAAAAGGGTTGCTGAAACGCCCATATTCAATATAAAATAAGGATCAAGTGAGGTTGATCTGCTCTCATCAGTCGTTGTGTAGGTAAGACCGTTAAACAGTCCCTGGGCATACACTTTCAGGAAATCATACTGATATTCCACCATTCCGTTGGCTTTGTGAAACGGAACATACATCATCTGCTTCTGCGTTTCCTTATTAACGGATTTGGAATACGTATATCCGGCATCCACCCTTAATCCGTGTTTACCCCAGCTTTTATTCAATGAAGCCTGGGTTTCCAGACCATAAGATTCTACTTTATACGTATTGAAAGCACCCCAGTATCCGTAAGGAGTAGGAAGCCAGTTGATATAATCTTTAATATCCATATAGTAAGGACTTAAGGTGACCTTAAAATCACCGAAAATAAACTCATGGTCCATATCGATATTGATGGAAGTTTCCGGTTTTAGATCACGGTTACCTCCCGGCTGCCAGTAAAGGTCATTAAAAGAAGGAAACCTGAAGTTTTTGGAAAAGCTGATCCCTGCATGATACCATTTTAAAGCATTCCACTTTCCCGAAAAGGAATACAGAAGCGGGGAGGAGATATCTTCAATGAAATTCTGCTTGATCCCGGCCTCAAAACGAAGATCTTTGGTAGCAAAATACCTTACAAGTCCTGCCACAGCTCCCACATTACGGCTGATGGTATTCAGCCCCGATTCATAACCTTCCCCTTTATTTATCTGGAACTCACCGATTGCATTGATGTTGATCTTCGGACTGATGAAGTAGTTGAAGTCATTTTTTAAAATATAATTCTTTCCTTCCGCACCACTTGTTTTTGGACGGGTAATATCCCCGAAATACTGGAAGTTATCCTCCGTATAAGCCGCCTTTAAGCTGTTGGAAAGACGGGAAGTACTGATGTCCCAGGAAAGAAGACTTCTTAAAGTCTGGGCATTGTATTTTGTTTTATTTCCGTTAGCCTCAAAAATAGGATAGTGCTGGGAAGCATCAAAGATCTGATTCTGCCATGAAATTGTCTGATGATCAGCAATTTTATAAGAAGCCCCCATATTGAAAGAAGTATTGTAATACCTTCCGTTCAGGTTATTGTAAGCCGAACTTCCCACAACGAACTCCGGAACTTTATAATCATTTTCACTGATCACATAGCTGCCCGAAGCTTTAAAGCTGAATTTATCATTGCTGTAAGAAGCCTTTGCGAAATTATTGTACGTTCCGAAAGAAGCCACTTCAGCATACAGGGAAGCCCCAAAACCTCTGTTGAATTCAAGGCTGTTGTTCAGGTGGATACTGCCTCCGATGGCCGAACTTCCATACTGAACACTTCCGCCGCCGGCCTTCACTTCCAATTGGTCGTAACCATAAAGCGGAATATTATTCACATCTCCCTGACCTAAAAAAACAGAGTTGATATTAATCCCGTTCCATACAAATGCCGTATGACCTGCACTCGTCCCCCTGAAAGAAGGAGAAGAAACAGCACCACGGCCATTTTCTTTCATATAAATCTGTGACTGATACCGTAAAAGTTCAGAAAGACTGGTAGAATTTTTTTCAATATCCTTTGGGGAAATACTGTTGACGTGATGAAACAGTTTCACTTTGCTCATCTGGTTATCAAATACATAAATGGTATCAATAGCCTTCTCCTGTCCCAAAAGAAAGCCGCCATATGACGAACAAAGCAGTAATAAAGATCTTTTTATATCCATACTATTTTACTTTTCCTCCGAAAGCAATATATTTTTAATTAGCATTTTGGCAGGTCTCCTGACTTTCGCGTTCTGCACCTTCCCGGATAAACAGTGGTTTTTTGCAGAAACTCTCATTGCGATTTACAGTTGCGGGGACAGCTTGGGATTTTCACCCAATTCCCTATTATTTCCAATAGACTGGAAACCAAAATTTTTGCAAAGATAAGTTTTTAAAATGCATTAGACAAAAAGACAGAAAAATGAAAAAATAAAGATTAATCTATCTGTAAATCTTTGCTTTTAATGAACACGCAAAACCTGAAAAGAAATTAATTTATATACTTTCATATTCCTCTCCTGTCTGATTTTGCGGATATATTATATTTCCAATTTAATGGTTTTTCTGATCCGGATGATTCAGCTATTACAAAAACGAAGCATCAAAATAAAACGGAAGAAGATCTTTGATCGCCTGTACTTTGAAAACCTCTTCATTCATGCTTGAAAAATAAAGGTCGATATTCTCATTCTGCTTGGTTTCATATTCAATTAAGCTCTGACGGCAGGCTCCGCATGGAGGGATCGGAGGATTTTTCTCATGGAATTCCTTAGGGCCGCCCAGTACGAAGATCTTTTTAATCTTCACATCAGGGAAATTGGCCGCCACCCAGAAAAGCGTAGTTCTCTCCGCACACAATCCGGACGGAAATGCTGCATTCTCCTGGTTGTTGCCGGAGTAGATCTCACCGTTTTCAAGAAGTACAGAACAGCCCACCAGAAACTGGGAGTAGGGGGCATATGCTTTTTCACGGGCTTCCTTCGCTCTTTCGAATAATTTTTTTTCTATATCGTTCAGTTCACTGCTATTCTTAAAATACTCGTAACTGATCTGTAGGTCTTTTTTCATATATTGTACGACTAAAAAAGGGGGGCTAAAATTAGTTCTTTTTAATCAGGTGGACAATATTTTTTGTTCATTAGATCATTAACTTGAAATTCAAAAGATTAAAATGCTGTATACACCGATAAAATTCAGAAATATAGAATTAAAAAACCGCTGGGTAATGTCACCGATGTGCATGTATTCCTGCGAAAACGGAATGGCTGATGATTTCCATTTTGTTCATTACGGAAGCAGGGCACAGGGCGGAACCGGGCTTCTTGTCGTAGAAGCTACAGGCGTGGAACCGAAAGGAAGAATTACCAACCGGTGTATGGGAATCTGGAATGATGAACAGGCTGGTCAGCTTAAAAAGATCGTTGACTTTGTGCATACCCACTCAGAAAGTAAAATAGGCATTCAGCTGGCCCATGCAGGAAGAAAAGGCTCCACCTGGAATAATAAACAGATTTCGCTCGAAGAAGGCTGGGAAACCCTGGCACCAAGCCCGATTCCTTATCATCCCGATGAAAGAATTCCGCATGTTCTTACTGCTGATGAAGTTAAGCAGCAGGTACAGAATTTTAAAGCAGCAGCTAAAAGAGCCGTTGAAGCAGGTTTTGACATCATTGAAATTCACGGTGCCCACGGGTATCTTATTCATCAGTTTTTATCACCGTTATCCAATATCAGAACCGATGAATATGGCGGAAGCTTCGAAAACAGGATCCGGTTTCTGATAGAGATCGTTGATGCCGTAAACGAAGAACTGAATAAAAATACAGCCCTTTTTGTCAGGATTTCCGGAACCGAATATGCGGAAAATGGCTGGGCCGTTGAAGACAGCGTTAAATTGGCAGGAGTTTTAAAAGAACATGCCGTAGACCTGGTAGATGTTTCCAGTGGCGGAAATATCCATGGAGCAAAAATTTCAGTTTTTGACGGCTATCAGGTTCCTTTCTCATCCCGGATAAGAAATGAAGCCGCTGTAAAAACCGGAGCGGTGGGACTGATCACAACACCGGAACAGGCAGAGGAAATTCTTCAGAACGGAGATGCCGACCTGATATTTGTGGCCAGAGAGATCCTGAGAAATCCTTATATAGCAGTTCAGGGAGCTTTTGAAATGAAAGAGGAATGCTTTTTCCCCCATCAGTACACCAGAGCGAAAATTTCTTCCTGATACAGTACGAAGAAATTACATGATTAGAATTTTTAAGGATTTACGCTGCTTATCACAGAGTTTAAATCTTCTGCTGAAAAAACTTTGATTTCTCCTTAAGGAATCTTAATAGGTTAAATAAAATAATATAAATATGAGCATGGAAGACTTTATGCTGACCTGCCCTATCAAAAAATACCTTGGGTTTGAATGTTTGGGTTGCGGAGCCCAAAGGGCCATCCTGCTCGTCTTTCAGGGGAAGTTTTCAGAAGCTTTTCATACTTATCCTGCCGTATACACATTACTTCTGTTTCTGTTCACACTCGGCCTGAGCGTCGTCGACCGGAAGAGGAAATACGGCAGTATTCTGATGATCATGGCGGCTGTCAATTTCATTATTATCATTGCTTCCTATGCTTATAAACATTATTAATTCATACTTCTGAATCATTTTAACCCATACTTCTCAGACGTATTCGTGCTTTTTCAGCTTTGATTTCTTTGTATTTTCCAATACTGCTCCCCAGCTGAAAAATCGTAGAACTACTACAATTTATAAAACTGTGCCTTAAAAACTTTTTTGTTTAAAACCTGAACTTTATCTTTGTTTTTCAAACCTTATGAAACAATAAGGTATTAGTAGTAAAATTTAAGAATATGGCAGGAAATTCAAGAGGAATCTTAAAATTCAATGGAGGCGAAGGTCAGAAGCTGTTAAAGCTGAACTACAGTGTAGCAAGATCTACGGATGTTTCAGGACGTGTAGCGTCTGATCCGTCTAATGCGCTTATCAAAATAACAATAGAGGCAACAGAAAAATCAGATATTCTGGAAAGTTTGCTGAACAGCAAATATAAGCCTACAAGCGGAGAAATTACTTTCAATAAATCTCATGAAGAAGGAACCCTGATCACATTGAAGTGGGAAAACGGCTATGTGATCCAGCATGAAGTGGATTTTGATGCGCTGGACAGCAATAATATGCTGATCAGTTTTATTGTGAGCGCAGAAAGCATTATTTACGGTAGTGCTTACTATGAAGGATTCTGGCCTTTGAGCTAGACTCCGAATAGTACATCATATAAAGAGACTGTCCCGGAAAGACGGTCTTTTTTTCCCTGATATGAAGGTCATTTTCTATGGAAGTTTATTTATTTTTTTTAACTCCTGTAGAAATTGAATAATTATCAAAATAAAAACAAATCACCTATAAAATATGTCTGTTAAACCTGAACAATCAAGAGGATCATCATTCCGTCCGACGCAAAATGCAGACGGAATATCCGAAAATCACCATATAGGCATTAACCGTCTGGTAAAGCTTTCTCTCGTGATAGAAGGAAAGATCATCAACTACTATAAACATTTCAAGCTTAAACAAAGTACCCGAAAACATCATGAATTTACGCTTACCCTTGCGCATGATACCTTGGGAGACCGCCAGACCCATTCTCTGGAAGAAGCTAATAAATTTCTGGGAAAACGTCTTACGGCCGTCATTTCCTATAAAGATATAGACAACAGCCCCGAAAGAACCTTTGTGGGAATCATTACAGGAGTAGGTTTCAGCCAGGAAAAAATGAGCCTGGGCAATATCGTGCTTACAGGATACAGCCCGACTGTATTGCTGGACGGTGCTCCCCATATTCAGAGTTTCGGAGGAGTGCAGCCCGTAAATATGGGAATTATTGCCGAAGAAGTTATCAGACAGGGAATTGATAAAAGCCGTTTTGATATCAGGGTAGAGGCCAATAATTTTTCCCAGATCATCTACAGTACCCAGTATGATGAAACCCACTATAACTATCTGGCGAGAATGGCAGAAGCATATGGTGAACAGTTTTATTACGACGGTGAAGTTCTTCATTTCGGAAAACTTCCGCCTCAGAACAAGCCGATCATGCTTACGTACGGGAGCAGTGCCAATGATATTAAAGTAGAACTGAAGGCTGTACACACCAAACCGCAGTTTTACGGCTACAACAGTAACAGAAATGAAAAGCTGACGTCCGGTGCAACACCGGTAAAGCATGTTGGGGATCTGGCTAAGACAGCCTATGAACACAACAACAATATCTATAAAACCCCGGCACTTCAGATCGCTCCGATCAAGGCGACTACTCACCTCGATGTGGAGTATTCACAGAAAAGTGCTTCCGGAAGTGAAGCAGTCAATGTTTTTAACATATCAGGAAATACTACCGTGCCGTTCCTTCACCCGGGATGTGTAGCCGATGTGCAGATGCGCAAACCGGATTCCAATGAGACATCCTATTTTACAAGAATCATGATCACAGAATCTGAACATGAGATCGATACCATAGGGCATTATAAAGGAAGTTTTACAGGAATTGCAGCCGATACAGGATTTCTTCCGAAACCAGAATTCAATATTCCGAAAGCAGAACCTCAGACCGCGACTGTTATTTCCAATGCCGATCCGGAAGGACAGGGAAGAATACAGGTAAGATTTGACTGGCAGACCAATGATACCACTCATTTTATCAGAATGATGAGCCCTGATGCCGGAGGAACCGATCAGATCTCCCAAAACAGGGGATATGTTGCTATTCCGGAAGTGGGAGACCAGGTGATGGTGAATTTCGTGCACAGTCATCCGGACAGGCCATTCGTAATGGGAGGAATGTTCCACGGAGGAGTAGGGCTTGGTGGCGGAATCAATAACCACCTGAAATCCATACAGACCAGAAGCGGAATCAGGATTCTGATGAACGACGAAGAAGGAAGCGTAAAGATCCTGGATCCGAGCGGAAATACCTTTTTTATGGATGGACAGGGCAATATCAGCGTAAAAGCTCCCAAAAATTTCACGCTCAATGCCGGAGAAAATATAAGCATTACCGCCGGAAAAGAAATTTCAATTGATGCCGGAGCAAGCATTACCAGCACGGCCAATGAAAATATCAGTTCTACGGCCGGAAAAGATATAGAACAGATCGCCTCAGGAGATATCAGAGAATCTTCAGATACCAGAACAGAACTGGTAGAAAAGGAATTCAAAAGAGAATCGGAAACCTCCAATGAAATTGCAGGTGAAATATCCATGTTCAGCGAGCTTGAAAATATGACTATGCAAAGTGGGAAGATCGTAGAATTCAACAGTGCCGAAAAATCAAAACTTTTCTGATATGGCCATCATCAAAACAGCGACCAACATCAAAGTAACCGTTAAAGATACCTATCACCTGAATGTTGGAAAAAAAGTTGAAAAAATTGCAAAAAAAATCAATGTAGAGGCACGAAAAGAAAACCTTGTTCTGGCAAGCAACAAGAAAATCATGTCTCATGGAAACAAATAAATTACAGAATCTATGTCAAATGTAGTTTTTGGAAATTACGAACCGTCACCACCGGGAAAAGGGCAGATTGATATCCGTATCGGAATTTTTTTTGACGGTACCCAGAATAACAGAGCCAATACAAAAGCCGGAGGAAATGAACCCGGCCATACTCCTACGGCCAGGGAAAAAGAAGTGTATAAAAAACAGTCTAACAAAGAAGACGACAGCTATACCAACGACCTCTCCAATGTAGCCCGGAAAGAACGCTGGTATAAGGAAGACCGAAGTAAAAATGTTGCTAAAATCTATATCGAAGGTATCGGAACAGAGGACTGGGGCAGCGACAGCGATAAAAAACTGAATCATAAAGGCGTGGCTTATGGAGCCGGAAGCACAGGGATCCGGGCAAAGGTAGAAAGAGGATGCCAGCGTATTTCTGAAAAGATTAATGAACTGAAAGGAAAATATGAAGTGAATACCATTACCTTTGATGTATTCGGTTTCAGCAGAGGAGCGGCGGCAGCAAGGAATTTCGTGTTTGAAGTAACACAGACTCAACCCAAAAACGGAATCCTTGGGAATCTTCTCAACAGAAGCCAGATATCATATAATTCTATAAGAGTAAGATTTTTAGGGATTTATGATACCGTTTCATCCTATGATCCTAACGCAAAAGAAACTACCACAGATCCTGATTTTACCAATGACGTTGTAGAACTTAACCTGAATACACTCAAAGCCGGCAAAATTATCCACCTGGCAGCATCAGATGAGCATAGAGAAAATTTTATGCTCACCAGATCGGAACTGGCAGGAGGAACAGACTATTATCTGCCGGGGGTACACTCCGATGTCGGAGGCTGCTATACGCATAACATGAAGGAGGAAAAACAGATCATGGATTTCGACAATACTCCGGGAGACGGGCTGGACGATGATGACTATAAAAGGATTCTGAATAACGATCTCAATAGCCTTATTGCACAGGGATGGTTTAAAAATGAGGAGGTGACACGCCCTAACTATTGGCTTGAAACCTATATTACCAGAGAACAGATCAGCAACAGATACAGCTTCATTCCTCTGCATATCATGAGCGAGCTTGTCAATAAAAATTATGGTGATACCATTGATCTTGAGAACCTCGCAATCTCATACAAAATTCCTAACGGAAAAGAAGAACCCTATTATCCGCTCGACCTCACCAAAGTGAAGAAAAGACTGGATGAATATATCAACGGAACTGCTCCGCAAATGGTTTACTATACCAACAGGCAGATTGAAGATTTGAGGAAACAGCTGGAGCTGAAGAAGATCACTGTGGCAAATTTCAACAGGATTGTTGCAGATCATAACATACTGATGGATCTGAGAAACAGATACCTGCACTGGAACTCAAAATTCGGAGCAATCGGATACAAACCCAACTATACACTGGATACAAACAGGCTGCAGGTAAGAAGGTGGCGAAGAATGGCTCCCAACTCATGAAAACAGCTATAAAACATACCGCTCTCAGACTGATCCTTTTGCTGATCCCTTATCTGACATTCTATTTCATGTTTGCCGAAAGCGGATTCAAAGGGCAGACTTATGATGTAGACGAAATTCCGTTGTATGTCTTTTTTGCCGTGTGGGGGTACATTTTTTTGGAGACCTTTTTCTGGCTGTATAAAAAAAACAGAACCAAACTGATCATTAATATAAGTGTATTGCTGTTTATGGCAGCCTTATATTTTATATTACCACATCGAAATTATTTTAACTGAACCAACAATGAACGTGAAAACAGCTATTATTAATGTATTGATTTTTGTAAGTTCATTCATTTCGTGCCAAAATAAAATGGAAAAATACCAATGGCTTCCTACGGAAAGCTCACCTTCGTTATACCCGATGAATATTTATCAGGGCCATCTTTTTCTTGAAGACGGAAGCAATGTATACGTACCTTGTTCAGGAATCTCCCATACCGGATGGGGCTACAGCGGATCTCTGCATACGCAGGGAGAAGACCTTAAAGCAGTTCCGGTAAGGCTGGAAGTAACCTGGGCATCATTTCTGGAAAATAAATTTTATAAAGGAAACTGGGATCTTCCGGTAGATAAGATCAAAAAACTTTTTAAAGAAGGTACAGTCAACTGGAGAACCAATGAAAAGGAAAGCTATTCATCAGTTGTGGTTGGGCTGGCCCCTGGAGGAGTAGCCGTGGTATGGATGTACGGAAATGACCAGCAGGTAGAAATAGGTAGATTTCAGGCAAAGGAAACTACCGTGGCCATGAAGGATTATGTACCGGGAAACCCTACCATTTCCCAGGAAGAATATTTTAATATGAGCCGCTCTGTGCCGGAAGCCTATGAAAATATGAAAGTAAAAGGCATTCCTTTCGGAATTTGGGATACCTACCGCAAAAAATACAGCTGGAAAACAAAAACAGAAATTCCCGGCCACGTGCTGAAAAATGTTACCATGGAGATGTATAACGGCGAACAGGAAACCCTCTTCAACCAGTCAGTAATGGAAAATCCATCCAAAGAAAGAGCGGTTCCCCGTCTGATCTCTTATCAGTTTGAAGATAAAAACGGAATCCAGACCGTATTTGAAGTCAAATATTTTGATGAAGATGAAATATTCTCTCTGTTTAAAAATGCAGATCAAAATAAGCCGATAGAAATCATTCTTAAAATGGATGAAAATCTGAAGAACAGGAAAATGGTATTCCGGCAAAATGATAAAGAAATCCAGATCACAAAGATTGATATGGATAATATGTGGGAAACAAAAAAATATGAACCAAAGTAAAGTATGACCCGTCTGATACAGGGAATTTATGCAGAAGTTTAACAGACATACCATTCAGAATAATGAAACCTTACAGAGCATCGCATCGCTTTACGGCATAGATGCGGATGCCTTGAAACTGTTTCATAACAACAGGTGTGAGGTAAAAGATATGATCCTGATCGGGCTTACCGGTCAGAAAGAACTTTTCCTGCCCAGAACAGCCGTTACCGATAAAAACAGGCTGGTGAAATTCGGGCCGGGAAATACATTGCCGTTCCATCCTGAGAATTCCTTCCAAAAATATGCAACAGCCATTACCATTGATAACGGAAGACAGAGAAGCGAACTGAAATACGAAACTTCCGTACGCTGGCTGAAAACTGAAAACAAACTGCATTTTTTTGAAATCGACCGAACTTCCGCATTGTATCTGAACGAAGAAGAAGTGAATGAAATAGCCGATCTGCTGGCTTATAAAACCTCCAAAGTACTCTATCCTCTGCAGATCAGTACAGATCAGAAGGGAAAATTCAATGCCGTGGAAAACCTTTCCGTATTCAAAGAAAGATGGCCCGCTGTGAAAGAAGAAGTCTATCGGATATTCGATGGGGAAACCGTAGATCTTTATTGTGAAAAAATTGAAGCGATCATCAACGAACCTGAAGCCATCGGGCTTTATCTGAAAAAAGACTATTTCATCAGAACTTTATTCTTCGGTATTTATCAGCGTTTCGGGGAAGAATATCAAACAGGAATTACAGATACATTTCCGGTAGTAGATAACGTAATGGAGCCTGTTTTTGAAATAAAACTCGAAACAGATCCTCTGAAAGATGAATACAACCTTATTCCGTTAAAAGGCGAAGGAATATTAAATGATGAAAGGTCGGCCTATGATTTTATGAGCGGAACCCCATTCTCATTAATCATTGATGATGCCCCGGAAATGAACCATGACGGAAGCATCATACTGCATTATTTCCTGAATGGTACCACAACGCTTGCAGAATCCATTTATCTGGAATGTGGCATAAGCCTTGAAGATGAAAAGAAAATAACCGTGGAAATCGCGGCTTTAACAGAACCCAAATAAACAGAATACTATGAAAATAAAATTAAACGATAAATTTCTTGCCCTGGCTTTAGCTTTCTGCTTCAGCCTCTGTTTCGGGCAGAAAACAGAGTTTACTGTGCCTGAAAATATTGAGAACTTACAATACTCTATTTTTAATTTCAGCAATGACTTTACAAAAGATAATGTCAAAAGCGCGGCATCGTCAGATAAAGATTTCTTCACCTCAGTTGACCTCTACAACCTGAAAGATGAAGCAGGAAAAAAGAATCCTTATCTGATCCTTGCTCTGAAAAACGGGGCAAAACCTAAACAATTCATTCAGCATGCGGCCTGGAATATAACCATGAAAAAGCTGTCTTCCAAAAGTACGAAAGTCAGTATTTCTCTTCAGGAAGTCGTTCCGGACAGCTGGTCCAGGAAAGACGTGGATGTAAAGCAAACGAAATCCACAGGACTTCTGGAGAAAGAGATCAAAGAATTTTTATTAAGTGGGGAAGGTAAGGCTGCAAAAGTATCGGAGGCAACAGAAGCCGCGGCAGAAGCTACCATGGCTGCAGCCACAGAAGTAGCGGAAGCTGCAGAAGCTGCAGTTGCGGTAGAAGATACCGAATATATTGCAGATGCCCCACCCAAAAAGAAAACCGTTTCCAAAAAACTACAGAATCTGTTCAATAAAAAACAGTTCATTTCCCTGCCGGCATCAGAAGCAGCATTTACCAACCTTTTAAAGATAAAAGCAAGTCAGGTAGCATGTGAGAGCTGTAAAAACGGAAAACAGAGCAGTTGGGATTTCGATGATTTTAACCTCATTTATGGACATATGACAGATGGAACGGAGTATTACGGCCTGCAGTATTACGGGGATAACATGGTTTCAGGATTACCCTACGGATTAGTCTTTAATGGCAGTTCGGCCTCAGAATGCAGGGACAAATTTGCAAGGTATAATGCACAGCTATACCAAACTTCGGTAGAAGTAGACGAAAATACATCCAGTGCACTCACAGTGGTTACCTTTAAGATGAATTCCTCTTTTGTCCGCCTGGAATTCGGAAACACTTATTTAACCAGAGTTTTAATTTCCACTAAAGAATTCTAGCCATGGCAGAACAACATATTGTCGTACAGGGAGCGATGTGCAAATGCCAGTTCGGACAGGCTCCGGATAAGCTTAAAGTACTCACCCATCAGAAAGAATATGCCAACGATAAAGATGGTTCCAAAAAACTCATCGTAACTACTAAGGAAATCGGAGGAGCCACATTCGAGAAAAATACATTCGGGAACTGTACCAAAAACGGAGGCCCGCCACCGCCATGTAAGATCATGGTAACCGAATGGCAGGACTTTTATGATAAAGTACAGCTCAGCAATGGCGGCTATATCATTTTAGAAAAAAGCAAAGCCATCTGTGCCGTTGCCGGAACACCATGCATCGAAATTATCGATCACGGCCAGAGAGCGGAAGCCAGCCAGCAGAACTTTAAAAATGCAGATAAGGATGTACAGCAGCAGATCAATCCACTGGTAAGCTCTGATGAAATGTATACAGAAAAGCCTACCCATGAAGGTGTGGAAACCGGAGAAACCCCAAAATTGTAAACGATGCCGAAAGGAATTAAAAAAATAAAGTTTGTACCGATGCCCAATGAGGCCAACAATTCGAACTCCCGGTTCGGACCGGATAAATGGGTATGCGTTCCTGCTGATAAAAAAGCCCATTTCTATATCAAAGAATGGCATAAAGACACCACAGAAGAACAGAAAAAAGGAAAGCTGTACTGGATGGTCCTGGATAAGGACCGGAAAAATATTGTGGAACGTCTTCATTGTATGACCGATAAATATTTTTCCTACAAAATCCCTAAACGCCTCTGTGGATATACCTATTATGTGGAAGCCAGTATGACCGGTAAACCGGATGTGGCTTTTACAGGACTGATGATTGCCGGATTCTGTGATCCGCTGATTACCTCCAGCAAATGGAGCAAAACAAGAGGCGGAACGAATATCAGGAATACAGACAGCAAGAATTTCGGATTGTCCTACGGTGAAGTGGTTCATTTCCATGCAGCCACGGAAGGAATCAATGGGGAAGTAGTGACCATTGAAGTCCATAATGAAATGTGGAGCGGCGATTATAAAATGCGTACCATATACAATGTGGAAGTAAAAGACGGGCAGATCAACCTTGAAATTCCGAATACCTCACAGTGGAAAGCTTACATTAAGTACATCCAGGAGAACGAGGAATTTTATGTAAAAATTAAAAGAAAAAACGGAACTTACGTAAAAGATAAAGCGGGAAATGACAGGCATGGCAAATATCTGAACATTAAAAATGCAGTAAAAGCTGTTGTCAAAACACCGCCTTCCAATCAAACGCCTTTGATTATCGGGCAGCCGAATACCGATATTTCAAGAGTAGGAACCTGTAAGTACAAGCAGATCAAAATCAATGAAACAGATGAGTTTATTGTTTTTGAAGACGGAAAAACAAAGATCAAGCCTGTAGGAACAACGCCACAGGAGCAGAAACATTTTGTATTTTTCGATTTCGGAAAGTACAATATAAGAGCAGATGCCCAGCAAACATTGAGTTCCTTAGTGGCTCTTCTGAAATCCAACCCGCATTCCCAGATCATCATAGACGGCCATGCCGATGAAAGAGGCCCGGGAGATTACAACCTGAAGCTGTCTCAGGACAGATCGGAAGCTGTTATGAATTTCATGAAAAGCAACGGGCTGGGTTCCTCCAAATTTAAATGCCACGGACACGGGGAAAGCCAGCTGATCCATAAAGGGACAAAACTTACCGAAGCCCAGCACCAGCAGAACAGGAGAGCCATGATCCGGTTTAACTATTATGAAAATAATTATGCTCCGATTATTTTTGAAACGATCGCTCCGTTTGCCGGTAAAACCAAAAACCTTACGGTAAGTGCCGTAAATAAAGAAAGAAAAGGCTGTAGAAGCAGCCATAAAGATGAAATCATCATTCAGGCACCCGGTGTACCGAAAAGAACGGAAGCCAAAAATACCGTCGTTTATCCGGTAAGTGCCGATATAGGGGACGATTTTATCCCGAACTACCTCAAGTATTTTGGAAAATACATCAACTACTTTTCCTCAATGCATAAAAGTTATTACTTCTACATCAACAGCTGTACCTACTATCCGCAGAAGGATAAACCGACCCTTCAGGTGAAAACATATCCGGATATTGTCTGGCTGGCTCATGGGAAATATGATTTTGAGGATGATTATTTCTTCCATAATCACAGTGTTGATCTGCAACAGGGATTTGTCACGGAATTTGAATCCTTTATCGAGAGGGTGTATTTGGGAACTTCAGTAACACTCGTAGACTACATGGCGAAGCAGGTTCTTCTGGATTATATAAAATCCGAAGCTCAGAAACTGCAGGCAGGGCTGCACGCCATCCATAACCGTACCCAGGAAAAGAAAGGAACAGCCCTCAGCCTGAGCGGAACTACCGTAAACTTTATTACCCAGACCAAATACACCAAATATGCGACCAGTATAGCCATGTTTGGTTTCGTATGTCTGCAGATCGTCATAGAAATCCTGATCCTGATCCTCACCCGGGGTAGAAGCGGTATCAGTAAACTGAAGAAAATTAAAAAACTGGCCAAAGGACTACAGACAGCCGTGAAAGCGATAGAAAGCCTGCCTGATTCTATTGAATTGGTGGGACCTTCCATGGCTTATAAAAGTGGACTGTATTACTACAAGCAGGCCGATGGTAGGGTAGCCATGATCTTTGAAGCCGGCATCAAAATAGATCCTTTAATAGGAGTAAAATATGAGCTGGTAGGTAAAGATCTTCTGGACTACATTACCGATAAAACTTTAAAGGATAAGCTTCCGGAAAAAAAACATAAAGACTTTGAAGACATAAGAGACAAAGTTAAAGGCACCTATGAAGATAAAACAACCAATATTTCCTTTTCGGTAAGTATTATCGGGGCAATAAGTATCGAGCAGAATGTAAAATATAACTTCCTGACAAAATCATATACTTTCTCTAAACAGGCAGGTAATTATTATGATGAGGTGAAAGGAATTGTAGCATTTGGGAAGTATGTAAGAGGAAAAGCAGAGGTAAAAAGCATCTTCTATAAAGAACTCTTCAGCTTTACGCCATTAAAAACCCAGGTGAAGCTGGAAGCTAAATTAGAAATCGACTGTTCCTTTGGGGTTGTGCAGCAGTATGGGAAAGATGAAGGAGGCTTCTTTGTAGACAACAGTTTGTATTTCTCAGGTCTGAAAGGGAAATACAAATTCAAATCCGAAGTAAAGAACCAGCAGCTGGGCATTGACTGGGGAACGTCTACAGAAACCGACAAAGATAAAGAGGATAAATCTTTCACTATCTTTGGCGAAAAGACCATTACCCTGTACAAAATATACTTATTTAAAACATAATTCAATGAAGTTTTCGAAACTGATATTTTTGATGCTGATCGGTACTTTCAGCCTGAGTTGTTCACAAAAAAAAGATAATATGCAAAATAACATAGAAATAAATTCAAAAAACATCGTAGAGGAGATCACAAAGAAAGTTAAACATTATGATTATGAACCGAGATATTTTATAGAGATCGGTCAGAATATGTGTCATGCTGAAATCTTTGTGAACGGTCTGCCGGTGTACAGGAATTTCGAAGAAGAATCAGTAAGCAGCTCAGTCAGCATCAATCACTGTATCTTCGGGTCAGGAGTGCAGAAAATCACTTATAAAATATATAGCGATCATCCCGATCATAGTTTTCTCGAAATTAATGTAAAGGAATTTGATAACAAAAAACACGATGCTCCGGGGAAAGAGGTAATGATGAACAGAAGTAAAACGCTGGTTAAAAATATAGACTACAACCTTACCCCGTACGAATATACTTTTGAATTTAAAGCATCCGTTCCTTATCAGCTGAATCAGCCTAAAGAATATAAGAACCTGAAGAAACTGGGAAATGATGTGCTGAATGCAGAATTAAAAGAAAGATACAGCAAAATTAAAAACCTGTACGAAAATAAAGATATTGACGGATTGGCAAGAGCAGTTTATCCAAGCATGAGCAATCAGTATGTGTCGGAATACAACGACAGTACTGTAAAAATTGGCTGGAATGAGCTGACGGAGGTTTATCAGAATTCCACCCTTAAAATGCAGAATGCCGACACTTATGAGACAGAAATAAGTGAAGACGGAAAATTTGCAAGATTCGTGCAGAAAAGTACAGATCCGAGGCTGAAACACAGAAGCGTCATCTGGGGACTCTATAAAGTGGAAGGAAAGACAAAAGCCATGTTCAACAGCAGTTCCTATTACCTTACGGAAGGAAAGACAAAACTTGAAGTTTATTAAAAACTTACAAAAAACAGATAAAGTCAGATGTGTAAATCAAAGGAAGGAAGTGTCTTGAAAAAGGCATTCCTTCTTTTTTTTAAGGATATCCAATGAACCACAGACGTTCCTTTATGTTCTTTAAAAAGAAGGATCCGGAATTTCCCTTTAATTGAAATAAAATGTATTTTTAAGCCCCGGTACTGATGTCGGGTAACCTTTACAATAATGAATCAGACTACTGTAATCGTATTTTTCATCCTTTTGGCAGTTGCCGTAACGGGCTTCCTGATCAGTCTTTACAATAAACTGGTGAGGCTGAGGCTCAATGCTGAAAAAACCTACAGGGACATAGATGTTGCGCTGAAACAGAGGGCAGATGAAATTCCCAATCTGGTCAGCATTGCAAAACACTACATGAACTATGAAAAAGAAATCCTTACCCGCCTGACAGAGCTCAGAGTTTCATACCAAAACACAACAGATCCCAATCAGAAAACCGGACTGGCGAATCAAACATCCGGAGCACTTCAGACCTTCTTTGCGGTATCCGAAAATTACCCTGATCTTAAAGCCAATAACAGCTTTCTTGAGTTACAGAAAAGAATTACCGAACTGGAAAACAAAATTGCAGACCGCAGAGAATTTTTCAACGAAAGTGTCAATCTCTACAATATCGGGATTCATGAATTTCCCAATGTGATGATCACCATGCTGTTCAGGTACAAAGATAAAACCATGCTGGAAATTCCTGAATCAGCAAAAAACAATATGAAAATATCCGGTTTTAATACATTTTACAGCCTGAAAAAAGATCCTGAAAAAAAAGACAGGATAAATTCACAGCAAGGTCCAAAGAAATAAGACCCACGCTCTGCCTATCCGTAAGTTTCATCGAATCAACGGAGTTGATTCAATTCTTTGCTTCCTTAAAAATCAACGGTATTATTCAAAAAACTTTGCGTCTGCAAAAAAAAAATAGGTTCTCAAAAAAACACCTGATCACTAATCTCCATAAAAAAAACCGGCATTCAGCCGGTCTCTATATCATCATTGTATAAAAAATTATTTCACCATAAACTTTAAAGTCGACTGATCCAGTTTCAGCAGATAAACCCCTTGTCCGAGATTTCCGGTTTTAATGGAATTCCCGTTTTTAAAAGGCTGATCGATCATCTGTAAAGGTCTTCCCTGAAGATTGTAAATAGTTGCTTTTTTCACAGACTGAATATCCCCTTTTACAAAAATTTCCTGTCCTGAAATAGGATTGGGATACACCTGAAGTTCCTGCACCTGAGTTTCGGAAGCAATGGTTCTGCTTTGTTTAGAAGTTCCCGAATAGCAGGTCCAGCTCAGATCATCAATCGCAATCCTGTTTCCTGAAGAAGGATTCACCAGGCTTACGGTAACATTACCTGAAATATTGATATTGCTGATCGTTGCCGTGGTTGAAGTCGTGCTGTAAGGAACGGTTCCCACTGTTGTTCCGTTTACTTTTACCTCCAGGTTTCCGTTGCTTCCTGAAAATTTAAGCTGGGTGGTTACCGTTAAAGAACCGATACCGTTTGCGGAACTGCCGGAAGTTAGAGAACCGTTTCTGATCGTAATCGCTTTGCTGCTGATGGTCTGGTCTGTCCTTGCATCCGTAGCCGTCCATGATACGCCGTTGCTGCTCCATGTTCTCGTAGTATAAGAAGCATTGGCAGCCGGAATAGATTCAAAGGTTTCGTTGATGCAGCCTGTTCCCGGATTAGGATTAGGATTAGGATTAGGATTAGGTGTTCCCGGATTGCCGGATCCCCAGATCAGATTCACATAATTCGGGTTGTCGATAAAAGGATTTCTGTTGCCCTGATATTGGTAAGAAGCATTATTCCTGTTTACTTCCGCCGGAGAAACCGGATCCTGATTATGCCAGGCCAGAAGAACATTCAGCTCCCAGGTCTGAAGCCCCGGAAAAGCAGAGCTGCCCAGCATATTTCCAGATGAAAAAGACGAAAGCTTACTTTGGTAACGCGTCACAAAATAAAAGATCATACGGGCTACATCACCTTTAAACTCGTCAATGGGTTCAAAAACAGTTCCCGAGTATCCGGAAGAAGCAGAATTACCAAGCTTAGAACCGTTTTTTGAAGTAAATGTAGCACTCCCTACTTTTCCAAAAGGATAATTACTCCTCATTCCGTTCACCTTCCCGTCGGTAGCACGGATGAAATGAATATCCGAAACCATAGGCGATGACTGGTTGAACAAACTTTGAGGTACAATATGCTCCCGGTTGTAGCAGTCTCCCTCCGTTCCGTAAGTTCCGCATTGGTTTCCTCCCGGAGTATATAGGTAAGGATCGGCTCCTGAAGGTTTCTCTGAATAAATATCCATAATAGAACCGTCATTTTCATAGGTCTTATCAATATCGGTGGTTTTGTAACCTGTCCACAGGCCACCATAGCCTTTGTCCTGATGTCCGTTGGTAATAATAGAACTTAAGGCCGTTTTCAGAGCCGCACCACTCAGTCCGGTAGCTGAGCTGTAATATCCTGAGGGAGCCTGGGCATTGGCAAACCCGGCTATCACAGAGAATAAGATGATTTTTTTCATATCAATATAATTTCCGTAAGATTACCACATTTTAGTGAATTAAAAATCATTTTACTGTTAATTTTAAATGAATAGCATTCTTGTTTTTTC
Organism: Chryseobacterium sp.; assembly: GCA_031277615.1. Taxonomy (GTDB): domain Bacteria; phylum Bacteroidota; class Bacteroidia; order Flavobacteriales; family Weeksellaceae; genus Chryseobacterium. The sequence goes on along the minus strand of JAITMC010000023.1, from coordinate 7,749 downwards.
AATCGACAGGAAAGATATTTTTTAAACAAAAAAGGAATAGAAAATAGAGTATATCGGGAAACGTGGAATCAGTCTCAAAACTTGGGGAGAATTTTAACTTTATTTTCACCTTAAAAACGGGTAGATTTTGATTAAGGAAAAAATAGTCTGAATAGACAGTGTTTAATTGACCTAGGAAGCAGGAGCGTTAAAAAAATTGAGATTGAATCCGTTAAAAAATTTCCACTGTCTGAGCATGGGTGGATTTTGAGCCGAAGAAGAACCGTGTGATTCCATGCGAGTTTGGAAATTTTAGGATTCAATGTCAATTTTTAGCGGATGATTCCAGTCTTGAATTTTTGGATACTTTTTTTTCAAGAAAAAAGTATCAATAAGAAAAAAAAATTCAATTTACATTCATGTATTTTAATATTGCCCCCAACTTTTGCGCTTGATCCGAATTTTAAGGTTCGCCGATTCAAATGAAAATCTATGTTTGTCCCCAATTTTCTGCTTGGTCCGAAATGCGGACCACCCTAAAACTAACAGGTCTCAAATACCTGTTAAAAAATACAAATAAAAAACCGGCACAAAAAACTGTACCGGTCTGTCATTTATAATGTATATCTTACTTTCTCTGTGGCGGATAATTCTTCATAATCTCAGCCATAATCTCAGGAATCTGTCTCTGTTTGGCTTTCGGAGAATCTACGGAAATTCCGCTTCCGATCCCCTGCCACACCAGTTTATTGGATTTTGAATCAATCAGATCTACGATAATAGCTCCTTCATTGTAGTTGCTGGTCCATGTTCTGCTCATGCCAACACCCCATCCGAAAGGTCCGCCCCATCCATACATACCGTAAGGAGTATTATTGGTAATATCGGTAATCTTTTTGTGGTTGGCTTTTACATTAACGATAAGATCCGGGTTTTCTCCGGACTGAAGGCCTTTGCTCTGAAGCTGTCTCGACAGCTCATTCAAAACCCTGTCTTTATCAATATCATTGAGTTTCAGATCATCAATTCTGATCTTATACGTTTTATACGTTGTGAAATTGGCTGTTTCAGCATAATCTGAACGTACCTGGAAAGGACTGCACGATGTAAGGGCTAATGCAGCCGATGCTAACAAAATAAAAATATATTTTTTCATTTTATTTATTTTTTTTATCGTTTTTTATGAATGTATCAGTCTTTTTATCGTACCCGTAAGGACAGTGTCTGCAGCCGCTTTTACAGCAGTATCCTCTTTTCAGATGGAATTTCTCTGTAAAAACCTTGTACCCCTGTTCATTATAGTAAAAGTCTTCACCTTCTTTGATGTCATAATGGGCCATAAGTTAAATCTCTAAGTCAAAAAACTTTATATTTGTTATATGATAATTATATGCCAAAAGCCATTAAAAAAATTAAAAATTAACGGCATTGCTCTTTTTCCCTTTATCTTCATTAGGAAACCCGAAGATAAGGAAAATAAAATACTTATCAATCACGAAAAAATCCATTTAAGACAGCAGATTGAGATGCTGGTCATTTTCTTCTACATATTCTACGTTATTGAATATTATTACTGGTTTTTCAAATTAAAAGACGGCCATATGGCCTATTGCAGAATTTCATTCGAAAGAGAAGCCTATACCCATGAATCCGATTTAAACTACCTTAAAAAAAGAAAGTTTTGGAACTTCAGAAAATATTTATAAGATATTTTAAGAGCTTGTTTAAATTTTAATAAGGTGTTTTTGATTAAAAAGATTAGCGTAAAAGTTGCTGAATAATTCCGTTTTATTTAAATGGATAAAGTGATGCAACTTCGTCGCTGATGAACCGGTATGTTGATCTATACGCTTCGGCGAATCAACGGTGTTGATTCTATTCTTTGCCTCCTGAAATTAACAGTATTGTTCGTGAAATTTTGCGTGGAATTTAGAAATTTAAACAAGCTTTAGGCGGAAATTGTACATATTGTATTTGAATTCACTGAAATTGTACAAAAAATATACCTATCAGCTGTCGCTGAAATAAAACAGACCAATCTGATCTTTAACCTTAATTTTAATTTTCATTTAAATCAAAAATTCACTTAGCAGATTTTTTCTGAAACTTTAACCGGATTAAGGAAAATAATAGATAAATTTCACGTCATTTTTTGAGGCGTCGGAATCGGTGAAAATGCAAAAAATATGCACTAAATATAGGAGCTTCGTATTGTTTTGAAATCTATTTTTGACATATTCTCCTGACGAAGAATTGAACCCCAATAATAAGTTTGTAGGAGCTGTGTTATATCAGGAGTAAGCCCGTTTGCAGTCCGGGATCTTAAAAGTCTGCTAAAAATGAGGTGTGCACCCAGTTTTGGGTGCTTTTTTTATGATCGTAAAACTGAGGTGATCTTCTGAATCCCGATAAGGCTATTTTGAAGAATGTCGACAGATCAGGCACAAAAGCTCGGCGAGAGAGTTTGAATTTCATATTTAACCACAACAGACACGGAAGATTTAATACGTTAGTTTATTTTTAAAGTTTAAAGCTTTACCCGGAGAAGTTTACTTAAGCTTAAAAAAATCTATGATTTTTTATTGACTGGATATAAGATCTGCTTCATCTGTGGAATCTGCGAGACTAAATACAGATTTACGTTCATGCTCAGTGTTTGTCCTGATCCATGAAAATCTTTATAAAATCTCCAGTTCAGCTTTAAGATTGATTCCAGCCTGCATTTCATACCGGCTTCTGAAGACCTCTGTTTTAAAAATATTTTTAAACTCCAGAAAATGTTTCAGTACCTTTTTTCTTCCTGGTTTATAAAGAAAGTCGGGATAAATGGCATATTCCTTACGAATTTTCTGGCTGTAATCAAGATAAGTCTGCCAGTCTTTTCCTAAAACAGAAAGATCAGCGTCCAGCAGATAGTTGGTGTCATGATCTTCAGATTGCTGATGCGCTTTCGTAGCGATGATCTGATCATGAATCTTTGAAACCCTATCAGGAGAAAGTCCTAATTTTTCAAGCCTCGGAACAGCATATGCCGCACTTTTTTCCTCATTGGATTGGGAGAAAGCATCATAAATAACATCATGATAAAACACGGAAAACAGAACCCCGTTAAAATCAGAAAGGTGATCTTTTACGGATTCCAGTTCGTGAATCATCTGTTCAAGATGAACAAGAGTATGATAATATCTGCCTTTTTCAGAATACCGGGCTTCAATTTCCTGCCAAAGAAGAGTGATAAGGTTCGGATCTTCTGTAAAGGAGTGACAGAGTTTTTCAAATATTGCTTTCAGATCCATAAAGTATATAAAAAAAGGAACTTTTAAAAAGTTCCCTGATTGGCTTCCAATGCAGCTTTTAATTCAGCCCAGCCTCCGCCGTTGTGACCGTCTTTCAAGCCCTGACCATTAAGATATTCCAATGCTTTTCCGCTTCTGTTTCCACTTCTGCAGAATAAGATTACCGGCTTTTCGATGGATAGGATCTCCTCTTTTCGGTCTTCTACTTCACCCAGAGGAATATTTTTTGCTCCTTCGATGTTTCCGTCCATCTCAAGTTCCATAGGCTCACGAACATCGATCAGCTCATAATTTCCTGATTGTATTACTTCTATTAAAGACATAACTGTTTAATTTTAATTATTAAAAATAAGAACGAAAATACGCAATTTTTTTCTGAAAACTTTCTCTATTATAAAAGTAATTGCATGAAAAGAACGCTTCATCGAATCAACAGCGTTGATTCCACTCTTTGCCCCCTGAAAATATACAGCAAAAAACGAAGCCTTTGTGTTTTCAAAAAATATTTTTCCTCCTTAGAAAATGTTTGATTAAATGTCATCACCACAACTATTGATAAAATAATCTTAATTTTGCAGGGTGGAAATCCTGAACTCCGGTGCCGAAAAATACTCACAGCTGATCAAGTCCAAAGCAGAACGTTTTGGATTTCAGAGTTGTGGTATTTCTAAAGCGGATTTCCTTGAAGAAGATGCCCCCAATCTTGAAAAATGGCTGAAAAATAACTTCCATGGCGAAATGAAATACATGGAAAACTATTTTGATAAAAGGCTGGATCCCAGATTATTGGTGGAAGGCTCCAGGTCTGTTATTTCGCTTTCCTATAACTATTTTCCGGAAGAGAAAATTTCCGCTCTGGAAAATTACAAGATCTCAAAATATGCCTATGCAGAAGATTATCATGAGGTGGTCAAAGAAATCCTCCGTGAGATGGTAGCGGAATTGCAGGAAGAAATCGGTGAATTCGGATTCAGGGTCTTTGTAGATTCGGCTCCCGTGCTGGAAAGAAGCTGGGCCAGAAAATCAGGAATAGGATGGGTGGGTAAAAATGCCAATCTGATTACCAAACAAAACGGTTCCTTTTACTTTCTGGCTGAAATCATCTGCGATCTTGAGCTGGCTCCGGACCACGCGGTGACAGACCACTGCGGAACCTGTAGAAAATGTATCGATGCCTGTCCTACAGATGCTATCGTGTCTGAAAAGATCATTGATGGAAGCCGCTGTATTTCCTATGCGACCATAGAGCTGAAAAATGAAATACCGGATCATTTCCGGAATAAAATGGAAGACTGGATGTTCGGTTGTGATATCTGCCAGGATGTATGCCCGTGGAACAGGTTTTCGGCACCTCATCAGCAGAACAGATTTGCTCCCAATGAAGCGCTGAGAAATTTCAAAAAAGAGGAGTGGAAAGAAATTACTCAGGAAATATTCTCTGAAATCTTCAGGAAATCTCCCGTAAAAAGAACAAAATTTGCCGGACTCAAACGAAATATTGAGTTCCTTGAAAAATCTTCAGATCAAAAGTAGCCCCGGTTTCTGCGGACGTTCTCCCGTTTGGAATTTTGCTGTTCCAAAACCTGAGAGGATAACCGTCCATTCCTTAATTTTTTCGCAACAAGGAGGATAAGATTTGTAGATAAGATAAAGCTGGAAAAGTCTTTTCTAAAAAGAAAAATTGACTTTCAGGAGACCAAAGTCACACAGAAAATCAACGTTTTTTTTGTACTCTTTTCGGAGCTGTTTTTACTCTTATTTTAATCCTTTTTTGTGATTTAGTATTTTTACGCATATTTGTGAATATTTCGTAACTAAATATACTCAATTTTTCGATGAAAACAAATACTTTTACAGAAAAATGAAGATTAAATTTTATTAAAACATGACCGTGAAAATGATTTTAATGTATGTCCTGAAATTCGTAGGCGTTATTTTGGGAATTGTAATTCTTTATATTGTACTGGGCCTGACGCTGCCTTTGATATCCGTTTCTGCGAAAGATGACGGACAGGAAAAGGTAGTTCCCGTTTATATCTATACCAACGGAGTGCACACCGATATCGTGATGCCGGTGAAAAATGACCTCCAGGACTGGAGCCGGAAAATTCCGTTTGAGAATATAAAATCAAAAAAAACAGATTACAACTATATTGGAGTAGGATGGGGAGACAAAGGGTTTTATCTGGATACCCCGACATGGGCTGATCTGAAATTTTCAACAGCCGTGAAAGCTGCTTTCTGGATGAGCGAATCAGCCATGCACTGTACTTATTACAGAACCATGAAAGAAGGAGAAGACTGTAAAATGATCATGATCAGCAGAAATCAGTATAAAAATCTGGTAAAATTCGTTGAAGATAAATTCGACAGAGATCAGAACGGACGTTTTATTCTGATTCCCACCAACGCTGTTTACGATGACAATGACGCATTTTATGATGCCAAAGGAACGTACAGCTTCCTATATACCTGCAATACATGGTCTAATGATGCTCTAAAAGCCGCCGGACAGAAAGCTGCGCTATGGACTCCCACAGATTTCGGAATTTTCAGACATTATAAATAAACACGATGAAATATCTGCCTTTACTGCTCAGTATTTTTTCCCTGTATTCCTGTCAGAATGAACCCAAACCAGAGAGAAACATATATGCAGTCCCAGTTGCTGAAGTTGAAAAGAAACCGGCGGTTAACCTGTCTGAAATAGAAGCAAAAGCAGATGAAGCCCTGAAATTCTGTACCTCAAAGAAAATGAATACCGATTTCTGTATTCTGATTGATATGAGCCTGCATTCCGGGATCAAACGTTTTTTTGTGTGGGATTTTAAAAATAAAAGCATTATAAAACAATACCTGGTAGGGCACGGCTGCGGAACAAATTCATGGAGTGCTGATGAATCCAGAGATCAGCCTGCGTTCAGTAATGAGGATGGGAGCCATCTTTCTGCTTTGGGAAAATATAAACTTGGAGAAAGAGGATACAGCAACTGGGGAATCAATGTAAAATACCTGATGCATGGCCTTGAAGAAACCAACAGCAATGCACTGAAGAGATTTATTGTTTTTCATTCCTGGGATCTGATGAGTGATGATGAAGTATTCCCAAAAGGATCTCCGGAAGGCTGGGGATGTCCCACCATTTCCAATAATGCCATGAACGAAATTGATCCGATGCTGAAGAAATCCGGAAAACCCGTTTTAATGTGGATCTACAAATAACCATTAATAATAATCGTTTATTAAGCGGTCAGTTGGTAATGATAACGGAAAATAACATCCAGCCTCCCTCTTCCAGCTTCCGGCCCTTCATCTTAAAATTCACGTTAAATTATGAAACACCGCCTATACAGAGAACAGCAGCTTAAATGCAGCCCGGAAACCGCATGGGAATTTTTTTCCTCGGCCAATAACCTGTCAGAAATCACCCCGAAAGACATGAATTTTACCGTGCTGACCGCCATGGAAGATGACGGAATTTATGAAGGAATGCTCATCGATTATTATGTTTCTCCTTTATTGGGCATCAGAATGAAATGGCAGACAGAAATTATTCAGGTAGACGTTCAGAAAAGCTTTACCGATTTTCAGAAAAAGGGACCTTATAAACTCTGGCATCATCACCATGAATTCATACCCAACGAAAACGGAGTCCTGATGAAAGACACGGTAGATTATGAACTGCCTATGGGATTTCTGGGTGAAATAGCTCACGTTCTTATGGTGAAAAACAAGCTGAAACATATTTTTGATTACCGGTATCAGGTATTGGAAAAAATGTTTAATGAAAAATAACACTGAAGCTGATTAAAAATCTCTTATCTCTCTTGATTCCGTAGAATCCGGTTTGCAGCGAATAAATTTCCCACAGATTCCCCAGATGACACGGATCTTTATGGATATTTTTGTCTCGCTGATTTTGCAGATAGAGCAGATTTTATATTCAAGTCCAAAAAAATCTTTGATTTTTTAAGCTCAAGTGAACTTCTATGTGTAATGCATTAAACTTAAAAAATAACTTAAGTGTTAAAATCTTTTGTCATCTTTTGTCATCTTTTGTGGTTAAATATTTCCCACAGATCACTCAGATGACACAGATCTTTATGGATATTTTTGTCTCGCAGATTCTGCGGATTACGCAAATTTTATATTCAACCCCAAAAAATCTTTGATTTTTTAAGCTTAAGTGAACTTCTATGTGTAATGCATTAAACTTAAAAAATAACTTAAGTGTCAAGTTCTCTTGTCTCCTTTTGTGGTTAAAATAATTTCCCACAGATTCCCCAGATAACACAGATCTTTATGGATATTTTTCTCTCGCTGATTTTGCAGATAGAGCAGATTTAAATTTCACCAATAAAAATCGTTGAGATTTCTCATTACTGCTGTTTTTAACGCTATGACCGCTAGTTTTAATAATATTGCGGATATTTTTGTTCGCAATGGCGTTTCACTCAGCAAGGAACGCAATTAA